>JAVBNQ010000012.1:0-46730 GCA_031551405.1 bacterium | reverse complement strand
ATGAAACAATGTTAGGAACTGCAAAAGCGAAAGTGATAGAGATGGGAATCAGGCTAAGGAAGCTATTTAAGAGAGAAATCGAAGCTAATAAAATCAATGAAAAAACACTACAAAAACTGAGCGCTGCGGCGTAGACACTTGAGTTTGAGAGGAAATACGGCAATGTATTTCCTCTCAGAAACTCCTCACGTTCCACAATTATCTAGTAAATAAAAATTTTCTAATTTTTTGACTTGTTCGATAAATTTTATATCGTTAGAAAATTTTTTTATAATTTCATTTTTCACAAGTTCAATTTTTTCCTTGTCCTTTAACTTCAAAAAAGCCAAATATAACGAAAGATACGCGAATTTATCGTCTGGCTTATGTAAAACAAATTTTCTATATTCTTTAGCGCTTTCATAAAAAAGATCTTTACTGTAATAAATATCTCCCAAAATTAAGCTGTAATAAGAATTTACAATTTTTTTGTGCAAATCTAGGAGGATCGAAACTGCTTTATCGGTCTCGTTAGTTTTACAATATAAACATGCCAATTTATAAGAAGTATGCGAATCATTTTTATTTATTTCTAGAACTCGTTTGTAATATTTTATCGCCTCCTCATAATCAAATCTTACTTCAGCCAAAACTCCAAGCTTTTTGTTTATATAAATCTCATTGGAATTTATCTCAAACGCTTGTTTGTACATTTGCGTTGCATCTTCGTAAGCCCCCAGTTCCTCATAAATAAATCCACAATTTACAAATGTTTCATAATTTACCTCATTTTTCAGGATTGCCTCTTTCAAAATATTTAATGCCAAATATTTCTCATTTTGCGCCAAATAAGCATTAGCAATCTTGTTGTTGATTAAGGCTCGGAATTTTCTGTTTTCTGTGTGTTTTAAGGCTTTTATGAGGCTTTGTCTCGTCTTGGCATAATCTTGTTTCTCAAAATAAAGTTCGCTAAGAAAAACATAATTGATCGATAATTTGTAATCGCATTGGATATTGTCAAGCACAAGAATTTCTGCTTTTTTAAACTCGCGATTGTGAATTAAATCTTTTATGTTTTGTAGGTTTTTCGAGTGGAATGGGGAACAAAAAAGTGCAGCTTTTAAGGTGAGAATAACCAAAAAAAATAGGAAAATTTTTTGCAACATAGTTTTCCTAGCAAACCAAAAATTAATTTCCAAAATCTTGCGGCCTCGCATTCTGAAGTTTTGCCCAAAATTTTATTGCTTTAATTATTCGATCACAAGCTTTTCCATCACCATACGGATTAATCGCGTTTGCCATTCTTTTGTACAAGTCAGCGTTATTGACGAGATTCAAAACTTCTGATACGATTTCAGAGGTTCCATTCCCAACGAGTTTTGCGGTTCCCTTCTCAATAGCTTCCGGCCTTTCCGTAGTTTTTCTTAGGACTAAAACCGGTTTTCCTAACGACGGCGCTTCTTCTTGAAGTCCGCCGGAATCTGTCAAAACAAGTTTTGCTTTTTTAAGAATAGACACTAGCTCGACGTATTCAAACGGCTCAGCCAAAATTATGTTCTCGTTATTTCCAAGCATTTCATAGACGACATTTTTAATGTTTGGATTCGGATGAACCGGGAACAAAATCTTGAGATCAGTTTTTTGCGTGATGAGACTAAAAGCCTCGCAAATATTTTTGATAGGCTCGCCCCAATTTTCTCGTCTATGAACCGTCGCCAAAATAAATTCTTTGCCGTCAAGTTTCTCTAAAATTTTCGGCGCATAAGTTTTTTTTGAAATATATAGAAGTGCATCGATAATTGTGTTTCCTGTCACAAAAATCGTTTCTGCTTTTTTCCCTTCTTTCAACAAATTTTTCCCAGACAAATCCGTCGGCGCAAAATAAAGTTCGCTGATTCCATCAGTCAAAACTCGATTGATCTCTTCCGGAAATGGGTTTTGCTTGTCAAAAGAACGAAGCCCGGCCTCGACGTGACCAACCGGCACTTTTTCGTAAAAAGCCGCCAGAGAAGCCGCAAAAGTTGTCGTCGTGTCTCCATGAACAAGCAAAAGATTTGGTTTTTCTTTTTGCAAAATCTCGCCTATTCCGGACAAAACATTTATCGTCGTGTCATACAAAGTTTGTGAGCTTTTCATGATATTTAAATCATAGTCAGCTTTTATATCAAAAATTTGCATTACTTGATCCAGCATTTCACGATGCTGCGCAGTCACAATCACTTTTACGTCAAAATTTTTGTCCTGTCGCATTTTTATGACGAGAGGCGCCATCTTTATCGCCTCAGGCCTTGTACCAAAAACAAGTGCTATTTTAATTTTTGTTTCCATTCAAACTCCGAACTTATTTGCAAAATTTTTCAAGTTCTTTCCTTTTTCCAATATCTCGACGGAAATGCATGTTTTCAAAACCGATTTTTTTTATATTTTCGTAAGCGTTTTCACCTGCATCTTTCAGAGTATTTCCCAGAGCTGTAAAAGTCAAAACTCTGCCGCCATTTGTGATTGTTTCGTTTTTTTCGTTAATTTTCACTCCAGCTTGAAAAACCAAAATCTCGTCGTTTTCTGCATCTTTTATCGATTCCAATCCTCGAATAGTTTTGCCTTTTTCGTAGTCGCCGGGATAACCTTTTGCTGCACACGTGATTCCGATCGCGAACTTATTTTTTAAAGCAAAACCGGTTTTATCGAGATTTCCTGAGAGCGAAGCAAGAATAAGATCGAGAAAATCAAAATCTAAAAGTGGCAGCAAAACCTGGGTTTCAGGATCGCCAAATCTCACATTAAACTCCAAAACAAAAGGCTCTCCGTCGCAAATCATAAGTCCAATATACAAAACGCCTCTGTAATTTATATTTTCGTATTTAAAAGCTGCGAACAATGGCTCTAAAATTTTGCTTGTGATTTTGTTTTGCAAATCGTGACTCGCTAGCGGGCACGGCGCAAAAGCTCCCATCCCGCCGGTATTCGGACCTTTGTCGTCATCAAAAACTTGTTTGTGATCTTGCGAAAACGGCAAAATTTTGTAAGAATTTTCGTTCATTATGACGTGCAGCGAAAGTTCAAATCCTTCCAAAAATTCCTCGATTACAATTTCACGTCCTGATTCGCCAAAAACTTTATTCAACATAATATCGTCAACGGCAGATTTAGCTTCGTCTTGATTTGCGGCTATGATTACGCCTTTCCCTTGAGCGAGTCCACTGGCTTTTATGACGATTGGAAATTTTGTTTGCCGCGAGATAAAATCAATCGCTTTATCTCGAGATGAAAAATTTTCAAACGAAGCAGTCGGAATTTTATGTTTTTTCAGGATATTTTTAGCAAAACTTTTACTTCCTTCGAGCTGAGCTGCGTGTTTGTCCGGACCAAAAACCAAAACTTTTTTATCCGCGAAATAGTCGACAAGCCCGGCAACAATTGGAACTTCCGGACCTGGAAAAATCAAATCGATTTTTTTTGCATCAACAAATTCGTTTAAAAAATCAAAATCTAAAATATTTCCATCACAGCATTCTGCGAGTTGAGAAATGCCGGAATTTCCCGGAATCGCAAAAATTTTCGAGACAGACTTTGATTGCCGCAGTTTCCAAACGATCGCGTGTTCTCTTGCTCCGCTTCCGAGTATTAAAATGTTCATTTTAGCTCCGTGATTTTTTGTTGCAGTTTGTATTTAAATTTCACGACGATTGTAAAAGTACAGATTTATAAAATTTTAGAGAAAGAAAAGTAAAAAATTTAAGTTTTTAGGCAAAGACTGCAATTTTCAGAATACTAACATTTAGTTGAGTTTGTCCATTTTCTTTTGCTCGTCCAAAAGCAAAATGGACGAAAAGAAAAAGACGCCCCGATGCTCGCGATATAGGGAAAAAATTTTGAAACAAAAAAATAAGTTGTCTACGAACTTGTACAACGATGACGGGATTTAGAGTTAATTCATAAACACTCGTCTTCTTCGTCATAAGATGAGTAGTAGTATGGCGTATAAGCCTGAAATTCTGCAGCGCAAGTATCGACCATTTTATATACAGGAATAATATTTAGTGATTCTCTTTTTTTTCTGACTTCATCTTCGCTAATTTGCAGAATATTTCCGATTTGTTTATCGGAAAAACCGTTTTGTTTAACTTTTTTTACGAGCTCTTTATCTTCAAATATTTTCAGTCCGGCTGCTTCTATGCAATTTTCGAGGTCGACGATTTCTTTCATTTGATACAAAAACCATTTGTCGATATAGCTAATCTCATGAATTTTTTCAATGCTCCATTTCAATTTTAGGGCGAACCGAATGTAAAAAATTCTCTTTGAAGAAGGTTTTGCGAGCAAATTTTTTAGATCTTCCTCAAAAACCAATCTTTCGTGTTCGGTTTGTTGTTTTTTCAAAATATTTTGTAGCTCGCCTTCGATTTTATCAAAAATAAATCCCGAGCATCCAGTCTCTAGTGAACGCAAACCTTTTTGGAAAGCTTCTTTGAAATTGCGCCCAAGAGCCATCGTTTCCCCAACGGATTTCATGGAAATACCGAGTAAATCTTCCGCGCCTTTAAATTTTTCAAAAGTAAAACGCGGGATTTTCACGACGCAATAATCCAGTGTTGGTTCAAAGGATGCAGGCGTTTCTTTTGTGATGTCATTTGGGATTTCGTCGAGCGTATAGCCAACGGAAAGTTTTGCAGCTATTTTTGCTATCGGGAAACCTGTAGCTTTAGACGCTAGCGCTGAACTTCTCGAAACCCTCGGATTCATCTCGATCACAACCATACGTCCGGTCTCAGGATTTACTGCAAACTGAATGTTGGATCCGCCAGTTTCAACGCCAATTTCACGAATTACTCGTATTGCTGCGTCGCGCATTTTTTGATATTCTTGGTCAGTCAAAGTTTGTATCGGAGCAACCGTGATACTATCTCCGGTGTGAACTCCCATTGCGTCGATATTTTCAATCGAGCAGATTATTACGACGTTATCATTTTTGTCCCGCATAAGCTCGAGCTCATACTCTTTCCATCCAATAATCGACTCCTCGATCAAAATTTCGGAAACAGGACTACATTTTAGCCCATAATTAACTTTTTCAATAAATTCTTCTCGATTATAAACGATTCCGCCCCCGGTTCCTCCTAGCGTAAAACTCGGCCGAATAATAAGCGGAAAAGTTCCGATCTCCGTCGCGATTTTTTCAGCTTCTTCGATGTTGTACGCAAAACCACTGACAGGCAGATCAAGTCCAATTTTTTGCATACTCGCTCGAAATTTATTGCGATCTTCAGCTTTTTTGATGACGTCATAGTTCGCGCCGATTAAACCTACGTTATATTTTTGCAAAATCCCTTTTTCGTGCAATTCAACTGCTACGTTCAGAGCAGTTTGTCCGCCAAGAGTTGGCAAAATAACATCTGGTTTTTCGCGCTGTAAAATTTTTTCGACTGTAAAAATATTGATTGGTTCGATATAAGTTCGGTAGGCGATCTCAGGATCCGTCATAATTGTGGCCGGGTTTGAATTGAGTAAGATTACTTTATAGCCTTCGTCGGATAAAACTCTGCAAGCTTGTGATCCGGAATAATCAAATTCGCAGGCTTGCCCGATGATTATTGGCCCTGAGCCAATCACCAGTATTTTTTGGATATCTGTTCTTTTTGGCATTTTTGGCTTTTAAAACTCCTATTTTTAGCTTGAAAGTATACACAAAATATCTTTATAAATCCAGATTTTTATTTTAAAAAAAACGGTTAATTTTTCAAAAAATATGATATTATAAACGTCTGATTTTCATTGTAAATCCAGGAAAACTTATGCAAAATTTCGATTTAAATACACCACTGCAATATCTAAAAGGCGTTGGTCCGCAAAAGTTTAAATATTTGCAAGAGCTTGGACTAACCTCTATCAAAAACCTGGTTTTTTATTTTCCTCGAACCTGGGAAGATCGACGTGTAACAAAATCGATTTCCAATCTACTTCCTAATGAAAAAACCACAATCTTCGCAGAAATAGAAGCAACAAGTCTTACAAAAACACGAAATAATATTGTTATTTTTGAGGCGTTAGTTCGAGATAAAACAGGTTCTTTGACCGCAAAATGGTTCAGAAAATTAAGCAGGAAATTCGACGTACTTTTTTATCTCAAAAAAGACTTAAAAAAAGAAAATTTTGTTTTTTTGACCGGCGAGAATACTTTTGGTGGATTCATAGTCTCGGATTACGAAATTTATGACGAAAATTCCGCGCCACTTTTTTCTAATCGAATAATCCCAATTTATAACGCGACGGAAAAACTTGACTCGAAGTTTATATTGAAATGCCAGCACCAAGTTTTGAATGATCCGAATTTTGAAATCACGGAATTCCTCCCGAAAAAAATCTGCGAAAAATATGAATTAATGTCTTTTGGTGAGGCTTTAAAAAAAATACATTTTTCGACATCTGAAGAGGAGCAACAAAAAGCATATTTTCGGCTTGCTTTCAACGAGTTTTTTTTGCTGGAAATCATCCTGATGAAAGAATATTCTAAAATAAAAAAAACTCAAAAAACTCAAAATTATATTCTCAAAAAAAATTTGCTTGAGCCTTTCAAAAAAAATTTGCAATTTACATTCACTCGAGACCAAAAAAAAGCGATTAATGAAATTTTTGAAGATTTGATGTCAAAAGAGCCAATGAACAGGCTTTTGCAAGGCGATGTTGGAAGTGGTAAAACTGTGGTTGCGCTTCCAGCAATTCTTCTCGCCTGCGAAAATGAGTTTCAGACGGTTTTTATGGCGCCGACGGAAGTTCTGGCAAAACAGCACTTTGAGACTCTGGCGAATCTGACGGGAAATTTAGGCTTGCGAATTGAGCTGTTGACCGGGAGTTTGACGAAAAAAAACAAAACTCTTTTAAAAGAAAAAATAGCGAAAGGTGAGATTGATATTGTCATTGGAACACACGCAGTTTTTAGCGAAGCGGTAAAATTTCACGACTTAAAGTTAATCGTAATCGACGAGCAACATAAATTTGGCGTAAGGGAAAGACTGCTTTTGCGAGAAAAAGCGGAAAATCCGGATATTTTGTTCATGACTGCGACTCCGATCCCTCGGACTTTGGCAATGTCTATTTACGGGGATTTGGATTTGTCGACGATAAAATCGCTGCCTGAAGGACGTAATCCTGTCAAAACTTTTGTGACGGCGCAAAGAAAAGCGATTGAGTTTTTGATCAACGAAATAAAACGCGGACATCAAGGTTTTATAATTTATCCAGCCGTCGACGAGGAAAATAAACTCGAGCTGAAAGCCGCAAAAGCCATGTTCGAAGACTTGAAAAAAACGTACTTTGACGATAAAAATATTGAAATTGGACTACTGCATGGAAAAATGAAGCAGAGTGAAAAAGACGCTGTAATGCAAAGTTTTTCGGAAAATAAAATTAAGGCGTTAGTAGCGACAACAGTCGTCGAGGTTGGCGTCAATATTCCGAATGCAACCGTTATGATTATTGAGAATGCGGAAAGATTCGGACTCTCGACATTGCATCAATTGCGAGGCCGCGTCGGACGAAGCGTTCACGAAAGTTTTTGCTTCCTCGTCCCGGAAAAATTGGGACAAATCTCAAGGCAAAGGCTTGAAATTATGACTAAAACTAACGACGGATTTTTATTGGCTGAAACGGACCTCAAATTGCGCGGTCCGGGCGAATTTCTCGGGAAAAATCAACATGGATTTTTAAACCTGGGAATAGGCGATATTACGAAAGATCTCGAGATAATTGAACTCGCGCGAGATGAAGCAAAAACTTTTTTCACGGAAATCAAAAATTACAAGCCAGCAGAATTAGCCAAAATCAATCAAGAAATCGAGGCAAAATACGGCGAAAAAATAGATTTTCTGAAAGCATAAAAAAACCAAAAAAGAGGTGAAAAATGTACAGTATGACGGGTTTTGCAAGCCTGAATAAAAAAATTGGAAATAATCTATTCGCTCTAAAAATTATGAGCGTGAACAGCAAATTTTTAGAAATAAAAATCGAAGGCACGAAAAATTTGGAATTACAAGAAATTGCGAAAAATATTCTTCAAACCGAGATTTCTCGAGGGAAAATTCATCTTGAAATTAAACATGAAATGGCCAGGAAAGAAGGCGGGGAATTTAAAATCGATGAAAAAGTTTTGACGGTTTATCAAAAAGAATTTGAGAGAGTCGCGAAAAAACTCAAAATCAAAAACGACATCACTTTGCGAGATTTGTTTAAAATTAGCGAAACTTATCTTCTAAAAACCACTCACGACTCGGAAAAAGAAAATATTGATGAGAAAATTTTTACGGAATTGTTGCAAGAACTGCTCAAAAAATTCAAAGAAAATCGACAGAAAGAAGGTAATAAATTAAAAACAAAATTCAAAAGTTACATAAAAAAACTTAAGACTAATGCTGCAGCTTTGAAAAAATTGAAAAAAGAAAACGAAAATTTGATAAAAGAGAAAATTTCAAAAAGATTGGCGGAAGCGTACGATACTGAAATTTCAGAAATTGAAGCTGAAGCCAGAGCAAAAATAATTGAAAAAGAAATAAATTTTTCGATTTTAAAGGGTGATTTTGAGGAAGAACTTGCGAGGGTTGAAACGCATTTGGAGCAGTTTTCAAAAATTTTGGAGTCTAACGAATCAGTCGGAAAGAAAATGGGATTTTTGGCTCAGGAATTGCTGCGCGAATTTAACACTTTGGGCGACAAAATTTCACTCATTCAAGGAAAACAGGTCTCGATTGAAAGTAAAATAATCGTCGATAAAATCAGAGAGCAGGCGTTAAATATTGAGTAGAATCTAAAAAATTGCAAATTAGAACAAATTTTTATTTTACTTTTGACGTGACTTCTTTCTTCCTCCTTTTTCTCCTCCAATAATCTCACTGTTTGTTTTTCTGGCGCGACCCATTTCCATAAAAGTTTTCGCTTGTTTTTGTTCAGTCGAATAAAAATCATTTTTTACCAAAACTTCGTCGCCTTCGTTTAGTCCAGATACGATCTCTACTTGTCCTCCGTCTTGAAGCCCGGGCTGAACATATTTTTTAGTCTGCGCCTCGTTATTTCCAACTAAAACGTAAGATTTTCCGTCTTTATCCTCGTTCACTGCATTCCAAGGCAAAATAACAGCATTCTGCGTTTCATTAATCGTAATCACTACGTTCGCAGTCATCAAAGATTTAAAAAAATCCGGCAGATTTGCGCACTCAATTTTCACGTAATAAGTAATGACGCTGTTAACATTTTTGCCTTCTTCCAAAATCTGAAAAATTTTCCCGTCGACTGAAATATTTTGGTAAGCATCTAGATTAACCGAAGTTTTTTGCCCAATCTTTACTTTACCGATGTCAGCCTCGTCGACACTAGCGACAATTATCAATTTATCGGCGAGCGCAAACAAAACGTCAGTCGTATTTATAGTTTGCCCTTCAACAACATTTCGCAAAATAATCTTTCCGTCCATCGGGGAAACAACTGGCGTGGCTTTGTATGTATTTTCCCACTGTTTCAGATTTTTTGCGTCATTTGCCCTCACAGCATCCAAAATCGCGACCCTATCCGTCGAGCTCAAGTATGCTAAAATTTGCCCTTTTTTAACGGAATCGCCTTCTCCAACCAAAAGTTTATCGACTTGCCCGGAAATGCTAGGCTTGATCTCGACCCGGTTCAAGGCCGAAACTTCACCTGTTGTTTCGACAGTTTCGCTTATTGAATCACGAACAGTTTTTACTATTGAATACGTGGGTTTTACGGATTTATTTTTTTTCGAACGCAAAAACCAAAATCCTCCGAAAGCGAGTGCGGCGATAGTTAATATGATCATAATCTTTTTCATTAAATTTTCTCCTCTAATTTTATCCCGAGCAAATTTTCTTTTTCTGCCAAAAGCGCGTTTAATTTGTAAATTGCCGATAAGTAACTCAGTTGATAATTAACTAAATTTTGTTCGATGTCCTGCCAAACTTGAAACTCCATTCTTCCGGCGAGGTATTTGATATTTGCCTCTTTTTGCCTTTGAATCGCAGCCTCCAAAAATGATTTTATCATTTCTACGTTATCGTAATTTTTCTCAAGTTCATTTTGTAAATTTTGCAATTCAGATTTTGCGTTTAATTCTGCTTTTTTCAAGTTTTCTTTTTGAAGCTCAAGTCTTGATTTTGCTATGGAAATATTATTTTTGAGTTTTGTAATTCCGCCGTCAAAGATTGAATAAGTCGCAAAAATTCCCACATTCCAGGATTCTCTGCCTGGCGAAAGCGACGGATCATTATCGTTCAAACTCCAATTCCCGCTCGCTTTTAAATTCGGATAAAAATTACTCTTTTCGTAAAAAACTTGCGATTCTGCAATCTCAAGCGAGAGCCGTTCGTTTAAAATTTTCGGGATATTTTTTGCTTCTTCGTCTATATTTTTTGATTTCTGAACTTCAATTTTTTTTAGTTTTCCGTTCACAGAAAAATCGCCGTTACTTAGCCCAAGATTTTCGAGCAGCACTTTTTTCGCAGAAATAAGATCGCGTTCGGCATTTTTTAGGTCAACTTGAGCAGAATTTTTTTGAGCAATTGCCTGCAGCATATTTCCCTTACTTTCTTTACCGCCCTCATATTGAAGCCTAACTATATCGGAACTTTTTGCTCTCATATCGCAAATATTTTTCAAAAGCTCGATATTTTCACTTATAAATTGCATCCTCAAAAAAGCAAGTTTCAGCGAATAACGAACTACAGCAGAAGCCTGATTTGACTCGATCAAACTGCGCTCAAATGTCAATTTTTTGATTTTTATTTCTGAATTTTTCTGTAAATCGAACAAAGTTTGCGACGCGCTCGCTCCAAAGCTCCAGTCGTTTGAAACGTTCGTGGACACATCAGTTTTCGAATAACCGTATTTAAAGCTTAACGACGGAAAATAATTATTCCAAGATAAATTGTAATTTAATCTCGAAATCTCGAGATTTTGTTTGGCTATGGACAAATCGGGATTATTTTTGATGGCAAGAGAGACGCAATCTTCCCAGGTCAATAATTTTGCCGCATCACAAAAAATCAAACTTGTAAGCGTAAAAATCACGAAATTCGCCAAAATAAACTTTTTGGGAATCCTCAATTTTTTGAACATAAATTTATCCTCGCAATCAAATTTTTGAATGTGCAAATTAGACAAATTTTACTAACAAATGTTACAAAATCAAACTAAGCCAAATGTCCCGTAAAAAATTTTACGATTGGTTCGTCGGCTAAAAATATCCCAATCTGTCATATACTCATTCTGCCAAAAATCTTCTGCAAGGCTTTTTTTAAAATTTGTCGTCGGATTTTTCAGTATGCAATTTTGCATGTCTTCCCACAATTCTTCGACATCTGTCGAGATAAAAATTTTACCATTATCTTTCAATTTTTGCTGCAAAAGCTCCAAAAATTTCGGTTGAATGACTCGGCGTTTATGATGATTACGTTTGAGCCACGGATCCGGATGGAACAAAAAAATTCGGTCAAGAGTTTTGTCGTCGATCGTATCTTCGAGACAAGTCTCAGCTTTTCCGTGCACCAAATACAGATTTTCGAGCGCATCTTTTTGGACGAGCGCTTGCAATTCTTCGACTAACGGTTTTCGAATCTCAATTCCGATAATATTGCGAGCCGGATTATTAATTGCATAATTTTTGAGGAAAATGCCTCGCCCAAAGCCAATCTCAAAATCCAAAAACTCTAGTCGTTTGAGCGTTGCAAAATAATCGATTTTTGGCATTCTCTCGATATAACTAAGAGGATTTACGTGTGTTCTGACTCGCATTTTTCTAGCTGAACAATTCTTTCTCGACTAAGTCGCAAATAATATGTCCGATTGTAATATGGCATTCTTGAATCTTTGGCGTATTTGTCGTCGGAATAACTAAACTTAAATCAGAGACTTTTTTTATAATTCCGCCTTCACAGCCCAAAAAGCCGATAGTTTTTGCACCCAAATTTTTAGCTTTTTCAAGTCCTAGAAAAACGTTTTTCGAGTTTCCGCTCGTCGAAATTCCAAAACAAACGTCATTTTTCGTGACAAAGGCTTCGACTTGACGTTCAAAAATTCGTTCAAACGAAAAGTCGTTCCCGCAAGCCGTCAAAAACGAAGTATCCGTCGTCAAAGCCAATGCTTTTAAAGCGCGACGATTCATTTTAAATCTGCACACGAATTCCGCTGCCAAATGCTGACAATCCGCAGCGCTTCCGCCATTTCCAAAAAAATACAAAGTTCCGTCTGCATTATAACAATTTACGACGGATATTATAATTTTTTCAATCAAATCCGAAAAATCAGTGGCAACTTTTTCGAGTAAGTTTGCCGTTTCTAAAATTTGTGATTTTATGATATTTTGCATTTTTTACCTTCTTCAAGTCTAATTTTTAGGGCGTAATTTTATAATTTTTCTATAGATGTTGCAAGATTATAATTTCCATGATTTAAGAGTTAAAAAATTTTTATCGTCTAAAAAATTTGAAATTAGCGAAAACTTTACATTTAACAGCTAAAAAAGTAAAATTCGCAAATGGAAAATAGCAAGCAAACTCTTATTTATAATTCAAAAAATCCTATACGATTAGATATTTTTTTGACTAAAAACTACACGGATTATTCTCGAAGTTATTTCCAAAATCTTTTAAAAAATAACAAAATTTACGTAAATTCAAGTGAAGCAAAAGCGAATTATCTTTTGAAAGAAAACGATAAAATTGAAATAATTTTTGAGACGCGAGACAAACTGACGACAATTGAGCCGGAAAATATAGAGCTGGATATTATTTTTGAAGACGAGCATTTGATTGCCGTAAACAAACCTGCAAATCTGGTGGTTCATCCGGCTTGCGGGAATTACAGCGGCACGCTCGTCAATGCTTTAGTCAATCATTTTTCAAGTCTTCCAATCCGAACGACAAATCCAAGCGCTAATGATTGGATTCGTCCAGGGCTTGTGCACAGGCTCGACAAAGAAACCTCGGGAATTATTTTGGTGGCAAAAACTGAAGAAATGCTGCAAAAACTTGCCAAATTATTTGAAAAACGGAAAATAAAAAAAACTTATCTGGCAATCTGCTTGAAAAATAATAACGTGTCTCAAGGAATAATTGACATCCCCATAAGTCGCAGCTCACTCGATCGGAAAAAAATGGCCGTAGCTTTCCCGGGCACGCACAATGCAAAAGAAGCCAGAACATATTTTTGCGTCAAAAAAGAGCTAAAAAACAATTTTGCATTAGTCGAAGCAAGCCCTGAAACAGGACGAACACATCAAATTCGAGTACATTTAGCTCACGTCGGGCTACCAATCCTAGGAGACACAGTTTATGGTGTGGGAAACAAAAAACTAAAAAATCTTGCTACGAGGACTTTACTTCACTCAAAAAGTATCGAATTTTTTCACCCGATCACGAAAAAAAATTTAAAACTAGAAGCAAATTTAACGGAAGATTTTGAAAAAATTTTGAAAGAACTAGAATAGTTTCCGCAAAATATCTCAACTCGAAATAAACATAGACTTGTTGAGACAATATAATCAACAGTTTTAAACTTAAAAAAAACGACTTATGAAAAACCTCATTATTATTGACAATTATCTTGACGATCCGGCAAAAAATATTGCGACTGACGAATTTTTATTCAACAAGTTAATAGAGCAAAATTCCACGCAAAATCAACAAAAAATCGGAATGATTTTAAAATTTTATGGCTGGAAGTACAAATTTTGCTCAATCGGAATTTCTCAACGCATTAAAAATAAAACGATTTTTTGGGAAAATAACAAAAAAAACATTGTCAGGCGTCCGACCGGCGGCGGAATAGTTTTTCACGATTTTGATATTTGTTTCGGCTTGGTAGCAGACACGAGTTTTTTCCCAATTTTAAAAAATGTAAATTCTTCTTATAATACGATTAATTTACTGCTTTTGAACGCTCTGGCAAAAAATTATGAAAATTTAGCATTATTCGACAAAAAAAATACGAAAAAAGGCAATTATACGTGTTTTGAAAACCCGGTACAATCAGACGTAATGCTTTCAAATCAAAAAATCATCGGCGGCGCACAAAAACGAATAAATAATTTTTTACTTCACGAAGGCTCGATAAATTTGCCTGATTTTGTAAATATGCCAAAAACGTTGGATTTTATAAAAAATTTCAGCGCAACTGTAGTCGAGGAAATCTCGAATTTCTTTGAAATTAATTTTGAAACTTACGAATATTCTCCGCAAGATTTAAAACAAATAGATTTTATTTTTGAAAAAAAGTATAATACCGACTTTTGGAACAGAAAATTTTAGAAGGACCGAAGGTATGATTCGAAAACAAGAAATAAAAAAATTAGTCGACGTAATTATCAACATGCTTTTGACTTTTTTTTCGATCTTACTTGCTTTTACAGCCTCCTATTTTTTATTTTTTAAACTCGAAAAAACCAATTACATTTTTAATATTCAAGAACTGAATTTCTTTGGTTTATCAAAACAAATTATTTTAGTTTTCTTTTTACTCGGAGCGCTTTTTGTTGAATCAGGTCTTTTTACGAACTACAGACTAACGTTCTTAGAAAAATTTTTGATTATTTGCAGAAACATTTTAGTTGGAACCATTATTTTTGTCATAATAAATTTCATATATCCGGACTTTTTATTTTCAAATTATTTCATAATTTTTTGTGCTATTGCGACCGTGATTTTTGTATTTCTAGCTACGTTACTTGCCGGCTCGATAAGGACATTTTACAAAAGCAAAATTGTACTTCAAAAAAAATTATTGCTCATTGGGTTAAATAAAGTTAGCAAATACATAAAAAGAAAAAATCAACAAAACAAAACAACAAAAACATATTTTTATCCACTAGAAAATACGGATGTTAAAAATCTAAAACAGTTTTTGATATCAAAAAAAATTACTGATGTTATAATCACAAATCCAAATCTAACAAATCAAAATTTACTGGAAATCTCAGACATTTGCGACGAACTAAACATAAATATAAAATTTTCTCCGACTTTGCTTGAACTAAGGATGGGGGAAATTACATTCGACGATGAATTTGGAATCCCTCTTCTTCAAATCAAACCTGTTTCCTTCCTTGACAGAAATTTCATAAATAAACGTATTTTTGACGTTTTATTTGCCATTTTTGTTTTGTCGCTTTCATTTTTCGTCATGCTTTTCATCGCTCTCCTCATTAAAATTACTTCAAAAGGGCAGATTTTTTACAAACAAAAACGTGTTGGCTTAAAAGGACGGATTTTCGATTTTTACAAATTCAGAACGATGATTCCAAACGCTGATAAGTTTCTCGATAAATTGCAACATTTCAATGAAAGGCAAGGCCCTGTTTTTAAAATGAGAAAAGACCCTAGGCTCACATATGTTGGAAAATTTCTCCGAAAGTTCAGCATAGACGAATTTCCTCAATTTTATAATGTTTTACGAGGAGATATGAGTATTGTCGGGCCTCGACCGCCTTTGCCTAAAGAAGTTGAATTTTTTGATACTCTGGCAAAAAAACGATTCAAAATTTTCCCCGGCATTACCGGGATTTGGCAAATCAGCGGCAGAAGCGACTTAAGTTTTGACGAGATGATCGCGCTAGATATTTATTACTTGGAACATTGGACATTTGCAATGGATCTCGAAATAATTCTCAAAACTATTCCGGCAGTTCTAACTAGCCGAGGCGCTTGCTGAATTTAAAATAATTCTTAACAAATTGGGAGTTAATTTATGCGAATTTTTCTCAGAAAGTATGATTTTTTACTACCTATTGATCTGTTATTTTTAGGATATTTCTCGTTTATGGCAGTAGTTCTCCTATTTTTCCACAAATCATTACACTCTTATCTTTTATTCGTGGCCATTCATACCCTTATCGTAATCGCTTTATTCTCTTTCCTCAAATATGCCTCAAAATCAAAAAATAAAATCGTATTATTTTTCCGATTTTTGTACCCGGTGATATTTTATACTTTTATTTACAAAGAACTCGATAATTTTACTTTTTTAATTCATGATTATTGGATGGACGGATATATTTTAGAATTTGAAATGAAAATTTTTGGTGAACATTTTACGGTTTTATTGCAAAGAATCGTCTCTCCAATCGTCACTGAAATCTTCAAATTTTCTTACTTTTCCTATTATTTCATAGTTTTTGTGCCTGCTTTGTATTTTTATTTTTCAAAAAAAGAAAAAGCTCTAAACGAATATTTAGAGACGATAACGATTACTTTTTTTATTTGCTATTTAGGCTTTATTGTGTTCCCGGTGAGAGGGCCTAGATACGAAATCGATTATCTTCACACGATCGATTTGACAGGTTATTGGTTCACGAAAATTCAAAATTATATAATGGTTCGTGGCTCAATGTACGGCGGCTGCATGCCAAGCTCTCACGTCGCAGTGACTTGTTCAGCTTGGGCGATCTTGAACAAGTATTATAAAAAACTATCGTGGTGCATTTTTCCTCTTATTATCACGCTTTGTTTCTCTACGGTTTACAATAGGTATCATTATATTTCAGACGTTGTTTGTGGAGTAATTATCAGCTGGATTGCAATTTATTTTGGGCACACTTTTTCCGGGTGGTATCTCAAACGTAAATATTATTAATGAGAGGGGAAACTCATGATTACAGCTAAATATATAGCAGAAAAATTTGATGGAAAAATTATCGGGAATGAAGCCGCTCAAGCAGAAAATTTTTGCAGCATAAAAGATCCGAAGGAAAACGGTTTATCGTACATAACCAGCTCAAAATATCAAGATTATCTCCAAAACACTAAATGTAGCATAATAATCGCCCCAATAGACGAAGAAATCCCAACAGTCAGCACGACCTTGATTTTGGTGAAAAACCCAACGTACGTTTTTGCAAATTTATTAAAAGAATGGGTTGACAAAAACGACACAAAATCTAAAAAAATCTCACAAAAAGCCTTCATCTCAGATTCTGCAAAAATTGGAAAAGATGTTTGTATTGAAGATGGCGTTGTTATTAATGAAAACGTCGAGATTGGCGATGGAACTCAAATTATGGCGAACACCGTCATACACAAAAATTCGAAAATCGGCGCGAATTGCAAAATTTACTCGAACGTTTCGATTATGGAAGATATTTTTATAGGAAATAACGTGATTTTACACGCAGGCGTTGTGATCGGCAGCGACGGTTTTGGGTTCCTGTTCGATAACGGAGTACACATGAAAATTCCTCAAATCGGAACTGTCATCATAAACGATAATGTTGAAATAGGCGCAAATAGCACGGTAGACAGAGCGACAATTGGAAAAACTGTGATCGGCGAAGGGACAAAGATCGATAATTTGGTGCAGATTGCGCATAACGTAGAGGTCGGAAAACATTGTATCATTTGTGCTCAAGTTGGAATCGCAGGAAGTACGACGATTGGAGATTACGTAACGTTAGCTGGACAGGCCGGAATCACAGGACATGTGACAATCGGCAATCAAGCAACCGTAGCAGCTCAGGCCGGAGTCACAAAAAACGTAAAACCAAAAGAAATTGTATCAGGATACCCGGCAATGCCGCACAAGGAAGCGAATCATTTATACGTCCTGAAAAGAAAATTGCCGGAAATTTACGAGACGATAAAATATTTGCAAAAAGAAATGAAATTTTTGAAGTCGTTTTCACAAGACAAATAAAAACCAGCTTTTATTAATTTGTTCTATCTGGGAACCCCGCCTATTTTCTCCTTCAAAATCTTTGAGGTTTTTATGATAAAAAATAAAATTATAACGATCGACGGACCTGCTGGATCCGGCAAAAGCACTGTCGCTAAAATTTTAGCAAAAAAGCTCGAGGTTACGTATATTGATTCAGGAGCTTTGTATCGAGCATTTGCTTGGATGATAAAGCAAAAAAAGCTCGACATAAATAATCTCGAAAAATTGCCGGATTTTAACGTAAAATATTTATGGTTAGACGGGAAAGCGATTTTGGAATTGGACGGGATTGATTTAACCGAAAAAATTCGCGACGAAGAAATCTCAAAATTGACAAGCGAATGTGCAACAAAAAAAAATGTTCGTGATTTGATTACAAATATTCAACGAGAAATCGCAAAAAATCGCAACATAATTTTAGACGGACGCGATGCCGGAACAACTGTTTTCCCGGATGCTGATGTAAAATTTTTTTTAAATGCCAGCCTGGATGAACGAGCCAGAAGGCGGACTTTGGAATTAACGCAAAAAGGGCAAAAAGTAGATTTTGAGACTGTAAAAAAAATGATACTCGAACGCGATTGCAAGGATGAAACCAGGCATCATTCGCCACTTGCAAAAGCTAAAAATGCAATCGAAATCGACACAACTGACAGAACAATCCAACAAATCGTCGAGAATTTAATGGAAAAACTTAAATGAGAAATTTTTGTTATCGAAGCGTTCAGTTTTTGGTTCGCGTTTTTTTCAAAACTTTTTTCAAAACCACGATACTAAACAAAGAAAATTTGCCGAAAAAAGGTGGATTCATTATAGCGAGCAATCATTTCAGTAATTTCGATCCGCCGCTTATTGGCAGTTTTTTTGGTCGCGATGATCTTTTTTATATGGCGAAAGAGGAGCTTTTTGAGAACAAAATTTTTGGAGCGATCCTAAAATTCATCAAAGCTTTTCCCGTAAAACGCGGCGCTGTTGACAAAAAATCATTAAATTTTGCATTCAAAATTCTGGAAGAAGAACATTGTCTTTTGATGTTTCCCGAGGGAACTCGCAGAAAAAATAATCAGGTCAATCCCAAAAAAGGAATCGGTTTTATTTACGCGAACTCGCAAAAAGACGTGATTCCGATAAAAATTTCGAAAAATGTACGAAACATTACTCTTATAGTCGGAAAGCCGCTGGAAATCGATAGGACAAAAAATTATTTGGAAATAAGCGGAGAAATTTTGACGAAAATCGAGGAACTTTGATGCGGGCAAAAATCATTATTGCAAAAAAATCGGGTTTGTGTTTTGGAGTCCGTCGAGCAATCAAACTCGCAAAAGATAAAGCAAAACAAAAACACGAAAAAGTTTTTACACTTGGCCCAATCATTCACAATCCTCAGACAGTCGAATTACTTAAAACCAAAAATGTTTTTCCGTTAGAAAACATAACTTCTGGCGTAAAGCCGGGGAGCTCAATAATAATTCGTTCGCACGGAATCCCAAAAGAAATTTTTGAGGCTCTTGAAAGACAAAATTTCGAAGTGACGGACGCAACGTGTCCATTCGTTCAAAAAGCTCAAAATATAGTTAAAAGTTTGACTGAAAAAAGACTTCCGGTCTTAGTCATTGGCGATAAAAATCATCCGGAAATCATCGGGCTTATGAGTCATGCGAACAAAGACACAAAAATCATCAACTCACTCGAAGAATTAAAAAATCTTGAATTTCCGGAAGAAATTAATATTGTTTGCCAAACTACGCATCCCATCGAAAAATTAAATTCTGTCGTCAACGCTTTAACTGCTCGAAACATTAAAACGAATGTGTTCAATACGATTTGCAATGCAACTATCGAGAGACAAGAAGAAGCGAAAAAAATTGCTGATCAAGCCGATTTGGTTCTCGTAATTGGTGGGAGGAATAGCTCGAACACGAAAAAATTATTTGAAATCTGTAAAGATGTGAACGAAAATACAATTTTTATAGAGGACGAGAACGAGCTAGATGTGAAAAAATTGAAAACTGTAGAAAAAATCGGCATAGTGACAGGAGCTTCGACTCCGAGCTGGATTATCCGGAAAGTGATGAATAAAATCAGAAATTCTTAGGCTGTCAGCACAAAAACCGTTTAATCAATTTCACGGGTTTAAATTAGGGGCTGACACTTAATAAAGTTCTACTCAAGTTGACAAAAAAGAAAATAAAGATTTGGCTAAACTTTCGTTTTTTGAAATCCGCAGGCTTTGCCGAAAAATGGAATTTTTTAGCTTTTATTTTTCTATTTTTATCTATCTCGAAAAGTATTTTTTTGCTGAAAACTATTCTTTCCTGACGAACAAAAAAAAATGAACAAAACTCACAAAACCGTTTGAAAAAAAATAAAACAGACGTCATTAGCTGAAAAACAATAAATGTGAAAATTTCTTTGTTTTTGTAGGATTGAAAAATAAAAAAATCGATTTAAAATTTCAGGAAAATATATTTTCGGTTTTTTTTATCAAAAATCCGTTTTTCCGTATCAAGTCCACGCGTTTTGAGAGTGAAAATTTTACAAAAATACAAAAAAATGTTCTCGTTTTTTGATTTTACAAAACTTTTTTATTTTTCAGTCCTCACGATGGGATTTACAGCTTTTTTGAGCGAGGCATTCTTTTTTTCGAAAAACCAACTCCAAAGCCGTAGGTTTTTCGAGCTTTTCCTAGGCCTTTTCTCGCAAAACTCGCTCCATTCCATTTCGCTCATACAGTTGCGAGCAAGGTTTTCTTATTTAACCCCCGCCTAATTTTTTCGTTCCTTCCTAAAGTTTTTTTGGTCTACTTTTAGGAGCCTACAGACGATAAATTTTAAAAACCTTGTTTGAATTTTCTTATTTTCGTGAAATTTTTCTATTATTTTTTTCTTCTTTCTCTAAAAATTATGATGTAATTTTTTCAAAACCCCATCATGTAGGAAAGTGGAAAAATTTTTGAAAAACTTTTAAAAAATTTTCAACTGTTTGAGCCCAATCTTTTGAGGCGAGTTTTGTCCTTTGCAGGACAAGCATCAGCCTCCGCTTAGCGAAGATTTCAAGTAAAACTTTATTTCTCTGCTATTATTAGCCGTAGCAATACTTTTTGAAAATTTTTTTCTATCTCTGAGGTACAGCAGACTAGCCTTTTTTGTCTCTTTTTTGGGCAATGTCAAAAAAGAAGAATAAAAGAACGCCGCGCACAGAAAAATGAAAATTCTGACGTGTGGACTCAAAGTAAAAAATTTTGTAAAAGCAAAAAACGAAAAATCTTCGCGAAGCGGAGGCTATTGCCTGTCGTGCAACGACATCGTCTACAAAGATCAGCAAATTAAAGATTAGGTATCAGCCCCTAAAATTACATTCTAAAATTTAAACATAAAATAAAAAATCATGGACAAAATAATCATAAAAGGCGCGAAAACGCATAATTTAAAAAATATCGATTTGGAAATCCCGCGAGACAAATTCGTAGTTATAACGGGTTTATCCGGTTCCGGAAAATCTAGCCTGGCTTTTGACACGATTTACGTTGAAGGGCAACGCCGTTACGTCGAATCTCTCTCGAGCTATGCCCGTCAATTCCTCGGTCAAATGCAGAAACCTCCCGTCGAATCCATACTTGGGCTCTCGCCTGCAATCGCCATACAACAAAAAGGCAAAGGCTACAATCCTCGTTCAATCGTTGGGACAATGACGGAAATTTACGATTACATGCGCGTGCTTTTTG
This sequence comes from bacterium, assembly GCA_031551405.1. Lineage (GTDB taxonomy): Bacteria > RUG730 > RUG730 > RUG730 > RUG730 > JAVBNQ01. Next base: position 25,327 of record JAVBNQ010000012.1, on the reverse strand, counting down.
CTCGAATCGGAATTCCGCATTGCCACATTTGCGGCGACGAAGTAAAAACGCAGTCTCGTCAAGAAATCGTGGATTCTGTTTTGAGCTGGGACAATGGCGAAAAAATTTGGATTTTGGCGCCTTTGGTCAAAGGCAGAAAAGGCGAGTACAAGGATCTTTTCGAGCGGCTCAGAAAAGACGGATATTCGAGGGTTAGAGTCAATAAAAAATTATACAATCTCGAGGAAGAAATCACTCTTGACAAAAACAAAAAACATAGTATTGAACTTGTTGTTGATAGACTAAAAATTGAGGACGAAAATCGCCAACGATTAAGCGAATCCATCGAGCTTGCTTTGAAAGAAACCGGCGGAGAAGTCGTGATCCTGCGAGATGACGAGGAAAATTATTTCAGTGAATCGTTCTCGTGTCCAAAATGCAACGTGAGTTTTCAAGATTTGAGCCCGCGAATGTTCTCGTTCAACAATCCTTTTGGCGCTTGCGACGAGTGTTCAGGCCTCGGCATAAAAATGGATTTTGACCCTGATCTCATCATTCCGGACAAAACGAAAACCGTCTCGAGTGGTGGAATAAATGTTATGGGCTTTTCAGAAAACAGTTTTTCTCTGGATTTTTTAAAAAGCGTAGCAAAACATTTTAAATTTTCTCTCGATGATCCAATTGAAAAAATGGACAAAAAAAACCTCGACATTTTGCTTTATGGGAAAAAAGGCGAGCTGATAAAATTTAAATACGTCGACGCAATGCGAAACTACGAATTTACGAAAGAATTCGAAGGAATTATTCCTATGTTGTGGCGACGATACAAGCAAACGTCGTCGGAAGATATGAAAGCTTGGTACGAAAAATTGATGACGAGCTATCCTTGTCCTTTTTGCGGCGGAAAGCGTCTGAAACCCGAAAGTTTGGCTGTGAAAATTCTTGGCAAAAATATTATTGATTTGACGTCTTTACCAATAAAAAATAGTAGAATTTTTTTCTCAGAACTCGCTGAAAAACTTTCTGAAAAACACCAAAAAATTGCCGAACCTTTGATTAAAGAAATCAATGAGCGCCTAAATTTTCTTTTTGACGTCGGGCTTGGATATTTGGATTTGATGAGAAAAGCGAACACTCTGTCCGGCGGCGAAGTCCAGCGCATTAATTTGGCGACGCAGATCGGAGCGGGGCTCATGGGAGTTTTGTATGTTTTGGATGAACCGTCGATCGGACTTCACCAACGCGATAACGAAAAACTGTTGAACACAATGCTACGGTTGCGCGATTTGGGAAATACGGTTATTGTTGTAGAACACGACGAGGAAACGATTCGCGAAGCAGATTTTATCGTTGATCTTGGACCCGGAGCAGGAGAAAATGGCGGAGAAATCGTCGGGATTGGAAGTTTAGATGATATTTTAAAGTCGAAAAAATCTTTGACTGCGAAATATTTGAATGGCGAAATTAAAATCGAAACGCCGAAAAAAAGACGCAAACCAAACGATTTTTTGAAAATAATCGGCGCAAAAGAAAATAATTTGAAAAATTTGAGTTTTGATTTGCCGCTCGGAGTTTTGGTTGCGATTTCCGGAGTTTCAGGCAGTGGAAAATCTACTCTTGTTGAAGAAATTTTGTACAAAAATATTTTCAACAAAATCAACAAAAGCAACAAAGTCAGTGGCAATTGCGATAAAATTTTGAACCTTGAAGCAATCGACAAAATCATAAATATCGATCAGTCGCCAATCGGACGTACGCCTCGTTCGAATCCGAGTACTTATACCGGGATTTTTACGGAAATCAGAGATTTGTTCGCGAGTATTCCGGAGGCAAAAGCTCGAGGCTATAAACAGGGACGATTCAGCTTCAACGTGAAAGGTGGCCGTTGCGAGGCTTGTCAAGGGGAAGGCGAAGTCAAAATCGAAATGCACTTTTTGCCGGATGTTTACGTCGAATGTGACGTTTGTAAAGGCAAACGTTTCGAGCGAGAAACTCTCGAGATAAAATATAAAGGCAAAAATATCGCGGATGTTTTGGATATGTCTGTCGAAGAAGCTTACTCGTTTTTCGAGAAAATTCCGAAGATCGAACGGGGTTTGAAACTTTTGCAAGACGTTGGACTCGGATATATGCGGCTCGGACAAAATGCAACAACGCTTTCCGGCGGAGAAGCGCAAAGAATCAAGCTTGCGGCGGAATTATCGAAAAGATCGACCGGGAAAACGTTTTATATTTTGGATGAACCAACGACTGGACTTCATTTTGCGGATGTTCACAAACTCATCGAGGTTTTGCAAAGACTCGTTGACAAAGGGAACACCGTTCTTGTGATTGAGCATAATCTCGATGTTTTGAAGACTGCGGATTACATAATCGATCTCGGGCCTGAAGGCGGCGACGAAGGCGGTGAAATCATTGCAGTCGGAACGCCGGAACAAATCACGAAATCCAAAAAATCTTACACTGCAAAATATCTTAAAAATTGTCTTGACTGAAAATTATTGCACAGTTTTGAGGGAGCTAGTAAAATTTTATTTACAAAGTCCAAACGCAAAACAGAGACCCTTGCTAAATTTTAATTCCTAAAAACTGAGCTGCTAAATGCTAAAAAAAAGATTTTTTATTTTTGTTAAATTGTTCGTATATTTTTTGCTCGATTCTTTGGCTAGTCTTTTATTTTTTTTGAGAAACGAAAAAACCGCAAAAGCCAACGAAATATTGATAATTGCGAGTCAGCAACTTGGTGATTTTATAATTCAACTCGAGACTTTAAAAAAATTTAAATCTGAGTTTAAAGATGCAAAAATAATTTTGTTGTGCGCGGATTTTCTAGTCGATCTCGCTGAAAAAACTAAATATTTTGACTCTATTATCACGATCAATATAAATAAACTTTTTTTGGGAAGTAGCATCTTAAAACTAGATTTGCGGCCTATAAATTTGATTTATAGGCTACAAAAATTACTGGAATTAAAACGCAAAAAATATAAAAAAATAATAAACCCAAGTAATTTATTTTATGTTTCAATTCTCGTAAACAGCTTAAATTCTGATGAAAAAATCGGCGTTTTGGACAGAAACAAATATTTGGGAAATCTGTTCAATTTGCCTTACACAAAGCTCGTAAAATTAGAATCTCAAAGCGAGCTCATCAATTTTGCGAAATTTTTTAGAGAAACGACCGGAAATCAACATTTTCTCGCCGGATTGCCAAAATTCGAGTTTGAACTCCCGAAATACGACGGACTACAAAATACCGAAATTTATTGCGCAGTTTCGCTATCCGGTTCTTTTTTTGAAAAAAATTGGGGCGTAGAAAATTTTACAAAAACCCTCGAAAGTTTGGATTTTAAAATCGACATTGTTTTGGTCGGTACAAAAAATGAAATGTTTTTTGCGAAAGAGTTTTTGAAGCTTTATCGAGGCGAAAATAAAGTTTTGAATTTGGTTGGAAAAACGACCTTGCTTGAGTATATCTCCATCATAAAATATGCAAAATTCGCATTTGGTAACGACTCATCAATAATTCACATTGCTGTAGCAACTGGAACGCCATCTGTTTGCATTTTGTCCGGGCATAGTTTTGGCTTTTGCGTGCCGTATTTGACGGAAAAATCATTCACTTCCGAAGAATCCAAATTTCTACCAATTCCGATTTTTCACAAGATGGATTGTTTTGGGTGCGGGCTAATTTGCAATTTAGGATTAACGAAAAATAAAAAATTTCAATGCGTTGAAAACATAAAAGTCTCTCTCGCAATTGAGGCTTTAAACAGACTAAATTCTTAATTAGCCTAAAGTTTTGCTCGCATATTTTGTTTACTTTAATTTTACCGCACCAGGCGTAACATTTTCATTTGTAATTTATTTTAAAAAAAGTATAATTGAACTTCATATTTAAAAAATTTTCGAGGGAAAATGCACAATATTTGGGAAAAAATTTTTGATCATTTAAATAAAAATATAAATCCAAATGATCGCGAGCTCTGGCTCAAAGAAATAAATTTTGTAAGTTATAAAAATAATTGTCTCGAGCTTTCGGTTCCAAATAAATTTTTTAAAGATTGGATTGAAGACAATTGTTTTCCGCTCTTGAAAGATTATTTTTCCATAAACTACAACACAGGCGTAACTCTAAAACTTAATATTACAAAACCCGACGGAGAAGGCTCGGAAAACGTAATTATTGAAAAAATCAAAAACGAAACGCTCTTTAAAAAAGTCAATAAGCCGAATACTTTAAACCCAAAATATACTTTCAGTACGTTTGTCGTTGGAAAACACACGAGATTTGCCCAAGCTGCTTGCGAGGCAGTGGCAAATGAACCCGGAGAAGTATACAATCCGCTTTTTATTTATGGCGGCGTTGGTCTAGGGAAAACGCATTTGCTGCACGCTATCGGCAACCACATCGCTAACGTCAACCCGAAACTTAAAATTTTATACATCACAGCTGACAAATTTATGAACGAAATGATAGAGTCCATTAGACACGACAAAAACTTTGAATTTAGGCAAAAATACAGAACACTAGATGTGTTATTGATTGACGACATACAGTTCATTGCCGGAAAAGAAAGTACGCAAGAAGAATTTTTTCATACGTTCAACACTTTACACGAGTCTAGGAAACAGATTGTAATTTCCAGTGATTCCACGCCAAAAGAGATCGCAAAACTCGAGGAACGGCTGCGTTCAAGATTCGAGTGGGGTGTGATTGCAGATGTAAAAGCTCCGGATTTTGAGACAAGAGTCGCGATTTTACGAAGAAAAGCGGACCTTGACAACATCAAAGCTAGCGATGAAGTCATTAATTTCATTGCGTCTAAAATCAAAGCTAATATTCGGAATCTTGAAGGATCTCTTTTACGCGTCGCTGCCTACGCTGATGTACATGGCACTGAAATCACCTCGACTTTAGCGAAAGAAGTTTTGAAAGATGTCATAAAAGACGAACCAATCAGCCAATCAATCAATATTGACATTATTCAAGAAATTACGGCAAAACATTTTAATATAACGAAAGAACATATTCTTAACAAAAATAGAAATGAATCTATTGTTTTACCTAGGCAAATCGCGATTTATATATCAAAAGAGCTCACGCATTTGTCTATAACCGAAATCGGAAGAAAATTCGGCGGAAGAGATCATACGACGATTATGTATGCTTATAACAAAATTAATGACAAGATTAAAACTGACCCATATTTTAGTTCGCTTATCAATAAAATTATAACGGAAATAAAAAATCATTTATAAATTTCTCATAATGTCTTTTTGTGTCATTTAACTTATTGGGATTATATTTTATGAAAAAGTATGCAATAGTTTTGGGTGGCACCGGAAATCTTTCGTTTGCATTAGGCGTAGTGTTATTGGGCTTAAAAAAATATAATTCAACTCTACTGATTGATACTGATATTTATGTTTATTATCAAAATATGAGTGAAAACGATAAGTTTGCGCTTAATAATATTGTACCTTGTCAGTTTTTGCCGTATAATTTTCCTTCAATGGAAGGAATGTCAGCTCATATACTCCGAGATTATGGAGAAATGACTTTTGCACGATATGAATGCTTTAAATATCTTAAAAACTATGAGCGCGTCTGCTGGTTAGATGCTGATATTTTAATTCAAGGCGATATCAGCGAGATGTTTACTGAAATGTGTGGAGATATTGCATTTCGCAGAGAATATTATGACCAGAGAATAAGAATTAATTTTAAGAATAATATAGATGGCTATGATATGAACGCGGCTCACTATAATGCTGGTATTATGGTCCTCTCTAATAAATTATTACCGCTGGCTGACGAATTATATGATTGGTGTTATAAAAAAACTTGTGAAATCAGTTCTCTTTTATATTTTCCGGATCAAGGGATTTTGCTTTTAATGTGCCAGCATTTCAAGCTCTCCATTTATGCTTTGTCGGAAAAATATAATTGTGAAGCACGGCGTAATTCATTTGTATGCCGAAAAGCCGCAATTATCCATGCAGTTGGGCATAGAAAATTTTGGAAATATTATTATTTCCATCAATGGTATAAGTTTTATTTAGGATGGCGTAAGATTGGTGGATCTTCTTGTGAGAATCATTTTCAATTATATGAAAAGACTGGGTTAAATAAATTTTCATTTTTACAAGTCGCGCCTTTAGTTACTAAATATCCACGTAAATTTATAACATATTTATTTAAAAAGATTTTAGGACCGTTTAATTTGGACACACCTTGTGATTAGTTTTTGTTATATTGACTTACTTTTACGAGAATATTTTGACGTCGTTAGTGAATTTAAAATACAATAATTCACTTTATAATATATGTATAAAACTGTATTCAAAATGAATAATTTGTGTAAAACTTACAAATTTTACATTTTCCAAAATTATTAACAAAAAATTATACAATTTTATAAACTACTCTATGTAAAACCTAAATTCAAAAACATATTGAAAAATAAAGTGTTTTTCGATTTTTTAAAAAGTTTTAATCATTCTACATACACCTACTAATTCTAATTTAAAATATATATTTAGTTTAATAAAAAAAACTGTATAAATTACGGAGGCAAAATGCATTTCAAATGTTCCAAAAACGAATTATTATCGGCTCTTCAAGTCATATTTCCGGCTATTTCAAACAAAACTTCATTGCCAATTTTAAATAACGTTTTATTGAAAATCACAGAAAACAATATTTTAAATTTAGTATCTACAGATCTTGAAATTGCCATAAAAACTCAGCTAAATATTGAAGTTCTAAAGTCCGGAGAAATTACTTTGCCGGCAAAGAAATTACTTGATATTACGCGCGAAATTGGCGGAAATGAAATTGAATTAAAATCAAACGAAGACTTGAAAGTTTATATTACGAGCGGTAAATCAAAATTTACTATAATGGGACTTGATTCCAGCGATTTTCCGGCCATTCCGGAAATTGGAGAAAAAGACAGTATTTTTTCAATTAACAAAGAAGTCTTGAAAGATTTGATTAGAAAAACGATTTTTGCAGTTTCTTATGACGAAACCAGATATATTTTGAATGGTCTACTTTTTAAACTAGAAGACAATAAATTAATCGTAGTTTCAACTGATGGAAGAAGGCTTTGCTATATCAAGCATATTTTAGAACAAAACGCAGCTCAAAATAAAGAACTTGTTATTCCTACAAAAACCGTAAACGAACTTTTGAAACTTTTGTCAGTTGTAAATACTGAAAACATCGAATTTATTGTTGGCGAAAATCAGATTTCGTTCAAGCTTGATAAACACATTTTGATTTCAAAAATAATCGATGGGACTTTTCCAAATTACAATCAAGTTATTCCAAAAAATTTCAGCCTTTCGATAAATTTAAACAAAGACGAATTATTTTCAATTACAAAACGTGTTGCACTTTTGACTAGCGATAAGAGTCAGTCTATAAAATACTCGTTTTGGAATAACAAACTTCTGGTCTCAGCTTCTAGCCAAGGCGTTGGAGAAGCCGAAGACGAAATCGAAATTAGCTACGATAAATCCGCGTTTGATATTGCATATAACCCGAATTTTATACTTGATATTCTGCGTAATATTGACGGTAAGGAAATCGTTTTGGAATTAAGTACACCTGTAAATCCTGGCGTAATCAGGCCGATTGATAAAATAAATTATATTTGCGTAATAATGCCTATGCGCGTTTAAACCTAGCAGTTTGGCATCTTTTTGGCAGCGTCAAGACTATAATTTGACTTCTTTGCTGAATGCCTGCCTTTTAATGCCAGAGAAGGTCGATTGACTTGTGATATTGGCAACTTTCATATGTAAAACTTAATTCTTTGCTGAAATCGGCGGTTCTTATCCGTCGTACAATGACACACAAAATGTATGTAAAAAATTTAAAGCTTGAAAATTTTAGAAATTATGAAAATTTAGATATTAAGTTTAATAAAAATTTTAATATTTTGGTTGGAGAAAATGGAGCTGGCAAAACCAATATTTTAGAAGCTCTTTATTATAGCGCGACTACTCATTCTCCTAGAACAAAAAAAGTTGAAAATTTAATAAAATCCGGATCTCAAAAATTTAAAATAGCGTTAGAATTATTTAAAAATGATTTGATTGAAGGATTTGAATATTTTTATTCCATTGATAAAGAAAAAGAATTAAAAAATAATGCAAAAATTTTAAAACAAATTGATTTGTTTGGTAAAATTTTGTTTGTTTATTTTTCGCCTGAAGATTTATTGATTATCAAAGGTGAAAGCATCTTAAGGCGAAGATTTTTGGATTTTGCGTTATTCCAAATTTATCCAAACTATAAATTCGATTACAAAAATTATTTAGATATTTTAAAAAAACGGAATTTCGTTTTAAAAGAAATAAAGTTTAACCGCCAAAGTAAAAATATTTTAATCGAATTGGATGAAATTTTTATAAAAAGCGCTTATAAAATCTATCAAAAACGTAAAGATTTAATAGATTTTTTTAATCTAAATTTGTCTAAAAATTTTTGTAAAATCTACTTCAAAAACGATTCTCTGGCACTCCAATACAAACCATTCTTTAACAAAAACAATTTAATCAATATCGAAAATTTTTCCGAACAAAATTATTTAGAATTACTACAAAATAGTTTTGATAGAGATGTAAAATTAGGCTTTACATTTTTTAGCCCGCATAGAGATGATTTGATTTTTAATTTGAACGATAAAGATGTGAAATTTTTTGCTTCTCAAGGGCAGCAAAGATTATATCTTTTAACTTTGAAAATTATAATTTCAGACATAATGTTTTATTTTTTGAAAGAAAAACCGATTTTGATTTTTGATGATGTTTTTTCAGAATTAGATTACGGTAAAATGGAATTATTAATAAATTTTCTAAATAAAAAACAACAGGTTTTTTTATCAACCGTTGACTTTGAAAAAGCAAAAATTTTATTCAATCAATTAAATTTAGATTATTCTGTTTTTGAAATAAAAAACGGTAGAATTATTGCTTGAAATAAATGTTTCGCGTGAAACATTTGTTGTATCTTGCAATTTTATTTTTTAATGAAAAGGGAAAAAATATGAAAATTTTAAGTAAAAATTTTAAAAAAGTTTGTAAAAAAAATCTTATTGTTGGCTTAACGGGGAATATTGGTGGGGGAAAAAGTGAAGTTTTGAGGTGTTTGAAGGACTTGGGATTTGCGATAATTAATGGCGATGAAATTGTTCAAAATGAGTATATGAAAAGGTCGGATTTTTTTAGTGAAGTTGTAAAATTATTTGGACAAAATTCATTGAATAATGATGGCACAATTAACAAAAAATATATTTTTGAAAAGATCCAAACTAATGAATTTTTTTATTTAAAACTTAATGAATTAACAAAAAAATATATAGTGCCAAAAACATTAGAAAAAGTCAGAATTTTTAAAGAAAATCACAGATATTCTGTTATAGAAATTCCACTTTTATTTGAACTTCAATTAGAGGAATATTTTGATGTAGTTCTTGTGGTTTGTAGCTCAAAAGATTTGGCAAAAAAACGGGTTTTGGAAAATAGAGAAGTAGATGAAGCTTATTTTGATTTTTTTGATTCAAAGCAAATGTCAATTTATTTAAAAATTAAAAAAGCAGATAAAATTATTTACAATAATTCTAGTTTAAATGTTTTGAAAAAAAAGGTTTGGAATTTTGCGGTAGATTTGAAGTGTTGTTAAAGATTGAATTTTGTAGCAGATTTTTATGTTGTTTTTTAAAAATGATTTGAATTAGAAAGGCCGGATTTTATTTAAAACTTATTACAAAATTAATAATAACTTTTTGAATAATTAAGTTTTATAAAGCCTGAAAAATTTTGGATTTTTTGTGATAAAAATGAGGGTGGAAAGTAAAAAAAAGCGGGAGACGAGGCTCGAACCCGCGACCTCAACCTTGGCAAGGTTGCGCTCTACCAACTGAGCTACTCCCGCATAAAACGCATAAGTCTTTATTTTAGTTATTTTTGCAAATTTGTCAACGCAAAAATAAAACGTGACGCAGAAAAGCGATTTCGACTGGCAATATTTTGAGGTTTAAAGTAAACCATTTTTAACAAAATTTTCTGTCTCTGCTAAATTTCATCATGTCTATCACTTTATTTAACTGTATTCAGATAGCTTAAGAGGAAGTTTTTTATTAGAACAAAATATGAAATTTACTAAAACTTGTGGAGAGTAAAGTATGAAAATTACAAATATTTTAAAAAATAGAGCGCTTGCGATCAAGGCATTGTTTGAATCCTTTAAATATGTTATTTTAAATCGAGATAAAGTCTCGCTGTATTTTTTTATAGAAAATTGTCTTTATTTTTGTTTTGGAACAAGGTTTGTAAAAAATAGAATTGCTTTAGTTTTGGGGCTTTACAATAGAGGCGATTACTATGATTTTAAAGCAATAAAACTTCCCAAAAAAGATTTGATAGCTGATAACTATTTGCTTAGACCAATATTTTTAGAAAACATAATTTTTTTTGTAAAAGGCGATAAAAAAACGTTTTTTAAAAAAGATCATTTTTATGAGGATTTTGGCGTGGAAATAGAAAGCGGAGATGTGGTGATTGACGCAGGAGCAAATATTGGGACTATTGCTGCTTATGCTGCTTCAAAAGGCGCGAATGTTTATGCGTTCGAGCCAATAGAGGAGTGCAGGAAATTTTTGGCTGAAACAGTGAAATTGAATGAAAATTTACCAGGCAAAATCAGGATCGAGCCATTTGCATTATCTGATAAAACGGAAAAGCTGGAATTTTCGATGGACGGTTCTCTGCTTACAAGTTCGTCTGTAATTGGATATGAAACGCATTCTGAAAATAAGCAAGAAATGGATGCAATAAGCTTGGATGAATGGGCGGAAAAAGAGAGTATTCGGAAAATCGATTTTATCAAGGCAGACATTGAGGGCGCTGAAAGGAAGATGCTTTTGGGAGCAACGCGAATTTTACGGGAAATGAAGCCAAAACTTGCTATTTGCACATATCACTTGCCTGATGATAAAGAAGTTTTGGAAAAAATCGTAAAAGACGCAAACCCAAATTATCAAATTTTTCACGGGAAAATAATAATGTATGCGAAATAAAAAATTTTTCAAACAAAGCTTTTCTTATCAAAAATTCAAAAAAAAGTTTTTCAGTTTTTTCAAATTTTTTTTGTATTTTGTCGTTGATTTTCTTGCGAATTTATTTTTTATTTTGAAAAAATATAAAATTGAAAAAGCTGATGAAATTTTGATTACTAGAATAGATAATTTGGGAGATTTTGTAGTTTCGGTCAATATTTTGCGAGAGTTTAGACAAAAATTTAAAGACGAAAAAATGGTTTTTTTGTGTAATGATATGATTGTTGATTTGGCGAAAAAAACGAATTATTTCGACGAAGTGATTTCGATTAAAGCAAAAAAAATGTTTTTTGGCGATAATATTTTGGAACTAGATTTGAGCCTCAAAAATTTCTTTTATCGAATCAAAACTCTGCTTGAGCTAAAACATAAAAAATACAAAAAAATCATACATTTGAACAATAAATACACGACGAGTTTTTTGCTCAAAAATTTTGAAGCCGACGAAAAAATCGGAATGTTCGATAAATCCGGAAATCAAAAACTCAATAAATTCATCTCAAATTTTTATGATAAATATATCGAGATTCCGGAAAAAAATGAATTGAAAAAGCTGGTGTATTTTTTTAACGAAATTTTTGATGAAAATATTAAAGCTACGCTTCCTGAAATAGATTTTGATTTGCCGAAATACAAATTTGAAAACAAGATTGAAAATTATTGCATTTTTGGACTCGGAGCGTCCGTGAATGAAAAAACTTTTGACGTAGAAAATTTTGTCGAAATTGCAAAAAACAAAGAAATTTTAGACATCAATAATTCTGAAAAAAGTTTAAAAATAATTTTACTTGGGACTGAAAATGAAAAATTTTTGGGTGAAAATTTTTTGAAAAAGTTTGGAAATTATGATGGAAAAATTGTAAATTTGATTGGGAAAACGAATGTTTTGGAAGTTTTTTCTATCATCAAATACGCACAATTTGTGCTGGGACACGATTCGGCTTACATCCATATTGCGACAGCTTTGAAGATACCATCTATTTGTCTTCTTAGCGGACATAATTTTGGCGATTTTTTGCCTTATGAAATTGATGAGAAAAAAACCGATCAGATTTTGCCTGTTTGTGTTACTTCAAAAATGGATTGTTTTGGATGCGGCGTGATTTGTAAATTAGGGTTGACAGAAAATATGAAATACCCGTGTGTAGAAAATATAGATACAGACGAAATTAATCAAGCCATTTTTCAAGTTTTGAGTACAAATTAACTACTCTTCCAAAGCTTTTATTCCAGCCATTGCGCCTTGCCCGACTGCTCGAGCAATTTGATAAGGCGCTCCGCAGATATCGCCAACACAGAAAATTCCGGTTATGTTTGTTTTTTGATTAGCGTCAGTCTTGATATGTTTGCAATCAGACGTGAACTCTAGTCCAATGTTGCAGAATAATTCTAGCGCTCCTTTTGCTCCCAATTCGATGAAAAAACCATCAACTTCCAGTTCTTTGCCGTTTGAAAGCATAATTTTTTGCAAGAATTCGTTTTCTCCTTTTATATCGACAACATGAGTTTGTTCAATTATTTGTATTTTTTTATTTGCATAAATTTTGTTTTTTAAAGCATCCGTCACGTCTAAATTTTTGAAGACAAAAAAGACGTTTTCAGCATATTCTGTCAAAGTCAATGCTCCATTACAAGCTGCGCTTCCGTCGCCTGTTATCGCAACGTTTTTGCCGCGAAAGAAAAATCCGTCGCATTCCACGCAATAACTCAAGCCTTTTCCCAGAAATTCTTTTTCGTTTTTCAATCCTAAAGTTTTTCGTTTGACTCCGGTCGCAATAATTATTTTTTTTGCAATAATTTTGTCTCCGTCTTCAGTCATCAATTGGAACTGATTGTCAGACATTTTCTCGACACTAACAATGTCTTGCTCGCAAAATTTGACGCCAAAGTCAAGAGCCTGATTTCGCGAAATTTTGAGTAGATCGGCTCCGGCGATTTTTTTTACCCCGAAATAATTTTCCACTTCTACGTTATAAAGCGAGCTGTCTTTGATTTTTCCGCACACCAAAACATCTTTTTTGCGACGCGCTAAATAAATGCTGGCCTGAAGTCCGCTCGGCCCGGAACCTAAAATTATTACTTCTGTTTTCAAGTTTTTCTCCTTCACAAAAAAATTTTTTCGATTCAATTGTAAATTTTACGCCACAAATCGTAAACTTGACTTTACAATAAATTGTTGTTATTTTATAGCGCAAACACAGGATATTGTGTTTTTTCTTGATTAATTAACGCATAAAACCAGAAAAAAGTTTAGCATAAAAAATTTTTCAATTCAATCGCAAATTTTTTCGTTTTACTTGGAAATAAGATTTTTTTAACTTTTATGACGCAAAATACAGTTTTTTGAAAAAACAGAACAAAATTTCGAGACAGTTGAAAGTGAAGAATTTAGGAGGAGTGAATTATGAAATGTCCGAATTGTAATTCTCTTGATGACATGGTCGTAGATTCCAGGCCGTACGAGAATTTTTCCATTATAAAACGTAGACGTGAATGCATAAATTGTAAAAAAAGATTTACAACTTACGAAAGATTGGAGATTCTGTCAATCGTAATCGTTAAAAAAGACGGAACAAAAGAAATCTTTGATAGAAATAAAGTCAGAAACGGGATTTTGACAGCTTGCAGAAAGCGACCCATTTCCATAGAAAAGATCGATAGCCTCGTAACGAATATTGAATATGAAATTCAGGAGATTCACGGAGAAATTCCGACGCGTTTGATTGGCAACAAAATTATGGAAAAATTAAAAAAAATCGATGAAGTTGCATATTTAAGATTTGCGTCAGTCTATCAAGAATTTGAGAACTTAGATATTTTTTTGGATGAGATAAAAAATTTAAATTTAGATTCAAAAAAAGAGGGAATGGAGGAAAAATGATTTTAATAAAGATTTTTGGTAAACAGAATTGCGATGCCTGCAAAAATACAAAGGAAAAGTTTAATTTATTTTTGAGCAAGTGGGAGAGCAAAGAAAAAATAGAAATCAAATTTATTGACTTGGATACTGTGGACGGATTAACGGAAGGCGCGATGGACGACGCAACGGACGTTCCAACAACAATTATTGAAAGAGACGGAAAAGAAATAGCAAGATGGAGAGGAAAAGTTCCTTTGTCGCAAGAATTTAAGCCGTTTTTTGTGACAGAAAACTAGAAATCGTTTCGTTTTTTTTCTTTCATTTTTTGTGTTTGCCAAATTTTTTTGACGTCATTTGGCGTTTCAGCTTTTTCTCCGCCGAAAACGTGTGGATGCCTGAATTTTAGTTTTTGAATTAAACTATCGATCACGTCGTAAACATCAAATCTGCCTTCTTCACCTGCAATTTGAGCATGAAAAATCACCTGCAGTAAAACATCACCGAGTTCTTCTTGAAGTTCGTTTTTCAAATTTCCGGCTTCAATCGCCTCGATCGCTTCCTCACTTTCTTCTCGTAAATATTTTATCAGGCTTTCGTGGGTTTGTGATTTATCCCAGACACAGCCGTTTTCTCCTCGCAAAGTTTTCATTAACTCCACAAGTTCCGCAAATTTATCGATTTTTTTCATTTATCTTACCTGATCACAGCCAATTTTGTAAATTTTTTAGCAAACTTTGTCTCTAAAAAGATTATGTAAATTCCGCTCGCAAGTCTTTGGTTGTTTTTGCTTATTACGTCCCATTCGACGTCATAGCATATTTTTTTGTCAATGCTCAAGTTCTGATTGATTGAATTACTGTTGATTTTTGTCTCGTAGAGATTTTTTCCGGTAATGTCGAAAATTTTTATGGTTGAGTTAAATAAAAAGTCGCTGCATAAAATGCGAATTTTAGCCTTTGAATTTTTGGAAAGATAAATTGGATTTGGGAAAACAAAAAAATCGAAAATTTGGCTAATTTCGCTAGTTTTATAGCTATAAAAAGAGAATAAGCTGAAGTCTTCTTGCCTTTGGAAATTATCGATTACAATATTTGAATCTAAGCCTGAAAAACTGCGATTGTACGGATAATTGAAAATATTGTTTTCTCTAAACAAATTTGTATCTCTGCTTCCATAAAGCCCTGCGTCCATCCCGTCTGCTTCTACTAATTTTACCCCTCGATTAGGTATCCCAACATTTATTGCGTTTGAATCCAAATTTTTCGAAATTATTTTATTGTCTACATGCCAAATCAAAATCCCTTTATCCGGAAGGCTCGCGTCAAATCCTTTTTTGTTACGGTATTCGATCAAGAAATATTCGTTGGGATCTCCGAATACATTCATCTTATAAAATTCTATGGCATTTGGATTTTGCGCTAAATTTTCCGTCGCATTTATAGATATATTTTTTTCGTTAGACGTAAGAGTTTTTAAGTTGCCCCAACCTAGAAAATTTTTGCACCAAGCAGAAAGATGCGTCGGTGTATTGCCATTATCTGCCCAGCCGCCGGAATCCATCAAACACCAGTTTTTCATAGTCGAAGCTCCGGTCGCGGTGTTGTACAAATCCGGCAAGCCCAAAATATGCCCAAACTCGTGAGAAAAAGCCCCGAGCGATGACGTCTCGGATAAAAGCATATAATCAATGATTTTATAGTTATCTTTTGTGAGGTAACTTCCACCGCTAATTACGCCTTTATGCGTCCAAATATCGTCGCTTTTGCCAGATGATTCTTGGCCGCTTCCAGCATGAATTACGATTAGTGCATCGACGATTTTGTCATTATTTGCGTCGTATTTCGAAAAATCAAAATTCAATGTGTCTAATTCTATTGCGATCCAAAGAGCCAAATCTTGCGGTTTGTTGTCGGAGCCGGCTTTTGGAGACGAGTCAGCACCGTATTTTTCCATGTCAAACGGATTTTCTAAAATAGTCGGATAAATTCCGTTGTCTATTATCTCAAGTTTTCCGCCGGAATTTTCGAGATAAAAAGTTTTCATGCTTTTGCCAATATCAGCAAAAATTAAGTTTTTATAAAAATCAATGTTTCTAGAGTTAGCAAATTTTTTGTTTTTAAAATCCACTAAAACGACGAGCGGATTTATTTTTGGGAAGGAGTACGGGGAATAATATGATATGCTTTTTGCTGAGACAAATTGATTTTGCAAAAGCGATGCTGGTGCAGATAGAACCGTTTTGTTTTCAAACTCGGTTTTATCATCAAAAACTCCGGGTTTTGGCGGCATTGTCGCAAAAACGAGATTTTTAGCCAAAAAACAAAATAAAAAAAGAAGAAAAAGTTTGGATTTTTGCATAGAAATTAAACCTAAATTAACAAAATAATTGTGAAAAAAATTGTGAAATTAAATCAATTTTTCGTGTATTTTATAAGCAATTAGCGTATTTTTCATGAGCATCGCAATCGTCATAAGTCCGACGCCCCCTGGCACTGGAGTGATAAGACTCGTTTTTTTTGCTACATTTGCAAAATCAACGTCTCCGAATAATTTTCCGTCTTCTCGATTCATTCCAACATCGATTACTATCGCGCCTTTTTTTATCATATTTTCTGTGACGAATCTTGCTTTACCGATAGCAACAACCAAAATATCCGCTTGACTCGCTATCTTCTCCAAATCCAAAGTTTTAGAATGGCAAATCGTGACAGTCGCGTTCTTCTGCAAGAACAAAATCGCGGCAGGTTTCCCGACGATATTGCTGCGTCCGATGATTACAACGTTTTTGCCTTTAAGATTGATTTTTTTGAAGTCGAGAAGTTCCAAAATCCCAAACGGTGTACATGGCAAAAATCTTGCATGATTGCTGAACATGAGCCCAATATTTTCAGGGTGAAAACAATCGACATCTTTGAGAGGATCGATTTTGTTAATCACCTCGTTTTCTGAAATATGCTGCGGCAGAGGCATTTGCGTCAGGATCCCATCGACGGTTTTATCAGCGTTTAATTCTTCGATCAGCTCGAGCAATTCTTTTTGCGATGTTTCAGCTGCAAGTCTGTAAACTTTGCTCACGAACCCGAGCTCGTCGCAAGTTTTTTGTTTATTCGCAACATAAACTTTTGATGCTGGGTCTTCTCCGACGAGAATTACAGCAAGACAAGGCTTTCTCGCATTATTTTTCTCAATAATTTTTAGCTCAGATTTTATTTGATTTTTTACAAAATCCGCTACTTCTTTTCCACTTAAAATATTATTTGAGATTTCAGTTTCCATTTCTTTCCCTCATTCGTTTAATAGAAATAGCTTTTCCGGTTTTTTCATCGATTTCAACCAAAACGCTTTCAATACAAATATTTTCCGTCGCAAGTTCATATTTTAAAGGCATTTGCGTTAAAAATCTTTGGATAATTGTTTCTTTTTTGACTCCGAGTACAGAATCGTGTGCTCCAGTCATTCCAACATCTGTAATATAGGCAGTACCATTTTCAAAAATCGTCTCATCAGCTGTCGATATGTGGGTGTGTGTGCCTAAAACTCCGGCCACTTTTCCGTCTAAAAAATAACCGAGCGCTTTTTTTTCAGAAGTAGCCTCTGCATGAAAATCGACTATTACAACATCTGTTTTTTCTTTCAATTCCGGCAAAATTTTTTCAGCAGTTTTGAACGGACAATCGAGCGGCGTCATAAAAGTTCTTCCCATCAAATTTATTATCCCGACTTTCACGCCTTTTTTTGTGATCGCGATCGTGAACCCGCGTCCAGGGGTTTCGCTTCCAGGATAATTGAGCGGCCTGACAATACGTCTGTCGTCTAGGATTGACAGGATTTCTTTTTTGTCCCAAACATGGTTTCCCATCGTAATCACGTCGACGCCGGCTGCAAAAATTTCATTTGCGGTATCAGGCGTTAGACCAAATCCGGCAGCAGCATTTTCAGCATTAGCTATCACAATGTCGATGGAGGTTTTCTCGATAATATTGCTTAATTTTTTCGTCAAGATTTCGCGGCCCGCACTCCCGAATATATCGCCAATAAACATTAATTTCATTTGCCTTCCCTCGTTTGGTTAAAATTTGTTTCTTGTGAAACATTTTGCCAAATTTTAATTTCGAGCTCTAACTCGATGTCATTTAAATCTTTTATTTTATTTTTTACTCGATAAATTAAATCCATAAAATCTTTAAATTTTGCGTCGTTTTCCGCTATAAAAAAATTTGCGTGTTTTTCGGAAATTCGAATATTTCCGACTTTAGTATTTTTTAGATTCGCATCATCGATTAATTTTCCGCTAAACGTATTTTCCGGATTTTTAAAAATGCATCCAATCGTCCTGCAATTATACGGCTGAGACGCAATTTTTTCTTTTAATATTTTATCGTAATTTTTTTTGATATCATTTGGATTTTCAGCTTTAAATTTTGCTGTATCAAAAATCACTTCACAAATTATGCACGGCTTTGGAAAAACGAGTTTTCTGTAACCAAAAACAAGATTTTTTTTTCGCAAAATTTCGATATTCCCATCATAATCCATGGTTTTTATCTGTTCTACAAAATCCAGAATATTTCCATATTTTGAACCTGCGTTTCCTGAGATAGCGCCGCCGATTGTTCCCGGAATACCGGCTAAAATTTCCAGCCCTCCGACTCCAGACGCAATAAATTTTTTTATAAAATTTGGAAGAAAAGCTCCTGCTCCGGCTTTTAATTCCGTTTTTGAGATCGATATTTGAGCAAATTCGCCTTCAAGTTTTATGACGTTAAAATCGAGTATTTCTTCGTCTTGTACTAAAATGTTTGTGCCGGAACCTAAAATTTTTATTTTATCTTTGTCGTCGGAAATTAGGCCTTTAAAGAAGTTTTGAAGTTCTTCGAGATTTTTAGGCGTATAAAATTTTTTTACAGTTCCGCCAATTTTTAAAGCAGTTAAATTTTTTATATCTTTGTTCTCGTAAATGTTCAAGGTTTTCCTCATTTAATTTTGCTGAAATTGTTTTGAAAATCTATGCAGAGCCGAAGGTTTTTTTGAGCTCGATTATGTCTGGAAATATATCGGGCCTTAGAACGAGAATTTTTAGTCAGACAAGTTTTGCTGTACGCAGTATTCGTCTAAAAACCGTCTTATTATTTTCAGATCTTCCCACGCTAATTTTTTCGAACCAATTTCTCTCAGCAAATACGCCGGATGAAAAATCGGGATAAGTGGAATATTTTTGAAATTAAGTTTTTTCCCTCGCATTTCCAGTACGTTGGCATTTTCTCCCAAAAGTGTTTTCAGACTAGTATTTCCCATTGTGATGATTAATTTTGGTTTGATAATTTTCAGCTCTTTTTCCCAAATTTCACGACACGAATCAAGTTCTTTTCTAGTCGGAGTTCGATAAATTTTCTTTTGATTTTCGATATTGTGAGGGAAACATTTTACGACGTTAGTTAAAAAAATTGCCTCTCTTTTTATAGCGATAGCCTCAAGCATTTTTGTGAAAAGAACACTTTTTTCTCCAACAAACGTTTTGTCCGCAGTATCTTCTTCTTCTAAGGGAGCTTCGATAATAATCATAATTTTTGCATTAGCGTCGCCTTCTCCAAATATTACGTTTTTTCTGGTTGTAAATAAGTTACAATTTTTACAATTTTTGTAGTTTTTTTTTAGGTTTTCGAGGCTGGCTTTTTTGACAGCTTTTGCGTCTAAAATATTTGTAAAATCGTTTTTTTGGTTTTTGTCTATAAGAATGTCAATGCCGTTTTCAAAAATATCTTCGTCAATAATTTTTTTTAGTATTTCTTTCAATTTTGGCTCTTTTTGATTTTATGTTTTCGGATAAAATTTAGAGAATTTACATTTACGTTTTTTGTTTTTTTGTCTCTAAAAATTGGTGCAATTTTTTTAAAGGGCCTTTTTATGAGCGAAAGTGAGACAAAATTTCGAAAAAGCGTTAAAATATATTTTAAATTTTCTACATTTAAAAATTGCTTTGGCAATTTTTCGAAAACCCTTCGTGAGTGAAAGTGAGTAAAATTTTCAAAAAATCGTTTGAAATTTCTAAACTTGTTTGAGCCCCTTTTTGGGCTGCGAGTCTCTTTAGAAATTTAGATTTTTGAGAAATTTTGTTCCTATATCACGAGC
The DNA here is from genome assembly GCA_031551405.1 of bacterium. Taxonomy (GTDB): domain Bacteria; phylum RUG730; class RUG730; order RUG730; family RUG730; genus JAVBNQ01. Next base: position 5,227 of record JAVBNQ010000012.1, on the reverse strand, counting down.
GTGGGCGCCGTTTTTTTGGTACTTTTTTATGGGCGAGCAAAAAAAGTACAAACTAATAATTTGATAGACTTTTGTTAAAAAAAGATGACTGTCTTGAGAGTTTAGACAAAAATTGAAAAGTTTTTAAGAGAACAAAACCAAAATTTTCCTGTTTTTTTACTTCGACAAAATTTTTTTATTTTTCCGTCAACACGTTAGGATTTTCATTTTTTCCGAACGCGGCGTTCTTTTTTCTCGAAAAACCAACTCCAAAGCCTTAGGTTTTTCGAGCTTTTCCTAGGCTTTTTCTCGCAGAACTCGCTTCACTCCGTTTCGCTCATACAAGCTGCGAGCAAGGTTTTTTTACTTCTCACCCCCGCCTAATTTTTCTGCCCCTTCCTAAAGTTCCCTCGTTGAACTTTTAGATTCTTTCAAAAGTTTTGCTTCAAAATTTCTGTTTTAATTTTATCAATATCGCGATATTTTTTATTTTTTTTCTTGTTTTATTTTTAGTTTCTAAAATTTATTGAAAAACAAATCCGCAGTCCGTTCAGAAAAGTGGAATTTTTTTGTTATGAAATTTTTTTCGTCTTGATGTATTGATTACACTTCGATTAATGTTTGGTTTAGCTTAACATTTTTTTGCGATCTTTACAAAATTTAGAGCAATTAATTTAATTTTTCCATCAAAATTTTCGTTAAATTTTTTATAGCTTTTTGAGAATTTTTGTAGATGTGTAAATTTGCGAGAATGAAGCTTAGATTTGGTTTTGTTAAAATTATTTTGATTAATTTAAAAATTTTTGCAAAGCAGTTTTTTTGTGAGCATAAAGTCGTAAAGATTTGATTATTTGATTCGAAATTTTCGGGAAATCGGAAATTAAGATCGTCGCTTACAGCTTTTAAAATACTGATTTTCGATAAAATATTTTTATGAGTTGCCGGATCTGTAAATTTTAAGATTTCCGTAATAGAAAAAAAAGTTTCCATATCGACGATGCTTGCATGATATTGACTTTTTTCTTGCGACGACAAAAGCGGAAAATCAGAGGTAGCCAGAACACTTTGTCCGTTGGTAAAATTTATTGTTTGAGTAGGATTTTGCGCGTGAAAAACTGCATTTGGCGATACGATAGCGCCTATTTTTAAATACGGATCTATTGCGCCTGCTAGGCCAATGAAAAAAATTTTATCAAACTCAAAAACGTTTTTTTTCAGGGAATAACGAGTGTTTTTAGTTGCGTTTTTTTTGCCGATTCCTGTCAAACAAAATGTTATTTCAGAGGAATTTTTTTGTGCTTTAAAAAATACGAATTTTTTTGAATTTATTTTTTGAAAATTCCAGTTTTTTGTACGTTTTAACGCTTGCAAAATCTGTTTTATTTCGAAAAAGTCTGCTGCAAAAACTAAAATTTTTCCCGATTTATTCATTTATTTCGCTAAATCTGTAAATTGTTTCGCCACTTTTTATCAAGCCTAGCTTTTTGCGAGCTAAAAGCTCAATGTATTCGTTATCTTCGTGCAAGATTTTTATTTGGGTTTCCAAATCTCGGATTTCATTATGCAAAATTTGCGTTTTTTGCAAGAGAGAAAGTTGCTGCTTGTAGCCGCGCCAGATTTTAAAAAATGTAAAATTAAAAATAAAAAAGAATAAAATAACGATTAACGCAATATTCGTCTTGTGATTTATTACAAAATTTTTTATCGTGACAAAATGCGAATTATACGATTTGTTGTAATTATTGAGTTTTTTTATTTTTTTTAAAATATTTTTGTTTAGCATTTTTTGGTTTTATTCGTTAAAGATAAAGAATACATTAGTCGCTTCTCAACGCCTCGATCGGCGAAAGTTCCGAGGCTTTTTTTGCCGGCCAAAATCCAAAAATTATTCCAATTCCGACAGAAAATCCAACTGATAAAAATATCGAAATGTTCGAAACTACGAGAGTCCAGCCTGCAACTTTTGCGATTAATATCGACGCAAACATTCCCAAGATAATTCCGATAACTCCGCCTAAAACCGACAGAAAAGCAGATTCAATCAAAAATTGCAACAACACAGCTTTTTTTGTTGCGCCGATAGCTTTTCGTAAACCGATTTCGCGAGTTCTTTCGCTCACGCTTACGAGCATTATGTTCATGATCCCGATACCGCCAACTATAAGCGAAATTCCTGCCACAGCGCCTAAAAGAAGAGTCATTGTCTTTGTCGTTGTTGAGAGCATTTCGATCATATCAGCTGTAGTTCGGATTCTGAAAGAGTCGAGTTGGTTTATCCCGAGGCGATATCTCTCGAGCATTGCAGTAAGCGCATATTTTTGTACTTCGTCAGTTTTGCCTTCTTTTGCTTCGAGGACTATCGAATTGATGTATTGCCCGCCAAAAAGTCGTTTCATCGCAGTTTTTATTGGGACAATTATTTTGTCGTCTTGATCCCAAGGTCCGGACGCTCCTTTGAATGGCAGCACTCCGACAACAAGAAATTTTTTCCGATCGATTTTTATGTATTTCCCGACAGGATTTTCATCTCCAAACAAGTTTTTTATTACAGTTTGTCCGAGAAGAGCGACTTTTGCTATTCTCTCGTTCTCACTTTTTGTGAAAAATCGTCCGTACATTGGTGTCGCATTTTGCATGCTTTCATAAGCCGACGTTGTCCCGAGAATATCTGTTTTCGTGTTTTTGTTTTTGTAAACGACTTGTAAGGACTGACGAACATTTGGATCTACGTTTTTAATGAGATCTTCGTTTTGAGCGAGGTAGTATGCGTCGTCAATCGTGATTCTACGAAATTCTGAGCTAGAAACGCCTTTCACTTGGATTCTTCCAGGCATCAATGTTACTATGTTCGCGCCCATGCTTTTGATTTTTTCTTCCAGCGATATTTGTGCGCCTTTCCCCAAAGCCAACATCGCGATAATAGACGCAACACCGATTATCACGCCGAGCATTGTCAGAATAGAACGCGTTTTGTTCGAGACAATTGAACGGATGGCTGACAAAAAATTTTCTTTGAATTCAGCAAAAGTAAATCCTGCTGATTCTTGTTTTATGGTGAGAGGTTCTTTGTTTAATTGGATTAATTCAGATTTTCTTTCATCCGCGAGGATTTGTCCGTCTTTTATCGTGATGACTCTGTTTGCCCAATCCGCGATATCTTGCTCGTGAGTCACTAGAATCACGCTAATTCCTTGCCGGTTCAAATCTTTCAAAATTTGCATAATTTCGTTTGATTGAACAGAGGCCAAATTTCCGGTTGGTTCATCGGCAAAAATGATTTTCGGATTATTGACGAGAGATCTGGCGATTGCGACGCGCTGCTGCTGTCCGCCTGATAGTTGGTTTGGTTTATGATCGAGTCTTTCGTCGAGCCAAACATCAGTTAAAAGTTTTGTCGCGCGTTCGTCTCGATTAGTTCCTCGAGAATAGATGAGAGGTAAAGCGACATTATCCAAAGCTGTCATTCTCGGCAAAAGATTGTATTGCTGGAAAACAAAACCAATGAGTTTTGAGCGTAAGTAAGCGGTTTGATCGTCGTTAAAATTTAGAACGTTTTGCCCGTAAATTTTGTACTCGCCAGATGTCGGTTGGTCAAAAAGCCCAAGGATATGCATTAACGTACTTTTTCCCGATCCAGACGGGCCCATGATCGCGACGAAATCGCCTTCCTCGATCGTTAAATTCACGCCTTTCAAAATTTCGAGTTTAGTCTCGCCGAGATTGTAAACCTTTGTTATATTTTTTATTTCGAGCAAAGGAGCATTTTTTTTATCCATTTTTTTGTCCTATTTTGTTAAGTTTTATACAACTTTTTTATTTTTATACAAAATTTAGACAAAAAGTAATGAAAAATGTTACGTCGGGGATGTTTGTTTAAAGACCGTGGAAAATTTTTATAAAAAACACAAATAGCAGTTGATATCCGACAAACGATAAAAGTGAAAAGTTTATTGTTTCTTTTCTATCACGATTGAAAAACAAGAAAAATCGATTTAAAATTTCAGGAAAATATATTTTCAGTTTTTTTTATCAAAAATTCGTTTTTTCGTATCGAGTCCACGCGTTTTTAGACAGAAAATTTAACAAAAATACAAAAAATGTTCACGTTTTTTTGCTTTTACAAAACTTTTTTATCTTTCAGCCCTCACGATGGAATTTTTATTTTCCACATGTGCGGCGTTCTTTTTCTCGAAAAATATTTTTTTAACTTAAATAAAAAAAAACAATATCAAAATCCGACGTTTTTTTACTCAAAACTTCATTTTTCGCTTCAAGTCCACGCACTTTTAAGCTCGAACTTTAACTAGAGGCGTTTTTTTTTCGAAAAACCAACTCCAAAGCCGTAGGTTTTTCGAGCTTTTCCTAGGCTTTTCCTCGCAAAACTCGCTTCACTCCGTTTCGCTCCGTTTCGCTCATACAGTTGCGAGGAAGGTTTTCTTATTTAACCCCCGCCAATTCTTCTGCCCCTTCCTAAAGTTTTATCATTTGCAAATTTTTACTTTTTTTAAAAACGATAATTTTTTTATTTTTAGTTTATTATTTGGCCTTTTTTTGTAGTTTTTTTCTGTTTTTTTTGTTTCGATTTTATCTCTAAAAATTGCTGAGCAATTTTTTAAAAACCCCATCATGTAGGAAAGTGGAAAAATTTTTGGAAAACTGTTAAGAAATTTTCAACTGTTTGAGCCCAATTTTCTGTGGCGAGTTTTGGAAATTTTAAGTTTTTTGAAAATTTTTACCTATATCCGGAATGTTTGGGGCGTCGTTTTCTTTTGGTTCATTTTCTTTCTGGCCGAGCAAAAGAAAATGAACAAGACTCGCAAAAACAATTTGTTAAAAATAAGACAGACGTCGCTAGCGTAAAACAATAAAGCTGAAAATTTTCTTGTTTCTTTTCTCGAAAAATATTTTTCAAAATTTAAATCAAAAAAACAAAACAAAAATCCCTCGTTTTTTGCTCAAAAATTCGTTTTTTTGTCTCAAGGCCACGCGTTTTTAGACAGAAAATTTCACAAAAATACAAAAAAATGTTTACGTTTTTTGCTTTTACAAAACTTTTTTATTTTTCAGTCCTCACGATTGGATTTTCATTATTCCACGCGCGAGGCGTTCTTTTTCTTAAGAAAACCAAACTAAGCGTTAGGTTTTCCTAACACCTTTCCTTAGCTTTTTCTCGCAAAACTCGCTCCACTCCGTTTCGCTCATACAGTTGCGAGCAGGGTTTTCTTATTTAATCCCCGCCTAATTTTTT
>JAVBNQ010000002.1:0-90869 GCA_031551405.1 bacterium | reverse complement strand
AGGACTGAAAAATAAAAAAGTTTTGTAAAAGCAAAAAACGTAAACATTTTTTTGTATTTTTGTGAAATTTTCAAGCTAAAAACGCGTGGACTTGAAACGGAAAAACAAATTTTTGGGCAAAAACGAGAGATTTTGTTTTTGGGTTTGTTTTAAGTAAATTATTATTTCCTAAATTTTCCCACGAATTTTTATTTAAAAAATGAAAAAATTTTCACCTTTTTCATTTTTCTCTTTTACGCTTTAGTTTTTGTCCAAATTTTTTGACTAACTTCAATTAAATTTTTAGGAAAATTTATGTCCGATATAATAAATCCAATTTTTTCACCGGAAGACTTGAATGAATATTCGCTCAGACCAAAAAATTTAAGCGAGTTCATTGGCCAGAAAAAATTAAAAGAAAATCTTTCGATTTATATCCAGGCTGCGCAAAAACGAGGCGAACCGCTCGACCATATTTTGTTTTACGGACCGCCGGGCCTCGGGAAAACTACACTTTCGAACATCATTGCTAAGGAAATGGGCTCTAACATAAAATCTACGACCGGGCCTGTTCTTGAAAAAGTTGGAGATTTGGCTGCGATTTTGACTGACCTCGGAGAAGGCGACATTTTTTTTATAGACGAGATACATCGAATTAATCACCTCGTAGAAGAAGCGCTTTACTCTGTGATGGAGGATTTCAAACTTGACATTATCATCGGGCAAGGCCCTAGCGCAAAAAGCATTAAACTCGATATCCCGAAATTTACGTTAGTTGGCGCAACAACGAGAGCCGGACTTTTGACGTCGCCTCTACGTGATAGATTTGGGATTATCAGCCATTTTGATTTTTACGAATTTGATGAGCTGAAAATTATAATAAAACGTTCAGCGAATATTCTGAACATTAAGATTTCAGAATACGGCGCAGACGAAATTGCAAGACGTTCTCGCGGAACTCCTCGTATTGCAAATAGGCTTTTGAAAAGAATTCGCGATTATGCTGATGTAAAAAATGATGGGTTGATCGATAAAAAAAGCGCGATTGCCGGCTCAGAAATGCTTGAAGTCGACGAGCTCGGGCTTGATAAATTAGACAGAAAAATTTTGCTGCAAATGATTGACAAATACAAAGGCGGTCCCGTCGGAATAGAAACTTTGGCAGTAATAACGAGTGAAGAAATTGATACGATTACAGACGTTTGCGAGCCGTATTTGATCAAGGAAGGTTTGATGATAAGAACGCCACGAGGACGAATAGTTACAGATTTGGCCTATAAACATTTCGGAATGCTGAGCAAAAAAAAGAAGGAGGATTCAGATGATTTATTTGAATGACGAGAATTTTATGAGCGAAATTGGCAATAATTTTTGTATAGTGGATTTTTTTGCAGACTGGTGCGGACCGTGCAAAATGCTCGAACCTGTCTTTGCCGAGGTCGCGAAAGAATATGGCAGCAAGTGCAAATTTTTTAAAGTAAACGTTGATGATGCTCCGATTACAGCGTCCAAATTTTCAGTCATGAGCATACCAACTTTAATAATTTTCAAAAATGGTGAGAAAAAAGCGCTCCACACCGGATTTTTGACAAAAGATGGATTAGAGGAATTTATTGACACGAATCTGTAAATTAAACAAAATTTTTGAGAGGGAAAAAAATGTCGGAACAAACTTTGGTATTAATAAAACCGGACGCAATCCAGAAAAATTTAACCGGTTATGTTTTGAATAAATTGGCTGAAACCGGCTTAAATATCGTCGGAATAAAAGCTGTAAAAGTATCTGAAAAGCTGGCAAAAGAGCATTACAGGCAGCTCAAAGATAAACCATTTTTTCAGGAGTTGATCGATTATATTCAAGGGAAAATGAACGATATTTCGAGTATAATAGCGATAGTTTATGAGGGCGAAAATGCGATAAAAGTCGTGCGTCAAGCAGCCGGAGCCACAAATCCGGAGGAAGCGAATCCGGCGAGTATCCGTGGTGCGTTTGGTAGGATCACGACGAAAAAAGTTTTTGAGAACGTGATTCACGCGTCGAGTTCGCCGGAAGACGCAGAGTTTGAGATAAAATTGTGGTTTTCTCCTCACGAATTGGTTAGTCAAAAATTTTCAACGAAAACGAAAAATATTTGCAAAGACGAGACTGTTTGGGCGTAGCACAATTAATATTCACAGAACCCAGACGTTTGATGTAAATTTCCGCATGAAGTATCGTGCAACGACTCGAGGTAAAAATTGAAAAAAATTGGCGTATTTTTTAATCCTGAAAAAACAAATGTAGAAAATGTAATCAATAAAATCAAGGCTTGGAACAGCTCAGAAATTGCCAAAAATATCTCGATAGATTTTTTTTCTAAGCTTTGCGAAAGTGATGTCGAGGCGCAGAAATTCGATTTTTTTATCTCACTCGGCGGTGATGGAACAATTTTAAAGCTTGGAAGATTTTTGGCTGGAACAAATGTTCCAATTTTCGGAGTAAATTTAGGAAGGCTTGGATTTTTGGCAGAGATAAATCCAGATGAGATTATTCAGGAATTAAACGAAATTGTTTGTAAAAATAATTATAAAATTGAGACTCGAGAGCTTTTTGACGTGAAAATTTTACGAGAGAATGCTCTTGAAAAAAATTTTGTCTGTGTCAACGACATTATTGTGAAAAATGGCGAAAATGCTCGTATTATTGATTTGGATTTATTCATTGACGATGAATTTGTCATTAAATACGTTGGCGATGGAGTAATCGTCTCAACCCCGACAGGATCAACTGCGTATTCTTTGGCGTCGGGCGGACCGATTGTTTATCCTGATATTTCGGTTTTTGTAGTGACAGCGATTTGCCCGCACACTTTGAATCTCAGGCCTCTCGTCATAGATTCCCAAAAAAAATTGATGATAAAAATCCTGGAACAAAAAGACATTTTGCTATCAATTGACGGACAAATCACGGAAAAATTATTTTTAAACGACAAAATTTTGATTACAAAATCTGAAAAAACGATGAAACTTTTGCTCAGCAAAAAATATAGTTATTTTGAGGTTTTGCGAAATAAATTGAGTTGGGGCGCTCGGTGAAATTAAATTTATTGAGGCTGAAAAATTATATTTTTGTAGATGAGCTTGAGATCGAATTCCAAAAAGGTTTGACTATTTTGACAGGCGAAACCGGGTCGGGTAAATCGATTTTGATAGGCGCAATCAATATTTTACTCAGCGAAAAAATTTCAAAACCAATTGTAAAAAAAGATACGAATTATTGTGAAATTTGTGTTATTTTTGAGGATTCGGAACATAAAAATGCAACCGATTTTTTGGAAGGATTTGGCTCAGATTTTGAGGATTTTTTGAATGAAGAAAACTCGTTTTGTTTTGTGAAAAGAATTTCTCTCGATGGAAAAAATCGTTGCTACATCAACGATAAACTTGTTTCGTCGGCTTTTATGAAAAATGTTTTGGCTAAATTTTTGGAAATTCACGGGCAGCATTCAAATCAAAAGATTTTTTTAGAGGCTGAACAATTGGATCTTTTGGACAGATTTGCCAACAATTTTTCCGATAGAAAATCGTTTGAAGCATTTTTTTTAGCCAAGCAAAAAATAGAAGTTAAACTCGAGATGATAAAAAAAGCAAAATTGGAACTCGCAAGCAAAAAAGATTTTTTGAAGTTTGAGCTCGAGAATTTGAAAAAATTAAAATTGAAAAAAGACGAAGATGTCAATCTAGAGAAAGAATTTGAATATTTATCAAACCAGGAATTGATTAATTCCGGACTCGATCGCATTCTCGAGAAAACGTCATTGATAAATTCCAGCCTTCCTAGCCTCGTAAAAGAAATTCAAAAACTCACGAAATATTTTCAAAATTACGAAAATTTTGCGACCGAAATCACGAATTGTCTCGATATGTTCAACGAAATGGAAACCGTTTTTTCGGACTCAAAAGATAGAATTGACTCGAACATCTACAAATTCGACGAAGTTAGCTCGCGTCTCGAATCATTAAATCGAATCAAAAAAAAATATTCGATGGACGTGAATTCTTTGATTGATTATGAAAAAAAGCTTGAAAATGATTTGCAAAATTTAGATTACGAATCAGACGAAGAAATTTCACTAAAAAGTGAACTAACAGAAATTCTTGAAAAAATGAAGGTTTTGGCAGAGAAAATTGACTCAAAACGTAAAAATATTTCTCACAAAATCGAAGGCTTGGTGAACGAAAATTTGCAAGAATTGGCAATGGAAAAAGCAGTTTTTAAGATAGAAATTGAGACTTTGAAAACAGCAAATGGCGACTATATTTTTTCAAAAACCGGCGTGAATAAAGTTAAGTTTTTGGTAAAAACAAATCCTAGCCAAGATTTTGGTGAACTCGACAAAATCGCGTCGGGTGGTGAACTTTCCAGAATTATGCTGAGCTTAAAAAGCGTTTTGTCGGATTTTGATAATGTTCCGGTTTTAATTTTTGACGAAATTGACACAGGAATCAGCGGAAAAACAGCGTTTATCGTCGGGAAAAAATTGAAGAATATTGCGAAAAAGCATCAAGTTTTGTGTATTACTCATCTCGCGCAAGTTGCAGTTTTTGGTGAAAACAATAAAGTTGTCAAAAAAACGAATCTTGAAAAGTCTACGGAAATCGAAGTTTTGGAATTAAACGAAAGCGAAAAAATAAACGAAATTAGTCGCATAATCGGCGGAGAAATAATTACAGAAACTGCGATAAAAAATGCTCGTGAGCTTTTGGAAGCTGCAAAAAAATGATTCAAGCCTGGAGCAAAAAATGCTGACTGTTTTGATTATAGCTATAAGTCTCTCGATAGACGCATTTGCAGTTTCGATTTCGTTATCGCTAAAACAGACGAATCTAAAAAAATATATTTTGCCTTTTAAATGCGCGCTTACTTTTGGATTATTTCAGTTTTTCATGCCGCTTTTAGGTGTTTATTTTTCGAGTTTTTTTGCAAAATTTTCCGTCTTGAAAAATTACCTACCATTTGGAATTTTAAGTTTGATCGGGCTCAAAATGATACTCGAAACATTTGATATCGGCTTTGATTTCGGTCTAAAAATAGACGATAAAAAAAACGGGAAAGCCATTAATTCGCTTGATTTTCTTCTGCTAGGATTTGCGACTAGCATTGACGCTTTTTTCGCCGGCTTAATTTTGAAAAATCTTACTCAAAATTTTTTATTTAGTATTTCTATCGTCGGGATAACAACTTTTGTCTTTAGTTTTTTTGGTGCATTTTTTGGGACTGGATTTGGGAAATATTTTGGCAAAAAAGCTGAAATTTTAGGCGGGTTAGCGTTAATTTTTGTTGCAATAAAAACTTTGTTGTAGGAGGAAAATTTGATGTCATTTTTTATGATTTTTAGCATTTTGATAATGCTTTTCATAAATTTTTTAGTGCTTTTTAATCTAAAATTTTGTTTTCAAATGTCTGAGAGAAATTTTGTATTTTTAATGATAATTTTTTTGTTGATTTTCGTTTTAGGCTTTTTAAGTCTTATTTTAACTCGGAAATTTGAATCGCAAAGTTTAGCGATTTTTATGAATTTTTCGATGTATTGGTTTGGATTTTTGTCGATTGTTTTCACGTTTTTTTTAATAGCGAATATCGTAAGTTTTCCGTTATATTTTTTCCTACAAAAAACTAAAACTTTTTTATTGTTTGCAGATCGATTTGTGTTTGTTTTGGCGATGCTTTGCGCAATTTACTCGAGCTTGAACGCTTTGCAAAAACCGAGTTTGGTTGATCTAAAAATCAACATCTCGAGTCTTAAAACGCAAAGTTTAAAAATAATTCATTTAACAGATTTGCACATCGACGGAAGAACGAGAACAAAAGAAATCGAATATATCATAAAAAAAACGAATGAATTCATTCCAGACATTATCCTTATAACTGGCGATGTTTTGGATACTAATAAAGATGTCTCACATTATGAAGCGCTTTTTAGGGACCTGAAAGCGAAATACGGCGTTTTTGCTACGACGGGAAATCATGAATATTATCCCGGGCTGGACAATTTCAAAAATTTTTGTCGAGGCGCGAACATAAAAGTTTTGGAAAACGAGGTTTTTGAGTTACAAAATTTGGTGAATTTAATCGGAATAAATGACAAGGCTGCCCTGAGTTTTAGCTATAAACTTGCGAATTTGCCTGAGCTTTTTAGTCAAACGAATCCAAGTTTGCCAAAAATTTTGCTTAGCCACAGACCTGAAGTTTTCGACGAAGCAGCAAAACTTTTCGTGGATTTGCAATTATCCGGGCATACTCACGCCGGGCAAATTCCGCCGATTGACTTGATAGAAAAAATTTTTTTCAAATACGTATTTGGGCTCTATAAATCAGGAAATTCGAACCTTTATTTATCATCTGGAACAAGATTTTGGGGTCCGAGGATGCGGTTTTTGAGTAAATCAGAAATCGTCAGAATTAATTTAACTAACGAGAAAACGAATGAAATTTAAAAAAACGCGAGTTGTCAAAGTCGGGAAAGTTTTGATTGGCGGAAATAATCAGATCGTCGTTCAATCGATGACGAATACTTCGACGACCAATATTACAAAAACCGTAAATCAAATAAAACAATTGACGCGAGCAGGCTGCGAAATGATTCGTGCAAGCGCTCCCGACGAAGCTTCTTGCCTCGCTTTCAAAGAAATCAAAAAACAAATCAAAATTCCGATAGTTGCCGATATACATTTTGATTACAAACTGGCGATTTTGGCGATGGAAAACGGCGCTGACAAAATTCGTATTAATCCTGGAAATTTGCGAAAAGAACATTTGGCGAAAATCATAGAGATAGCGAACAAAAAAAATGTCGCGATCCGAGTCGGGGTAAACTCTGGTTCTTTGAACGCGAAGCATTCGGGCGATAAAGCTGAATTTATGGTTGAAAAAGCTTTGGAGTATATCGATTATTTTGAAGAAAACGGTTTCGAAAATTTGGTGATTTCGTTAAAATCTAGCGATGTCAAAACCTCATTTTCAGCTTACGAAAAATTCAGACAGAAATCCGATTATCCGCTGCATTTGGGAATCACGGAATCCGGGTCGCTTTTCTTAGGCGCAATCAAGTCTAGCGTCGGACTCGCGCTTTTACTCGAGCACGGAATCGGCGATACTTTGCGAGTTTCTTTGACTGACGATCCGATTTGGGAAGTTTTCGCAGGTTACAAAATTCTCCAGGCTCTCGGTTTGCGACAAAAATACCCGGATATCATTTCTTGTCCGACGTGCGCGCGAACGAGTTTGGGTGTGATACCACTCGTGAAAAAGATTGAAAAATTAATTTGGAGCTTGAATTGGTCTGAAATAGGAAGTTTGCCGATAAAGATTGCGATAATGGGCTGCGTTGTTAACGGTCCGGGCGAGGCAAAAGAAGCAGATTTTGGATTTTGTGGAACAGGCAATAAAATTTCGGTTTTTGAGCACGGAAAAATCGTGAAAACTTTTGAAAAACACGAGTTGAATGAAATTTTGAACGATTATTTGCAAAAATATTTGAAATTGGATTTAAATATTTAAAAAAATTTTGTCGAGATAAAATTATGATTTTGCGAGTAAAAATTCAAGCGAACGCTAAAAAAAACGAATTTCTTGAAATTATAAAGATCGAAGATTTGGATTACCTAAAAATCAAAATAAATGCGCCGGCTCTTGACAATCGAGCAAATCAAGAGTTGGTAGATTTTATTTCTTCGAGTTTTAATCTTGCAAAAAAAGACGTAAAACTTATAAAAGGCGAGAAAAGTCAGATGAAAATTTTGGAGCTTGCAATTGATGAAGAAGTTTTCGTAAAAATATTGAAAAAGTTAAATTCGGGAAAATATGAAAAATAAACCAGAACTTTTGATGCCGGCCGGCGATTTCCAAAAACTAAAATACGCTTTTGCTTTTGGAGCTGACGCTGTTTATTTAGGCGGAAAAAATTTTAGTCTCAGGGCAAGAGCGAATAATTTCGAGCCTGACGAAATAAAAGACTCTGTAAATTATGCGCACGCTTTGAACAAAAAAATTTACGTGACAGTCAATGCGTTTTTTAGGAACGTTGAAATTCCAGCTCTCGAAAAATATCTGAAATTTCTCGAAGAAATCAAAGTCGATGCAATAATTCTGTCTGATCCCGGAATTTTGTTTTTAGCAAAGAAAATCGCGCCAAACCTTGAGCTTCACCTCAGTGTCCAGGCAAACACAACGAACGAGTTATCTTGCAAATTTTGGCAAGAAGCCGGGATAAAAAGAATTGTTTTGGCTCGAGAATTAAATATTTCGGAAATATCAGAAATCGTGAAATCTAACGAAAATCTGGAGTTCGAAGTTTTTATTCACGGAGCAATGTGTATTTCGTATTCAGGTCGGTGTTTTTTGTCGGCTTATTTTGCGAATCGAGACGCAAATAGGGGCGATTGCGCGCATCCTTGCCGCTGGAAATACAAGATTTTGGAAGAGGAAAAACGTCCCGGCAAAATGATTCCTTACGAGGAAGATGAAAAAGGCGCATATCTTTTCAATGTCAACGATATGTGCCTCATCAACAGAATCTCTGAGCTCGTCAGTTCCGGAGTTCAAAGTTTCAAAGTCGAAGGTAGAATGAAAAGTTTGTATTATTTGACTGCAACGACCAGACTTTATAGGCGGGCAATTGACTTGTTTTTTAACGATGAAAACGATTATTTTGTGCAAAAAGAATTTTTAAATAATGAGATGGAAAAATTGAATAATCGAGGTTACACGGAAGGATTTTATTTTGGAACACCTGAGGCAAAGGATTATAATTACGACGGAGAATTTGATAAAATCACGCATTATTTTTTGGCGCAAATTAGTGAAAAGATTTCTGATAAGAAAGTAAGGGTTATCGTGAAAAATAACATAAAAATTGGCGATTTTGTAGAAATTTTAACGCCTAACGAATTTCAAAAAAATGTTGTAAAAATAAACACGATTTTTTCTTTGAAAGATAATGTTTACGTCGAAAAAGGACATTCAGATTTGGAAGCGATTTTGGAGTTTGATCGAGAAGCGAATGTTTCGGAATTTTCGCTTTTGCGAGCTACTGATTGAAGTTGCGGCTCGTGCAATTGTCTTTTTATTTCTTTGTGCTTTTTTTATATTTTTTTTACGCTAAAAGTTTTTGCAGCCCAAGGGCTGTTTTTATAAAACGCAAAGTTATACGGACTAAAAGAAATGCTTACATTTTTTTTACGTTTTAAAATTTTTGTCTTCTAGCTATTATTGGCCGCGTGCAGCGCCTTTTTTCAAAAAGTTTTTTTATAACTAAATTTTGTTTTTATGTATATAGCTAGATTTGTAATTTTACGCACTTTTTAAAGACTCGAAAATTTTCATAGAAATAGCGCCTTAAAAAATTAGATTGGAGAAAAAATGTATAAAGTTTGTATCGTCGGAAGAGTGAATGTCGGGAAATCGAGTTTGTTTAACAGGCTCGTTAAATACAAGAAAGCTTTGGTTTCAAATATTCCACATTTGACTCGAGATAGGAATTACGGGTTTTGTGAGTGGAAAAACAAAACTTTTTGTTTGATTGATACTGGCGGAGTCGAAAAAGAAGACGGAAGTTTTGAGAAAAATTGGATTGTAAAAAATGTTGGACTCGGTATTGAAGAATCGGACATGATTTTGATAGTTGTCGATGGGAAAGAGGGCATTAATCCGATTGACAAGGACATTTTGCGTTGGATCAGGACCAAATCAAAAAACAAAAAAATTGTCCTGGCTATAAATAAAATCGACTTGAAAGAAAGGGAAAAATTGGTTGCGGATTTTTACGAGCTTGGCGTTGGTACGATTTTAAAAACTTCAGCTCTTCACAACCTTGGAATTATCGATTTGCTTGACGAGATAATCAAAGATATCCCGGAAGTTAAACTTGAAAAAATGGATATTCAAAGCGACATAAAAATTTCGATAGTTGGTAAGCCGAACGTCGGAAAATCTACGCTTTTCAATACGATTTTCGGAGAAACCAAAGTTCTTGTGAGCGACGTACCGGGTACGACTCGAGACGCGATTGACTCAATAATTAAAAAAAACAACAGAAAATACACGATCATCGATACAGCCGGGATAAAAAAAGGCCCGAAAAGGCTAGAATTTGACATAATTTCTGTTCGTGCTACAGAGGAAGCGATTAAACGAAGTGACGTGGTTTTACTTTTGCTCGACGCTAAAACTTTTGTAAATCATCAAGACCTGAGGATTGCCGGGCTGATCAAAGAATACAATAAAGCCTGCATAATTCTCGTCAATAAATGGGATGTGATCGAAGACCGCGAAGATTATGTAAAAAAATTTTTAAACGAACGGAAAAAATCGTTTCCATTTTTACTTTTTGCGCCAGCCATGTTTGTATCAGCGAAAGAGAATTTGCGAGTTGAGAAAATTTTTGAAACAATCGAGAGAGTTTACAAGGAATACACGAAGCGAGTTCCTGATATTGAGGTTTCTGAGCTTTTTAGAGATTGTTATGCGAAAAAATATCCGCCTCGAGGCAAACATAAACATCCGGTCGTGATTTTGGGTGGAAAGCAAGTGAATACTTCGCCGCCTGTTTTTTACGTAAAATTGAGCAGAAATGGCGAAATTCCAATGGCGTATTCGAGATATCTCGAGAATAATTTGCGTGACAAATATAGATTCGAAGGCTCGCCAGTAAAAATCGTATGGGCTTTGGACGATAGCGATTAAGCGACTCAAAAAATTATTTAATTAATCATAAATTTGTGATATAGTAATAAACTTTATCTTATTTCAAGAGGTAAAAAAATGATACGAAAAGCTGTTTTAAGCGATGTAAAAGGCATTCAAAAACTGATAAATTCTTATGCAGACGAAAAAAGAATGCTCTCGAGATCGTTGAATCATTTGTATGAACATATCAAAGATTTCTATGTTTTTGTCGATGAAAATAACGAATTACGTGGCTGTTGTGCTTCTCAAGTGGTTTGGGAACATTTGGCAGAAATAAAAGCCTTGGCTGTGGACAAAACTTTTGGAAAAAAAGGATTGGGTCGCGAGCTCGTGGAAAAATGTGTTGATGATGCAAAAAAATTGGGAATCAAACAGGTTTTTGCTCTAACGTATGTTGAAGGTTTTTTTCATAAATTGGGATTCAAAACTATAAGTCGAGACGATCTCCCGCACAAAATCTGGAGAGAATGTATTCATTGTCCAAAATTTCCGGATTGTGACGAGATCGCTGTAATAAAAGACATTTAAACTAAAGAAATTTTAAAAATGCAAATTTTAAAAATAATAAAAAACGTAATTTCAAAAGAGATTGAAACTTTAAAAGATATAAATGAGAGCATTGACGAGAATTTTGAAAAAGTCGTAAAACTTTTATTTGAAAGTAAAAATAAATTGATCTTAACCGGCGTTGGAAAATCCGGACTAATTGCGAAAAAGATAATCGCAACTTTGATTTCTACGGGAACACCGGCTTTTTTCTTGCATCCGACGGAAGCGATTCATGGCGATCTGGGAATTATCCAAAAAAACGATTTTCTCCTCGCGATAACGAAATCCGGAAATACACAAGAAATTCTAGATATAATTCCAGTCGTAAAAAAAATCGGAGCGAAACTTGTAGTTTTGACTGCCGACAGAAATTCAAAAATTGCGAGTCAGTCCGATTATGTTTTGTATATGCCGATCAAAGAAGAAGCCTGTCCTCTAAATCTAGCGCCAACGTCGAGTACAACTGCGAGTTTAGTTATAGGTGACGCTATTGCTGTAGCGCTCATGACTTTGCGAGGGTTTCAGCCGGAAAATTTTGCGCTTTTCCATCCAGGCGGAAGTCTTGGCAAAAAGTTGCTCCTAAAAGTTTCGGATATTATGCGGACCGGCGATAAAAATTCCGTTATAAAGATTGAAGATTCAATAGAGAAAATGTTTTTTGAAATCACGAACAAAATGACAGGAGCCGTATCGGTTATTGATGAAAATTTTTATCTGAAAGGTTTTATAACTGATTTTGATATCAGACGGGTTTTTCAGGATAAAAAAGATATTTTTGGTTTAACAATTCCGCAAATAATGAACACAAATCCAAAATTCATTTTTTTTGACGAAAGCGTAAAGACAGCTCTTGATTTTATGGAGAAACGTGAGAAACCAATCAGCGTTCTTCCGGTTCTGGATAGAGCTACGAATAAAGTCGTTGGAATTTTGCATTTACACGATATGTTGAGGTAAAAGTGGAGAAAAAAACGATTCTCGTCGTTGGACCTTTGCCTCTTCCTTATAACGGGATGACGGTCGTAACCAAGAAGATTCTTGACTCAGAAAAATTTAACGAAACTTTTAAAGTACTGCATTTGGATACGTCGGATCATCGAGACGTGCAAAATATAGGTAACCTCGATTTCTTAAACATTTATTTTGCGTTCAAGAATTTTTTTGTTTGTTTTTATTTACTTTTGATGAAAAAAATTGATTATTTTTATATCCCAAATGCGCAAAACAATCTGGGATATTTACGAGATTCATTGCTTCTCATACTCGCGAAATTTTTCAAAAAATATATAATCGTTCATTTTCACGGCGGCTATTTTTACAACTTTTATAAAAACACGAATTTTTTTATGCAGTTTTTAGTTAGATTTACATTAAAAAATGTAAAAAAAATAGTAGTCTTGGGCGAATGTCTGAAATATAATTTTGAAGAATTTATAGATAAAAAAAATATTTATGCTGTATCAAACGGAGTAAAAGACGAATTTAGAAATTTTGACTATGATATTTTGGCAAAAAAAAATAATAAATTCACAATTTTATTTTTGAGTAATTTGACGAAAAATAAAGGAATTTTTCATTTTTTGGATTTGGCTTTAGAACTAAAAATTTTTGAAGATATAAATTTTGTTTGCGCTGGAGAATGGCATTCCGATATAGAAAAAAAACAAGCGTTAGATTTTTGCAAAAAAAATGGTTTAAATGAAAGAGTATCTTTTTCAGGCAGAATTGATGGAGAATGCAAAAGGAATTTGTTTTTAACGTCTAGTTTATTTTATATGCCGACACTTCACGAAGGGCAGCCGCTAGTAATCCTCGAGGCAATGTCAGCCGGGCTTCCTGTAATTGCTTTTGATCGAGGCTGCATTAAAGAGACTGTTAAAACCGACGAAAACGGTTTTGTGCTTTCGTCTGAAACAAAAATCGAAGAGATTAAAAATTTGGTTTTAAAGTTTTATAACGATAGAAACTTTTATAACGAGTTTGTAAAAAATAGCCGAACAATTTACGAGAACAATTATACTGACGAAAAATTTATCGATAATTTAATAAAAGCAATTTTGAATTAAAATTTTTTAACAAAAAGAGGGATATTATGTCTATAAAAAAATTTTTTGCTATCTTTTTTATCATAAGCAGTATTTTTAATAATTTTTTATTTGCAGAAAACGAGGGGCTCACAAATCCAAGAACAATCTCTCTTGAGAATTTTATTTCGTTAGCAACTCAAAAAAATCCGGAGTTTGAGCTGATTTTGATAGAGCAGCTTAAACTAAAATACAATCGTTATTTGAAAATGCCTGGCGAGGAATTGCTTGTGAATATAAAAACTGATTATTCTTTCAAATCCGAAGAAAACGTTACAAACGTCGGGCTCACAAAGCTTTTTTCTGAAGCCGGGCTTACTGCAAACGCAGCATATGAATATCGCAGCGAAAATAGAGATGGGTTTATTTTTCAAATTGAACAGTCCCTCTTAAAAAATGCTTTTGGACGAGCAAATAGGCTAAAACTTGAAGATATCGAAGTCGGCAATAAAATGATGACTTATGAAATTATTGAGGCATACGAGAATTATATTGCAACGCTGATTCATATTTACTACGATTTTTGCAATACTTACTCTGAACTTGAACTCGCGAAATCTCTTTGTGATGATAGCGTAAAATTAAATCAAAATATGAAAGATAAAAAAGGTTTCAGTGCTGTAAAACAGGTTGATTTAAATAAGTCATTTTTGGAAATAGTAAACAAAAAGGAAAAAATAAAAAATTTAGAGATTGAGTTTACAAAAATTAATAATTTGATAATTCAAGCGATTCGCGGCGGCGAAAAAGATGTTTATTCTCCTGATTTAAATTCTGAAAGCTTGGATATAGATCTGGGCAAAATTAATATTGATTTTTTGAAAGAATATCAAAATTTTAAAAATTCCAGTCGGACGTATTTTATTTATGATTTGATGAAGAGAAAAAATATTTTATATCTCGAGATAGGGCAGGACGATTTAATGGATATTTTGAATTTGAGGTTGGGATATAAAGATTATTACGAAGAATCATATTTTGCGAAGGAATTTTTTGTTGGCGCAACTTTTGAGAAAGGATTTTTCGATAAAAAAACTGCTGCTCTTGAAGAAGTGCTTAATATAAATTATAAGAAAACGAATATCTCAATAGAAAATCAAAAATATAATATTCAAGTTTTGCTAAAGAATTTATATGAAAACATAATGCTACAAAAAGAATTAATAAAATATACTGATGAGAAAAGAGCATACATGGAGCAGATTGCAAAAGATGACACAGAAGCATATGCTACTGGAAAAGGCTCTTATAACGATATGATAAAATCAGTCAATATGCTCGAAGGTTGCAAATACGAGAAAATAGCAAGAGTTTTGGCTATTAAAAAAATGATGATTGATTGGAAAAATATTACAGATCAATTGGTAAAAAATAACGAACTTTTTAAGGGAAATTAATTTTGGGGGTAATACCTAATATTTAATTTGCTAAGCTTTGTAGACGAGGTCGTTACCGGGATGGCAATTAAACTCTTTTTATTCTCGCGAGATTTTTTTTTAGTTTTTTGTTTTTAGTCTCTAAAAATTGTGTAATTTCTTTAAATGCCCTTTTCGAAATTTTTGATAAACTATTGGTAAAAACAAGATGACTGTCTTTAGGATTTAAACGGAAATTAAAAAGTTTTTTTTCTTTTTTTCAATCGCAAAACTAAAAACAAAAATCCCTTCGTTTTTTTGCTTCAACAAAACTTTTTGCTTTTTCTGTCCAAAGATGAGGATTTTCATTTTTTACGAGCGCGGCGTTCTTTTATCTTTCTTTTTTGACATTGCTCAAAAAAGAAACAAAAAACGCTAGTCTGCTCGACCTCAGAGATAGGTAAAAAATTTTCAAAAAATCTAAATTTCTAAAACTCGCCCTCACAAGTGAGGGCTCAAACAGTTAGAAATTTTTAACGATTTTTTCAATTTTTTCCATCTTCTCTTCGCTAGGCAGACATATAAATTAAGAAGAAAAGAGAAAAAAGACGGAAATTGAAAAGTTTTAGAAAACCAAATTCTCTCGTTTTTTACTTCGATAAATCTTTTTTATTTTTCTGTCCGCACGACAAAATTTTTATTTTCTCCTAAAATAATCGTTAAATCGTAAAAAGAATTTTTTTCTTTCCTCGATAAGAAAACACCGGTTTTTAAAATTTCGTGAACTTTTTTTGCATTATCGAGGTAGCCTTTCCTGTCAATCACGATTGTTTCCTCGACAATGTTCGGATAATTCCCCCAAAGCTGCACGTCTATGTTTTCGCTTCGTAAAAATCGAGCGATTTCAACAGCCTTCCCTCCTCTGCCGGATCCATTCAAAACTTCGACGATCACCTTTTCGTTTCCATCATTTTTTTCAACCGATAAAAACTCGTTTATGAACGACCTATCTCCGTCATTTAAAACATCCGGAACCCCCACAAAATTTATGTTTTGAGTTTTTAATTTATAAAATTTTGTGAGCAGATAAAAAAAGTCGGCTTTCGTCAAATTTCCTGTAATAAAATATTGATCTAAATCAATATTTTTATGAAATTGTTTGAAAAAATATTTACGCAAAAATTTTGATTTTAGAATGTTTTCATAGTTAATGTTCTCGAGAAAAAGCATCCAATTTTTATATTTTGCGTAAATTGCAAGGTCATCGGAATTTGGTTTAGTTAGATCGGAATACGATAAATTTATTTCGAAGTTTTTGTTGATATTTGCTATGTCAGATGATGAAAAGTGAATAAAATATTCGATTTTTTGGTCAAATATTTCATTGAATTTTTGCATAAAAGCGATAGTAGATTTTTCCAAATCTTTTTTGTTTTGATAATAAATTCCTCTATAAATATCGCTCAAAAACAGATAACTCGAATTTTTATAATTTAGAAGTTTGTTTTTTGAACTAAGCGGGAAAATGAAAATTTCTTGTTTTTGGAATGAATAATCGAAAAGATAAATTGTTTTAATGTTTTTTGCTTCGGTTGACAAAAATAAAATTTGTATGTTTTTTTGAGAATGGAATTTTTGGAATGGTTTAGATGTCAAAAAAAAGTAAGCAAAGCAGAGAAGATTTAAAAAAACAATTGAAATTAAAATAAATTTTAAAGTGGCGAAAAATTTTTTCATTTTTTTAAATTTTTAAAAGCAACATAATCAACTAATTTTTCAAAAATAGTGAATGGCAAAAATTTTTTTAAAAAATATGTGAATTTTGCGTCTATTCCGACTATATTTCTAAATTTTGGATTTTTTTGCGAAATAATTTTGACAACTTTGTCAGCGACTTTTTGCGGATTTCCTCGCAATTTATTGATTTTTTCGATCCGAGTAAAAATCAAATATTGTGTATGCTGAAAATACCGACTCTCGCAATTATTATGATTTGTGCAAAATTTTGCGTTTTCTTTAAAAATGCTCGTTTCAAAACTGCCCGGCTCGACCAAGCTTACGTTTATTCCAAAGCGAGAAAGCTCACTCCTTAAACTCTCGGAAAATCCCTCGACAGCCCATTTGCTGGCGTTGTAAGCGCCTAGACCCGGATATGATATTAAACCTGCAATGCTCGATATATTTATAATTTTTGCGTTTTTCGATTGAAATAAAAGCGGCAGGCTTTCGCGGATCATACTCTGCATTCCGAAAAAATTTACCTCCAGCTGTTCGCGGATTTCTTCATCACTCAAATCCTCAAAAAATCCTCCCATTGCGTGGCCTGCATTATTCACGAGGATATCAATTTTGCCTTCGCGTTTCTTGATTTCGCAGATTGCATTTTTTATTGTTTCAGTTTTTGTCACGTCTATTTCCAGCAAATTTATTTGCCCGTTTATTTTTTTGATTTCGCTTTGCAATTTGTCTTGTTTTGCGAGATTTCTCATGCTGCTGTAGACTTTGTAATTTTTGTCCGTCGACAGAGCTTTTGAGATTAAAAGTCCAAAGCCGCTCGAACAACCGGTAATAAGCACGATTTTTTGATTACTCATTTCTCCTCACAAAATATGTTTTTTGATTTTGAAAATTTAACAGTGTTCATATTTTTTACATAAAAAATTAAAATATTGAGAAGTAATTTTTGCAATAAACGTAAAAAATCACTGAAAAACAGATAAAAGGGACAAATGGAATATACGTGCTCGCAGTTTTTTTGCGAAAAAATAAAAAAAAGGCTCCAAAAATTGCACTTATCAAAAATGACAGAAAAAATATATTTAAAAAACCAATCCCGGAAAAAATAAGCCCAATACAAATAAAAAGTTTTACGTCGCCAAAACCCAAAGCTTCTTTTTTAAAAATAAGTAATCCCAAAAAATAGGTTAATATCGAGATAGTACTGCTCAAGATTAAACCAAAAACAGCTGTTTTGAAAAGATTTGTAGTCGGAGGAAGGTACGGATTATGAAAAATGAAAAATAATCCGATAGCTAGTAGAATTATGACGACAAAATTTGGAACAATTCGGTATTTTACATCGATAATCGCAGCAAGCAAAAAAGTTGTTAAAATCAAAACGTCGAAAAAAATTTTCGTTTTATCAAAACCAACTTTGTAGCTAGCGAAGAAAATAGCTAAAATAAAAAAATTGTATGCAAGGCAAACTAAATTTTTTTTTTTTGTAAAATGGAAAATTTCGGTTTTATAAAAATTCGAGCTGAAAATAAGCTTAAAATTTACAGAATCACTTTCTGAATTTCTAACGATAAAATCGAAAAAAAAAGACAAAATAAAAAATGTGGCAAAAATTACCATTTACTGATTTCTTGTCCTTTTGTGTCTTTATGCGAGCAATTTACAGAAATATTGCCTGTAGCAGGATTGTAAATCCAGCCGCCTGAATCATCAATTTCTTCCCCCAATTTTAATTCTGCGGAATCGTGATGATGTCCGCCGAGCTTGACAACTGGAATTTTTTTAATATATTTGCCTAAAAATTCAGGCTGCGTTAAATCGACCGGGTAAACTCCATTTTTTTCGTAATACGTGTAAATCGCATCTTTTAACTCAGTCATGGCAATTCTAGTTTTTGTTTCCTTTGATTTTTTTACAAGTTGCGAGAATTGAGGGACAGACAGCAACGCAAGAATAAAAATTATAATCAAAACGATTCCAAGTTCAATCAGAGTAAAACCGCTCTTAAATTTATTTTGCATAATTCTCTCCTAATGTTGACTCTAAAATCAAGGGAATTATAGTAAAATTTTATGCAAATTTCTATAATAATCTCAAACTTAAAATCTTTTGATTGTTATTCAAAAATTAATATTAAAGTTTGCGATTTTAAAGAAAAAATAGAAAAATTTTTTTCAACCTGCTATAATTATTAAATTTCATCAACTTGGAGTTTTTATGAAATCTAAAAAACCGAACAGAATATATTTTAAAATTTTTTTCGTTCTGGGTCTGTGCTGTCTTGGGTTTGTATCTTTTCATTTTTATAACGGGCCGCTAAAAATATCAAGACTTTTGAAAATGCAGTTTACTGAAAAAGTTCCTGAAATTTCGATCGAAAGAAAAGAATTTCAGTCCGGCGACAGTTTTTACAAAATTTTGGCTCAAGAAGGGGTAGATGTTTATCAGACGACGAAAATAGTAGAATTATTTTCTCAGGAAATTTCGATACGAAAAATTCAATCCGGACAGTTTTACGAGGTCGAAAAATCAAGTGCTAACGAATTTCTGGCGATTTCGTATTTGCCAAATCAAATCGAAAAATACAGAGTTTACGTATCGAGCGTCAACCAGGAATTAGCGATTGAAGTTCAAAGAGCTGAAATTAAGTCTAAAATTTTGTGTATCGAAGGAGAAATCACTTCGTCTTTATATGAAGCTGTGGTTGGAAATAAGCACGGGAATCCTGCGCTTGCTGTTGAACTTACGGAAATATTCGCTTGGCAAATAGATTTTTTTACAGACACGCGTCCCGGAGACAAGTTTCTCATTTTGTATGAGAATTTGTACACTGACACGGGCTACTCGAAATTGGGACGGATTTTTGCTGCAAAATACATTGGCTCAAATTATGAGTATTCGGCGTTTTATTTTAAGCACAATGAAGTTGAAGGCTATTACGACGAGGCTGGCAAAGCTATGAAAAGGGCTTTCTTGAAATCTCCACTAAATTATAAACGTATTAGCTCATATTTTTCACTGAGCAGAATGCATCCAATTTTGAAATATAGAAGGCCGCATTTGGGAATCGACTACGCTGCTAAGGAAGGAACTCCGATTGTGTCGATTGGCGATGGAAGAGTTGTTTTTGCCGGAGTTAGCGGAGGCTTTGGGAAATTGCTGAAAATCGTTCACAGTAACAATTATGAATCCTGGTACGGGCATTTACGAGGTTATGCGGCAGGGATTCACGTTGGAGCTAAGGTAAAGCAAGGGCAAACTATAGCTTACGTCGGACAAACAGGGCTCGCGACCGGACCGCATCTTGATTTTCGCTTCAAGCACAACGGAACTTTTATCAATTATTTGGCTATGAAAATTCCGTCGGCAATGTCAGTAAAAAAAGATTATATGCCTGCTTTTGAAATTAAACGAAACGAATATTTAGAGCTGATAAAAACAAAGCAAAATGAATAATTTTTTTCGTGAAAAAATGCTGCCGAAAATTGCTGTTTTAGTTATAAAAATTTTGAGTTTTACGCACAGATTCCGCTACATAAACCTGCAAAATCTCAATGAAATCAAAAAATCCACAAAAAATGTAATTTTTGCATTTTGGCACGGGAGGCAATTCATACTCGTGAATAGCCACAAATACCAGAATATTTGCATTATGACGTCTCTCTCGAAAGATGGAGATTTACAAACGAATATTTTGAGCAATCTTGGCTATAAAACTGTTCGAGGATCCAGCTCGAATGGCGGAGCAAAAGCTTTAGTGAAAATGCTGCAAAAAATAAAGAATGGCTGCGACGCAGCTTTTGCAATCGATGGACCGCGCGGTCCGATTTATGAAGCAAAACCCGGGGTTTTATTTCTCGCTCAAAAGACAAAGCTCCCGATTATTCCGGTAGCGACTGCTGCAGAAAAATTTTGGCAACTCAAAAATTGGGACGAGTACACGATACCAAAACCATTCACAAAAACTGCTGTCAAATACGGAAATCCGATTTATGTTTCACTTGACGATAATATTGACGAAAAATGCGCTCTCTTGAACCAAAGGTTGAAGAATTTGACAAAAGAATTAGACGATGAAATTAGAAGCTGATTTACGAAGAAATTCCCTCTTAAAACAAAAACTAACATTTTTTTAAGGAAAAAACATGTCTTCAAAAAATTTAATCCGTATTGGCATCTCGCAAATCAATCCTAAGCTTTGCGATTTCGAAACCAATACGAAAAAAATTTTAGATTCTATCGAGAAAGCGAAAATTTTAAAAACAGAACTTTTGATTTTTTCCATCGGATCTCTTTCCGGATTCCCACCGAAAGATTTGATATTTAACAAAAATTTTTTAGCTGCAACTCAAAAATCCTTGAAAAAAATCGTAACTGCCTCCCAAAATATATCGATAGTTTTGAATTTTATCGATTTTAGTAATGAAAATTTTTACAATTCTGCAGCTTTAATTCACGACGGTAAAATTTTGGGTAAAGCTCATCAAACAAAGTTTCCCCAAAACGAGTTTTGCTGTAATTTTTATTTTTCCGAAGGTAAAAATAGTCTCGTTTTTAGCTTAAAAAATAGAACATTTTCTTTGTTGTTTGGAGCAGAAAATCCAAATTCTTCGAGGTCTGATTTTTTGATTAATATCGATGCTTCTCCGTATTATTTTTCAAAATCCGAAAAATTTTACGAAACTGCGAAAAAGTTTACAAAAGCCTCGAAAAAAAATTTGATTTATGCAAACTTGGTTGGATTGCAGGACGATTTGCTTTTTGATGGAGGCAGTTTTTTCATGAATTCGTCCGGAAAAATTCTCGCATCAGCCAATAAATTCGAGGAAGAGTTTTTAGTTTGTGATTTTGAGGGAAGAGAAGAAAAAAAATTAAAAAATAAAAATGTAATTTTTCTCGACGCGAAAGATTTTGATAAGAAACCTGTTTTCAAAAATATCGCGCTTAAAAAATACAATTTTGTGAGCGAAACTTACGCGGCTTTACTTTTTTCACTAAAAGACTATTTGTCGAAAACCGGGTTCAAAAAAGTTGTCATCGGACTTAGTGGTGGAATAGATTCTGCGCTCGTCGCGGTTTTGGCTACGGAGGCTGTCGGAAAAGAAAACGTTATTTGTATTTCTATGCCAACAGTTTTCTCGTCTACGGATACAAAAAACGACGCAAAAAAATTAGCGAAGAATTTAGGCGTGAAATTTTATGAAATTCCAATAGAGAACTTGCGAACCGCATATTCCAAAATTTTTGATGAAATTTTTGCAGGTTTGGCGTATGACACGACGGAAGAAAGTATTCAGTCTCGAATCCGAGGTAATATATTGATGGCTATTTCTAGCAAATTTCGTGCGGTTTTGCTGCCGACTGGAAATAAAAGCGAAATAGCGACGGGCTATTGTACTTTGTATGGAGATACAGCCGGCGGATTCGCTGTATTGAAAGATGTTTATAAAACGACAATTTTTGAGATTTGCAAATTTTATAACGAAAAATCTAAAAAAAAGAAAATTCCGGATTCAATTATTTTTCGGCCGCCGACTGCAGAATTAAAAGCAAATCAGAAAGACGAGGATCTACTTCCGAAATACGAAATTCTCGATAAAATTTTGAGACTTTATGTCGAAGAAAATAAAACGGCGAGCGAAATAATTCGCGAGCTAAAAATTGGAAAAGAGACAGTTTTGGAAATAATTCGGCTCACAGAAAAAAACGAATTCAAGCGCAGGCAAAGTCCTTTTGGTCCAAAATTGACGAAAAAAGCTTTTGGCGACAGAAATATGCCGATAAATTATTCTATTGTTGACGGAGAAAAATAAATTTATGCTTCTCAAAATTCAAAATTTTTTAATTAAAACTTTATTTTTTGTGCCATTTTTATTTTTCCTGGTAAATATCACGAGAAATCCATTTTATATTCAGCAGGTTTTAGTAATTTGCATTTTGTCTTTACTTGTTATTTTGAAATTTTTCGAGAATTTTAGACAAAAAAATTTTGAATTTCAAAAACTGATGTTGACGGAAAAATTTTTAATTTCGTTTTTTTTGCTATGTTTCGTGAGTTGGGGAATTGCGTTTTTTAAATTTCCGGAATATAAAATTGCAATTTTTAACGAAGGTTTGAAAGGATTTAATCTTATTTTTTTTAATTCACTCCTCGTATATTTTTTGCCAAACTACTTTATCAAAGATCAAAAAACAGAAAGCTCGATTTTCAAATTTTTGTTTTTTGCAGCATTTTTGTCGTCATTTTATGGGATTTTTCAATTTTTTGGAGTCGAGCTTATTTGGCAAACGGATGTAAATCCATTTGGAAATAGATGTGTTTCAACTTTTGGAAACCCGAATTTCCTCTCGAGTTTCCTCATAATGCTACTTCCCGTCGGATTCACGAACGTGTTTACAAAAAAAGGTTTTGATAGATTTTTTTACGCCGGCATTTGTTGTGTGATGATTTTTGCATTAATTTGCACAATGACGCGAAGTTCTTGGCTCGGATTTTCGGTGGGAATATTTTTGTATTTGGTTTTATTTTTGAGTCAAAAAACAAAGAATATAAAAAAAATTTTGCGTTTTGGAGTAGTTCTAACTTTAATTTTTGGAGCGATACTTTGGGCGACTCCGTTCAGAGGATATCTTGCTTCCAGATTCAACGAAACGTTCAACCTTAGCTTGGAAAATAAAGGAATTTATCAGCGGCTTTTGATCTGGAAATCGAGCAGAGATATGTTTTTGGACAACAAAATTTTTGGAGTTGGGAATGGTATTTTTGAGTCATTTTATCCGTTTTACCAGGCGAAATATATTACACAAAAACCGTACGACGTATATCGTACGCACGCAAACAACACTCATAACGAGATTCTTGAAATTCTCACGCAAACAGGCGTCGTCGGATTCTCGTTTTATGTTTTATTTTTTATCACTCTTTTTATTTGTCTCTTCAAGACGATAAATCGTAAAAATTTAGACGCGAGGACAAAATTAGAGTTAATAGCTTTTGTGGTTGCGATTGTGGCTATGCTCGTCGATAATATGCTAAATGTGAGCTTACATTTTACTTTGCCTATGATGACGTTTTGGTTTATAGTCGGAAGCGCTATCCAAAAAATTAAAAGAGCCAGCGGGAATATTCCTCCAGTTCAAGATGTAAAAAAAATTATCACCAAGATCATTTTGGCAATATTTTGTATTTTGTGTGCGACTTCATCATGTCTTGCGGTAAGATATTTTCTTGCCGAAAAATATTATTTCCAAGGGTTAATGCTGACGAACAATGCGCCAGGGCATTCAACGCTACTTTTGCGAGCTAAAAAATACATGGAAAAAGCCAGGAAATTGCATAAATATGAGGTGAATAATTTGTACGAACTCGGTAATACAAACATGAAACTAGGCCTTTCCACAGAGGCAGTAAAATATTACAAAGAGGCTATTTTGGCAAATCCCGGTTACGACGAAATTTATTTTAACGCCGGGTACGTGTACTACAAAAATGGCGACACACAAAATGCTGAGAAATATTTGTTCGAATCACACAAAATTAACCCAATAAATACGCCGGTTTTGTATTGTTTATTCAATATTTCCGTTGAGAAAAAAGAGATTGAAAAAAGCATCGAATATATGGAAAAAGCAATAAAAATTGACGAGAGAAATTATGCGGCCTGGACCAATCTCGGGACAATTCACTCGATGTTAGGAGATTTTGAAACAGCAAAAAAGTATTACCTTGAAGCCATCTCGTTAAATCCTGATTATTCGTTCGCAAAAACTAACCTCGAAAAAGCGCAAAACCGTGAACCCGGAATTCTCGTTCCTTTTAATTTCGAACTGTTTAAAGAGAGATGAAATGTTAAAAGTTGGCGATAATGTAAATTTAAAAATCGACGCAATTGCGAATGGCGGCGAAGGTATCGGCAGGATTGATAATTTTGTAGTTTTTGTATCGAATACTGCCATTAACGACGAAATAAAAGTTGAAATTACGGAAGTTTCAAAAAATTTCGCGAGAGGATGGATTGTAACGATTGATGTTGTGTCGCCTGATAGAATAACTCCGAGTTGCAAATTTTATCAGCTTGAGACGGAAAAATTGAGTTGTGGCGGATGCAATTTTATGCATTTAAAATACGAGAAACAGCTCGAGTATAAAGAATTTTTAATCAAAAACGCGTTCCAAAAGATCGGAAAATTGAAAATAGATGAATATTTTTGGGACGGAATAGTAGCGAGTCCAAAGGTTCTTGAGTACAGAAATAAGCTTCAGCTTCCGATTTCAAAGACGGAGAAAGGAGAAATTTATGCCGGCATTTTTGCGAAAAAATCGCATGATGTAGTTTGTATCGATGAGTGTCGTGTTCAACCGAAAAATTTGCAAGAAGTAAAAGACGAGTTTTTGAGACTGGCGAATTTGGAAAAGCTGGATGTTTACGACGAAAAAGACGGCAAAGGTGGTATCAGGCATTTGTGTTTTCGAACTAACGAAGCTCGCGAAATACTTTTAACAATCGTCGGAACGAACGAGTTTGATGACTCTCAACAAATCCAAAAAATCAAAAAAATAACGAAAATTTTGTCAGAAAAGTTTAGAGAAATAGCCGGAATAATTTATAATTTGAACGCAAAAAAAACGAATGTGATTTGGGGTGAGAAATTTTTTACGATTTTTGGGAAAAACGAAATTTCGGAGAAATTATGCGAGATCGAGTATTTGGTATCGAGCGAGTCTTTTTTTCAAGTAAATACTTTGACGGCAGAGCTTTTGTACTCGGAAATCAAGAGATATTTATTTTCAAAAATTGATGTAAAATTAAAATTTTGGAAGTCTGAAAATATTTTGGATTTGTATTGCGGATGCGGCGGAATAGGAATTTTTGTTGCTGATGCTGCAAAGTCTGTCGTCGGGATTGAAAGCGTCAAAAAAGCTGTTGAAAATGCAAGATTAAATGCTGAAAAAAATAATATTCGAAATATAGAGTTTTTCGAAGGTAAAGTTGAAGAAATTCTTAGCATTTTGAAAGGCAAAAAATTCGACACTGTGATCCTCAATCCTCCACGTAAAGGCATTTCGAGCGAGACTTTAGCTCACATCAAAAATATCGATCCACAAAAAATCGTTTATGTATCTTGTAATCCCGTGACTTTGGCGCGCGATTTATTTTATTTCAAGAACATTGGGTTTGACCTGGTTCGCGCCAAGGCTTTTGATATGTTCCCCCAGACGAGCAATGTCGAAACTCTCGCTTTGCTCACAAAAACCGTATAAATTTTATCGTTTTTCCATATTGCGTAGGCTTTAGAAATCCCGATTTTGCTTACGTGTTTTTCGATGTCAGCTTAATGCTGCTATTTTTTCTTCTTTAGTGAATTACTTTGTCTTGATATTTCAAAACTATTTTTTTAAAAAAATATCCATATGTTGCTCTTCTATTAATATTTTTTTAAGGACTATTTTCTTTTTAAAACCAAGCATTAAGTTTGCCTTCATCAAAAATTTTTATTAGCTGTAGTTATTATTGATGGGTTGCTCATTTCAAATAAAATATTCATCAAATATGCATTTTTAAGAAAATGACATCAAGAAATAAAGTTTTTGCAATTTTTAATAACTCCAAAATTCAAGCCAAACAAGCCGAGGAAATTTATCCATAGTAAAAATTGACTTTTACGTGTAAAGGAGAAAAAAACATGATTTTAGATGAAGCTTGCGATATACTAGAATTTTTTCAAAATAATATAGAGTATGGAATTTTAGATATAAACGAGGAAATTCACCGAATAACAGATGAAAATTTTTGGTCTGACTTCGGAAAATATTTTATTCTCAAATCCCCCGAAGAGCTCTTTAAAACTAAAATAGGTGTGTGTTTTGATCAGGTGGAGTTATCGAGGAATCTTTTTGCTGAGAAAAATATAGAAACAAAAACATATTTTATTTGCTACTTTGAAAATTTATATGCCCATTCAATTTTAGCTTTTGAAGAAAATGGTAAATTCTATTGGTTAGAAACCTCTCATCGAGCTTTTATTGGCGTACATGAATACGAATCTGGTAACCAACTTTTAAAAGATTTCAAACACAAATTTGTTCACAACGAGCTTAGCAAAGTTCCTACAAATTACGATGAATCAAAATTAAAAATATTTGAATACAAAAGGCCAAAATACGGTATTAATTGCGAACGGTACTTTGAGCATATGAAAAATTCTAAGAGAATTATAATTTGAGTAAAATAATTTTATTAAACGGTAATGATTCGAGCAGAAAGATTACAATTGCTAAATTTATTCAATACTTTAGTCTTGCGTATTGATATCAATAATATAATTGAATGCCAATGCGATTTAATGGGGTTGAAGATAAAACCGATAGAGGTTATTACAAATTTATCTCTGGAGAAAATGAATTTGGTAGCACGGTTCAAATAGAATGTTATGAAAAAGGGAGTAAAAAGTTTGGCAGCTTGCTAAAGTTTACAAAATAGCTAACTGATTTGGGTGAAAACGTAACTTTTTAATTGGCAAAAACCAAAAAGACAGTTATTTTAAAGTTTTAAACCTTCATAAGATTTATTTTGTTGGTCTTTATTATGATTTTGAAGTGATGAAACAACGAGAAATTTTATAAAAAGAAAAAGTTTGAAAACTTCCCATTTTTCTACACGGATTGCGGGTTTCGAAAAACAAAATTCTTGACAGTTTTTTAAAAAAATATTAGTTTTATCTAAATTTATTTTCTAATTGGTTTTTTGTAAATTTGGGAGTAAAAATGTCAAAAGAGTCAGCAAAACTGAGTTCTGCCCTGGAAAATTATTTGGAAATAATTGCGTTTATTCAAAAAGAAAAAAAGGTCGTTCGAGTTGTAGATATAGCGAATTATTTGGGAGTAAAAAGTCCGAGCGTTAATATTGCGATAAAACTTTTGGCAGAAAACGGTTTTGTCGAGCATGAAAAATATCGATGCGTAGAACTCACGCCAAAAGGCGAAAAAATAGCTCACGAGGTTCAGGAAAAACACGACGCGCTTTTTTCGTTTTTAAATCAATTGCTTTTTGTTGAAAATTTTGTAGCGAAAGAAGAGGCGTGCGCGATTGAACACGTTGTTTCAGACGAAACGATCTCTCGATTAAAAAATTTATTTTTGTACCTCAAAAATTCTGTATTCACAAACAAAAAAAAACTTACGGAATTTAGAGATTTTTTATTAAACAACAAAGTTCGCGACTAGCAGTTTTATACAATTTTAATTTAAATATTTTTTTAATAAAAATATTAGATTAATCTAACTTTAAAAAATGTGCAAAATACAATTAATTTTAAAGAAATATCTGTTCAAAAATTAAAATAGGAGGATGAATGGACAATCTTTTGAAGCTCAGCAAACTTAAGAGAGGAGAGCTTGGAATAATTTACAAAATCAATGCAATAGGAAAATCTGAGAGAAAACTCAAAGATTTAGGGTTTGTTAACGGAGAGAAAATTGAAGTCGTAAATATTATTTCAGAGGGAAGAGTCGCTGTTTTGGTAAAAGGCGCAAAAATAGCATTGGACAATAAAATTGCAGAAAATATTTTTTTAAAAATAGAGGACAAATGAATATAAAAAATACTATAAAAATAGCAGTTGCCGGAAATCCAAATTCCGGAAAATCCACAATTTTTAACAGTTTAACCGGAGCAAAACAACATGTCGGGAATTATCCCGGAGTCACAGTCGAAAAAAAAGAAGGGGAAAAAATTTACAAAGATTTCAAGCTGAATTTTGTAGATTTGCCGGGTATTTACGGGTTGTCCGCGTACTCCGAAGACGAACGTATTGCCATAAAATTTTTACTTGAGGAAAAACCGGATTTAATTATTGATATTTTGGATTCATCAAATCTCGAGCGAAATTTGTATCTTTTTACGCAACTTAACGAGCTAGATATTCCAATGATTTTGGTTTTAAATATGAGCGATTTTGCATCACAAAAAGGTTTGAAAATAAACGAAAATGAGCTTTCTAAAATCGTGGGTTTTCCGGTCATAAAAACCATTGGGACGAAAAATAAGGGAATCAAGGAACTTTTGGATGAAATCGTTAAAATAAAACAAAACAGTATGGAAAAAGATCTTTTCGCAATTAACTATGGAGATGAGATAAATGACGCGATAGAAAAGATAAAAATATTGCTTGAAAAAGACATGAAAATTATAGCAAAATATCCTACTTTTTGGCTGGCTTTAAAAATTCTTGAAAACGACCGAATTTCTGATGAAATTTTGCAAAATTTTTCAGTAAAAAATGAGATTTTTGACATAAAAAATAACTTAAGAAATAATATCGAATCTAAAACCGCAGAAGCCCTCGAACCAATTATTGCGAAAAAACGTTATGAAAACATAGCAAAGATTTGTGAAACAATTATTGAAAAAACAGAAATTTCAAAGAAAAATTTTACAGAAATTCTGGATAAAATTGTTTTGCATAAATATTGGGGACTTCCAATTTTTGCTCTCGTAATGTTTTTGATATTTAAATTTACGTTTACATTTTCAACGCCTCTTGTAAACTTACTCGAAGTTTTTTTCGGCTGGCTTGCTGATGTCACCTCGAAAATTGTTCCGGAAGGTTTGTTTCAATCATTGCTTGTCGACGGAATAATTAGCGGAGTTGGAAGCGTTTTCAGTTTTTTCCCACTAATACTTTTTATGTTTTTTGGAATCGCGTTTTTCGAGGACACCGGATATATGGCTAGAGCAGCTTTTGTAATGGATCGAATTATGAACAAGTTTGGCTTGCATGGGAAATCGTTTTTGCCGCTTATGATTTCGACGAATGGCTGCGCTGTACCAGGGATTCTCGCTGCTCGAACCATCGATAATAAGCGCGATAGATTCATCACGATTATGGTTACGCCATTTATGATTTGTGGCGCGAAATTGCCAATTTTTATGCTTTTTATCGGAGCCTTCTTCCCGCCAAAACAAGCCGGAAACGTGGTGTTTATAATGTACGCTCTCAGTATTTGTATCGCCCTCGGATGTGCAAAAATTTTGAGCACTACTGTTTTTAAAAAAGGCGGTTCGCATTTTATGATGGAACTTCCTCCGTATCATTTGCCAACTTGGCGGGGACTTTTTACAAAAATGTGGGAACGCGGCTGGCTTTACATAAAAAAAGCCGGGACCACAATATTTTTGTTGTCTGCGATAGTTTGGGGGATATTCACTTTTCCGCAAGCAGATCTTGAAGGTGTCCCTCACGAAAAAATACAAACCGTACGTCTTGAAAAAAGTATTGCCGGGAGATTGGGAAGTTTGATAGAGCCGATCGTAAAGCCGATTGGCCTAGACAAATACAGCGGGATAGCGCTCATTTCCGGGCTTGCTGCAAAAGAAATCGTTGTTTCAACATTCGGTACTATTTATTCTCTAGGTGAGACTGACGTTGAAAATACTGAACCTCTTCAGGAAAAACTTCGTGCTGATAAAAATTGGAATCCTCTGAAAGCGATTGCTTTTTTGATATTCTGTTTGATTTATTTGCCTTGCATAGTCGCGACTGCTGTGTTTTTTAAAGAAACCGGCTCAAAAATCAAATGGCTTTTGTTCTTAGTTTTTTGGACGACAGGTTTAGCTTGGACTGCTTCATTTTTGGTTTATCAATTGGGCAAATTTTTTAACCTAGGAGGCTAAAATGCAGGAAATCATCGTAATTTCAATTATTATTTTGGCTGTAATTTTTTTGCTTTACAGATTAATCAAGAACGGAAGATGCGACAAATGTTACTCGTGTTCGTCAAAAAAAGATTGTGATAAAAAATAAGAGGCTAAAACTTTTTAATTTCCGTTTAAATCCTGAAGACAGTCAATTTTTTAACAAAAGTTTTTCTGAAATTATTTGTTACTTTTCTTTGTTGGCCAAAGCAAAAATAACCAAAAGAAAAGACAGCCCGTTAGTCTCGAGATAGGAACCAAAATTTCTCAAAAGCTAAATTTCCAAAACTCGCCGCTTTAAAGGGCTCAAACAGTTGAAAATTTTTTATGCTTTTGTAAAAATTTTCCATCTTCTCTTCGCTAGACAGACATAAAATAGTAGAAAAAGAGACGGAAATTGAAAAGTTTTTTCAGAAAAATTAGTAATTTAAGAACATAAAATTTACGCAGAAAATTGCGTTTATGAAAAAAATTTTTAAAGCTTCTTATTGATGTAGGGCAAATACATCCTACATTTCCGTCTAATTTAAATCATCCAAAACAAAAATATGTTATAAAAACGATAGAAATGAACAAAAGTTTTGTGTCCGAAATTAAATTTTGAAAAGGAATCTTATGAATTTTAATTTTTTACCGATGAGTTTAGAAGAAGCTAAACAAAAAGGCTGGGATGAACTTGACGTTATTTTGATTACCGGCGATGAATACGTGGATCACCATACAAATGGAACTGCAGTTATTGGCCGTTACCTAGAAAAAAATGGTTTTAAGGTAGGAATTATATCTCAGCCGAACTGGACGAGTGACGAAGATTTTTGCAAACTTGGCGCACCGAAGCTTTTTTTCGGGATAAATTCCGGCGCTATTGATTCAATGCTTTGCAATTATACAAGCTCGAAAAAACCGCGCAAAAGTTTAGCAGGCAAAAAACCGGATCGCGCGTTAATCGTATACACGAACAAAATCAAAAAAAATTTCAAAAATATTCCCATCGTAATTGGCGGACTCGAGGCTAGTATGAGGAGAATGGCGCATTACGATTATTGGCAAGATACAGTTCGGCGAAGCATTTTGGTTGACTCGAAAGCTGATATTTTGGTTTATGGAATGGGTGAGAAACAGATTCTGGAAATTGCGAGAAGACTCGAATCCGGCGAAAATATTTATTCAATCGACGATATACCGGGAACTGTGACTTTGAAAAATAAACCGCAGGATCTTGAAAGTATAAAAAATAAACATTTTCTCCCACCTTACGAAATTGTAAAATCCGACAAAAAAATATTTAATGTTTTTTTCAAAACGATTTACGAAAACCAAATCCCGAATAGACATTGTTCGCAAGTTTTAGTTCAAGAGACAGAAAATAGGTTTGTAATTTGCAATCCGCCGAGGCCGAGTGCTTCTAGCGATGAGATAGACGAGATATTTGAGCTCCCGTACCAGAACACCTGGCATCCATTTTACGACACGGTTGGAGGAGTAAAAGATTTTGAGAGTGTGAAATTTTCCGTTATTTCGAACGTTGGGTGCGTTGGAGAATGCTATTTTTGTTCGATTTATATGCATCAAGGCAGGATTGTACAAAGCCGCTCGAAAACTTCGATTATTCGCGAGATCACAAAACTTACTCAAATGAAGGATTTTCGAGGAACTATCACAGACGTTGGCGGACCTTGCGCAAATCTTTTTCTCGCAAAATGTGAAAAGTGGAAAGATAACAATTTTTGTAAGACGAGAAGTTGTTTGATCCCGGAGAAATGCGAAAACCTAAAACTGGGCTATGATGACTGCATAAAACTTTATGAGCAGATCAAAAATTTACCGCAAATTAAGCACGTTTTCATCCAAAGCGGCCTTAGATACGACTTGCTTTTTCAAGACGAAAAAAGCCAAAAATATTTGGAGTACATTTGCAAAAATAACATTGGCGGAAGAATTAAACTTGCTCCTGAAAATACTGATGATGAAATTTTGCGATTGATGAATAAACCTAGTTTTAAAATTTACAAAGAATTTAGCAAAGTTTTTGAAAAAATCGTTGAGAAAATTGGCAAAAAGATTTTTATTGTAAATTATTTCATTACTTCGTATCCTGGAACTAGTTTACATAAAGCATTAGATTTTGGATTATTTTTTGCAAATCAGAAAATTCATCCCGAGCAAATCCAAGATTTTATTCCTCTGCCGATGACGGTTGCTTCGTGTATGTTTTACACCGGATTTCATCCATTTACCGGAGAAAAAATTTCTGTACCTAAAACTTTTGAGGAACGTAATATTGCTCGAGCTTTCGTGCAATATAAAAATT
Organism: bacterium; assembly: GCA_031551405.1. Taxonomy (GTDB): domain Bacteria; phylum RUG730; class RUG730; order RUG730; family RUG730; genus JAVBNQ01. The sequence continues at coordinate 58,434 of JAVBNQ010000002.1, read as the reverse complement.
TAGAATCAAAAAAACTAGTAAAACTTGGGCTAAAAAAATTAAATAAACTTGGGTTTCTGAAGAAATTCGGCATAAGAAACTAGCAGGATAATTTTCGATGGAAAATATGCAGAAATTTGATATAGTTGTGATCGGAGCAGGACACGCCGGCTGCGAAGCTGCTTTGGTGGCTGCGCGTAGCGGGAAAAGGACTGCGCTTTTTACGATGAACCTGGATACGATTGCGCAGCTTTCCTGTAATCCGGCGATGGGCGGCATAGCCAAAGGCCAGATTATTCGTGAAGTTGACGCTCTCGGCGGTGAAATCGGTAGAAATACTGATAAATCAATGCTCTCGTTTAATATGATTAACATTAGCAAAGGCGTAGCTGTCCAGTCTCCGAGAGCTCAGTGCGATAAAAAAATTTACAGCCGCGAGATGAAAAAGACTCTGGAAAAACAAGAAAATTTGACGCTAAAACAAGACGAGATTATTGGAATCAAAACTGCAAACTTTAAAATTGAAGGCGTTTATTCGAAGACTGGAATTTTTTACGAAACGAAAAATTTGATTATTACTGCCGGAACATTTTTGAACGGCGTAATTCATATCGGCGACACAAGTTTTTTTGCAGGAAGATCAGGTGAATTTGCATCTCAAGAATTGGCTGAGTCCATAAAAATTTTAGGTTTTGAAACAAGCCGTTTAAAAACCGGAACTCCCGTAAGAATTTTCAAAAACAGTATTGATTTCACGGATTTACAAAAATATTCCGGCGATGATGTTTTAGAGCCGTTTTCTTTTTCTACATCTCGAGCAGAATTAAAAAATAAATCTGATTGTTTTATCACCTACACGAACGAAGAAACCCACAAAATTATTCTCGATAATTTGCATAGATCTCCGCTTTATTCAGGGAAAATTAAAGGGATTGGCCCTAGATATTGCCCGAGTATCGAGGATAAAGTCGTACGTTTTAAAGAGATGAACCGACATCAAATTTTTTTAGAGCCGGAATCACTTGAGTCGGATGAAATTTATTGTAACGGAATTTCTTCGAGTTTGCCTGAAGACGTCCAAATCAAATTTTTACGGAGCATCAAAGGTCTTGAGAATGCAAAAGTTGCGAGAATTGGCTACGCGATTGAGTATGATTTTTATCAGCCGACACAGCTAAAACTCACGCTCGAGACAAAAAAAATCGAGAATTTGTATTTTGCAGGACAAATCAACGGAACGACTGGATACGAGGAAGCTGCTGCTCAAGGTTTTATTGCCGGGCTTAACGCTTCACTGAAACTGAGTGGAAAAGAGCCGTTTATTTTAAAACGAAGCGAAGCGTATATCGGAGTTTTGCTGGATGATTTGACGACAAAAGGAGTTTTGGATCCATATCGAATGTTCACGTCTAGAGCAGAGTACAGACTTTTGCTTAGAAATGACAATGTCGACGAGCGTTTGCTGGAATACGGATTTAATTTCGGGTTGATTGACGCAGATATTTTTACCGGTTACATGAATTATAAGACGAAAAAAGAAAATTTGAAGCAAAAGCTAGAGGCTACAAAAGAAGGTGGAATTTCTGAAGCGCATAAAATTCGTCAGGATTTTGGATATTTTGGCTGGACAAAGTTTTTTACAGAAGAGGAAGATGATCGGGAAACGTATTGGAATGCGCATTTGCTCAAAAAAAATATAAATATTGACATAAAATACGACGGATACATAAAACGGCAAATCGAAGATGTGAAAAGATTTGAAAAAATTGAAAACAAGAAAATTCCGGATGAATTGGATTATTCGCAAATTATTGGTTTGTCTGCGGAAACCAGGAAAAAAATCGGAGAGATAAATCCTCTGACTTTAGGGCAAGCGTCGAGGATTTCCGGCGTAAACCCGAGCGATATTTCGCTTATTAATATTTTTATCGATAAAACTGCTAATTCAAAATAAATTTTTTGAATTTAAATTTTGCATTTTTCAATAGTGAAAAAAGTTAATTCGAGGTAAAAAATGAAAATAAATGGCACTACAAAAATTTTGGGAATATTTGGGAATCCTATTCGTCATTCGTTGTCGCCTATAATGCACAATGCGGCTATTGAGCATCTTGGATTAGATTTCGTTTACGTGCCATTCGAGGTTCAGCCTGAAAATCTTTGCATTGCGGTAGACGCGATAAAGGCTATGAATCTCTGCGGCATCAACGTCACAATCCCATTCAAACAATCTGTTATAAAATATCTCGACAGCATGACAGAAGAAGCCAAGACAATCGGCGCCGTGAACACGATTATTAATGAGAATGGACGTTTAATTGGAGATAATACTGACGGAAAGGGATTTATTCGTTCTTTACGAGAAACTTTGAAATTTAACGTGAATGACAAAGATTGTGTTATAATTGGTGCCGGAGGAGCAGCGCGGGCTATTGCCGTGAGCTTAATTTTTGCAGGAGCGGATAAAGTTTACATTTCCGACATTAACGACGATAAAGCGCTAGAAATTGCAAAACTAGATTCGAGTATAAAAGCTGTTTCAATATCTGAAATTTCCGGGATAATTTCAAAATGTAGCCTGATAGTAAATGCGACTCCATGTGGGATGGAGAATGACGTTGCGCCGTTTGATTTGGATTTTTTGAGTGAAAAAAATGTTGTTTATGATATTGTTTATAATAGAGAAACCCCACTTTTAAAGCATTGCTTGCAAAAAAATATAAAATGTATTTCCGGTCTCGATATGCTTTTGTATCAGGGAGTTTTAAGTTTTGAGTCCTGGACAAAAACAAAAACTCCCGTAGAAATCATGCGACAAGCCCTGCGAAATGCCATAAAATAATTGCCGATATTTTAAAAATTTTGCTGGAAAAAAAACAAAAAATAACTACAATATAAAAGTTTAGCCTTAAGCAAAATCCAAAATAGGTTTTTAATTTATGAGTAAATCAAAAATAATAGTTCTGCGTTCTGCCGGGACAAATTGTGATCAAGAAACTGCAAGTGCCTTAAGAAATTTGGGTGCTCACGTAGATTCCTTCCATATCAACAAGCTTGCCAATAAAGAAATCAATTTGCTAGATTATCGGATGCTCGTAATATCAGGCGGTTTCTCATACGGTGACGATATTTCTGCCGGAAAAGTTTTGGCTACAGAACTAAAATTCCGTCTAAAAGACGAATTATTCAAATTTGCTGACTCGAATAGGCTCATTTTAGGTATTTGTAACGGATTTCAGGTCTTAATCAAAACAGGGCTTTTGCCTGGACTCGACGGCATTTTTGATGAAAAGCAATACGCAACTTTGACTTTGAATGACTCTAACAAATTCGAATGCCGATGGGTGCATCTAAAAAAAGTCAACACTTCATCTCCATTTTTGAAATATGTGCCGGAGATAATCAATATTCCATCAGCGCATGCAGAAGGCAAGTTTTTAGCTTTTGACGAAGATATTTTACAGAAAATCGAGGAACAAAATTTGGTCGCATTTAGGTATTGCGACGAAAGCAGCAAACCTGCTATTTATCCTAAAAATCCAAATGGTGCGGTCAACAACATAGCTGGTATTTGCAATTCAAGAGGAAATATACTCGGAATGATGCCGCATCCAGAGAGAGCTTTTCATGTTTGGCAGACTCCGGATTGGACAATAAAAAAAGCCAAAGGCATAGCTTTTGGAAACGAATTTGCTGACGGATTTCACATTTTCAAATCTGCGATCGAATATATAGAAAATAATTTTTAGAAAATCCTTGCTTTTATATCGGAGGTTTTTGTGTCTTTACAGGCTAAAAAAGGGAAAGTTATAATTTTAGGTGGTGGGCCGAATAGAATCGGACAAGGGATTGAGTTCGACTACTGTTGTTGTCACGCAGCTTATGCTTTAGATGAAATCGGCTACGAATCAATTATCGTCAATTCTAATCCGGAAACCGTTTCTACCGACTACGATACTTCGGACAAACTTTATTTTGAACCGCTTACCAAAGAAGACGTTTTGAATATTATATATAAAGAAAAACCTCTCGGTATTATCGTTCAGCTCGGTGGACAAACACCTCTCAACCTTGCTGTCCCTCTCGAAAAAGAAGGTGTGAATATTTTGGGTACGAGTTCAGATTCGATCGATAGGGCTGAAGATCGCGAGCGTTTCAAACAAATTCTTACAAAACTGAGCCTTCGTCAGCCGGAAAATGGAACGGCGTTTGACTATGCTGGCGCAAAAAAAATTGCAGACAAAATCGGATATCCAGTATTGGTACGGCCGTCGTACGTCCTTGGTGGAAGAGCTATGGAAATTATTTATAACGACAAAGATTTGGAAAGATATATGCAGGAATTTGCAATTATTTTTCAAGAGCATCCAGCATTAATCGACAGTTTTTTGGAAGATGCGATCGAGGTAGACGTAGATATGATTGCCGATGGAGAGGACTTTGTGGTCGCAGGAATAATGGAGCATATCGAGGAAGCAGGAGTACATTCCGGTGATTCTGCTATGGTTTTGCCGCCGTATTCTCTGACGGACAATGTGCTTGACGAAATTCGCGTAGCAACAAAAGCTCTTGCAAAAGAATTAGAGGTGAAAGGGCTAATGAATGTTCAGTACGCGTTCAAAGATAATACGCTTTATGTTTTGGAAGTCAACCCTCGAGCTTCGAGGACGATTCCGTTTATTTCAAAAGCCATCGGAGTTCCTTTAGCTAAGCTCGCAACCAAAGTAATGCTTGGTCATAAACTTAAGGAATTGGGTTTTACTGAGGAAAAAACGCCTAGTTATTTTTGCGTTAAAGAGTCAGTTTTTCCGTTCAATCGTTTTCCTGGAGCAGACATTGTTTTGGGACCTGAGATGCGCTCTACTGGCGAAGTAATGGGCATCGACAAGGACTACGGGAAAGCTTTTGCAAAAGCCGAGATCGCAGCCGGTGAAAAAATGCCGACCCAAGGCAATGTTTTCATCAGCGTACGAGATAACGACAAACGCGCTGTCTCGTTTATCTCCAAAAAATTGTATGATTTTGGGTTTAAAATTTATGCGACTGCCGGAACCGCGAAAGTTTTGAAAAATAACGGAATAGACGTGACTGTTTTGCCGAAAATTCATGAGAGAAGACCGCACATCGTCGATCTCATAAAAAATAACGAGATAAATTTGATAATAAATACTCCGACGGGTCGAGTTCCTCAAAAGGATCAAAATATGATTCGAAATATTGCGGTAATGCAAGGGATCCCGCTGATTACTACGATTTCCGGAGCCCAGGCTGCAGTAAATGGAATTGAAGCTTTGATAAGAGGCAATTATGACGTAAAATCAATTCAGGAATATCATTTAGGAAAATAAAAATTTACAAATTTGAGTCGGGGAATTTATGAAAATTGAAGATATAGTTTTAGATAAAAAAGGGACGAAAAAAGCGATAGCTTACGAGATGGAGCTGGGTCAGAAAAAATTGATTATCATAAAATGTCAAAAAGGATACATTGCTTGCGGTTATATTGACAAAAATATCGCAGAAAAAAATAGAGATGTTGCGGGTTTTGTGACAGGAATAAAAAGTATCGATGAGATGCTTTCTGCGAAAATTGAAAATACTACAAAAACTGGCGAAAAAACAGGACTTTATATCGGACAAAAAGTTTTTGACGCCTTGAAAGTTTTAAGTTAGGGGTTGTTGACTAAATATTTCTAATAAAATTTACAATACGAAGTAAAAAAATGGGAGGATAAAATTGTGGCAAATGTTGTCTTGAAAAATGTAACTAAAATTTATTCCGGGAAAATTGAGACTGTAAAAAGTATAAATTTGGATATAAAAGACAGAGAATTTTGTGTGCTTGTTGGTCCGTCCGGTTGCGGGAAATCTACAACTTTGAGAATGGTCGCGGGGCTTGAGGAGATTTCTTCTGGTGAGCTTTATATCGATAATTTGCTCATTAATGACGTGCCTCCAAAAGATCGAGATATTGCGATGGTTTTTCAAAATTACGCGCTTTATCCTCATATGTCTGTTTATGAAAATATGGCTTTTGGCTTGAAATTACGAAAATATTCAAAAAAAGAAATCGATGCCCGAGTTAAAGAAGCTGCAGAAATCCTAGGAATAACGCAGCTTTTGGATCGTAAACCAAAGGAAATGTCCGGCGGTCAAAGACAAAGAGTTGCAGTTGGGCGAGCTATCGTCAGAAAACCAAAAGTTTTTTTGTTCGATGAGCCGCTTTCAAATCTTGACGCAAAGTTGCGAGTTACGATGAGAACTGAGATTAAGAAACTGCATCGAAATTTGCAAGCTACTATGATTTATGTTACTCACGACCAAATCGAGGCTATGACTATGGGTGACAAAATCGTCGTGATGCGTGATGGGCATATTGAGCAAACATCTGATCCGATTTCGCTTTACGATAAACCGCGGTCACAATTTGTGGCCGGATTTATTGGCTCGCCGCCGATGAATTTTTTGCGTTGCAAAGTCGTAGAAAAAAATAATTCGTTTTTCTTGAAAGAGGAAGGGTTTGAACTTTTGATGCCGGTTGAACTAACGGAATTTATAAAGAATTATGTAAATAAAGAAGTGATTTTTGGAATAAGGCCGGAGGATTTGTATGATAAAGTTTATTCTTCGCTATCGACTGAGAACAATACAACAAGAGCTATGGTCGACGTTGTAGAAATTATGGGTTCAGAAATTTATCTTTATCTAGTGCTTGGCTCGCAAAAACTAATTGCAAAAGTTTTACCTCAAGATCGAGCGCAAGTTGGGCAGACTATTGACTTAGTTTTTAATATGTCGAAGCTGCATATTTTTGATCCTCAGACCGGCGAAGCGATAATTTAATTTTTCGATATAAAAATGTATAAAACCAAACAAAATATAAAAAATTTTACGTTCAAAGAATTAGCAGATTTTTTTGAAAAACTCAAAATTCCAAAATATAAAGCAAAACAAGTTTTTTCTTGGATTTATAAAAAAGGCGTCAATTCGTTTGACGAAATGTCTGATTTGTCCTTAGAAATACGCGAAGAATTAGACGAAATATTTTTTATTAGCAAAATAAATATAGCAAAAACGTTAAATTCTTCCGATGGAACGAGTAAATATCTCTTCGAATTACGAGATGGAAACGCGATTGAAGCAGTTTTGATTCCATCTAAAAATCGAAATACTCTTTGTCTTTCCACGCAAGTCGGTTGTAAATTTCAATGCATTTTTTGCGCGAGCGGAAGCCTTGGATTTAAACGTAATCTCAACGTAAGTGAAATTCTCGATCAAGTCATTTACACAAAAATAAAATCCGGAGTTGAGATCGATAATTACGTTTTTATGGGAATGGGTGAGCCGCTCGATAACTACGAAAATCTTGAAAAATCGCTTGAAGTCATGAACGACAAAAATGGACTCGGGATTGCGAGCCGACGCATCACTATTTCGACGAATGGAATTGTTCCGGGCATCGAACGGCTAAAAAATTTTGGATTGCAGGTAAATTTAGCGATTTCTCTTCACGCTGCGTTTCAGGAAAAACGAAGTTCGCTTATGCCTGTTGCAAAAAAATATTCGCTCAATCAATTATTGCGCGCCTGCCAGCATTACTACGAAAAAACAAGTCGAATGATTACCTTCGAATACCTTCTTTTAAAAGGCATTAATGACACAAAAAACGACGCGATCAAACTTGCTGAGATTGCCAAATCTTTGAAAGCAAAGGTTAATCTTTTAGCATACAGTCCAGTTTTTAAAAATAAACTTTTGCGGAGAACGTCTGACGAGGAATTGCATCGATTTTCGAACATGTTACAAGATCGAAACGTAAAAATTACAATCCGAGCGTCAAAAGGCAAAGATATCAAAGCTGCTTGCGGGCAATTGGCCGGAGAATTTGCTGAAAAAACGCGTGATTAACGAGGGTTTATAATGACAAAAATAGCTGTAATCGGAGCTTCAGGACGAATGGGCTCAAAAATTTTGGGTCTTTTGAAAAATGATAAATCTGCAGAAATTACAGGTGCAATCGACTCAGCGCAAAATCAATGCCAAGGGCAGAAAGTTTTTGCAGATCTAGACGTAATTTATTCTAGCGACGTAAACGTAATTTCAGGCAAATCTCAAGTTTTTATAGATTTTTCAGCTCCGGATGCTACGATAGAAAATTTGAAAATTTTAAGAAAGTTAAAAAAAAATATTGTTATTGGGACCACTGGATTTACTAATGAGCAAGTAAATTTGATTCACGATGCTGCAAAAGAAATAGGAGTCGTTTTTTCTCCGAATATGAGCGTCGGAGTTAACGTTTTTTTTAAAATTTTAAATGATGCGGCGAAATTTTTGAAGGATTATGATACAGAGATCGTTGAAATTCATCACAACAAAAAGAAAGATGCTCCGAGTGGAACTGCTTTGAAATTAGCGGAAATCGTGACAAAAGCAACAGAAAGAAGAAAAGAGGACTGGATTTTTGGACGAGAAGGAAATGTTGGTGCCAGAAAAAACGAGGAGATTGCGATTCATGCCGTAAGACTTGGCGATGTCGTCGGAGAACACAGCGTTTATTTTTGTGGCAATGATGAGAGATTGGAGCTTACGCATAGAGCGCATTCGAGGGATAATTTCGCAAAAGGCGCGATTTTGGCTGCAAAATGGCTTGAAAATCGGACAGCGGGACTTTATGACATGTTTGATGTTTTAGGCCTAAAATAATGTTTTTGGCGCAAATTAAACACAAAAATAAAATATATCAGAGCGTTTTTCAAAACAATAAATTTCACATAATTAAGGGTTCATTTTACGAAAGCTTTGTTTTATCAGAAGATTTCGTTGATGAGAAAGACGTTGAAATACTCCAGCCTTGCAATCCTTCAAAAATTGTAGCAATTGGTTTAAATTACAAAAAACATGCGAAAGAAATGGGATTTGAAATTCCAAGAGATCCTGTGGTTTTTTTGAAACCGCAAAGCTCGCTTATCGGGCCAAACCAGAGTATTGTTTATCCGGCTAATGTTGGAAGGCTTGATTACGAAGCTGAGCTCGCCATCGTGATCCGTAAAACTGCAAAAAATCTAAGCAAAATTCAAGTTGAAGAGGATGGATATATTTTGGGGTACACTTGCGCTAACGATGTCACAGCTAGAGACCTTCAAAAGCCCGGAGAACAGTGGACGATTTGCAAAGGGTTTGACACTTTTTGTCCGATTGGACCATTTATCTCGACTGGTTTGGATCCTCGAAATTTGGAAATTTCACTCAAGCTTAATGGAGAAATAAAACAAAAAAGCAACACTCAAGACATGATTTTTGATGTTTTTGAGATCGTGGAATTTGTTTCAAAAATCATGACACTTTTTCCGGGAGACGTGATTTTGGCCGGGACGCCTGAAAATATTGGCCCAATGCAAAAAGGCGATTGCGTCGAAGTTGAGATTGAAAAAATTGGGATTTTGAAAAATTTTGTGAAATAAAAATTTTTACAATAGTTTTCGGAGTCTATTCGTGTAATTGTTTTTTTGTTTTTTTATATTCTTTTACCCTCAAGTTTTTTTAGAATTAGATGCGTAATTTTCATGTTTTAAATTACAGACTCGATTTTGTGCATAAATTTATTTTTTCGGAGAAATATAGATGAATATCGTTGTGACCGGTTCGAATGGATTTGTAGGTCAAAATTTAATTGAATATTTACAAAAAAAATTCCCGGACGCAAATTTGAATTGTCTCGTCAGAATTCCAAAGGATAATTCTTGCGGTATTATTTATCATTGCGTGGATTATTGCTGCTCGGAAAGCCTTGTGAATTGTTCTGACATTTTTGAAAACGTTGACTATGTTTTTCACATTGCCGGCGTTACAAAAGGAATTTGCGAAAATGATTTTGTTAATGGCAATTTCATTCCGACGAAAAATCTTCTTGAAATTATAAAAAATCATTCGAAGAACTTGAAACGTTTTGTTCTGATCTCGTCTTTGGCTGCTTGCGGACCGGCGGAATCGTTAGATTTTCCGATCAGTGAAATTTGCGAGTCAAAACCGATAGAATTTTATGGAAAAAGTAAGCTTTTGGCTGAAAAAATAACGCTTGAGTATTCGGAATTTTTTCCGGTTACGATTATTCGTCCGAGCGCTGTTTATGGCCCGAAAGACGTGGATTTTTTGAACCTTTTCCGTCTCATAAACAAAAATTTGAAACTGTATTATGGCAACAAAAGCAAATATATCTCCTTGATTTTTGTGAGGGATCTCGTCGAAGGGATAGTAAACGCAGCTTTTAATGAAAATGCTGTCGGTCAAACTTATAATCTATCGCATTCAGAAATAATCACTTGGCAAAATTTGCAAGATCAAATTTGTGAGATTGTCGGGAAAAATGCTTTTGAAATTAATATTCCGGCAATTTGTTTAAATATTTTTGCGTCTTGTGGTGAAATTTACTCAAAAATTTTTAAAAAAAATGTGCTTTTAAATAGACAAAAAATCAAAATGAATGAACCAAATTTTTGGGTTTGTTCGTCAGAAAAAGCAGAAAAAGAGCTAGGATTTATAGCCAAAACAGACTTGAAAGACGGTCTAATTGAAACTTTCGAGTACTATAAAAATCAAAAATTTTTAGACTAAAAATAGATCGTTTTCAGAGATTTTATGAAAAAAAATCAATTTTTATAAGAGCTTACAAAAATAAGTTTGCAATCACTTATAGGTTTTAGTACAATTTTACTATTTTAAAAATTAATTTACCGAGGAGGGTTCCAGTATTGAAGCTAGACAAATTTAACTTCAAAAAAATATTTTACTTTATTTTTTTGTTATTTTTAGTTTTGATTATTTTGGGTTGCGATAATGGGAATATTTTTGGTTGGACGCACAATAAAGGAAGCAATAAAGACACAGCCGCTTTACTTGCCGATGGCGACAGAGCTCTGAGAGATAAAGATTATAAAAAAGCGGAAAGATACTACCGAGAAATTTTGGAGAGAGATCCAAATAATTCTCTGGCTTTGTACGGTCTAGCGCAAGCTTTGGCTGGGCAGAGCGGATTAGATTTTAATTCAATTGTCACAAATATTTTAAATACCTCAACTTCTCATGGTGAGCCGTTAATTCCGAATTTAAGTGACTTGCAGCGGATGTATGGTTCAAGTCAAGCAATGATTGACGCGCTAGAGCAAATTGCATCCGGTCATGCTGATGGATCGATCAAAAGTAATGATTTGGATGTTAATGCAAATTTAGGCGTGGCTTTGGTTATAAATGCGGCTCTCGGACTTCTTGATACAGATAGAGACGGACAAATGAATGGCCCAAATGATCTTGTAAATATTGATGATAAATACAATATAACTTTAAATAAAGATATCAACCAATTAACTGATGGAGAAAAAACTGCTATATTGGCTCAAGTCGAGCAAGCAATCGTTGATATTATTGGCGGAAATAAAGCTGCCGCTATTTTAGGACCAGGGTTCTCCGGGGATACTTCAGAAAAAGGAGCTTTGAATTATTTGGAGACTGCGTGTAACTCAGATGATTTGCCTAATAAAGACGCTATTAATGAAACCAGAGATTTAGTCGAAAATTTCTTTCAAAATTCAAATAAACAAGCGGATGAGTATGATTTGAAATCTTTATGGTTTGCTCTAAAAAACTAAAGGGAGAAAATTAAAAAATTATGAAAAATAAAATTTTTGTTATATTTTTTTCTATTTTAATAATTTTGACGACTGGCAATTTATATTCGAAAGAAAAACCGGTTTTTATAAAAGGAATAAACGCTTTGGCGACTGGCGGCGCAAGACTCGCTATGCCTGGAGACCAAAATGCTTTTTTTTACAATCCAAGTTCAATTACGTCAAGAAAAACAGGGTTAATTACAGTGTTTGACCTGAAAGCTGGAATCAGTCAGGATTCTTTGGATTTTATAGATTGGTTTCAAGATAATCGAAATGATTTAGAAAAATTTGATAAACTTGATAATTCAAAAAAAAATAAACTTTTAAATGATATCACGAATAAAATATCTGCTTATAATAACAGGGTTATTGCGTCTTTTCCAAATTTTTGTGTAGTGGCTCCTCCGATTGGAAATACTTATTTAGGTTTTGGTATTTTTGATCAAATGGACGTAAAATTTGGAATTAACTCTGGGCTTTTAGTTCCGACAATTGATATCGACGGAAGCGTTGATATTGCGGGTATGTTTTTGTTAGCTCACAAATTTACGGACAAATTTTCAGCAGGAGTTAATGCAAAATATTTAGGGAGAATATCTATTTTCGAAGATCGTATGAGCGTTTTGGCTTTGGATGGTTACGAGCCGGTTTTGCAACCAGGATTTGGATTTGGAGCTGATTTTGGAGCCAGCTACAAAATGACTGATAAATTAAGCCTGGGAATGTCGATTACAGATATTGGAGGGACAAAAGTTCATTATCATAAAGTTGACGCAAAAATAAAAAGTGATGGAAAAGTTCAGCCGGGTCGTGATGAACGGACAGGAATAATCACTCAGAGATGGAATATTGGAGCCGCTTACAGTTTGTTGCCTTGCCTAACTTTTGGACTTGATTTTTTAGATATAACCGATGAAGACGGTGATAGAAAAATTTTGGATTATTCAGAGTTTTTGACAAAAACGCATTTTGGCGCGGAGTTCACATGTAAATTTTTTGCATTGCGAGGAGGATTCAATTCCGGATATCCAACATTTGGTGTTGGAATTTATCTCTGGGCTTTAAAGTTAGATTATGCCTATTATACGAATGAACTCGGACTCTTTCCGGGAGATCATCCTGAAAGAAATCACGTAGTCTCTCTTGGCTTGAAGTTTTAATTTTTGTTTGGTTTTTTTCGGATAGGGCTTGTAGTTTAAGAAATGTTGGAAGAAACAGCTTCTTTGATGTTTTCTAGCTCGATCTGGGTCGGGATATAATTTATTTTTATGTCGTCTGAAAATTTTTCGAATCCGCACTCTTCCAGGAATTTTGAAATAATTCCAATACTTTGTCCTCCCCAGCCGTATGACCCGAAAGCCAAGAATTTTTTGTTCTTCGGCGCCAAACCTTTTAAATACGTCAAGAAGTTTGCTAGGCTAGGCAGAATGTTGTTGTTGAGAGTTGGGGAACCTACGCAGATGTATTCCGCATCGAGAAGCTCGGTGATTATATCTGAGATATGATTCGTCTTTAAGTTTTGCAGAACAGTTTTAATATTTTTTCCCTCAAAAGCCGTATAAATAGCGTTTGCTATCTTTTCCGTCGAATTCCACATCGTGTCGTAAATAATTAAACATTTTTTTTCTGGAATATTTTGCGACCAAGTTTTATATTTGTCGACGATTTCGCCAATAAAATCCCGCCAAATCATACCATGACTCGGACAAATCATTTTTATCTCGAGATTTTTAAAATCCTCAAGAGCTTTTTTGACTTGTCTGTCAAAACACAAAATTATGTTCGCGTAATATTTTTTTGCTTCGTACATCAAAATATCTTTGTCGACTTCACTGTCAAAAAGACTTGAGCTAGCGAGATGCTGCCCAAAAGCGTCATTTGGCATCAAAATTTTGTCTTCCTCTAAATAAGTCGCCATAGAATCCGGCCAATGCAGCATCGGCATTTGGAAAAAACGCAGATTTCGCGAGCCAATATTAAAAATATCGTTTGTTTTTACTTCAACGAAATTCCAAGTTTTTGCCTCGTCAAAATGTTTCAGGAGCCCTTTTATGGCAAAACTGTTTGTGATGATTTTTGCGTTTTTGGCAATAGACATGATTTTTGGAAGAGAACCGGAGTGATCCATTTCGACGTGATTGACTACGATATAATCGAGCTCATCAGGATTTATGAGGCTGGAAATGCGAGAAAGCATCTCGTCAAATTTAAAAGCTTTGACTGTGTCGATTAAAATTTTTTTTTGATCAAGTATAAGATACGAATTATAGGTGGAGCCTCGTTGGGTTTTGTAGCCATGAAAGTCTCGCAAATCCCAGTCGATAGCCCCCACCCAAAATAAGTTTTCGTCGAGTTTTCTTGGTTTCATTTTTTCTAATCGATAGCTTCGAATTGATCTTTTCCTACTCCACATTCCGGGCAAACCCAGTCTTCTGCCAAATCTTCAAAAGCCACGTTTCCATTTTCTTTTGGATCATAAATATAACCGCAAATAGTGCATTGATATTTTTGCATTTTTATCTCCCGCTTCAAATTTTTTTTATTTAATTTCGATTTCGCTTTCCCACAATCCGTGGATGTTGCAATATGACAAGGCCAATAATTTTTTGAAAATACCTTTTTTAATGTGCGTTTTAACGAAAGGAATCGTGTTTTCTTTTGATAAAGTGAACTTTGTGACGGGAATCAATTTTCCGTCGTTAGTTACACCAAAAAGATCGATATAATCGATATAATGTTCCGGCGTGCTAGGATGAAAAATTTCTTTTCCGACTTTAATAATGACCGCGATTTCACCGCAAGTCGAACATTCGCTCGTCCCAATAAAAGGCACGTGTTTTTCTTTTCCCTCTGATTCTTGTTTTTTAATGTAATCTTGAAGCATTTTTCGCCTCCTTTTTTCTTTTATTTCACAGAAAGCAATCGTTAGTATTTTTCAGCAAAAACCTCAAAGAATTTTTTGCCGTGTTTGCAAGCCGGACAACTATCCGGAGCGCTATTACCGGTATGCAAAAATCCGCAATTTCTGCATTTCCATTTTATTTCTTGGCTTTTCTTAAAGACTGTTCCGTCTTCTATATTTTTGATTAATTCTCTATAACGTTCCTCGTGTCTTTTTTCTACTTCGCTAACTTTGTAAAACGAATCGGCAGCTGCGTCGAATCCTTCTGCTTTTGCTACATCGCCAAAGTGTTTGTAAAGACTCGTCCACTCTTCATGTTCGCCGGCTGCGGCAGCTAGTAAATTTTCCTTCGTAGTTCCAATAGCGCCAGCCGGATATGTTGCAGTAATCTCGACCATCCCGCCTTCCAAATGTTTGAAATAAATTTTTGCGTGTTCACGTTCATTTTCCGCAGTTTCCAAAAATATTGCAGAGATTTGTTCGTACCCTTCGTTTTTTGCTACGCCTGCAAAATAAGTATATCTATTTCTAGCTTGGGATTCCCCTGCAAAAGCTTTTAGTAGGTTTTTTTCGGTTTCAGTTCCTTTAATACTTTTTGACATTTCTCCTCCTTTTCTGTATTTTAAAAAATTATTATTTTTCGCCTCGTTTTCCCAAGTTCGCATCCAATATCAAAATTGCGCTACTTTTCTCATCGATAAATTTTAATTTTGCCAAAATATCATTAACACTGGCCTCTTCTTCAACTTGCTCGCTCACGAAATATTGAAGAAAACTTTCCGTCGCGAAATCCTTTTCAGTTTTTGCCAAAGCCATCAAATTGTTAAGCAATTTGGTGACTTCCTTCTCGTGAGCTAGCGTTTTTTCGAATAAATCCAAGATAGACTTGAATTTTGTCTGAGGTGCTTCGATTGCCAAAGTTATAACTCGTTCTCCTTGGTCATTTACATAATCATAAAATTTTCTCGCATGCTCCAACTCTTCTTTGACTTGGTGATCGAACCAATTCGCAACGCCTTTGAGACCAAGAAAATTCGCATACGATGACATTGATAAATACAAATACGCAGAATGAATTTCCCTGTTAATTTGATAGTTCAGTTTTTCCAACATTTTTTTGCTAATCATAAATAGCCTCCTATTTTTACTTGAGCGTAATTTTTTCTAGTTCTTCCTCAAGTTTTATTGAAATTTTTTTTAATTTTTGACGAACAAAACATTCATCAATATTTTTACAAGCTTTTTTCCCGACGAGGCAATTAGTTAAATCAATTTCGCCTTGAAAAATTTTGATGACCTGAGCCATTGAAATTTTTTTTGGCTCGACGTTAAGTTTAAAGCCGCCTAATCTTCCTTTCGTGGATTTTACGAGCCCTTCGGTAGCCAAAATCTGCAAAATTCGTTTGAGAAGCCGTTTTGGCAACTCGAGTTCATTTGCGATTTTTTCTGCGTTGCAAGAGTTGTTGTTTTTCGCCAAAAACACTAGTGCTTGAAACGCATAATCCGTCTGCTTTTTAATAAATTTCATTTTTTTATTCTCTACAAAAAGAATTTAATTCGCATCAAAATGGTATGCTTTTTATTGAAAAAAGTCAATATATTTTTTTAAAAAATATAGTTACAAAAAAGTTTAGATCTAATTTTTTTTGGATTTTTTTGTTTTTGATGAATAGCCGAAAACTTAGTTAGGAGCGTTTTATTTTTTTGTAAATTTTTCCAGGCAATTTTTATAAAGTTTTTTTGTAGTTTCGATCACGTTTTTTTCGTCAAATTCTTGAGACAATATAGTTTGGCTAATCGTCGTGAATTTAATTTTCAAATCTTCATTCTCAAGCAAAATTTCTATTTTTTTTGCAAAATTTTCCACGTCGTGACAATTGATTAAAAAGCCATTTTCATTATCGTGAATTACTTCTTGAGTTCCATCGATTCTAGTCGCAACAACAGGAATTCCCGTTGCCATTGCCTCGAGAACTGCCATCGGAAGACCTTCCCAAAGTGACGTGAGCGCAAAAACGTCAAAAGTCTGTAAAACTTCGTTGACATCGTCTCGCCAGCCAAGCAATTTTACGTTGTTATTTATTCCATATTCTTGGATTTTTGTTTCAATTTCTTGATGCAAAATTCCGTCACCGAGCATTACGAAAAATAAATCTTTTCGTTTTGCTAATAATTTATTCGCAATTTCGATGAAATCGAGCGGTGCTTTTTGAGGCTTAAAACACGCGATCATACCGATTGTTTTGAGATTTGTCGGTATTCCTAAAGTTTGTTTTTTTTCAAAAACGTTTATCATTGTGTTTCTATATTTTTTCAAGTCAATTCCGCATCTGATTATTTCGTATTGTTTAGTATTTCCGATTTTTTCTTTGTGCGCTTTTTTGAGATTCACATTTGATACGAAAACTAGTTTTGTGGCTTTTAAAGATGATAATTTTTCGAGTAAAATATAAATTTTTTTTACAAAAAAGGATTGAAAATCATTGAATCCAAAGCCGTGATAAGTATGAATCACAACTGGGATTTTGCAAAAAAATGCGGCAAAACGTCCGATAATTCCGGCTTTTGACGAATGCGTATGGACTACTTTAGGTTTGATTTTTTTGATCAAGCTGACAAGTTTTAGAAAACACAAGAGATCTTTGAGTGGATTAATACTTCGAATCAAGCTTGGAACATTGAAAAAAATTTTGATGTTTTTGTAATCTTGCGTCTTTGTATCATCTAGAATTGCCGTTTCGCCTGAGATAAAATACGATTCAAATTCATTGCCCAAATTATTCGCTATGTAAAGCGCGACTTTTTGCGCGCCGCCGAGCTCTAATTTAGTAATAATTGTAAGTACTTTTATTTTTTCCATTTTTATGAGTCGCTTTTTTAAATCAATTCGAGTTGTTTATCGAAAAATTTTGAGACTGGGAAAAACGTTTTTCTGTGAATTTCACACGGACCGAAAGTTTTTAGCAAGTCCAAATGTTTTTTTGTGCCATAGCCTTTGTGCTCTTTAAACTTGTAATCCGGGAAATTTTTATCGATTTTGCTCATATATTCATCTCGAGCCACTTTTGCCAAAATCGAACTTGCTGCAATCACAGCGCTTTTTGAATCGCCTTGAATTATGCTTTTTTGTTTAATATTTTTCGGCAGCTGCAATCTGAAATTTCCGTCGATAAGTAATGTATTGATTTGTAATTTTTGTAAAATTTTTGACGCAGCGTTTTGCATAGCTAATTTTGTTGCGTTCAGAATATTTATTTCGTCTATAATTTGCTCGCTCACAAAAGAAATTTCATAAGCCAACGCATTTATAGTAATTAAGTTTGCCAGATTTTCGCGAGTTGTTTTTGATAATTTTTTTGAATCGTTTAATTCGGAAAGAATGTTTTGATTTGAAAAATTTGGTGGGAATACGACAATGCCGGCTACAACCGGACCAGCTAAACAACCTCTGCCGGCTTCATCAGCGCCGGCGAGGATTGTTGCATTCGATTCTAGGAATTGTTTATCGTAAGAAAAGAGCTGCATCGATGAACGAAAAAATCATTATTATTTTTCTGAAGTAGATATTTTTTCAGCAATTTTGGCTGCTTTTCCGACTCTATCTCGAACATAATAAAGTTTTGCTCGTCTTACACGTCCGATCTTTAAAACTTCAATTTTTTCTATGCTTGGAGAATGAAGTGGTAATATTTTTTCTACTCCAACGCCGTTTGAAATTTTTCTAACTGTTATGTTTTCATTGAGACCGCCGCCTTTTTTTGCGATCACGTCTCCCTCAAAAATTTGAATTCTTTCAGTTGCACCCTCTTTTACTTTTAGAGAAATTTTGACTTTGTCTCCAGCCTTAAATTGAGGCAAATCTTTTTTTAAAAAAGATGATTCTACTTGTTTAATAATACTATCCATTTACTAACTCCTTATTGGATTCAATTTCTTTAATCTGTTTTTTTGTGAGCAGATCAGGTCGCTTTTTATAAGTATTTAAAATGGATTTTTCGTGTCTCCATTTTTCGATTTCCTTGTGATTTCCATTGAGTAAAACGCTTGGAACTTTCATTCCTTCGAAATCTGCCGGCCGTGTGTAATGCGGATAATCTAGGTATTTTCCGTTATAAAACGAATCATTTTCAAAAGATTCTTGACTTCCCAAAACTCCCGGAATCAGTCGGACTATTGCTTCGCTCAAAACCATGGCCGGAATTTCTCCACCGTTTAGTACGAAATTGCCGATTGATATTTCTTCATCGACGATGCTCATTATCCTTTCATCAAAGCCTTCGTATCTCCCACAGACAAGAATTAGCGTTTTAAATTTTGAGTCTGCTTTTTTTGCGAAATTTTTTATCTTTTTCTGATCTAATATTTTACCTTGTGGAGTCAACAAAATTACATAGACTTTTTGTGAAAAATTTTGTTTTATATTTCGAATGGCAGCAAAAATCGGCTCCGGTTTCATCACCATTCCGCGGCCGCCGCCGTACGGTTCATCGTCTGTCATTTTGTTTTTATCTGTACAGAAATCGCGTAGATTATATATTTCAAATTTTACTTTTTGTTTTTCTTGCGCTTTTTTTATAATGCTCGTGTTTAAAAAATTTTCAAATAGTTCCGGAAAAATTGTGATTATATTTATTTGCACAAAAAATTATCCTAAAACTTCAACAGTGACTTTTTTATTACGCTTTAGAGCCATCGAATACGCTAGCAGCCTGAGTGCACGGATGCATTTCCCCTGTTTACCAATGACTCTGCCGATGTCTTCAGGCGCAACTTTCAGCTCAATTACTGACTCGCTGTCGTTTTCAATCTCGTTTACTACGACTTGATCAGGATTATCGACTAAAGACTTGACTACGTATTCCAAAAATTTTTTGATCATTTTAAATAAAATCCTTAATTTATCGTAAATTTATTTGTTTTTTGCGATTAAATTTTTTACTGTTTCCGTTGGAATAGCACCTTTGCCAAGCCAAGCGTTTACTGATTCCATGTTGATTTTATTGTTGATTGCATTGTGCGGATCGTATAATCCTAAGTTTTCGATTTCTTTCCCGTCTCGTCTTACTCTGCTGTCGATGGCAACTATTCTGTAAATAGGATGTTTCTTCTTTCCTATTCTTTTTAATCTAAGCTTTACTGACACAATTTCCTCCTGGAATTATAATGAGATATTTTAAGTTAAGAAAAAGCTATGAATTTTGGAACGTACAAGATTATAAAAAGAAATTTTTTTTGTCAAGTTTTTTGAATAAAATGTCGTAGTTAAGAAGGAAAATTGGCGAGGGCTAGAATTTCTAAAGGCTAGTTTTTTCTAAAGCGTCTCTAGAACGAGAAAATTAATCAAGATTTCTTCGTCATGCTGTTTTGAAAGTATTTTATGCTGCCAAAACTTGTAGAACTACCGATGAATATTATTAAAGATTATTATTTGACAAAAAAAAAATATTTTTGTAAACTCGGCAAATTATAGACAAATATATTAATTTTACGAGTTATTATATAAAAAATTTTAAAGACTAGGAGAAATAATGAATTTTGCAAACAAAATAAAATTTTTACTGATCTTTACCTTGCTTTTGATGAGCTTTGGAATTAACGGTTGTTCGAAAAAAGATAGAAAATCCAATAGAATAGTTGTTTGGCATTGGATGACAGACAGAGATGATGCGCTTATTGAGTTGGCAAATAAATACAAAGAAGCTTTTGGAACGGAGGTGGTTTTTGAACTTTATGCTCCGTCTGAAGCATACTCATCTAAAGTTAAAGCGGCTGCTCAAACAAACACATTACCGGATATTTTCGGTATACTGAGCGAAAAGAGAGATTTTGCTAGCTTTATAAAGGCAGGGCACGTTATCAATTTAACTTCTTTCATGGAAGCTGAAGACAATTTGTGGAAAAATAGATTTTTTGAAAAAGCTTTGTCGGTTAATGAATTTAAGGCGGGAAATCAAGCAAATATTGAACCCGGTATCTATGGCGTGCCTATTGATGTAACAAATATTCAACTTTTATACAATAAAAAAATGTTCAGAGAAGCCGGACTTGATCCACAGAATCCCCCAAAAACTTGGGCAGAATTTTTGGAAGCAGGTAGAAAACTTAAAGCAAAAAATTTACAGGGAATTGTGAGTGGGTTTAGTGAGACTTGGCTACTCGATTGTTTGGCATCTAATTATGCATATAATATCATGGGAGAAACAAAATATCTCGATACATTATCCGGTAAAGTAAAATATACAGACGCAGATTGGATAAAGGTTCTTAGTCTTTTTGTTGAAATGAGAGACAATAATTTATTAGCTACTGGAGTTGTATCTATGGTAAATAAAACAGCCGAGCAAATGTTTACTAATGAACGAGCTGCTATGGCTTTCAACGGTTCTTGGTGCGTGAACGTTTATCATGGAATGAATCCAGATTTAGATTATGGCGTTATGTTTTTGCCGGCATATAACCCGCGGAATCCTATGACGATTTGGGGAGGGGCTGGATCATCTTTTGTCGTTAATGCAAAATCGTCTCACAAAGATCAAGCTATAAAGTTTCTAAAATGGATCACTGATAAAGAGCAACAAATATTTTTAGCAGAAACCACTAGAAATTTGCCTGTTAATAAGGAAAGTTTAGAAAATATTTCTCCTGTTTTGGAGGAATTTGCAAATGATATGGACAAAACTATTCATCCAAATAATTTTACAGTTGCAGAATTTCCAAGCGTTATTGAGGTTTTCGATAAAGGTATTCAGTCAATAATTATTGGGGAAAAGACTCCGGAGCAAGTCGCTATGGAAACACAGGCTGCAAAAGACAAAGAAATGGCAAAAGTCGCTTAATAAAATTAGGGAAATAACATTGAGATCATACAAAAAAATTCGAGATATTTTTACAAGTTATCTTTTTGTGGTGCCTGCAATAATTTTATTTTCGGTTTTTAGCGTTTATCCTATCCTAAAAGTTTTTCAGCTTAGTGTTTATGAATGGGATGGGATAATGCCACACATGACATTTGTGGGTTTTTCTAACTTTTTTGATATTTTGTTCCACAATAAAATTTGGTGGCAATCGATTCTAAATGCCGGGTATATTACTTTTTTAGCTTTGACGTTTCAAAATTGTTTGGCTTTGTTTTTAGCTCTTTGTTGTGACAGAGATATTCGAGGAGCAAAAGCTTACAGAGTAATTTTTTATTTGCCACCTGTTTTGTCTGGAATTGTAGTTGGACTTATTTGGAATTGGATTTATAACGGAAGTTATGGGCTTTTAAATCACGGGCTTACTTTTTTGAATTTGGGAGAATACAGCAGAGCTTGGCTTGCAGATCCTAAAACAGCCTTAAGTTCTATCGCAGTCATTCATATGTGGAAAGGTTTTGGATGGGGTTTTGTAATTTTGCTCGCGGGTCTACAGGGTATATCTCGAGATTATTACGAAGCTGCAAAGATAGATGGCGCAAACACTTGGCAAGTCTTTCAAAAAATAACAATTCCACTTATGATACCGGTCTTTTTTTTGGTTTCAATCCTAACTATTCTCGGAACAATGCAAATTTACGATTTAATCATCTCTACAACTCAAGGTGGTCCCGGTTATCACACAGAGGTTCCAATTACAAGAATACTGGTTGCAATGACAGGAACATCGCGATTTGGTTATGCCTGTGCGATGAGTTTGATTTTTGGTGCAATTTTGCTTGTTTTATCTATTTTCCAACTGAGGGTTTCAAAGAAAATAGAGGGCTAACTTAATGATTTTAAAATATAAACTTAAAAAAATTTCCGTCAATTTTTTTGCGCAAATTGTATTGATTTCGGTTTCAATAACTTGCCTTTTTCCTCTTTTATGGATGTTTGCGTCATCTTTAAAAACACAGCAAACGATTTTTTCTGACATGAGTTTATTTCCATCTCATCCTAATTGGAGTAATTTTATTATTGCTTGGACTAAAGCGAGCTTTGGTCAATATTTTTTTAATAGCCTTTTTTACACTATCGTTGTAGTTGGCAGCGTGATTTTTATTTCTTCACTTGCTTCTTATGCTTTTTCTAGGTTGGAATTTCCTTTAAAAAGATTTTTTTTCTTGTTATTTATGGCGAGTATGATGATTCCGATACCAGGTTCTTTTATTTCTCTTTATGTTCTGCTCACTAAACTGCATCTTGTCAATACGAGAATTGGATATATTTTGCCGCAGATTAATGGCGGGCTCGCTATGGGTATTTTTTTGTTGAAAACTTTTTTTGATAAAATGCCGAAAGAATTAGAAGATGCGGCAAAGATAGATGGTTGCAATAAATTCGGTATTTATTATCATGTAGCCTTGCCGCTCGCTAAACAGGCGATTGCCGTACTTGTTATTTTTACTGCTCTTGGAGTTTGGAACGAATATCTACTTGCAATGTTAATTTTATCATCAAAAACGCTTATGCCTTTGCAGAGAGGCCTTATGGTTTTCCAAGGCAGCCATCTTACGGAATATCCACTACTTATGGCTGGCATTACAATCACAATTGTTCCGATCGTTATTATTTACCTTTTAATGCAAAAATATATAATAAAAGGAATAATGGCAGGCGCTGTAAAAGAGTAATTTGATGAGTAGAACGTTGCATTTTATCAAAAAAAGTTTAAGACGAAAGAATTTTAGATTAAATTTAAAAAGTATTTTCTGTTTTTGTATTTTTTTGTGTTCGCTTGGTCTTAATCTTGTAAACGCGTTTGTGAAAGATTTGGGTTCTGATGATATAATTGATTATGGAAAGTATGGTTATTTTGAAAATTTGGGGAAAGAAAACTATAAATACGTACTTTTAGATCGAAGGGGTTTGGGTGAGTTGCAAGGCGAAGGCATTTATCCTAACGTCTGGTCGATCTATTCGAATCCTAATTTTGTCAAAGCAAGACGAGAAGATTTGTTGTCTGGACATAGATGGACTTTTCTAAACACAGATCTAAAATTAGCCTATTATGAATGGGTGATTTCAGATTTCGAAAAGCCCGGATTGAAACAATTTTTTATAGCTGAAATATTTTTTAGAGCAGGGTATCTAAAGCAAGCCCTAAAAGCCTATTATTCGGTTTTAGTTTTTTTCCCAACTACGATTGATAAGGCGTATTTTGGGAGATTATGGTATGTTGCGGAAACTGCGCTCGATAGAATATATTTTTTGCTCGATAGACATAAAGAACTGAAATGGAAATTAGTTGACGCCTCATTGGATATAAAAAATAAATTCGATAACGAAAAAGATAATAAAATATTTTTTGTAAACCCCGGGAAATTTGTTTTTATTGATGAAAAAAATGCTACCGAAATTTTGCATGAGACTCTTGTAGAGACATATAAATTTGGAAATATTTGCTTGAAAAAATTTACAAATGCAAACTGGCAAATGACGATAGATGGAAAGCCGTTTGAGGTAAAGGGGGTTTTTTATTCCCCGATCTTAAAAGGGCATGATAAGCAAGATTTGTTGAGAAATAAGCAAGATTTTCAAGATAATCCTGATGAAATTTTTAGAAAATCTGTCGGCTTTGATTCCCCTATTATGAAAAAAATGGGTGTAAATTTGATTAGACTTCCGATTTATTTTCAAGATATAAAAACATTGAATTTTTTATTTAATAAGTTTGGAATAAGAGTTTTGATAGATCTGGATTTGGATGTTTTTTTCGAAAAAATCGATTTTAATAATAAAGTTTTGCTTAGCAAAGAATCTTTTTATAAGTTTAATAAGCTCGTTGATACGTATAAAAATGAAAATTTTTTTTTTGCTTTTAACATTAAGTCGGATTCAGTCGCAGCACTAAGTGGTAAGCAGATTAAAAATTTTTACAGTTTTATAGACGATTTATCAGCCAATCTAAAAAAATTAGATCCGAATCATCCAATAATTCTTTCAAATCAGGATTTAAGAAATTTGGATTTAGTCGCTGAATTTTGCAAAAATGTGGATATTTTAGGTATTGAATCATATAAAGGAACGTATGGGTTTGGGTTTTCATTTTGGAATGATCTCAAAAAGTATTGGCAAAAGCCGGTGATAATTACAGAATATGGATGTCCATCTTTTCATAGCGCGAAATCTCGAGAGCAAGCTGAATATTTGCAGATGATTTATCATCAAAATTGTTGGGAAGATATAAAAAATAACGAATTCCCGAAAGGAGTAGGTCTTGCTTTGGGTGGAATTGCTTATGAGTGGAATGATGAATGGTGGGGAGAAGGGCGCCCATATGTCCAGGATAGAGTTGGCGCGTATAACGGACCATTTTTGGATGGTTGGATATATAAAGAGTTTATGGGCATTTGCGCTCAATCAGAAGATGTTAAAATAACAAATTCTCGTGTTGAGAAAAAAGTTTACTCTTATTACGCAAAGGTGTGGAATAATGATTAGGCTTTCAAATATTTTTAAGAGGAGTTTAGTATGCGATATCTTTTAAATTTTATATTGTTTTTCTTTTTTAGTTTTACAATTCTTTTTGCAAGCACAGATAATAATGTTGAAGTAAAAAATGAGGGAGTTTTTCCTGTCAATTATGAGAAGAACGGGAAGTTTTCAGATATTGGAGGAGTGAAATTTAATTACAAAATTACAAATCTTGAAAATTATAAAAAAGAGGCTGGAGACTATGTCTATCCAAATTTGACAGTTCCAAAAGAATTACAAGAAAAATATAAAAAAATGTACACAGAGGGCAAGATTAGAAAAAATGATATTTGGTCGCATGTGAATAGCGGTGACAGTCTGGCAGATTTGCTCGCTTGGGTATCTATAAAAACGGTTGAAGGCAATTTTGCTGAACAGGGTGATGGAATTAGGCAGTTTATGTTGGGAGATTTGCTCAGAAGTATTGGCGAATACCAACTAGCCATCAAGGCATATTATGCGGTTGTTCTACATTTCCCAAAGACATTTTGCTGGACATCTGATGGATCTTTCGTCTGGTATGTTGGTCCGGCTGCTCTTGATAGAATAAATTTGGTGACACGCGAACATCCTGAAATTGGTTATAAATTGGAAGGAGCTTATATAGAGGTTGAAAATGGAAATGACGTTAATTTCGATAATGACATAATCAGAGTCAACCCAGGAAAATTTATTAAGATAGAGACAAAATCGCCTTTGAATCTTTCGAAATTAGATATAATAAAAGAAAAAGGGAAAGGAAAAGTTCGTCTTGTTCAGTATAGTAATAAACATTGGCAGCTTCTAGTAAATAATAAACCAACGGTTGTGCATGGCGTCACTTATTCTCCAACATTAATTGGTCTTGCCGGCCAAGATCAAAATAAATGGATGTTCACAGATACAAATAAAAATCGAATAATCGACGCAGCGTATGAGTCGTGGGTTGATCTGAATAAAAACAATATTCAAGATCCAAATGAAAAAGCTGTGGGTGATTTTACATTGCTTAAGGAAATGGGCGCTAATGCAATAAGAATGTACCATTCCAAGTCTGCGTCTGAGTATGTTTCTGACGAGTTTGATAAAAAAATATTGAGAGATATGTACAATAAATATGGAATTTCTGTAATCATGGGAGATTTTTTAGGTGCATATGGTATTGGCTCTGGTGGAAATTTTACAGATTATAAGAGCAGAGCGCAAAAAGATATGATGAAGGAATGTGTACGAAAAATGGTGCTTGATCATAAAGATGAGCCTTATATTATGATGTGGATATTGGGTAATGAGAATGACATGCCGTCAGTTTCTGAAGGCGTAAACTATACGAATACAAATGCTAGAAAATGTCCGGATGATTATGTTTTGTTTGTTAACGAGGTTGTAGATATGATTCATTCGTTAGATCCAAATCATCCGGTAATAGTTGCAAATATGACTCAAGATATGATTCCTTATTACGTAAAACATAAGACCAATATGGATATTTTTGGGATAAACCTGTATATGGGCAAATATGGTTTTGGAACAATATGGAAAGATGTAAATCGAAAACTAGACGTACCAGTTTTAATTACAGAGTATGGATGCGACGCATATTATGAAGGAAAAGGGTTGAATGAAGAAGACCAGGCAGATTATCATAAAGGTAATTGGAAAGATATAGAGTTTAATTTTGCAGGAGGAGAAGGAGTGGGAAATTCTGTTGGTGGGATATTGTTTGAGTGGCTAGACGAGTGGTGGAAAGCAGGAGGTAATAATTTTGAACACGAGATAATTCCACAATCTTCAATGCCTTTTAGTGATGGTTGGGCACATGAGGAATGGTTTGGAATTGTTGGGCAGGGAGACGGTACGAAAAGTCCGTTTTTAAGAGACCTGAGAAAGGCATATTATGTTTATAAAGATGAGCTTTGGAATAAAAAATAAAAAAAAACTTGTAAAATTAAAAGTGTTTTTATAATATAAAAAAAATATATAAAAATACTAAGGAAAAATATGGGAATGAAAAAAAAGATAACTAGAGTATTATTGCCTTTTTGTTATTGTTTTTTTGTAATTTCTATTGTATTGGGAGAAAATCTCTACAATAAAAAAAAATATTACGAGTTGTATTCTTTGTATATTAATCCAAAACTTGAACTATCGTATCTGTCTAATCGAACTCTTGATGGATGGGAAAAATCAAGTGGCTACAAGTATATAAACAATCAAACGAATAAGGCAGAAGCTTGGAAAGATTATATAGAGAGTAAGTTCAGTTTAGAAAGTTATCTTAGTTATGGCAATAATTTAAAAGCAATGTTTGAGTTGGATTTTTATGGAAGTGATTATAATAGTCTTTGGTATGGTATTAATGATATTAATAGGCTTAGAGATGAGAAAAAATATGTAGCTTTAAATAAATTAGAAGTTGATCTAAAAAACTATTTTTATAATATTAGATTTTTTAGAGGGATACCTCATTATAATTGGAAATACTCCGGAGATTTATTTGAGTTTTATAAAGAACAGTTTGATACGAATAGATATTTAAACATATCAGGTAGGCCTGTTCCAGAGGGACTAGAGATTTCTTATGATTTAGGAGAGTTAGGCAATATTAATGCAGTTTATGGTGAGCCTATTTGGGGGTCAAAAGATTCTCTTTATTTGAAATATAATTATAATATTTCTTATTTTAATACATACTTATTGTATAGGCATGAAAAGCTACCGTGGGAAGCTAGCGATGGGTTTTCATATAAAGAATCATACGCCATTTCGAGTATTATAGAATATCTGTTGCCAGTTGATGTTTCGATCGGCGCTATGTACCAGCCATTTAGGAAAGATGTAGATTATATGTATGTAGAAGAAGCAGCCCCGGGCTCTGGAGATTTTAGTAGTAAGTATATAAAGAAATCAAGGCAAACAGATGATTCAGATGCAATGGGATATGCGATTACATTTGACTATAAGAACGAGGATATCATTGATAATGTTACATTACAATATAAATATTTGAATTTGCTTGCTGGTAATAAAAATGAAA
The DNA here is from genome assembly GCA_031551405.1 of bacterium. Taxonomy (GTDB): domain Bacteria; phylum RUG730; class RUG730; order RUG730; family RUG730; genus JAVBNQ01. The sequence goes on along the minus strand of JAVBNQ010000002.1, from coordinate 30,441 downwards.
TAAAGTTTACTTTAGATAAAAATTTGTTCTATAACTTTTTGGCTGATGTCAGCTTTTTATATCGTCAACCAATCCGGGAAGCGAATCCTTTGATTTATGAAGGCTCACAAAATAATACGCTTAAACCATACATTTCTCCAAGAGGAGAAAATGCTTCGTTTTGGGTAGATGAAACCAATCGTGAAAAAACTTCAATCGATTTTTCGTTAGCGTATTTTTATTCTGTATACAATCCTAACGTTATTTATAATTATGAACTAGGAAATATTGAAGAATGGAATTTGAATAAAGATGATAATTCTGGTTTCGCTTGTTTATTGAATTATCGTATTGATCAATATAAAGGATCTACAGATAGCCAATTCTATTATGATGAAAACGGCAACGTTATTTGGGAATCGTTAGGATCGAGTGGTCTTTGGGAGCCTAAAGATCCGTTAGGCGTTTTAACGTTTTATGTGAAAGGTAGATACGTAGAAAAATTATACTTTAATTTTTTTATACAATCAGGAAATAGTTTGGCAACTGGAAGTTATCCGTATATGGATAAAACGTTAGTTCCAATTACTAATTTTGTAGACACTAATTTAAATATTGGATTTAAGGATTATAATTTAAATTTGAAATATGCAAAAGATAGTTGGGGTTGGGAAGAATGGCATCGGCGATTTGGTATCACTTATGACGACATGTATAAAGTAGAGGTTTCTAAAGATTTTAGAGAATTTGGAATTTTTGCTCTTTCATATCTCACTGCTCATCAAGATAAATATAAGAATGCTGAAATAGACATGCCAAGCTTTGAAGAAATTATGATAAAATGGATATATAATTTTGAAAGAATATATCTCTTAAAGAAAGATCCGGCTAGTAAAAAGCGAGATGAATTAGAAAATAAGACGGATGTAAATTCTCCGGAGATTTTCGTAAGTTTGCAAGACACCAGCTTGCTTACGTTAAATGAAGATACTCTTAATGATGTTATTACATTTAAAATCGATGTAAAAGAAGAGTCAGATATAAATGATTGGGTGATTACAATTGTTAATGAGAAAGCTGATCGTGTGATTTTCAAGAAGGAAGGAATTGGGACTCTTCCGAGTTTTTTTGAGTGGGTGCCTTCCAAAAGCGAAGGGGATCTCATTGTTAATGGTAAATATTATATAAAAATAGTGGCTAATGATATATATGACAATAAAGGAGCAGGAAATCTTTGTTATTTTGATATTTATAAATACAAAGGGATAACCACTCGAGAGCAAATTAAACAATTGAGAAACACGCCGGTTAAGATTAGTGAAAGTGTTAATTTAATGTCGTTTAGTTATAATTTGAAAGCTATTTATAACATTAATGAGGGTATGCCGATAGATAAAGTTGTTTTATCTTTAAAGGATATATTGAATAAAGAAAATGTATCAAAAATAAAGGTTATAACTTATGTAGATAGAGGCAGACTAGGAATAGAGGATAAGAATTTGGCAAAAAAAATCTCTTTAGATATATCAAAATTGTTTATCAACTCTGGAATTCTAGCAGATAGAGTAGAGATAATAGGGATTAGTAGAGAGTCAGGAGAAGATAAAAAAGATGATAATGTAGAGATTATAGCCTATTTTGAGTAAAAATATGAGGAAGAAAAACATGAAAAATTTAAAACTTAAGTATTTATTACTGTCCGTAAGTTTTATATTTTTATTTGCTTGTTCAGATAAAGATAGAAATAATTTGACAAATCCTGTTTCATATATGAGCAATTATGGACCATCTTGGGATATATTTAAAGCTGGACTAAATGTGGTTGGTTGTGAAGTAAAATATTATGTTGATAATAACTATTCCACGGTAACCATAAACAAAGAAAATATTGCTGTCCACTGGGATGGTTCGATAGGAGTTTCTTATGAAACTGGCGCAAGGGTTTGTTTTTATGGCTTCGAATTTGATTTTGATAGTATAAAAAATTTAACACAGCCAGATTATAATAAAATTAAAATTGGATTGAAAGGCGATATAGCTAATAGCGAGTTAGAAATTGCAGGCTTCAGTGATGTTGATAAGATCATTTTGAAAAACAATCAACTGGACTCTGTGAATTATAAAGAATATATTATACCAATTTCTGCTTCACTATCGAACGTAAAAAAAATAATAGGATTTGTCATTAAAAGTACTGGAAGAGATGATATTAATGCAGACCCAGCAAACATATATATAAACTATATAAAATTAATTAAGGAGTAATTGTGAAAAAAATATTCGCGATGTTTTTAATATTATATAGCATGTTGTCACCACTTATTTGTTCTAGTGTAAAAATAGTTGACTTGGAAGAAAAAAATAACTATAATTTGACTTTAAGGTCAGTTTTATATCCAGGTTTAGGGCAAATTTATATGGGATATGAAACTAAGGGGTATTTATTCGCTACGTTAACGACATTCTGTATAATAGGGTCTATTTATTCCTACAACGCTGCATCTAGCAATTATAATTCCTATTTTGAAGCTGGCTGTATTGATAATGGCCTTTACGATGATTACAAATCGAGAATGAATGACATGTATCTATGCGTTGGAGTTGGACTGCTGTTTTGGATATATAATATATATGACACCTATAAAACAGCTGACAAATATCTTTATGATGCAGATAATAAAATAAAAATGTCTTTTTATGATAAAAAAATATATTTATCGTATGTAAAAACTTATTAAATAATGGGGGAAAAATGCAAAAGGTTAAAATTTCTTTTTCGGTAATTAGTTTGTTTTTTATTTTTCTTTTTAATGCAGCATTTCTTTTGGCTGAGGAGCCAATTGTGAGTCAAGGGACAACAACGGTATCTGCGGGTGAAAATCTTACGTCTTCTACGCTTTCAGCAAAAGAAATGGAGAAGCAAAAGAGAGCAATGGAAAGAAAGCAAAAAATAGAAGCAAAAAAACAGAAGAAATTAGAAGCTAAACAGAAAAAAAATACAGCTCTTCCTTTGGTTGAGGAGTCGAGTTCAAGTCTAGGAACAATAGCGGCATCTGCTGGTGAAAGTCTTGCCTCTTCTACGCTTTCAGCAAAAGAACTAGAGAAACAAACGAGAGAGTCAGAAGCTAAGCAGAAAAAAAATTCAGCGTTTCCTTTGGTTGAGGAGTCGAGTTCAAGTCTAGGGACAACAACAGTATCTGCCGGCGAAAGTCTTGCGTCTTCTACGCTTTCAGCAAAAGAACTAGAGAAGCAAAAGAGAGAAGCTGAGAGAAAGCAAAAAATAGAAGCAAAAAAACAGAAGAAATTAGAAGCTAAGCAGAGAAAAGAAGCCAAAAATTTTAAAGTAGTCTCCTCAGAACAAACTTCTCCAAAATTTATAAAAACGTATGTTTATCATGAGGCGGGTTACGAATCAAATAACTTTATTCCGTCAGGGTGGATGGGTGATTACGGAGATATGAGATTGTCTACTCGATCTTTTGTTAATCCTAAGACAGGAAGTTCTTGTATAAAAATCGCTTATTCTGCAAAACAATCGCAGGGAAGCGGTTGGGCAGGTATTTACTGGCAAAATCCAGCTAACAATTGGGGGACAGAAAATAAAGGTTTGAATTTGTCTGGAGCCAAATATGTTGAATTTTATGTAAGAGGAGAAAAAGGTGGAGAAATAATAGATAACTTTAAAATCGGTGGTATTACAGGAACTTATCCTGATACTACAGATGTTAGTTTTGGCCCAATATTATTAACAAAAAAATGGAAGAAATATAGAATTAAATTAAAGGGTAAAGATTTAAGTCATATAATTGGTGGTTTTTGTTTTGTTGTTACAGCTGAAAGTAACCCTGATGGTGCTATTTTCTATTTTGACGAAATTATTTATAAATAAATTTAGAAACATAAGAAAAATGTATCATAAAAAAAATTTAATGATTAGTTTTTTTATAATATTGTGTTTTTTAAATGTATTATTTGCAGCAACTGGTTTTGAAGAGTTCGCTAGGTATTTGGAAAACTATAAAACAAAAACATCTTTATTTAGGTTGGAATCTTCTCAGAGTAATCTGCGATTAAACTTAAAGTATGAAGATGTTTTCAAGTCTGGAGATTTGGTTGGAAACGAAAAATAAATTTTTAAAAGATATAAAATTTTTTCTTGTCTTCCTTTTTTTTGTAAACATTTTTTCTTATTCTTTTGCTATTTCGAATGCAGATCAAGAGAATAAAAATATACAAAATAAAGAAGTAAGTCTCGAATCCAACATTATAATATCGGATATTGCAAAAGCAAAGATAGAAAAGATTAAAGATGGTAGTATCCTGATAATTGGTTATGATGTTCCTGTTGCTAGGAAGGGTGAGGCAGAAAAAGATGCGGGCAAGCTTGCAAAAAATGTAAAAGATTATTTTCTTTATTGGTTAAAATATTGGAATCTAACTTTGAAATTTTTGTCTACTGAAGGATTTGAAAAAGATTTGAGGGGTGAAAAGGAGAGACTTAGTATAATAATAGTCGATAATGAATTTTTTCAAAATTCTGTTATATATGAAAAATTTCAAAATTTAGTAAATAAGATACGCGATAAAGAAGGCGTTATTGTATCAAAAGATGGAAGAAATATAAATATTGATTTAGATTTGGTTTTTGATGAAGGGGCGTACGAAATAAAAAATAGTGCGTCGTATATTCTAGATGTGATAGTAGATATCATTAAATTGTCTAATAAGAATTTAGGGTTAAAGATTGCTGTTTATAAGAATAAGGCATATGACAAAGGGGGTAATGATAAAGAGATCTTGAATTATTTAAAGAAAGTAGCAAAGATTTTTGTTGATAATGGAGAAAAAGAGAGTAATATTTATTTATTTCCAGCTGAGATGCCTACTTTAAAAGAGAAGTCGATAGAGATCATTTTTTTTGACAAACCTTTAAATGATGAAGCTATAACAAAATATTTGGATCAAAAAGAAGGGATACTAAAAAAAAAAATCTTAGGCAATAAAAAAGATCAAGATTTTGTTATTCAGAGAGATTTTGGAGAAGAGGCTTCTTTTTATCCGACAGGATGGATGGGTGATAGTACAGATATTGTTGTTGATTTTAATTGTACGGATCCTAGTGTTGTATATAGAGGCGCTAGTTGTATAAAAATAGAGTACAAGGCTGCAGGTTCAAAAGGTTGGGTTGGGTTGCAGTGGCAATACCCTCCTAATAATTGGGGAAATAGAAAAGAGGGTTTTGATTTAACAGGGAAGAAAAAATTAGTCTTTTACGCAAAAGGAAAGAATGGCGGTGAAAAAATCGCTGAGTGTAAGGTTGGGGGAATAAAGGGTCAGTATGGGGATTCGGATTTCGCTTGGATAGGAAATATCCGCTTGACAAATGAATGGAAAAAATATGAAATTCTTTTAACAGATAAAGATTTGTCGCATATTATTGGTGGCTTTTCTTTCATACTTACAAAATATGATAATAGATATGGGGCAGTAATTTTTTTAGATGATATTTGTTTTGAATAAAAATCCTATCTTTAAAATAATAGAGAAATTATGAACAAAAAAAATTTATTTATTTCAATAATTTTTTTATTTTTATTGAGTATAATTGGATGCGATAGAAAAGATAGATTAGAAGGTTCAAATCTTTTAATAGATGTTATCCCTAATAATGCAACACTACTGTCTCAAGAAAGTATGCAATTTCAAGCGAAAGTCTATTCAAAAAATGGAAAAATATTGGACAAACAAGTTGTTTGGAGTACAGATGCTGGAGATATAAATAAGGCGGGTTTATATACAGCCCCAAAAATAAGCACTCCAAAAACTGTTAGCATTACTGCTTCTGTTGATAATATTTCTCGAACCATAAATCTTAGACTTGTGAATGAAAGATCTGTTAAAGATAACAGATATTATTTTTATGCGGATGAATTTCCTTACTTGCAGGATATGAAGTTAGATACTCCGAATCCAGGGGATGTCAATGGCGGATGTATAGGTGTTATTTGGGATGATACGAAAATAAGTGAAGAACTCAATGATGTTTATGAAGGAAATTTAGCCTTGAAAATTACTCTTGATAATACCCCCCAGAATCTTGGTGGGATATATTTTCAATTTGGATACGTCTCAGCTGTTAGCCGTCCAATCCAAATTACAGATTTATCAAACTATAACACTATTAAATTTGCTATTAAGTCTAGACTCAGTGCTTCGTCTCTTACGCTCCGAATTATCACAGTAACTGATACTTACGATTTTCCAATTAATTTAAACAATTACATTGAGTGGGGGATAGCAGAATTTTCAATCCCACAAAACGGTTTTGCTTTAAGGCAATTTAGGCAACTGCTATTTGTTACAGCGGCAAAAACGTCTGGAGAATTTTTGCTTGATAACGTTTATTTTGAAAAAAAATAATTAATGTATGTTAATAATTGGAGCAGGTTTAAGTGCCGAGAATAATCATTAATAATAGAAAATATATACGTGTTCCATTCACTTTACCGGTAAGCGTTTTACTTGTAGATAAAGATGCAAACTTGATGTGGCAAACCGTTTATCAGGGGTTTACACGAGATATTAACGATGGCGGCTTGTGTGTCGATATAGTAAATTTTGACGATAAGCTCGCAGAGAAAGTTTTAAACGAAGGTTATAGTTTTTTATTGAATGTTGACCTCCCAAACTCTTCATCCACTCTTTCAATCCCTTCTCAACCAAAATGGATAGATAAATCACAAACAAATTTAATGCAAAAATACAAAATAGGGGTCTTTTTTACAGCTCCAGCAGAAAAAGATACGAGGAATCTTGTAAAATATGCTGCGTCTTTAAATAGGCGTCCTCGGCAGATTTTTTTAATAGGGATTTTGTTTGCAGCTGTCTGTTTGTTATCTTTTGTTAATGACGTACGTCTAAAATTTATCAATGTAAAATTAAATAAAGAACTATTCATTATAAACGATGAGAAAAAGAGAATTAACTTGGAGTTGTTAAAATTAGAAAAACTGAAAAGTGAATTAGAACAGAATTTAAATGTGGCAAATCAAGAAATTATCAATTTATCCTCTTTGACTCAAAAATCTGCAAAGGCAATTGTCCAATCTGGTTTAGATAATATTCGCGAGATGAAAGAGATAAACTCAAACGGGCCTGCCACAAGTGGTGCTTCCCTATCTATTGATCATAAAGCTTATGAAACAAAGCTTAAGGAAATCGATAAAAATAGAAATTTAATTAAGAAAAAACTTATTGAACTTGTGCAAGAGCAAGAGATTTTGGTAAAAAAACAAGATGAATTGGAGAGTTCGTCGGAAAATCTGGCAGACAAAAAAGTAGCTCTCATGTATAATTGGATAAAGAATAACCAATCTCCACTTACCGGGCTTGTTTGTAGCTATAAAGGAGATTCTGAGCTGGAAAATATAGCTTTTACATATGATCAAGCTTTATGTATTTTGAACTTTATAGAGAAAAAAGATTTAGGGAATGCAAAACGTTTAATAGATTTTTTTGTATTTAAAGCGCGAAAGAGTGCTGGCGTTTTCCTGAATGCATATCACGTGAATAATGGTGGAGTCATGGAGTGGACGGTTCACGTTGGACCAAACGCGTGGCTCGCTATGGCAATTTTGAAATACATTGAAGCGACAGAAGATAGAACTTATTTAAAAGATGTTTACAATATCGCTAATTTCATAATAAGCTTACAAGATAGAGATGGTGGGATAAAAGGTGGGACAGACGTTAATTGGTACTCGACCGAGCACAATTTAGATGCCTATGCTTTGTTCCGTATGATGTTTACCCTTACAAACAATCCCAAATTTAAACTAGCCTATCAAAAGGTGTTAGATTGGCTTATAAACGATATTTATATTAAAGACGAGTTCCGTTTTAAACGCGGAAAAAACGACGGATTGATCGCTACAGATACGGCATCGTTTGGTATTCCGGCAATTGGGGCTAAAATGATGTATCAAAAAAATATTGATCCTGAAAAAATGATAGAATTTATGGAGAAAAAAACTAAAGTCGAAGTAAATTTTACTAATAATGAAGGGGAGCAATACAATATTAAAGGATTCGATTATACTAACCCCGATAGACTAGGTCGGAAAGGCGTTGTTTCCTCAGAATGGACAGCGCAAATGGTTACAACTTATCAAGTGATGGCAGATTATTTTAAATCAAGAGATAAACAAAAATATAAATATTACAAAGATAAAGCTAATTTTTATATGAAAGAGCTTGAAAAAATGTTGATTAGTGCAGAATGCGAAAAATTCGACTCATTGGGTTTGCCTTATGCTACAGGCGCTTCTGCTGAGACTGGTCATGGCTGGGTTACTCCTCGATCTCCATATGCTGTTTCAATTGCTGGAACTGCTTATACCCTCCTCGCAAAGTACAAAATCAATCCGTTCTGTTTAAACCAAGAAAAAGAAAAACACTATTTATGATATGGCGAAAATAAAAAAGATTGAGCCTGTTAATTTGTTCATTGGCGTTATTTATTCAGAAAATACTGACGAAGAAATTTGTAACAACGTCGAAGTAGAATTAGTTTCTAAATTTGGAAAAGTCGAACTGCAAAAGAAAGATATAAAGTTTGATTACACAGACTATTACAATGAGGAATTAAAAAGTAATCGTCTCTTTAAAAACTTTTATGCTTTTGCTAAACTTGTGGATCCAAGTGAGCTTTCTGCAATAAAAATTTTCACTAATAATTTAGAAGCAAAATATGCAAAAGATCAAAGCCGAATTTTTAATTTAGATCCCGGATATTTGACTCTTGCAAAAGTCGTTCTGGCCTCGTGCAAAGATTTTTCGCATAGAATTTATATCGGCAAAGGCGTTTTTGCAGAGACCACTTTAAATTACGTAAATAAAAAATTTAGTTTTTTGCCTTGGACTTATCCAGATTATCAGACGAAAGATTATTTGGATTTTTTTGCAAAATTACGCGTAATATACAAAAATAAAATTGACGAGGCGATTTATGTTAATTAAAAAGAATTTTTATTTTTTTCTAGTTGGGATATTTTTTTTATTTGGGTGTGGCAGTGAATATGAAAAGTTTGTCACGACGAACACACTTCCTCAACACATAAAAAAAATTGCAGTAATGAAATTTAAAGATATCGTCAATAAACCGGATTTTCAAGACAAACTTTATTTTACGGTAAAAGATAAATTTACAACGGACAGACGAGTCGAGTTAGTCGAGATGGAAACAGCAGACGCGGTTTTGGTTGGACAAATTTCAAGGTACCTTTTGCAGCCAATTGAGTATAACAAAGATAAAATAGTCATGAAATATTCACTCTGGGTTTGGATTGACATTTCGCTTTATGATGCGACGACAAAGCAAATTTTGTGGACTGAAAACAAACTAGAGGCAAAAGTTGAATATAACACGTTATCGACTGCCTCTGGTTTTTTAACTCCGACGACAGAAAGCGAAGCTCAAAATGTTGCTATCGATAAATTGGCAAACGATATCGTAATTCGAACAATCGATGGCTGGTTCGCAGTTTCCGGCGTAAGCGAGAAAATTTATTCGTAAATTTATGACAGGAAGTTTAGGCATATTAAATTTTGCAAAAAATAGCATTGAAAAAATTTTGTCGTTAATGTTTCCGGGTACTTGTCAAGTTTGCAAAAATAGCCTAGAAATGAACGAAAACAAGGTTTGCGACAAATGTGTCGGATCAATTGAAAAAGTTGAAATTTGTTGCAATAAATGCGGTAGACCGTTGGATCTGAAACAAGATTGGTGTGCTGATTGCAGAGACAAGAGAATTTATTATGAAAAGCTTTTTGTGGGATTTTATTACGAGGGCGTTGTAAAATATTTTTTGCATCAACTCAAATATAATCCGTCGGAAAAAAGCTTAGAAAACTTGGATTTTTTTTACAATTTGCTTTGTTCGAACGAAGAACTTTTGGACGAACTCAAGACTTTATCCGAGAATATCGACTTTATAATTCCGGTTCCTATTCATCGGTCTAGACTACAAAAAAGAGGTTATAACCAATCGGTTTTGCTCGCAAATATTTTGCAGGATTTGCTCGGGATAGAAATGGACGAGACGATTATAAAAAAGGCAAAAAATACACAATTTTTTTTCAAATTATCGAAGGAAAAACGCGAAAAAGAATTGGGAAATGCTTTTGAAGTTTCGATCCCAGAAATTTTGCTAGGGAAAAATATTTTGCTTGTAGATGATATTTCGACGACAGGACTAACGATTAACTCTATTACAAAATTGCTTGTTGAAAAAGGAGCGAATTCGGTTTTCGTTTTTTGTATGGCTCACGGAGATTGATGTGAAATATAAAGCAATCATTTTTGATATCGACGGAACTTTGACGCGTTTAGACAATCCTTGGAAGCACATCCACGACTGTTGTAATACTTGGAATTCAAGCGCTTTTTTTTACAAAGAAGCTTTTTCTGAAAGACATATTACTTACTCGGAGTTTTGCAAGCTTGAAGCGAGATGTTTCAAGGGATTGCCGTCGAATAAGGTTTATGAGATGTTTAGGCAGATCGAGACGCCAAAAAATTTACATGAAAATTTGAAAGATCTGAAGGAATTTGGTTTTAAGTTAATTGCGATATCGTCGGGATTACAGTTTATTCCTGAAATTTTGGACTTGTCAAAATTTTTTGATTTTATGGTTTACAATGAATTGCCGAGTGTAAATGGTTTTTTGAGTGGCGACATAAAAGTGAACGTTGATTATAAGAAATTGATAAATCTTGATTTTTATATCGAGAAATGTAACTTGCGTTATGATGAAATTATTTTTGTTGGCGACGGAGAAAATGATATTTTTATTGCTGAAAAAGTTGGATATTCCGTGGCTTTCAATTCGAACTCGGAAAATCTTAAAAAAGCAGTAAATTTTGCGATAAATTCGTTGGATTTTGGCGAAATTGCCGAACATTTGAAAGGAATAAGTTTGGAAATCACTAGTTTTGGAGATCGAGTTGCAGACAGAAGAGTTGAAATTTCTTAAAATCAAAACGCAAAAAATAGAGCTTCCGAATAAAAAACGGACTCAAATCGAGTTTATAGAGCATTTGGGAGCAGCTCTCATGATTCCCTTTTTGTCAGATGGCGAAATTATTTTTATCAAACAATACAGACCCGTCATAGAAAAATTTATTTACGAGCTTCCGGCCGGAACTATTGATCCTGGAGAAAATCCGCTCGAAACAGCAAAACGCGAGCTCATCGAGGAAATAGGCTACGAGGCAAAAGTTTGGCAGAAATTAGGTGAAATATTTTTATGTCCTGGATATTCGACTGAAAAAATATTCATTTTTAAAGCTTCTAGTTTAGCAAAAAATAATTCGCGATCTCAAGGCGAAACAGAAATTATTGAGACGATTACAATGAAAAAAACAGACGTAAAAAAGTTGTTTGAGACCGGAGAATTACAAGATTCTAAGACGATCGCGGCTTTAGTTCATTGCGGGTGGCTGTAAAAATTGGAAAATTTGAATCATGGACATAGAAAACGCGTCCTCGAAAAATATAAAAAGTCTGGATTACCGGCTGGTATGATTCCGAGATTTTGGAAATGGCTCTTTTTTATGCAATTCCTCGTCGAGATACCAAAAAGATTGCGAAAGATCTTTTGGCAAAATTTCATACTATTCAAAATATTTTTGACGTAGATCCAAAAGAATTGCGAGAAATAAAAGGGTTATCGGATCATAGCGTTTATTTTTTGAAGTTTTTTTTATAAAAGTTTCAGAAAGAAGATTTATAGATGAGAAAAATTCGTTAGATACACTTGAAATTATAGAGACTTCAGAGTCTGCTTACAAATTTTTGAGGCTTTTGCTAGGGAGCAGCAAAAACGAAGAAGTCGTCGTGATATTTATTGACAACAAGAATGCTGTGATAAGCTACGAAATTATAGCTAGAGGAACAATCGATGAAGTTGTGGTTTATCCGAGGAATTTTTTGGCAAAAATTTTAGATGTGAATGCAAGTGCTGTGATTTTGGCTCACAATCATCCGTCAGGAAATCTGGAGCCATCAGAAGCTGATCTTGAACTTACACTCAAACTGAAAAAGGTTCTTGAGTCAATTCATGTTATGCTTTTGGATCATTTGATAGTCGCAAAAAACGGTTTTTTTAGTTTTAACGAAAAAAATTTACTGTAGAAAAAAAAGGAGGAAGAATGGAAAATAATTTTGGCGAAAGTTTTGGGCATGAGTTCGGAGAAAAACGGGATTCGAATAACCGAAACCTAAAAAAAGATCTTTACACGCACAAACTCAAACTTGGGAAAAGAACTTATTTTTTTGATGTAAAAGAAAATGCCGATGGTAGCAAATACATGGTAATTACAGAGTCAAAAACACAAAAAGATATGACTTTTCGTCGAGACAGAATTATGGTTTATTCGGAATATTTGATGGAATTTGCAGAAAATTTTAACAAGGTCTTTGGAGACATAAAAGATTTAATAAAATGAAAATCATCTCATGGAATGTGAATGGTCTCAGATCTTGTTTGAAAAAAAACTTTTTTGACGTTATTGATGAAGAAAACCCGGATATTTTGTGTTTGCAAGAGATAAAGGCTTCTCACATTGATATAGAAAGTGAATTGAAAAACTTAAAAAATTACGAAATTTACATAAATTCTGCGGCAAGAAAAGGTTATAGCGGAGTTGCAGTTTTTAGTAAAGTTAAACCAAATTTTGTATCGAAAAAAATCGATATTTTGAAATATGATGTTGAAGGCCGAATTTTGAGGCTTGATTTTGACGATTTTATTTTGTTTAACGTCTATTTTCCAAACGGCGGAATGAACGAAGATCGGCTTAATTATAAATTGGATTTTTATAGAGATTTTTTTGAGATTTGCAATAAATTGAAAAATAGTGGGAAGAATTTAGTTATTTGCGGAGATTATAACACGGCTCATAAAGAAATCGATCTTGCGAGGCCAAAAGCTAATAAAGACGCCTCAGGTTTTTTGCAAATAGAACGAGACTGGATCGATAAAATAGAGCAATTTGGATATGTGGATACTTTTCGCGTTTTTGATCAAGCGCCGAATAACTATACTTGGTGGTCGTACAAATTCAAAGCTCGTGAAAAAAATATTGGCTGGAGAATCGATTACTTTTTTGTAAACGCAGAATTTATGCGCTTTGTAAAAAAATCGTCGATAATGTCTCATATTTTTGGTTCTGATCATTGTCCAATTTGTCTTGATTTAAATCTTATATAATTTCCGGAAAATTGAAAAAACAGGAGGGAATTTATGGATATACAAAATAATAGAATAGGACTCAGAATCAATGAAAGGAACATAAAAATAAATATAATTTTAAACGATGAAAAAATTTGCGAGGGACAAAGTATTAATATAAGTTTTCAAGGAATTTGTGGTGTTTTTCAGAGAGATTTTGTCGAGACGGCAAAAGTTGGACTTGATATGGAGCTTAAAGAAAAATTTTTATGTCGTGCAAAAGCTACGGTAATTTGGAGCACTGACTTGGGAAATGATGAGTTTTTGATTGGATTTAAGTTTGAAGCGGAAGACTGTGATTTGAAAAAATATCTTGCATATGTTAACGAACTTTCGACCGGAATATTTTAAGGTTGAGATTTTTATAAAATAGTTATCATCTAGAAAAAATTAAATTCTTCGATAACAGGAGTAATCAAAAGTGGATTCAAAATTTATAGAATTTTTATATAAAAAACGTGTTTTTTTGGGATTTTTATTTGGGCTTTTTTATCTGATTTTTGCAAAACCATCGTCTGGATTTTTTTTGATAGTTGGATTGATCATTGCATCAATTGGTGAAATTATTAGACTAATCGCATCAGGATTTATCATAAAAACTGACGAGCTTGCGACTTATGGCCCTTACGCGTACGTGAGGCATCCGCTTTATTTGGGAAGTCTCGTTATGGGATTTGGGCTTTGCGTTGCAGTTTTCTCGTTGGAAAACTTTGGATTTGGGACTAGCTTGACTTTAGTTTATTTAGCTTTATTTTTGTCAGTTTACATTCCTGTTTTGAAAAAAGAAGAAAGCGTTTTGATTGAAAAATATAACGGAGAATATTTAGATTACAAGGCAAAAGTAAATATGCTTTTCCCAAATTTTAGGAAATATGCATCATCAAAAACAAAAGCTTTTGATAAAAAAGTTTTTATGAAAAACAAAGAATACCGAGCATTATTTGGGCTTTTTTCTATTTTTGCGATTTTAATTTTGAAATTTATTTTTTTATAGTAGGCGAAATTTTATGCTAAAAAAGCCTTGTCCAAAGCTCATCAAAATTGTTTTATTTGTGTTTTTGTTTACGAATTTTTTGCTTGCAAACGAGTATAAAATTACTAGCGTGATTTCTGTAAAAGATAAAAATTACACGAGAGTCAGGATAATTTTGAATAATTACCTGGTGATTGAAAATATTAAATTTTTTAAGGATGGAAGCATTGAGTTTCCGTCGTATGAAGCCGCAAACAAATCCAAATATCCGCAAGTCGTAATCCTCGACCCTAATCTCGAAGAACAGATTATAAAATCTATCAAAAATTACAAAGAAACTCCGTATAAATTTGATTTGAGTAAAGTAGTTTTTCGGTTAAATGATGCGTCGGACATAAAAAATTCGAAATCGCGAAAAGCTAATCTAGAACTCGTTTTAGACGAGAAAATTTTGGTGGTTTGCGGTATGATGACCGGTAAAAAAGGACCGTGGATTTCGTGGCCCGGAGTAAAAGGTGAGGATGGATATTTTTACAAACACGTTTATATTTTGAACAAAAATTTGAAAACGAAAATAGAAAAATTTCTGCTCGCAAAATATAAGCAGTTGTAAAAATGCAAAATTTTATAAAAGAATTTATCGAGTATTTGCGAGTAGAGCGAAATTTAGCAAAAAATACTCTTGCGAGCTACAAAAAGGACTTGGATTTTTACGTTGAATTTTTGGCTCGAAAAAATATCGAATTATTCAAGGTCACGCACCAAGATATCGTCGATTATTTGTGGGAAAGAAAAAACGAATCTTTAAGCGCAAAAACTTTGGCTAGATTTTCTACGTCAATAAAATTATTTCATAGATTTCTGATAATGGAAAATTATACAACAAACGATCCGACGGCAAATTTATCTAGTCCAAAAATTTCGTTTAATCTTCCGGAATATTTGACTTTTGAGGAAATAGAGCAGCTGCTAGCCCAACCAGACGAAAGAACTGCGTCAGGGCTCAGAGACAAGGCAATGCTAGAAGTTTTATATTCGACAGGAATGCGAATTTCAGAGATCATAAATCTCAAAAAAGAAGACTTGGATTTAACGGAAAATTTTGTGAAATGTAAAGGAAAAGGCGAGAAAGAAAGGTTGATTCCTTTTGGTGATTTTGCAAAAAGTTTACTTAAAAAATATTTATCGGAATTTTTGGGGTTGAATTATTATTCAGAGCAGCCGTACTTGTTTCTAAGCAATTGGAATAGAACATTTTCACGAGTAGGATTTTGGAAGATTATAAAAAAATATGCTCTCAAATCAGGCATTAACAAAAATATAACGCCGCATACTTTGCGGCATTCGTTTGCCACGCATTTGATCGAGAATAACGCGGATATAAGAATTGTCCAGGAATTGCTTGGGCACAGTAATATTTCAACCACCCAGATTTATACCCATCTCGATAAATCTCATGTCAAAAGCCAGCACAAAAAATACCATCCACGAGGTTAACTTTTTTAAAAGAACCATAAATTTCTACAGCCTAGTTTGGAAATTTCCAGACTAGGCTGTAAAATCATGAGGAAAATTAAAAGCTAAACTTATTTCTTTTTTTTGCCGCGAGCCATTTTTGCTCTTGCAACATCACCGTCTTTATCTAAGAAATAAAGGAATCCTTTTTCTCTTTTGACTCCGACTTTTGAAACTTTTGTAGGATTTCCACCTTTGCTTGTTCCACGAGCCATTTTTGCTCTTGAAACGTCACCATCTTTGTCTAGATAGTAAAGGAATCCTTTTTCTCTTTTGATACCGACTTTTGAAACTTTTTCAGCCATTTAAAGCCTCCTTTTTTTATTCGGAGAGAGAGGGATTCGAACCCTCGCTAGGAGTAATCTCCTACTACAGGTTTAGCAAACCCGCCCCTTCAGCCACTTGGGTATCTCTCCCATAGTAATGGGAAATTATTATTATATTTTGAGAGAAAATGCAAGTTTTTTTTGAGGGACATTATTTTTTTATGATTTTAAAAAAAATAGTTCCGTTTTTTAAATCAATGTTTATTTTATTTTTTGCTGAAACTTTGTCTTCGACAATTTTTAATGACAAAGGATTTAGCACCAAATTTTCTATCGTGCGCCTGAGAGGCCGAGCTCCAAATTCTTTGTCATAGCCTTTTTCCGCGAGAAAATCTTTTACTTTATTATCGAAAACTAGGCTTATATTTTTTGCTTCAAACATTTTGTGTAAATTTTCGACTTGGATATCCACGATTTGCCGCACGTCTTCTTTTGTCAAACTGTGAAATATTACGAATTCGTCGATTCTGTTCAAAAATTCCGGCCTAAAATATTCTTTCAAAATCCGCAAAAGATTATTTTTTCGAGTTTCTTCGGCTTTCTCGTCAATATTTTTTTCAAAGCCGATTTGGATTTTTTCTCGATTGTTTGTGCCGAGATTTGACGTCATTATGAGAATACAATTTTTGAAATCCACGGTCCTGCCTTTTCCATCTGTAAGCCTGCCATCATCTAAAACCTGCAGCAAAATATTGAAAACGTCCTGATGTGCTTTTTCAATTTCGTCGAACAAGATCACAGAAAATGGATTTCTGCGAACAATCTCTGTCAAATGCCCGCCTTCATCGTATCCGACGTATCCTGGAGGAGATCCGATTAATTTTGAGACGGAATGTTTTTCCATAAGTTCCGACATATCAACGCGAACCAGAGCTTTTTCCGTGTTAAAAAGAAATTCCGCCAGACTTTTCGCAAGCTCTGTTTTTCCTACACCGGTTGGTCCCATGAAGATGAATGAACCAATTGGTCTAGATGGATCTTTGAGCCCAGCTCTTGACCGAATAATAGCATTTGAGACCACTTCAATCGCTTGTTCTTGTCCGATGACGCGTTTTTTTAGGTTGTCTTTTATGTGAATAAGTTTTTGCCGCTCGGTTTCCAACATTTTCAGGACTGGGATTTTTGTCCATTTTGAAACGATTATTGCTACATCTTCTTCGCCAATTTCCTCTTTTAAAAGCGAACCTTTTTTAAAGCTGTTTAATTTTTCTCGATTTTCTGTTAATTTTTGTTCAAGATCTCGCAAAATGCTGTAACGAATTTCAGCCACTTTTGCAAATTCTCCTCGCATTTCAGCATGTTTTTCTTCGAGTTTGTAATTTTCGATTTGTTTTCGAATATCTCTAATTGACTTGATAAGATCTTTTTGCATTTGCCATTTTAATACAAGTTCATCTTTTTGCGTTTTTAGAGCAGCCAATGTCTTCTCTAAATCTTGAAGTTTTTGTTTGATTGGCTCGACATCATCTTTATTTTCGATGCCTTCGTCTAATTCTTTTTTAAATGCAGTTTTTTCGATTTCCAGCTGGATTACTCTTCGAGTGAGTAAATCTATGTCAATCGGCATACTGTCGATTTGTATCCTGAGCGCTGACGCAGCTTCATCGATCAAATCTATCGCTTTATCTGGCAAAAACCTGTCGCTGATGTACCTTGATGACAAATTCACAGCTGCTACGATGGCCTCGTCTTTTATTCTGATTCCGTGATGAAGTTCATATTTCTCTTTGATTCCTCGCAAAATCGCAATTGCATCTTCAGGACTTGGTTCTCCGACAATAACAGGTTGGAATCTGCGTTCTAAAGCCTTGTCTTTTTCAATATATTTTTGATATTCTGCCAGCGTAGTTGCGCCGATGCAGTGCAATTCGCCTCGAGCCAAAGCAGGTTTCAGCATGTTCGAAGCATCCATCGCTCCGTCGACAGCTCCGGCTCCGACTATCGTGTGCAGCTCGTCGATAAAAAGAATTATCTCGCCACTAGATTTTGCTATTTCTGTTAGCAGGGCTTTGAGTCTATCCTCAAATTCTCCTCTAAATTTTGTCCCTGCAATTAGAGCACCCAAGTCTAAACTTATGAGCCTTTTGTCTTTCAAAGATTCCGGGATGTCGTTTGCGATAATTCTCTGAGCCAGGCCTTCTGCAATCGCAGTTTTCCCTACGCCGGGTTCACCGATTAAAACCGGGTTATTTTTCGTACGTCTTGACAAAACTTGCATGACTCGTCTGATTTCTTCATTTCGACCGATGACAGGATCGAGTTTTCCCTGCTTGGCCAGAGCAGTCAAATCTTTAGCGTACTTTTCTAGAATTTGATATTTTGACTCCGGATTTTTATCGGAGATTTTTGCGTTTCCTCGAATATCGAGAAGTGCTTTATAAATCAATTCTTTTGTAATAACATTTTTCTGAAAAAAATCGTGGCAGGAGAATTGCGGACTTTCGACTATAGCAAGCAAGAAATGTTCAGTCGAAACATATTCGTCTTTCAAGTGTTCGGCTTCTCTAACGCTGCGTTTTATCACGTCGTCAAGAGCTGGAGAAATGTACATTCCGATATTTCCAGAGACACTTGGCCTTGCATTTATGTTCCTTGTCAGATTTTCCATCAAAATATTCAAATTCAGATTGAGTTTTTTAAGGAGCAGAAACGGAACGCTGTTTTCGTCTTGCAGCATAACGAATAAAAGATGTTCTATATCGAGAAATTGTTGTTTTTTTGAAGAAAGCAATCCTTGGGCATTTGAAATAGCCTCCTGCGCTTTTTCAGTAAATTTGTCAAAATTCATAAATCCTCCTCATTTTTAATTGCTAATCGTTAAAAAAGAGTTGATTGTTTTTTATTTTTTTCTAACATTTCTCGGATTTTTTTTGTCGCAATTTCTTGATCTGAAAAATGTATTTTTTGCGTGCCAATAATTTGATAGTTTTCATGTCCTTTCCCCAAAATCAAAAGTAAATCGCCTTCTCTAGCAAAGTTGACTGCTTGAGCAATAGCCTGCTCTCTATCGATAATAGTTTTGTAATTCGAAAATGCAGTTTCATTGAATCCGACCTCGATATCCAGAACTATTTTTTTTGGATCTTCCTCACGTGGATTATCGGATGTTACGAAAACAAAATCGCTATATTTTGCAGCAGCTTTTGCCATGAGTGGTCTTTTTTTCCTGTCGCGATTTCCGCCGCAACCGAACAGAGTAATAATTCTGTTCATTTTCATTGATTTTGCAGTTTTCAAAATCCGCATCATAGCATCGTCGGTATGAGCAAAATCTACAACACACGCAAAATTTTGTCCCGCTTTCACGAGCTCAAATCGTCCGGCAACGGAATACAAATTTTCAATGCCGTTTTTTATGGAATCAAGCGAAATTTCTTGAGAATAAGCTATACTCGCAGCAGCCAAAATGTTAGAGACATTATGTTTCCCAACGAGATTCGTTTGAATTATTAAACTTTCTTTCTTTGAGAAAACTATCTCAAGTTCCGTTGTTAAATTTTTTTTGTTGAATTTTATGTTTTTTACAAAAACGTCTTTTTTTTGTTTTATTGAAAATTTTATTATTTTTGCTTTCGTATTTTCTATGATTTTTTCTGCATGTTTGTCGTCGGAATTTATTGCCACGTAGCCTTCTGCATCGATTGCGTTTATCAGTTTTTTCTTAGCCAATAAATAATTTTTCATAGTGATGTGAAAATCCAAGTGTTCTTTTGTTAAATTAGTGAAAATTGCTGCGTCGAATTTACAACCGTTCGTCCGTCCCAAATCAAGCGCATGACTCGAGACTTCCATAAAAACAGATTTTACGCCTTTTTCGACCATTTTATGCAAAAGTTCCTGCAATTCTACTGGGAATGGAGTCGTGTTTTCCGTTGGAAAAATTTCATCGCAAATTTTGTTTTGGATCGTACCAATCACGCCCGTCTTTTGGCCTGCAGCTTTGTAAATCGATTCTAAAATGTAGCTCGTCGTAGTTTTGCCGTTTGTCCCAGTAATTCCTACGAGGTTTAATTTTTTGGACGGATTGTCAAATAAAACAAGTGCTAGCTTAGTAGAAAAACCGTAAACGTCGTTTGTAATTATTTTCTCGACTTTTTTATCTTGGGGAACATTAAAGTCTCGTTCAGCAACAACACATATCGCTCCATTTTTTATGGCAGTATCGATAAAGTTGTATCCGTCGACATGAAAGCCTTTCATTGCTACAAAAATGTAGCCTGGTAAAACTTTTCGCGAATCGAGAGCAATCCCTTTGACCTCTGAGTTATCGTCAGCAAAAATGTTGAACTCACTTAACAAGTTTTTTAATTTCATAACAAAGATCCTTAAGGTTTGATTTTTTTATCAAAAATGATTCGAATTTTTTGTAGAATTTTTTTGATTTGAATTTTTATGACGAGAAATTTTGGAGGATGAAGTTGGGAAGACTGGTGTGACCAAAAAATTTGCCGTCACAAACTTGGCTCCCCGGGTTGGATTCGAACCAACAACCCTTCGGTTAACAGCCGAATGCTCTACCATTGAGCTACCAGGGAACAAGATGGCTTTTATTATATGGATTTTTTGTTTAATGTCAAGGGAATTTAAACATTTTACAAAATATGAAAAATAACAATTTGTCGTCTAATTTTTTTTACATAAGTGGAGCAAAAATTTTTATGATTGCCAAAAAAAAGGTTTGCAAACTATTTGTTTTAGGGTAGTTCAAAAGAGTGATTTCTTTGGATTTATTGAATATTTCGACGAGAATATCGTTTTTTATTTCACCAATAATCGATCCTCCCGCATAATAAACGCCGCATTCGTGTTGAGTATAAAAACTTCTATAGTCCATATTGACTGTTCCAACAAAAGCTTTTTCGTCGTCTGACAACAAAACTTTTGAATGTAAGAATCCGGGCGTGTACTCGTAAATTTTAACGCCACCGTCTAAAAGCTGTTTGTAATAGGACCTTGTGACTGAATAAATCAATTTTTTGTCCGGGCTGCCAGGCAAAAATATTTTAACGTCTATGCCAGATAGAGCTGCTGTGGTTAGATTTTCTACCATTACGTCGTCGATAATTAGATATGGCGATTGTATGTAAATATATTTTTTGGCTTCAGTGATAAATCGAGAGAATAAACGTTTGGAGGGGTTGTTTTGGTTCATCGGGCTATCAGCAAAAGGCAAAATTAAATTGTTTTCATCTTGCGGAAAGTCGAGGGCTTCGCTAGGAAATAAAAAGCGTTCGTAATCTAAGTATTCACCGACGCAAAATTCCCAATTACGCAGAAACATCAATGTAAAATTATAAACCGCCTCACCTTTTACCAGTACAGACGTATCTTTCCAATAGCCAAAGATTTGTTTATAATTTGCATATTCGTCGGCAATATTGTGTCCACCTGTAAATGCTGTTTTTCCGTCGATAATGGTGATTTTGCGATGATCGCGATAATTCATGAAGAAATCCAAAACAGGCCTTAGTTTGTTGAAAGCGCAAACTTTGATCCTACTTTTTTCTAGCTCGTATATTGTTTTGTTATTTAAAGTACGGCTTGAGCCGATATCGTCGTAAATAATCCGGACGTCTACATTGTTTTTTGCTTTTTCGATTAGGATCTTTTTGATTTCAGAAAATAATTTTCCGTCGCCAATAATGAAATATTCCATGAAAATAAATTTTGTTGCAGATTTTAGCTCTTGAATTAAAATTTCAAAAGTTTTTTCTCCGGGAGTTAATAACTCGGTTTGACTCTTGAAGCTGGGTGTGAATTTTGTTGTTTCAAAAATCAGTTTGCAGTCGTTGATAATTGAGTTAGTTAGATTTTGTGGAATTTCGAATTTTTTCTCGAAAATTTTTGTTTTTTGAAAAATATTGTGCATTAATTTTGTTTTTCTTTTTGGATTTGAAGTTTGGCCGAAAATTATATAAATTACAGATGCAAACGGCGAGAAACTCAAAAGCAAAACTACCCAGGCTAATCTTGACGCATAATTTTTTTGACTTGAAAGCACTTTTAGAACGACCAGGATGTTAACGATAAATAAAAATACATAGAGGAGTTTAAAATCCATGGAATAATGGACGATATAAAGGCTTAGGTAAAATAATTGAGCTAAAATTAGGAGGCTTAAAATAAAAGTTTTTCTACCAAACGAGGTGCCTTCTTTGCTTTTTTTTATTTTTTTGTTTTTGTCCATAAATTTTCTACATTTTTAAATTTTCGATGTTAAAAATATATAAAAATTGCAAAATAACTTCAAGCAAAACAAAAATGAGCTCAACAATTTGTGGACAATTATCTCTGAAATTTAGTAATATAAAAACTTTAAAATTTATAAAAATTTCCGAGGGTAAAAATGAGTATTTCAATAAAAAATGTGGAGCATGTTGCAAAACTTGCCAGACTGGAACTTTCCGAAGACGATAAAAAAAAGTTTACGTCGCAACTCGAAAGTATTTTGAATTATATCGACAAACTGAGTGAACTTGAAATTCCGAAAAATTGCGAACAAACTATTGAAAAAGAAGCAGAAAACGTTTTGCGAGCTGACGAAGTCATTAAATCGATTGATTTCGAAGTACTCAAAAAAAATGCTCCGGACGTCGACGGCAGATTTTTTAAAGTCAAGAAGGTGATCGAGTAATGAAAAAAATAAGAGAGATACAAAAAAATATTTTAGAAAATAATTCGAGCTGCAAAGAAATCGTAGAAAAGTTTTACCGAAATATCGATGAGAAAGATAAAGAAATCAATGCGTTCATCAGTTTAACCCGCGAAAAAGCCTTCCAAAAAGCTACGGAAATCGACGAGAAAATCAAAAATAAACAAAAAATTGGCAAGCTAGCCGGAATTCCGATAGCGATAAAAGACAATCTTAACGTGAAAAACATTAAAACGACTTGTGCATCAAAAATACTCGAGAATTTTATCAGTCCGTATGACGCGACTGTCATTGAGAAATTAGAAAAGGAAGACGCGATCATTATCGGTAAAACGAACATGGATGAATTTGCGATGGGTTCGTCGTGTGAAACTTCGTATTTCGGTCCAACGAAAAATCCTTGCGATTTAACTCGAATTCCAGGCGGCTCATCTGGGGGAAGCGCTGCTAGTGTTGCTGCTGATTTCTGCCAAGCGTCGCTTGGTTCAGACACCGGCGGCTCGATCAGACAACCGGCGGCTCTTTGCGGAGTTTTTGGTTTGAAGCCTACATATGGACGAGTTTCCAGATTTGGGCTGGTGGCTTTTGCATCGAGTTTGGATCAGATCGGACCATTCGCAAAATCAACGGAAGATATAGCTCTCTTACTCGAGGTGATTTCCGGCTATGACCCAAAAGATTCCACGTCCATCAAAAAAGACGTTCCGAATTTCTCAGATGAACTTAAGCAAAACTTTGACGTAAAAGGTTTGAAAATTGGTTTGCCTGCGGAATATTTTGCAGACGGTTTGAATCCCGAGATAAAAAGTAAAATTTTGAAAATTGTGGACGAGTTGAAAAAATCCGGAGCTATTGTCAAAAATATAAAAATGCCGCATACTGATTATTCCGTCGCAGTTTACTACATCATAGCGCCGAGTGAAGCCAGCGCGAATTTGGCGAGATACGACGGCGTGAAATACGGTTTTAGGGCTGCTGACGTTAAGGATTTACTCGAAGAATACACGAAAACTCGCGCTCTTGGTTTTGGCGACGAGGTAAAACGTCGAATTATGATCGGAACGTTCGCTCTCTCGAGCGGTTATTACGACGCTTATTATTCGAAGGCGCAAAAAGTTCGCGAACTCATAAAACTCGATTATAAAAATGCGTTCAGTGAAGTCGATTTGATTATTACGCCGACTACTCCTACAGCAGCTTTTAAAATTGGCGAAAAACTTAATGACCCGCTCTCAATGTATTTGTCTGATATTTACACGATTTCCGCGAATTTGGCCGGGATTCCTGCAATTTCAGTTCCGATCGGAACTGACTCGCAAAATTTACCGATTGGAATTCAGATTTCAGGACGACATTTCGATGAAAGCTTAATTTTAAAACTGTCTCAGTTTATCGAGAACAATTTGAGTTAAGGCGTTAAAAAATGCAAAAAACAATAAAATTGCAAAAACTTGAAACTTCAGTTTTGCTAGAAAAAATTGTCAATGAGCTTTCGAGTTTGATTGGACATATTACGCAAAATTTAGTTAATTGGAGGAATTTATGAAAATAATCGGTTTTATTCCGGCGAGATATGGATCGACTCGTCTTCATGCCAAAGCTTTGGCGAAAATAAACGGCAAAACTATGATCGAGCGAGTATACACAAATTCCGCAAAATCCAAAGAACTTGAGAAAGTCGTAGTTCTGACTGACAATGATTTGATTGCGAATGAAGTAAAAAATTTTGGCGGAAATGTTGCTATGACGAGTGAGAATTGCAACAGCGGAACCGAGAGAATTATTTCGATTCTTAACGATTTTGATTTTGACGTAGCGCTAAATATTCAAGGTGACGAGCCGCTCGTAAATTCTGAAGACTTGGATAATTTATCTCGCGTTTTTTTGAATGAAAAAGACGTAAATATTGCGACTTTGATCAGAAAAATTGAGGCTCACGAAGCAGAATCCGTTAAAAATCCGAATTGTGTGAAAGTTGTTCTCGACGCTTGGCAAAACGCGATTTATTTTTCCAGAGCGAATATTCCTTACAATCGAGATAATATCGACGTGACTTATTATCAGCACATTGGAATTTACGCTTATAAGAAAGAAGTTTTGCAGAAATTCGATAAATTTGAAAGCAAAATTCTGGAAAATATCGAGAAATTAGAGCAGCTCAGATTTCTCGAAAATGGCTACAAAATCAAAACTGTTTTGACAAAAAATAAATACGTTAGTGTCGACGTGAAAGAAGATTTGGAAGCAGTCGAAAAAGCTTTAAATTGAAGTTGGTGAAGATGAAGGAAAATAGACGTGTAACAATCTTTTTTGAGTCATTGCTACTCAATAAAAAATTAAGGAAGTTTTTAATATATGAGAAAATTTTTCAAAATTTTTTTACTGTTATTTTTCTTGTCCCAAAGTCTTTTCTCGTTAGACGTAAAATATTCAGCCGCTAATCAGGCCAAAACCGAAAAAGAAATTGTTCTTGAAAAAATGAACTTAGTTGATGTTTCATCTCTTGACGATGGAATAATAGTACAACTTGTTTACGCGACTCCGTATAATTTTTTGGGAAAAGTTTTGTACAAAGATCTGACGAGAGCTTATTTGCAACCGGAAGCCGCTCAAAAATTATTAAAAGCTTATAAAAGTTTGAAGAAATTACGGCCGGATTTAACACTTGTGGTTTACGATACGGCTCGTCCCCTTAGCATCCAACGCGAAATGTGGGATTTGGTGAAAAATACTGAATGGGATTATTACGTCGCAGATCCGAATAATGGAGGCGGACTTCACAATTTTGGTTTGGCGGTTGATTTGAGTATTTGCGATTCGACGGGGAAAAGTTTGGAAATGGGAACGCCGTATGATTATTTTGGATATGAGGCGAATACTGATAAAGAAGACGAGTTGGTTCGAAAAGGTCGAATTTCTGCGAAAGAACTAGAAAATAGACTGCTTTTGCGGAAAATTATGACGGAGGCGGGCTTCAAAACCATAAAAAGCGAGTGGTGGCATTTTAATTCTTGTTCGCTTGCCGAAGCCAAGCAGAAATATAAAGTGATCGAATGAAAAAGTTTAAATAAACTGGAAAACCGAGGGAAAAATGAGATACACGAAATCTTTCATAAAAACAACAAAACAAGCCCAAAGCGACGCGGAAATTATAAGCCACAAGCTGATGTACCGAGCAGGAATGATCCGAAAGCTTGCGTCCGGAATTTACGAATGGCTTCCTTTTGGCTACAAAGCGCTGAAAAACGTCGAGGCAATAATCCGTCGTGAGATGAACAAAAAAGAGTGTCAGGAATTATTTTTGCCGGCTTTACAGCCAAAAGAGCTGTGGGAAAAAAGCGGTAGATGGGAAATTTACGGCAAAGAACTGGTCAGGCTGAATGATCGTCATGAACGCGAATTTTGTCTTGGTCCGACGCACGAAGAAGTGATCACGGATTTGGTTGCAAGCGAAGTCAGCTCATATCGAGATTTGCCTGTCACGCTATACCAATTTCAAACGAAATTTCGCGACGAGATTCGTCCGCGGTTTGGAGTGATGCGAGCGAGGGAATTTTTGATGAAGGACGCGTACAGTTTTGATCGTACGGATTCCGGAGCTGAGACGAGCTACAAAAATATGCATGAAATTTATACGAATATTTTCAAAAGCTGCGGTTTGGAATTCAAGATTGTCGAGGCGGACAGCGGCGCTATTGGAGGGAATTTTTCGCACGAATTTATGGTGACTGCAAAAACCGGAGAGAGCGAAATTGCGGCTTGCGAATGCGGATATGCTGCGAACACAGAAAAAGCGGTTTCAAAATTCGACGACGCAAAAAATCCTGAAGAAACGAAAAATTTAGAACTCGTTCACACTCCAAACAAAAAAACGATAGACGAGATTTCGGAATTTTTGAACGAAAATGCTAAAAAATTCATAAAAACTTTGATTTATGTTGAAAATGGTAAATATTGCGCAGTTTTAATCAGAGGAGATCGCGAGGTAAATGAGTTTAAACTTGCAAATAAATTAAACGCAAAAGATTTACGGCTTGCGACGAGCCAAGAAGTTTTCGAAAAATTTGCTTGCGAAACAGGATTTTTGGGACCGAAAGATTTACCAGCAGACAAAATAATTTGCGACGAGAGCGTAAAAAATTTAAAAAATGCGATTTCAGGCGCGAACAAAAAAGATTTTCATTATAAAAACCTGAATCTTGGCAGAGATTTTAGCTCGGCGGAATTTTTTGATATTTTGCTGGCTAAACCCGGGGACAGCTGTGTGAAATGCGGTAAAAAGCTAGAATTTAGCCGAGGTATTGAGGTCGGACATATTTTTAAGCTTGGCACAAAATATTCGAAAGCAATGAACGCGGAATATTTAGACGATGACGGACAAAGAAAATCGGTCGTGATGGGTTGCTATGGAATCGGAGTTTCGCGGGTCGTCGCAGCGGCGATCGAGCAAAACAACGACGAAAAAGGCGTTATCTGGACTTGGGCTTTGGCTCCGTACAAAATTGGAATAATTTGTCTTGACGTGAAGAATCAAGAATTATTCGAGATTTCAGAAAAATTGTACGAAAAGCTTCAAAATTCAAATTACGATGTTTTATTCGACGATCGCGACGAAAGGCCGGGAATAAAGTTTAACGACTTTGATTTACTCGGGATTCCAGTCATAATTAC
Source organism: bacterium (assembly GCA_031551405.1). Taxonomy (GTDB): domain Bacteria; phylum RUG730; class RUG730; order RUG730; family RUG730; genus JAVBNQ01. The sequence continues at coordinate 3,032 of JAVBNQ010000002.1, read as the reverse complement.
GCTCGGGAAAAAATTTCTCGAGTCAAAAAATCTCGAGATTAAAATCCGAAAAACCGGCGAAGTTTTTTATAAAACCATCGATGAATTACAAAGCTTTATTAGCGATATTTCGAAAAATTTATAGAATGGGAGTGAAAAATTGAAAGCATTTATAATGTGCGCCGGTCTTGGAACGAGGATGCGCCCGATCACAAATATTTTGCCAAAGCCGATGATAAAAATTTCGAATAAACCTGTCCTTCAACATACGATTGAAAATCTTAAAAAATTCGATATAAATGAAGTTGTCATAAATTTGCATTTGTATCCTGAAATCATAAAAAATTATTTTGGTTACGGCGAGAATTTCGGTGTGAGAATAAAATATTCATTCGAAGAAGATCTGATGGGAACTGCCGGCGGATTAGGTAAAGTTCGCGAGGAGTTCAAAAATGAAACTTTTGTAATTTTGAGCGGAGACGGATATTTTGATGTAGACTTGAAAAAAGTAATTGAGTTTCATAAGGCAAAAAAAGCATTGGCAACCATAGTTTTGAAAAGATATGACGAAAAATTTAAATATGGCGTAGTCTTTACAGACGAAAATTCGAAAATTCAAAAATTCGTAGAAAAACCGAAATTCAAAGATATTTACGAAAACAAAGTTAATACCGGAATTTATGTGTTGGAACCGGAGATTTTCCAGTTTATTCCGGAGAATAAATTTTATGACTTTGGAAACGATGTTTGGCCAAAATTGATGCAAGAAAACGCGAGAGTTTTAGGTTATGAAATGCAGGAATATTGGTGCGATATTGGTGACATCGAAGCTTATAAAGCTGCGCAAAAAGAGATTTTAGACCGGCAAATAAAAAGTAGAATTTTTTCAGGTGACGAGATAAAAAACAATTCTTTGGTTGCGAAAAATGTAAAATTAGCTGAAGACGTTAAAATTTTGAATTTCAGTACGATAGATGAGAATTGTGAAATCTCAGAAAATTGTATTCTCGATAATTGCATAATTGGAAAAAATGCTGTAATCAATGCAAATTCGACTCTTGTAAATTGTATTATTCTTGACAATTGCATTGTGCCAGAAAATTCTAAAATTTATAATGGGATTCTATTGAATTAAATTTGAAATATTAAGTTTGCAAGATTTTTTAATAATTTGTAAACTAAAAATAAAATTTTAAAAAAAGGATTTTTATATGAAAAATCTTGTTAAAAAAGTTTTGTTCTTATCTTTTATTGTCCTTTTCAATTCGTTTATTTTTGCCGCTTTTAATAAAAACTATCAAGATGGCGAAGTCATCGTAAAATTTAAAGCTTCGTCTTCTGACGACGAAAACCGCGCGAAGTTCCTGAAAAAATATCAAATCGAATATAAAATTAAGGAGTTTAAGAAAAATTTTGAAACTTCAGAAAGTACAAAACGAAATTATTCTAAGCTTACATCAAAAGAAAAATTTTCGCTCGATAAAATTAATCTTATTTTTAGAATAAAATTTGAAGATAATATTGATGCAAAAGATTTTGCCAGGCAACTGTCTTCTGATCCAGATATTGAGTGGGCTCAGCCAAGTTACACTTACCAGCCTAGCGCTACCAGCCCAAATGATCCAGTTTTTACCGGGTCCAATGGACAGTGGGAACTAAGGGCAATGGTGACCGGTCATATTGATGCACAAAGGGCGTGGGATATTACAACAGGAACTAGTAGTGTAATAGTGGCAGTAATTGATACAGGCGTCAATATAAACCACCAAGATTTAGTCAACAGATTATGGGTTAATACAATTTCTACAAAAGGTGTTAATGGTTGGGATTTTGGGGAAAACAAAGGAACTGTTATTCCGCAAGATTTATCTGATACCGGAGAGCAAAGGCACGGAACTGTCATAGCGAGTATAATAGGCGCTCAAGGAAATAATAACGTGGGCTTAACTGGAGTTGCTTGGGATTGTAGACTTATGGTATTGAAGTGTAGTAGCGGTCCAACTAGTGGAATTTTATACAATGTCGACCAAGCTGTCTATTATGCCGTTGACCATGGCGCAAACATAATAAACTTAAGTCTGGGTATTGATAATGAGGATTTGGCTTTGAAGGATGCCATTCAATATGCTTACGATAGAGATGTCACAATACTTTGTGCTGTTGGGAATGGAAATCAAAATAAAGCTTTATATCCGGCCAGAGACCCAAATGTGATTTGCGTAGGCGGTATTGGCTATGAAAATGAACGGCTCTATATTTCCTCTGAGCAGGCTTCTAATTATGACATTAGGGTAGATGTGGTAGCTCCGGGGAAACAAATAGTATCAGCTAGGGGAAATACGGATTTATATTATAATAAGATAAATCCGTATGTAGCAAGTGGTACTTCAATGGCTACGGCAATGACTAGTGGGGTAGTCGCCCTTATGCTTTCAAAAAACCCAGGTCTAACTCCAACACAGGTAAAATCTATCTTAAAAAGTACAGCTGATACGATAGATTATAGAAATCCCGGATTTAAAGGGCAGCTTGGCACCGGGAAAATTAATGCATATTGGGCATTGAAAAAAGTCCTGGGACAATCTAGTGCTCCTCCAAACTTAACGGTCAACTCTCCTGCATATTTTACGAGTAATATTACTGCAACGTGGGTAGATAGCAATCTTGAATCAAGTGTTGCGACGTACTATTATCAAATAGCAAAATCTTCTCCGGGCGCTACAGGGACTGTACTTGGATCTGGTTATGCGTATGCTTTACCAGGTTGGTATGAAATCGCAGGAACTACTTTGGATCAACCGATAGCAAATGTTGAAATAGGAGCGACTTATTATTTGATACTCAGCGCAGAAAACAGTATTGGTAGAAAAGAACTGTTTAGGTCAGATGAGATAGTCGCGCAAGCAGGAGCTCCAGTCTTGAACTACATCCGAGGCGGCCTAAGCGCGATAGACGAAAGAGTGACAACGAGCACGTCGACGATAACAGCGAACTGGAGTTTCACGAACAGTCCTGTGAAATATTACGTTGAAGTGTCGACTATGTCTAATTTG
>JAVBNQ010000010.1:0-100667 GCA_031551405.1 bacterium | reverse complement strand
TTGGATAGCAAAGCTTCAAAAGATCTAATTACAGATTACAAAAACATGGCGTCAGCAGCCTAAGGATAGACAAAGATTATTTCGTGAGTTTAGATCGCCTACCGGTTGTAAAAGGCCGGTGGGCGATTTTTTTATGTAAATCCATTTTGTTAATTGGGGACAGTATAAAATTTTGCTTCAATTAAACAAGCGAAAAATTCAAATATTACTTGATTTTTGCGATAGACTTTTTTATTATATCAAAATTCGATCTGCTAATAAAAAACAAGGCGGTGATGATGCAAAACTGTATTTTTTGTGGTATTATAGACAAGAAAATAAAAGCGGATATTGTCTATGAAAACGAGGATGTTTTGGCTTTCAAGGACATAAACCCGAAAGCGCCGATTCATCTGATTTTTATTCCAAAAAAGCATATCGAATCAGCAATTTCTGTGAATGAAACGAACGCGCAATATATTTCGCAGATTTGGCTGGCAATTAATCTTGTATCGAAAGAGTTGGGATTTCACGAGGAAGGTTTTAGGATAATTGTCAATTGCGGGGAAAATGGTGGTCAGGAAGTTCCTCACTTGCATTTTCACGTTTTGGCAGGTAAAAAATTAGATTTTCCTCATTTTTAAAAATTAATTAAGAATATTTTAGGAGAAAAATATGACAAAAGTACTTGTAAAAGAAAAAGAATCTGTTGATGAAGCATTAAGAAGATTTAAGAGAGAATGCGAGAAAGCCGGAATAATGCAAGAGATAAAAAAACGAGAATATTATGAGAGTCCAAGCCTTAAAAAAAAGAAACAAATGCAAGAATTAAAAAGGAAATTTAGGCGAAAAACAACAAAAACGCAAGTAAGAAAAAAGAAATGAAATTAAAAAAGTTATTTAGCGAACTCATAAATATCGGGATTGAAAACGATCCTCGAGGCAAAAAAGAAGTCGTAAGATTGCTAGGCGAAGCCAAAAAAAATTTTAAAGCTTTGCCTGAGAAAGAAAAGAAATATTTTGACACTGACAAACTAGAAAATCCATACTTAGATTCGAGGATTTATTTTGGATCCGATGACGAAGAAATTAAAAACGTAATAGTCGGGATTGATATCGAGACCCCTGAATTACTTTTGGCGGACAGGCTGATCGCAAAAGGCAAAAAAATAGACCTTGCAATTACGCATCATCCCGAGGGAAACGGGCTCACCAATTTAGCTGAAGTTATGAATTTGCAAGCTGACATGCTTCACAAATTTGGTGTCCCGATCAACATTTCCGAGAACATCATAAATTGTCGTATCGACGAGATTTCAAAAAGTTTGCTTCCGGTGAATTATTCTCGAGCGACAGATACTGCAAAACTTTTGGAAATTCCATTCATAGGCGTTCACACACCGGCCGATAATTGTGTCTCAACATTTTTGGAAAACTTGTTTGATACAAAAAAACCAAAAAAGCTAGGCGAAATTTTGGATTTATTGCTTGAAATTGAGGAATATCAAATTTCTTACAAAAACAATAATGCTCCTCGTATTTTGAATGGCGGGAAAGAGAGCCGGGCTGGTAAAATTTATGTTGACATGACCGGTGGCACCGAAGGACCGGCTGTTGCCATTGAAAAATTAGCGAACGCAGGTATTGGAACCATCGTCGGGATGCATTTAAGCGAGTCGCATGTTAAAAAAGCAAAAGAACAAAACATAAACGTGATTATCGCTGGACATATATCGAGCGACAATCTTGGCATGAACTTACTGTTTGACTCTCTGGAAAAAAAGCTTGGGAAATTAAATTTCATCGAATGCTCCGGCTTTCGTCGAATAAAACGCGTCAAAATTAAATAATAAAATATGGCATTTGACAGAGAAACTATTACCAAAATTTTGGATGCTGCTGATATTGTTGCAGTCATCGGAGAATATGTAAATTTAAAAAAAAGTGGCGCGAATTACAAAGGTTTGTGTCCTTTTCATCAGGAAAAGACGCCTTCTTTTACTGTTAGCGAAGAAAAACAGCTTTTCCATTGTTTTGGCTGCGGTGAAGGCGGTGATGTTTTCGGTTTTATTATGAAAATCGAGAATTTTACGTTTAATGAGGCGATTACTTTTTTAGCAGAAAAATTTGGAATTTCTCTAAAAAATTTGACGTTGACACCTGAAAAAGTCTCGATTTTGGACGAGATGTTCAAAGTAAATAATCGCGTCGCCGAGTATTATCACAATTTTTTGCTCAAGTCAGAAAAAGCTCAAAAAGCTCGTGAGTATTTGCTGGCGAGAAACTTTGATCTGGATGATCTAAAAACTTTTCAAATCGGTTTTGCTCCGAAAAATTATGATACAATTTTGAATCTCGCTCTGAAAAATCGAATTGAGCCAAAAACTCTTGAGCTGCTTGGCCTCATTCGCAAAAATAATTTTGGCAAATTCAACGACTGGTTTGTCAATCGAGTGATTTTCCCAATAAAAAACGCAAAAGGCAAAGTAATTGCTTTTGGCGGAAGAGTTTTGGACGACAGCTTGCCAAAATATTTGAACTCACCTGAAACGGAAATCTTTAAAAAAAACGCATCTCTGTATGGGATTGATATTGCGATTCAGCACATAAAATCAGAAAAAAAGGCTATAATTTTGGAAGGGTATATCGACGTAATGGCCTTGCATAAATTTGGGATCAAAAATTCCGTCGCTACTCTCGGAACTGCTCTCACTGAAAATCATATCAATTTCATAAAAAAATATACTGACGAAATAATCTTGCTTTTTGATGGCGATGCAGCCGGAATAAAAGCTTCTCTAAGATCAGTCGATTTATTTGCAAATTTAGATTTATATCTCAAAATAGCATTGATTCCTGAAAAACTAGATCCGGATGAATTTTTAAAAAAGTATGGGAAAGAAAAATTCCTTGAAATCTTGAAAAATTCTGAGGATGGATTTTTGTATAAAATAAATTTTTTTGCGAAGAATAAAGATTTTTCAAAATTGAAAGATCGAGAGAATTTTTTAGCTGAAGTTTTTGAGATGTGTGCGAATATCGAGAATAAATTGCGCGTAAACTATATTTTAAAAAATGCTGCGGATTTACTGAAAGAAAAAGAAGATGAGATTAAGTTAGAGTTTAAGAAATTCAAGCAAAGCATTAGAAAATTCTCTCAGACAAAAGTTTCCAAAGAAAATGAAGCAAAAATTTCTGCAAAACCAAAATTTGTTTTTAATACGCTCGAGCAGGATTTCCTGGAATTTTTGATCGCAAATCCAAAGAAAATCAGCGAAGCAAAAAAAATTATCGATACTGGCTGGATTTTTTCGATGGAAAACAGGCAAATCATAGAGTATTTGTTCAAAAATTGCGACAATTTGCTAAGCCAAGATCTAACGCCGATGAGAATTTTGAGTACGCTAGCTTTAGATTTAAATTTATCCATCGATGAAAAAAATAATGAAATCTATAAAATTTTAACAAAATCTGTTTTTACAAAAAACTTTTCAGATGACATTAATGATTTTGTGAAAAAACTAGAACAAAAATTTCTCGAAAATAAAATGATGCAACTGAGCAAAAGCGATAATTTAGACGATATTTTAGAGCACTATTACTTGGCAAAAAAAGTTAAATCCAGAGGTAAAAATGAAATTAAAAAAGAAAGCTGAATTTGATGACGATATACTTGAGCTTCTTAAAAAAGGCAAAGATTCTGGAGCGTTAAACTATAACGAGTTGGAGGAGCTTTTAACACAGAAGGATTTATCGACGGATGAGATAGATGCTATTTTTATAAAGATCGAAAAGCTTGGAATAAATTTGAAAAATTTTATAAATGAGTCTAATACCGATAAACAGATATCGGAAGAAGAGGGTTTTGAAGAGGGAATAGATCCTTTTGAAGCATATCAGGGAATAGAAGATATAGATAAATTTAGCAACGAAAATACTCAGAGTGAAGATGATGAAGAGAATAATTTTGAGAAGTTGTCTGCCTTTGGTAACACGATATTCGAACAGGAGTCTGAAACCGAAGAACAAGAGGCTGAAATAAAGGCAAATGATTCTATAAAACTTTATCTTTCCGAAATGGGACGAGTTCCTCTTTTAAACAGGGAAGATGAGATAGAGATTGCCAAGAGAATTAAAGAAAACGAGAAGAAATTGCAATGGCTTGTGCTTAGCTCGCCGATTACTCTCAAAGAGATTAGGCATTGGGATTCGCTATTGAAAGAAGAGGAGATGACGCCGAAAGAATTGATGCCACGAGGTAAAAAGACAGATGAATCTATCCAGGATATGAGAGACAAAATAGAGGACACGGCAGATTTCATAAAAGGAATTGAGGCTAAAATTCAAGGCATAAACGATGCTTTGAAAAAAGAAAAGAAACTTGATAAAAAGAAAAATCTCGAGCAAGAGCTTAAAAAAAATCAAGAAAAGATTATTGATAACATTATCGGTTTAAATCTCAACGTTGAGAAAATGAATAAGTTAGTCAGTAGAATAAAGGAAATTACTGAACAAATAGTATTTTTTAATAGAGAAATCGAGACTATAAAAAAAGACTTTAAAGTTGATTTAGACAAGGTCAGTCAATACATAAGAGACGTAAAAGACGAAAAAAAATTCAAAAGAGCTGTTGGGTTTACACAGGAAGAAGCGTTTAGAAGGCTTAAAGATGTGGATTCGTTTGAGAAAAAAATAGTTGAGATTGAAGAGGAAAAATGTATTAAAGCAACGGATTTAATGGAAAATGACAAGAAGATTTCTGAGCTGGAAGAAGTTATACGAAAAGATAAAATGAGCCTAATAAAGGCAAATTTGAGGCTTGTGGTGAGCATTGCAAAGAAACATGTGAACTCAAGTTTATCTTTGTTAGATTTAATTCAGGAAGGGAGCATAGGGCTTATAAAAGCAGTCGATAAATTTGAATATAAACGTGGCTTTAAATTTTCTACGTATGCGACGTGGTGGATCAGACAATCGATTAATCGAGCTATAGCTGACCAGGCGCGTACGATAAGAATCCCTGTTCATATGAAAGAATTGATAAGTAAACTCGGTAAAATCTCGAGAAAATGCAGGCAAGACGAAGGACGAGAACCGACATTGGAAGAATACCACGATAAGATGAAAATGCCGATAGATAAAATTAAGGCAGTTTTGAAAATAATGCAGGATCCAATTTCGCTTACAACTCCGATTGGTGAAGATGAGGACAGTTATTTGGAAGATTTTATTGAGGATAAGAATCAAGCAACGCCGGCTAGCAAATCTGCAGATGCGATACGAGTCAAAGCTATCGGAGAAGTTTTGAATACATTGACGCCAAAAGAAGCTGAAATCATAAAATTGAGGTTTGGGATTGGAACAGGATATCCTCGGACACTTGAAGAGGTTGGAAAGATTTTTAATGTAACGAGAGAACGAGTTAGACAGATTGAAGTAAAAGCAATAAAGAAGTTGAGACATCCGTCGAGAAGTAAAAATTTAGAAGAATATTTAGATTGACAAGTCTCCTCAAAAAAGTTATATTTCCAATTCGAAAAAATGGGCCCATAGCTCAGTCGGTTAGAGCAACTGACTCATAATCAGTGGGTCGTAGGTTCAAGTCCTACTGGGCCCAGTTTTGTAAATTGGGTAGATTAATTTTTCCCACTTTTTCTCACGAAAGGTTTTTCGAAAAATTGCACAATTTTTAGAGATAAAACAAAAACTAAAAACATCACGAACTCGCGAGACTGAGAAAATTAAAACAAGAGTTTTAAAGAAAAACGTTTGAAAGAATTTAAAAGCTAGACGAGAAGACTTTAGGAAGGGGCAGAAGAACTGGCGGGGGTAAGAAGTAAAAAAACCTTGCTCGCAGCTTGTATGAGCGAAACGGAGTGAAGCGAGTTCTGCGAGGAAAAGCTAAGGAAAGGTGTTAGGAAAACCTAACGCTTAGTTTGGTTTTCCTAAAAAAAAGAAAGCCGCGCTCGGAAAAAATGAAAATCTCTACGTGATGACTGAAAGATAAAAAAAATTTGTCGAAACAAAAAAACGAAAATTGTTATTTTTATGAATTTTTTCTGAGATAAATTTAGAAAATTCTAGAAAAATCTTTTCAATTTCCGTCTAAAGCCTAAAGACAGTCATTTTGTTTTTGACCAAAAGTTTATTAAATTATTAGTTTGTACTTTTTTTGCTCGCTCATAAAAAAGTAAACAAAAAACGGCGCCCACGCTCGTGATATAGGAGCAAAATTCTCTAAAAATCTAAGTTTTTAAAGAGACTCGCAGCCCAAAAAGGGGCTCAAACAAGTTTAGAAATTTCAAACGATTTTTTGAAAATTTTACTCACTTTCACTCACGAAGGGTTTTCGAAAAATTGCATCAATTTTTAGACGATGAAAGCAAAACTGAAAAGTATAAAAACTGAAGATTTTTAAGAAAAACGTTAGAAAGAATTGCTTTAGGTGTGATGATGAGAAATTCGGCGCAAGAAAAAAATTATTAGTTTTGAGCTAAAAATATCGAGGGAAAATGCTAAATAACTTAGACTTGATAGTAAAATTACAAAATCTCGACATTGCCATCCAAAACTTCAAAAATTTACTTTTAGAAATACCTAAACTTTTACAAAATTTCCAAACCAATCTTGACGTAGAAAACACAGTTTTAAATGAAATCAAAGAAAATATTAATCAAAATCAACTTGAAAAGAAAAATCTTGAGCTAGAGTTAGCGGCCGCAGAACAAAATATCGGAAAATTTAATCTAGAACTGAATTCCATAAAATCTAACGAAAAATACAAAGCACTTATCGACATCATTCAGGCCGAAAAACAAAAAAAAAGCGATTTAGAAGATAAAATTTTGTTTGGGCTGGAAGAGCTCGATGTTTTAGCGGTAAGTTTAAATAAACAGAAAGAAAATATAAAAGCGATTGAAAAAACTCTTGAAGATAAAAAACAAGAATTTAAGATCAAAGCAGACGACATTAACCAAAATTTAGAAAAAATCAATCAAGAGCGAAATGAAATTATTAAATTAATTGCAAACAAACCGCTTCTCGATATGTATGAGAAAATCAAAATTCACCAGAACGGAATCGCGATTTCAGAGGTTGACAGAGAAACATCGTCTTGTAAAGTTTGTCACCTTTCAGTTCCAATCCAAAAAATTAGCGAAATCATTTCTTCCACTCACGCCATTCAATGCGATAATTGCAGCAGAATTCTGTACATTTTAGATAAATCATGAAGCTTTCAGAAATCGTAGATCTTATCACAAATAACAAAAGTTTTGACACAATTCTCAAAAAACACAATCTTATTCTTCTTAAAAATTCTATCGTAACCGAGCTTAAAAAAACGGCTTTGTTATCTAACAAAATTTTTTTAAAAGAAGAACGTGAGCTGGATTTGTTTGATGATGAGAAAAGTCTATTTGTTTTTTCAGATGGGGCAGCGAGCGGAAATCCCGGGAGAGGCGGCTGTGGATGCGTGATTTTTGACTCTGCGAATCGCGAGGTCGCTTCAGCTAAAAAATTTCTTGGGAATACGACAAATAATATTGCAGAATATTCGGCTTTGATTTTGGCTGTGGAGACTCTCGAAAATATGGAGTTATACGATTACAATTTGAGATTTTTCGCAGACTCAGAACTCATGGTAAAGCAAATTAGAGGCGAGTACAAAATTTCGAATTTTGAGCTGAAAAGTTTATATTTAGAATTTTTTGAAAAAATAAAAAAGTTTAAAAGTTTTATGATAGAACACATCCCAAGAGAAAAAAATAAGATCGCAGATAAACTAGCTGTTGAAGCAAAAAATTCCGTCGAAAGCTAACTCTCAGATGCTTTAAAATATAACGTAATTTCTCCACTACATTTAAGTTCTTCTGCTTCATAAATCTCGCCTGAAGCCTCATAAAAATTCTCCAAAATCGAGTCATTTACTTCTACTTTTATCGTGATGTTGCAATCAGGAATGACTGAATTTTTTAAATTCACGTCTTTGATGCGTGCGATAAATGCTTTGTAATTCGAATTATCCAAAATTTTTGCGTTGTGAGTGATCAAAATTAAGGCTGTTTGCGCGATCATTTCCGCGAACAAAACTCCAGGCAAGACAGGTTCGCTAGGAAAATGTCCGTTTAGAATAGGATTTGACTTTTTTAGAGAAAAAAATGCAGTAATTTTATTTGGTTCGTGTTCGCTGGTTTCAGCAAAATCTACGAATAAAAATGGCGGTTTTTGTTTTAGTAATTTGTTTATATGATTTTTATCAATCTGCATTTTTTTATGAATTTTTTCTGGCTGCAATTAAAGCAACAACATACTTTTTTTTAATTGAAAAAGTAAACTTTATTTCGTCTATTTTTTGCTTTTTGAACCATTTCTGGATAGGTTCGCTAAATTTTAATTCTGGAATTTTATTTGAGAAATCTAGATTTATGTCTGATATTGAAAATAGATTTTTATCGATGGAAGAAAAGGCTTTGAGAAAGGCTTCTTTTGCCGAGAAACAAAGAGTCAGATATTTTGCGGGGTTTTGTTGACCGGAACAAAATTTTAGCTCTGAAGCAGAAAAAATGGGCTGTAAAAATTTCATTTTGTCTTTTGTAAAATTTTCGAATTTTTCGATTTGTTCTATATCGATGCCAATATGCAATTTGTTATTCTTTTAATAAAATTTCAGTTTTTGATTTTTCAGCCGCGTTTCTGAACCAGTCATTTAAGCCGAGCATTTTTTTCCCTGACTCAAATTTTTGATCAAACTCAGATTTTGGCACATATCCAAGAGCGAAACTTAATGTTTCAAACTCGAGAGAAAGTTCTCTGTCAGAGGTTTTTGTGATCGAATAAATCAAAAGTTTAATTTTTTCTGTCATTATGTTATTCTCGACATTCTTTTCAAATTCTGTCGGACTTTTACGAATTGTATATCTCAAAGCATTGTAATAAGTTTGTAAATCGAATTGTCCATTTTGTTGGAAAATAGGATACTGCATGAGCATGTTTTGAATTTCTGCCTCGGAAACTTTTTCGCCAACTTTTTTAGCTTCTTGCAAGAAAATTTTTTCTTGAATCAATTGACTAATAGCTTGTTTTTTTATTTTATCCGCGTCTAGAGTTTCATTTGGATTTTCTGTTCGTTTTTGGTACATCAAATTGTTAAAATAATAGCTTAATTCGTCCATTCTTATTTTGTCTTTATTGACGATGGCTACGATGTTTTTTCTGTCAGCCAAAATATAAGCTCCAATCCCTGCAAACATACTCGCGGCAAAACCGATTAAAAGAAAAATTAGCATTAATTTCATATTATTTCTTAGAAAACCAAACATAAAAATCCCTCTTATTTTTTTTCTGTAATGTTCCTATTCGTTTTACATTGCCCTTGCAAAAACGAACCTTCCTCGACAGTAATTATTTTTGTGTCTACATTGCCAACAATTTTTGCTGTTTTTAATATTTCTATTTTCGAAGAAACCGTTATATTTCCGTTGACTTGTCCGGAAATGATGACATAGTCTGCGTCTAAATTTGCGTTTATAATCGCTTTTTCACCGACTATAAGACCTTTTGATTTTACGAATTCGCCGTCAACTTTCCCGTCAATTCTTAGCGTTCCGGATACTGAATCAATAGAGCCTTTGATAGTTGTAAATTCAGAAATATAAGATTCGACTTTTGGGATAACTTTGTTTTTTTCAAATTTGCTCATTTGCCCTCAATAATTTTGAATTATCTTGCGCGTGACTTGATGTAGTTCATCGGATTTTTAAGTTTATTGTTTAGTCTTACCTCGTAATGGAGATGAGCGCCTGTGGCTCTTCCGGTTCTGCCAATTTTACCGATTTTATGAAATTTTTTTACGACTTCTCCTCGTACAACGTTGATTTGCGACAAGTGAGCATAAAGCGTTATGTATCCGTATCCGTGATCGATCACAATCGTTTTTCCGTAGCCCCCTAACCAGCCGGCATATTTTACTCTGCCGTTAGCTGTTGCGGAAACCCAGGTTCCTTCGCGATTTGCTATGTCGAGTCCTTTGTGAAATTCCCGAGTGAATTTCACCGGATCAATCCTCAGCCCAAAAAGCGATGAAATACGTCCGGGAGCAGGCCAAACATCCGGAGTCGCTAATGTAATTTGCCTCTGTAGATCGATATAATTAAAAATAGCTTTTGAACTGGAGATTTGTTTTTCTGCGTCGCTACGAAGCCGATTCAAAATGAACTCGAATTCGTCTGTGCTAAAAATTATTTTATTTTTTTCCAATAATTTGGTTGACAGCATAATATCGAGGGCTTCGGGACCACCGACCCCAACCTTGTTGATGATTTCTTTTTTGTCGTCCATCTCGAGTAAAGTTCTTAAGTTATAATCAACGTCTCGCACCTCTGCGATAAAATTTCTACTTTTTATCAACTCCTGCGAGAAATACTCGAGTTTGTTTTCGAGAAGAATGTTTTGATTGATTGTGGCAATATAGTTTATATGACGACTAATTATAAAAAATGCTGTTCCAAAAATTAAAAATGAAAAGAGTATAAAAATATGAAAATACAAAATCGGTATAGAGATAGATTTTGTTGATGACTTTAGACTTGGAATCATCATTATCGTTAAATTATTTTTTTTAAGATTTGAGATGATTTGTTTTAAATTCATCAGAAATTTCCTCGAAAACTAGTTAAAATTCAACGTCGAACTTTGCGTTCAATTCTTGGTCAGAATAATCGTCTTGTCGCATTTCAATCAAATAACCTAATTCAACGTTTAACCTTTTGTACATTTTAACATTCAAGCCCAATTTTAAACATTAGCATAGAAAAATTAGAATTAATAACACCTCCGCTATCTATAGAACTTGTAGTCGATGAAAATTTAACATTTTCAAAAGATACAAGAGGAGCGCTCAAGATATCAAAAATTTTTTGATTAGTTGCAGTCAAGGTAATTGGGTTAGAGTTAGCAGATTTAAAAGTATGACTTTTTGAAATAAAAAAAGTAGGATTAACTACATCGTCTTTATAAAAAATAAAGCTATCTCCGTCATTAATAGATATCGGTAAATTATTAAAAGCTGAGACATATTTATCATTCAAAGTATCCGTTCCGGTAGTCCCAATGTGATAAGTGACAGCGGAAACACTAGAAGTAAAAGTTGAAATGAAAAGTAAATTACAAAGTAAAAACGAAACCCATTTTTTTAGATTTTGCATTTCCCCTCCATAAAAAATTTAACCAAAAATTTTCAAAAAATAAAATAACAAATTAAAGATTATAAGTCAATATCTTTGAGAAGATTAACCGTTAATTTTGCAGTATTATTTTTGTTTTTTTGTTGGGATAAATTCTGCATCAACATTTTTTTCAAATTTTATTAATTTGTCATCTAAATAATAAAAAATATTTTCGGCTTTATAACTGCCTTTGCCGTCTTTGTTATTCTGAAGAAGCATTGGCTTGTCTATGAATTTTGCATAATTGCCTTTTTTAAAAAACAGAAGTTTGTTAGATTTTATCGAGAAACTTTTATCATCTTGCATAAAAATTACAGGTTTGCCTTTCAGCTCGATGATATCAGTCTCAAGATTCCAAAACGCATCGTCTGCAAAAATAAAGTATTTTTTATTTCCTTCAGATAGATAATAGGTAATTTTATTGATATTTTTTATGACTGCGTTTTTTTTCGTTTTATCAAAAACTGCTTCACTCGCTTGAATAATCGTATAGTCTTTTGTTTCTTTTTTACGTTCAAAATAAAAATTTTTGATAAATTCCGCAAATTTTAGTTCTCCGTGTTCGTCATAAAAAGCCTTCAATTGATCGCATTTTATCAGATCAGTTCCATGTTCTACGGTGTTATTTTTTGTTAGTTCTTCAAATGGTTTTGTTATCTCGATTGTTTTTTCCAAAATTAATTTTTTTCCATTTTTGATTTCTTCGAGTTTCAAAAATTTGGTTTTTACATTTGCAGTTTTATTTTCTTTTATCAAAAAATAGTCGAGATTTTTTACATCGCGCATTTCCAGATTTTTTGTAAGGTCGTTATAAAAAACTTCGTTCGCGTGTCCATCCAGTTTGTCTCCATTTTCCAAATTTTTTTTCAAAAAAACGTTCCCTTTGCTTTTTATTGCTTTTGAAGTTTTGAAAATAGTCGATTCGTCAGCTTTTAAGTCGAAGTCTTGTCTCCAAATTTCTGAATTTCCTCGCAAAGTAACTTCTTCGCCTTTTTTGTAGATTGACATTTTGTCGCCTTTAGCCTGCATAACATCAGCGTTAGAGTTAGAATCTTCCCAAAAATTTATGCTGTTTGCAAAAACCGGAATTATAAAAATGCTAACAAAAAATGCGGAAATTAATAATTTTTTAAGTAAATTGAATTTAAGATTAGGCGTGTGAAAAGATGATAAAGAAAATGAATTCATTTAATTAATGTTTTCGACGCTAGCATTTTGCTGTTCTTGAGGAATTTGAGGAGGTGGAGCTTGAGGTTTTAATTTTTTTTCATATTTATTCATTTCTGATTTTGGGTGAAGAGCTTCGCGAGTGTACAAGGCTTTCGGATCCCATAAAATCCATTCAGCAATATCATTGTCGTAAAGAGCTTGAATCTGGTCGCGGATTTCTTTGACGCCATATTTGTAGCCTAGACTAAAATCTTGAATATACGGCCTGAATTTATAGCTTTTATCGCCAAGTTTTTTCTTCCCTTCTTTAAGTGCGTTAAAAACAGTTTCATAAGGTTTTTGGTTTGGAATTTTGATGTTGTAGGTTCCGTTTCGGTAGTGCGACGGATAAACCATCGGATAAATCGCATCAACGTATGGTTCCATAGATTCTATTATTTGCCCGATTCCCAGATCGTCCATTGCCGACGTTGTCAATCCAAATACATCGACGGAAATATTAATTCCGAGTTTTTCTTTGTACCTTTTTTGTGCTTCTTTTAAAAATTCTGCTAAAATATTTACGGCAGCTGTAGTTGAATAATTCACTGCATAACGACAATTTTTTATAATTCCATCCGATGGAAATCTGACATAATCAAACTGAATTTCGTCAAAGCCAAGATTTACGCATTCGTCTACGATACTAAAATTATATTCCCAGCCTTTTTTATTGAAAGGATCGATCCATGACAAACCTTTATAATCTTTCCAAATATTTCCGTCAATATTCTTTACAGCCATGCTAGGCTCGTGTGTTGCAAAAATTGGATCTTTAAACAAAACGATACGAGCTATTACATAAACATTTTTCGAGTGCAAATACTCGATATAAGTTTTAATGTCCGGCATCGCATTTCGAAAAGCTCCGATTTTTTCAGCTTTTGCAATATTTTTGATAAAAACTTCTCCGCTGGCTTCTTTGACGGCAATGACTAGCGTGTTTATTTCCGAATTTGCTAGAATTTCGTCGTAGCGCGTTCGTAATTTTTTTGAACCAGCCGCCCAGCCGGACAGGTGAATCCCTCGAACGTATTTTGGTTTTTGGGTATGTCTTGTAGTAATTAGATTTGAAGAGATTGTTTTTGTATCTGATAGTGCCGGGAGAAGTTCGAAATTTTGTTCAAGTTCTGCGTGCTGAGCTGACAAATTAAAGCTGAAAAAGCTAAAGAAAGTAATGAGTAGAATTTTAGCGTAATTTATCATATAAAACTCCCTCGTAATGCCGGTAAAAATTTTATCGCTACATTGAAATAAATAATTAAACCCAAAATATCGACGACACTTGTTGTGATTGGACCAGCAAGGACAGCAGGATCAAGTCCTACTTTTTTCGATAGAATTGGTAGAAATAGTCCGGTCAAAGTGGCTAAAATTACAATAAAAGATAAAGTTAAGCCTATTACAATTGCGAGTAAAAAACTTTTTTGTAATAAATATGCACGTAGAGCTGCAATAATTCCGACGATAGCGCTCATAAAAAGAGCAGCTACGATCTCTTTCTTCACGATCTTCCAAATATTTTTAAAATTCACGTCTCCGATAGCAAATGCTCGAATAATTGTAACCGAAACTTGAGCGCCTGCATTCCCTCCGGTGTCGAGCAGCATTGGAATAAAAAACGAGAGAGCTACGACTTTGCTTAGCGCCATTTCGTAAGTTTTCAAAACTGTCCCGGTTAAAAAATCAAAAACAAGGAGAAAAATGAGCCATCCAGCTCGTCTGCGTATTAAATCAAAACTCGTAGAACTGGAATAGCGCACTTCCTCCGAAGATTCAATGTGCATTTTTCCGAGTTCATAAATTTCTTTTGTATTTTCTTTTCTGATCAGGTCAACAATATCGTCAAAAACGACCATTCCTAAGAGCTGATTCTGTTCATTAACTACAGGCACGCTCAGCAAATCATATTTTACGAACAAGTCTGCAACAATTTCGTCAGGAGTAAATTCATCAACTTTTATGTGACTGATATCAGTCATGATTTCCGATACAATACTCGTCGGCGAATTCAAAACTAAATCCTGCAAGTCAACTGCTCCAATCAATCCTTTTTCTTCATCACAAACGTAACTTGAATAAATATGTTCGGATTCGCCGGATTTTAGCTCATCTTGCAATTTCAAGAGAGCTTCTCTTGCATTGATGCTAGGAGCCATTTCCACAAACTCTGTTGTCATTAAACTGCCTGCAGTTCCCTCAGGGTATTGCAATAAAGTCTTTACGTCTTCAATTTCTTCTTTTTTCATCAAGCTAAAAAGCCTGTTCATCTCGTCTTGAGATAATTCTTGGAACAAATCAACACGTTCGTCCGAAGACATCTCGTTCAAAAGTTCTGATAATTCAATATTTTTTAGATTTTCGAGCAAGAATGATTGCTCTTCGAAGGGAATGGATTCAAAAACTTCGATGGATTTTTCTTTTGCGAGTAGGCGAAATATGAGGATTTTTTCGTTAGCGTTAAATTCTTGAAAATTTTCGGCTACGTCGATTGCATGAATTTTGGTTAAAAGATCCTTGAGTTCAACGAAATCTTTAGTTGAGATTAACTCTTTGATTTCAGGTAAAAACAAGTGCATTACATTTAAATTGTGGTTTTTTTGCATAGGATGTTCTCGACTTTGGTTAGAACCTGATTTTCTTGTTGAAAATCCTATAAAAAATGAAATCTTATTAACGCAAAAGTTTGAGGCTAGATTTCGTTTTTACAGGAATTTCAATATAGCTTTTTAAAAAAATAGGACGATTTTAAGTATTCAAAGATTTTTTATTGAACTTTTGCATCACTTTTTCATTGCCAAATTTTATCCAGACAGCTACTGCTTCAATCGCGTTTTCTAAAGTTTTGTTGACGTTATCTAATTCCTGTTTTGTAAATTTTGCCAGGACGTAATCTGGTAAAGCGATTTGTGTGTCAAGTCCAATTCCGAGTCTCAGCCTGGCGAAATTTTCTGTACCAAGATGTGAGATTATAGATTTTAGTCCGTTATGCCCTGCACTCGACCCGGACGCTCGTAGCCGAATGTTCCCTAATTCCAGGCTTGTATCATCAACGATCACTAAGACATTTTCAAGAGATATTTTGTAGTAATCTTTTACTTTTCGGGTGCTGATTCCGCTGTTATTCATGAAAAGCGTTGGCTTAAAAAATAAAACAGATTCTCCGAAAAAATTTTCTTTGATCAGAAATCCGACATTTTCAAAATTCTGAAAACTGGCGAGGGGAAAGTTTTGTTGAATGAGTCGATCGATTACTTCAAACCCAAAATTATGTCTGGTTCCAACATATTTATCACCGACATTGCCCAATCCAACTACTAGCTTCATATTTTAAAAATTATTTTTTTGCAGGTGTTTTTGCTGCTGGAGCGGCTGGAGTTGCAGTTGCGGTTGCTGCAGCAGGTGTTGCTGCTTTCGCCGGCTCAGCCTGTCCACGTTCAGCTTTTGGTACAGACACTGTAACCAAAACTTCTTCCGGTGAAATTTGCAACTTCAAGGAGTTGGGTATACTTATGTCTTTTAGTTTCAGAGTATCGCCTATTCCTAGATTGGTCACGTCGCAGTCGATGAATTTTGGATAGTCGAGAGGTAAAGCTTTTCCTTTTGATTTTACGACACGAATTTCCATTACTCCGCCTTGTTTCACACCCTTTGCAATTCCGTTATATCTAAATTCTGTGCTCATCTCGATTTCTTTGTCTAAATCTATTTTTTGAAAATCGACGTGAATAATTTCTTGCTTTATTGGATCCCAAACTTTTTCTCGAATGATTGTAACGAATTTTTCTTTTTCTTTTTCAAATTTTAGATTAAAAATAATGTGCTCGTTTAGGCTGCTATAAAGTTGCGTCATCAAATTTTTTCTATCTACAAAACCAAGTTTTGTTTCTAAATTTTTGCCATAAACAACGCAAGGAATTTGTCCTTCTTTTTTGCTTGATTTCAAATCTCCATTTGTCGTTATTTTTCTAGGCTTTACTTGAATATCTAATTGTGTCGACATTTTTCAGCTCCTGTCAATAAATTAAA
The DNA here is from genome assembly GCA_031551405.1 of bacterium. Lineage (GTDB taxonomy): Bacteria > RUG730 > RUG730 > RUG730 > RUG730 > JAVBNQ01. The sequence goes on along the minus strand of JAVBNQ010000010.1, from coordinate 84,225 downwards.
ATTTTGTAATTATAAAGATTTTTTTTTTATTTGTCTACTTAAATAAAACACTAATTGATTCATTCATCTGTATTCTCCTTATTGCTTCAGCGAACATTTTGTCGAGTGATAAAACTTTTATTTTATTGATTTTTTTGCCTGCACCTAGAGGAATTGTATCGGAAATTAAGAGTTCAAAAATAGGTGAATTTTGCAAATTTTCCATAGCTTTGCCGGATAAAACTCCGTGAGTCGCAACAGCCCAGATTTTTTTCACGCCTTTTTCGTTCAGAGCAGCTGCGACGTTGCAAAGCGTTCCGGCTGTATCAATCATATCGTCAAAAATAATTACGTTTTTTCCCTCTACTTCACCGATAATATTCATGACAGCAGAAACATTTGGTTTTGGACGGCGTTTATCGATGATGGCTAGTGAGGCTCCGAGTCTATTCGCGAAATTTCGCGCTCTTTCGACTCCTCCAACATCCGGCGAAACAACCGTCAAATCTTCGATTTTTTGACTCAAAAAATAATCAACAAAAATTGGATCGCCGTTTAAATGATCGACGGGAATATCAAAAAATCCTTGAATTTGTCCAGCATGTAAATCTGCAACCAAAACTCGATTTGAACCAGCGTTTGTGAGTAAGTTTGCGACTAATTTTGCAGTAATCGGAACTCGCGGCGCAGCTTTCCTATCCTGACGAGCATATCCGAAATATGGCAAAACCGCTGTTATTTTTTTTGCAGAAGCACGTTTTAGCGCATCAATAATTATCAAAAGCTCCATAATATTATCGTTTACAGGCGGACAAGTCGATTGAATCACAAAAACGTCTTTTCCTCGCACGTTGTCAAGAATTTTCACATTGACTTCGCCGTCAGAAAATTTTGAGACTTCTGCATTTCCGAGCTCAAGCCCGAGTTTTTTCGCAATATTGCCAGCCAACTCCTTGTTTGAATTCCCTGAAAATAAAATAAGGTTTTTCATTTTTGCCTCTCTATATCTTTTGCGATTTTTTTATTTTTAAAAAGATAAAAACTTGTTTCTAGTAAAGCATTGGCTTCAGTTTTCATTTCTTCGACTAATTCACGATGTTCTGTTTTATAATCTTTGAATGAGAAATCAGTCATTTTTACTAATCTTTCGTCTTTACCAAGCTTCGACGAGTAAAAAAAATCTTTTTTGATATAACCTAAATAATTACCGGAAACGATTATCGCAAAATCTTTCTCCGGATTTTTGGCATTAAACATATTTTTTCCAAAAAAACTATTTTTTACTGACATATTTAAAATGTTGAAAATCGTCGGAACAACGTCAATTTGAGAGGATATTTTATTATTTTTAGCAGGAGAAGTTAAAATTTTTGGAGCGTAAAAAAGACAAGGAACATAAGATTTTCTGTGATCAAATTCTACGTCATTATGAAAGCTTTTACTGTGGTCTCCAAGTATTACAAATAACGTATTTTTAAAATATTTTTTATTTTTAATTTGTTCGAAAAATTTTCCCAGTTCGTAATCTGTATATTTGAAAGTATTGTACGCGTCGTTAAACTCAGATTTTATTTTGACTTTTTCTCCAAAATACGTGTTCGGTATTGTGTAAGGAGGATGGTTTGTGAGTGTTAAAGTCATTGCAAAAAACGGTTTGTTTTCGTTCGCAAGTCCGTCAAGTTCCTTGATGAATCGTTCGAAGAGATTTTTGTCCGGCACGCCCCATTTATTCAAGGCTTCTTCCGACGGAAAGGTCTCGACTCCATCGACTTTTTCAAAGCCTTTGTGCCTCAGAAATCCGGCCATGTTGTCGAATTTCAAATCTCCGCCATAAAGGAAAAGTGTTGAGTAACCTTTCTCTTTCAAAATACTCGCGATCGAAGGAATCGGCTGCTGGCCTTCGACTCTTGACATTATACTGTTCCCAAAAAGTGGAATGTACGAGCAAAGTGTCGAGGAAATCCCAATATTTGTTCTGTGTCCGTTCGAGTGAAAACTCGTGAATAAAACGCCATTTTCTGCTAACTCATCAAAGTATGGCGATAGCTTGAGCTCGTTACCAAAACATCCGAGTAACTCGGCAGCCATTGACTCCATTAGCAAAATAACGACATTGTACCGTTTCTCTTCTCCGGTTGTAAGGCTTTGCCTGAAAAACGGAAAATCGGGATTTATTATGTTCTGTTTTTCTGACTCGGGGATTATAAAGTTCTGTGCTATTTTTAATGCTTCGTCTTTAGTTTTAAAAAATCTTATTTTGTTAAGATCGTCATTTTTTGTGACGTAATAAACGTCTTTTGAAAAGTTAAAAATAGGATTTAAAGTCGCTTGATTTATGATATTGTGATCGCTGAAAAAAGCCGTTCCCCATTCCATTATCCCGAGTGAAATTCCGCCTCGTATCCCGACTACTAGCAAGAACGAAAATAAAACATAAAAAATAGTGTTTTTGATGAAAAAATTTTTTGCAGGAGATTTTTTTGCTTTTCTAGTAAAAATAAATTTTTTCGAGAGGAGAAGATAAAAAATAACGAGAATTGCTAAAATAAAAATATACCTAAAAAGATGATATTTTTTGAAAGCCATGAACAAGGCCATGTCCATCGAATCGCTATATTCTATGAGCGTATAATTAAGGTGATATGAGTCAGCTTTGAAAAATTCTATATCAATAAGCTGAAAAAAATAAAGCAGTCCAAATAGGATTGTGTTTAAAACAAAAGTTGTTTTTTTTATTTTTTCAAAGAAGTTTTGGGTTATAAATGGAAAACACGATACGAGAAAAAAAGGAGCTAAGGCATAATTAATCACAAAAACATCGAACCTTGCTCCAATGAGGAAAGATTTCAAGATATCAAGAACAGGAACATTGTGAAATTCCTTTGTAAAATTTAGCATAAAAATAGTTCGCAAAATAGCGAACATTAGGATGTTTAGGCAGAAAAGTTTTATAAAAAAAATGTAATTTTCAGGCAAATAAAAATTTTTTAACTTTATTTTTAATGAGGAAGGATTATTTGGATTTTGCATTTTTAGATTTACGTTTTTTGACCCACTGAATTTTGTTTTCTTGTTTTGACCTGGCAATTGCAAGAGAATCTTCAGGCACGTCTTCGTAAATCGTCGATCCTGCTCCAACTATTGCTCTTTTTCCGATAGCAACAGGCGCTACTAAATTTGTGTTGCTGCCGATGAACGTATCGTCTTCAATGATTGTCTCATATTTATTTTTTCCGTCGTAATTACAAGTAATCGTTCCGGCGCCAATGTTTACGTTTTTACCGAGTTTAGCGTCTCCAATATAGCTCAAATGTGAAATTTTACTATTTTTTCCGACTCGAGCATTTTTTATTTCCGAAAAATTGCCGACTTTACATCCGTCGTCTAGTTTGGTTTTTGGGCGAATGTTTGAAAATGGTCCGATTCGTACTTCGTTACCTATCTCGGCTTTCACGACTTGCGAGTATTGAATATTCGTGTAATTTTCTATTTTTGAATTTTCTATCGTCGAGTTTGGTCCTATTTTGCAAAATTCTCCGATTTCTGTATCTCCCTTTATGACTGCTCCGTGATAAATTGTAGTATCTCGTCCTATTTTTACTTCCGGAGAAATATAAACTGTTTCGGGAAATAAAATATTTACGCCGTTTCTCAAGTGTAAAAGATTGATTTTCTCACGAGCTTTTTTGTTGACGTCTGATAGAGCAATTCTATCGTTTATGCCAATGATTTCGGAAAAATTGTCCGTTACAAAAGCATTTACTTTTTCATTTTTTTCTACCAAAAATTTTATAATGTCCGTCAGATAATATTCTTTTTTTGTGTTATTTGGTTTAATTTTTGGAATAAGTTCTTTTAAAAATTTTGCCTTGAAACAATAAATTCCGCTGTTTATTTCTTTGATTTTTTTTTCATTTAACGTAGCGTCTTTTTCCTCGACAATCGCAATTACGTTTTTTGATTTATTGCGTTTTATGCGACCGTAACTGAATGGATTTTCCGCTACTGCAGTCAAAATCGTTGCAGCATTATTTTCTTTTGTATGTTTTTTGATGAGATTTTCTAGTGTTTCCGATGAGATAAGAGGCGTGTCTCCACATAAAATCAAAACGTTTCCGTCAAAATTTTTTGGAATAAATGGCAATGCAGATTTTACTGCGTCACTCGAACCCAATTGTTTTTTTTGAATAGCAAATTCTAAATTTTTTTGTTTTTCTGATAGATTAAAATGTTCTACGATTTTTTCAGCTTGATGACCAATCACGACGATATTTTTTAAAGGATTTAGCGTTTTTGTTGCGCTCAGCACCCAGTCAAGTAAAGTTTTCCCGATGACTTTATGTAAAACTTTCGGCAGACTAGAATTCATTCTGGTTCCTGCTCCGGCTGCCAAAATTATAGCAATAAGTTTATTTTTTGATTGACTCGATCTCACTTTTTAAATTCCTTAAAAAAATTTGAACTTGATGAGGAGGGCTAATTGTGTCGAAAGGTTGATTTTTTGTGAGACTGGCACAAGAAAAAGCTGGGATGGGAGGATTCGAACCTCCGAATGCAGGATCCAAAATCCCGTGCCGTACCACTTGGCTACATCCCAAAAATTATAGTTTTACGCTTTTTTATTCAAATTCACCGAAAGAAGATGCTGTAGGTTTAGCGCCAGATTCATCTGCTTTTGCTAATTCTTTTTTGTAAGCATCCAAAACGCTGTTTTCTATCATATCTCGCATTTCGTTATTAACTGGATGAGCTACGTCTTTGTATTCTCCGTCTTTTGTTTTTCGATTTGGCATTGAAACGAATAAGCCTTCTCTTCCGTCGATAATTTTGAGGTTTCTAACTACAAATGCATCGTCAAAAGTAATTGACGCATAAGCTTTTAGCTTTTCCTCGTTTTTTAGAAATATTCGTATTTCTGTAATTTTCATTTTTCCTCCTGTTTAAAGCAAAATAAATTTTAAGAGATTAACAAAACTTATTCGGCATTTTAATGAAAATTTTTTGATTTTATAAGAAGATTTTTATAAAGTCGACACATTCCAGACTTGGTAATCGTAATTTTTTGCGATAAAATCTTTAATTTTTTCTGCTTCATCTGGCGACGAAGCGATCCCAAAAACACTGGAGCCGCTGCCAGACATTAAGACGTCTCGCAAGCCAAGCTCAAACAGTAAATTTTTTGTTAAACGGATTTGAGGCGCGAGGTCCATTGCAGTTTTTTCGAGCCTGTTAAACAATGTTTTTTTTATCTCGAAATCTGTCGAATTTATAATGCCTGAAATGCTACACTTTTTCTCATAATTTGTCAAATTAAAACTAAATCTTTCATAAATTTTTTTTGTTGGTATGATCACGTTTGGAAAAATGAGAACTAAGTCGTATTTTTTGTCATTTTTCATTGCTTGTAATTTCTCGCCGATCCCAGATGCAAAACATCTTGCGCCTTGCAGAAAAAAGCCCACGTCTGCACCAAGTCTTTTTGCAATAGAACTCACTTTTTCACTCGATACATCCAGCTCCCAAGCATTGCATAAAAATTTGAGTACACTTGCAGCATCGCTCGATCCGCCGCCTAGTCCTGCTCCGAATGGAATATTTTTCGTTAAATTTATTTCTACGCCTTTGTCGATTTTGAATTCGTTTTTCATCATCTCGCAAGCCCGATAAACCAGATTGTTTTGATTTGCTTCGATTTTGAATTTTCCGTCGACTTCTAGAAAAATCTTATCGCGGTTTAAAAAATGGAAATCCAGTTCGTCGAATAGATCGATTTCCTGCATAATCGTCTCGATTTCATGATAGCCATCTTCGCGTTTTCTTAAAATTTCTAAATAAAAATTAATTTTTGCATTTGCTCTCATTTAGTCGACAAATTCCTTGTTTTGATAATTTATTTCAAAATTTTCGTAATCAAAAACGAATGAAGCTTTTTGCGAATCTACCGAAATTTTAGTCGGAAGAACTAAATTTTTCACTTTATAAAATTCGATTTTTGTATTGCCAAATTCTAGAAATTTTAAATTTCCGCAAAAATCTGTCAGAAGAGAAAAGTCGTTAAGCTTGAAAAACAATCCTTCTTTTGTTTTCTCTTGAAACTTTAAATTTTCTAGATTCCCAAGATCGAATATCTTAAGAAATGACTTGAAATCGGCAAATACGAAATCCACGTCGAGAAAGTTTTCAACATTTTTGTCTGCATATAATTTTTTACTTTCAAAATAAACGTTTGAAAAATAAGATTTTTTTGTCAAAAAAAGTTTTATTTTTGCAAATTTTTTCGTGGCCTCGTATGTAAAATCCATAAAAATTTTGCCGCTAAAATCCTGCAAATTAAAATTTGTTTTCACAAAAAAAATCAAATCGTTTTTGTTTAAAACCTCGAGATAATTTTTTAGATTTTTTTGAATTTCCGAAGACTCAATATTTTTGTTTTTAAATTGCAGAATTTCAATATTTTTTTCATTTAAATTTTTGCAGTTTTTAACAAATTTAAGATAATTTTCGTAATATTCTTTTTTATGTTCCGTCGATAAGTTTAATATTTCAGGCATAATCAAAATTGTTTTTTCAAAATCGTTTCTCGAAAAATAAAATTTTGCTAAGTAAAATCCGAGTTTTTCAGATTTTGTCTCGTTATAAAATTTTTTCAAAACATTTTCTTTTTCTCGAAAATAATTTAAGTTTTCGTAAAGTTTGCAAAGCTCAATTATGTCGTCTGAAAATAAAGGCGTATTTTTTTGATGAAGTTTTTTTTGAGCGAGCAAATTTATTGCTTTTTCTTTGTAAAAAATTGCTCTTTTAAAATTTCTTTCGGTCGCAAAAATCAAATTCAATTTTTGGCATGAATCAAAAATTAGATCGATTTGAGACTTTTTAGCTGATTTCAAGGATTCTTGAAAAAAATATTTTGACTTGTCAAATTCCGCGTTCGAAAATGCTAAATTTGCGATTTTATTTAAAGCCTTTGCTTTCAAAACTCCATCGTGATATTTCGTGATTTCTTGGTAATATTTTTCGCTGAGCCTTTTGTCAGTTTCTTCGTAAATTCCCGCCAAATCTAAAAGAACTGAAAAATATTCTTTTTCGGAAATTTTGCTATTTTTGAGTTGTTCCAGAGACTCTGCACTTTTTTGTAAATCACCAAGTTTATAGTAAGTATCTGCTAAGTAAACTGCCAATTTTTCGTCGTGAAAAAAGTTTTCGCCTTTTTCGAAATAAGATAAAGCTTTCTCGTAATTTTTCAGTTTGTAATTTGAAATTCCAAGCAAAATCTTGAAATTTTCATCGTCGGAATTCAAAATTTCGCCTTTTTCGAGATAAAAATTTGCGTCCTCATATTTTTTCAAATAAATGAGGACATTTCCGAGACAGAGTAAAAATTCTTGCCTTTGAAGAAATTTTGAGTCTTGGCAATTTTTTTCAAAAAAAATATATGCCTCTTGGAATTGCTCAGATTTTGTTAAAATTACAAAATAATCGGTTTTTATCTCAGAGTTTTCAGGGAATTTTTTCAGTAAGTTTTCGTAATTTTTTTTGGATTTTTTAAAATTTTTTACGTTCGTCGAATTGTAGTTTAAAAGCAGATTTTTAAATAGCAAATTGTACGTTGATTCAGTGGCGAGTTGAGAGGGGAATAAATTTTGGTATTGAAAGAAAAAAATAAAAATTGAGATTAATAATAAATTTTTTTTCATAAAATTTGTTTGATCATTAAAATAGCAGTTTCATCTGGATTTTTGTAATAATTTTCTCGTTTTCCGGCTTCAGAAAAACCGGTATTTTTGTAAATTTTAATTGCCGGGAAATTCGACTCGCGAACCTCAAGAGAAATTTCTTTAACACCATTTTTTATCAGTGTCTCGATACTATTTTTAAACAAAAGATTTCCAAATCCTTGGCCACGAAAATTCTCCGCAACTTCAAAATCCACAACGTCGCAAATCTCAAAAATTTGGTTAAATTCTGCGTATCCAACCATTTTTTCTGCAACAATCGCCAAATATATTTTCTTGTAATCGGGAAAATACGCGTAGGTTGCAAATTTAGGAAAGCTGACTTTAAGGATTTCTAGTTCGTCGGGATTTTCGACTTTTACTTGACGAATTATGAGGTGGAGATTTTTATCGAACATGATTTTTTGACGAAAATTACAAACTATGCTTTTTATCTTCAGGCTTTCGCAAAATCTTTTTTAGACGGAGTGAGGCGTCATGAAATCTGTTGATGTGAGTTACGAGCGACATTCTCACAAAATCGTCGCCATTTTCTCCAAAACCAATCCCGGGAGTCACTGCAATTCCTGTTTCTGCCAGGAGGAATTTTGCAAATTCAAGTGATTTCAGATGTCGAAATTGTTCGGGAATTCTTGCCCAAAGATACATTGTAGCTTTGGGTTTGTCGACGTGCCAGCCGATTTTGTTCAAATATCCAACGAATTTATCTCGTCTAGATTGGTAGGATTTTACCGCGTCCTCGACGCATTTTTGGCTACCTGTCAGGGCTGTCACTCCGGCTAACTGTACAGCCGTAAAAACTCCGTAATCCAGATAGCTTTTGAATTTTTCGACGGGCTTTAGGATTTCGGCGTTTCCGACGACAAATCCAAGCCGCCAACCAGCCATGTTGTAAGTTTTTGAAAGAGAGTGAAACTCAACGCCAATGTCTTTCGCCCCGTCAACCTGTAAAAACGACGGAGCTTTGTATCCATCAAAACAGATTTCCGAGTAAGCATTATCGTGACAAACAATTATTTCGTACTTTTTTGCAAATTTCACAACTTCTTTGAAAAAATCTAGATTTTCGACGATAGCAGTTGTAGGATTGTTTGGATAATTGAGGAACATAATTTTGGCTTTTCTCGCGATATCCTCCGGAATTTTGTGTAGCTCCGGCAAATAATTGTTATCCGGGCCGATCGGCATGTGATAAGCAGTGCCGCCTGCCAGATAAATTCCATTGAGATGCACGGGATACGCCGGGTTTGGCGTCAAAGCATAGTCGCCAGGATCCAAGTATGCCATGCATAGATGTGCGATTCCTTCTTTAGAGCCGATCAAAGCCAAAACTTCGGATTCAGGATCGAGCTTTACGTCAAAGCGTTTTTTATACCAATCACTCACAGCCTGACGGAATTTCGGCATTCCTTTTGCCTGAGGGTAACGATGCGTATTCGGATGATAGACGACGGTATCGCAAAGCCTATTCACGATATGAGATGCAGTCGGTAAATCTGGATTGCCCATTCCAAGATCTATCACATCGAGCTTTTTTTCATACGCTTCTTTTTTTAGCTCATTTATAATTCCAAAAATATACTTTGGTAAATTTTGAATTTTTTTTGATGGCGTAAATTTCACAATTTTTCTCCCGAAAAAAATTTTTAACAATTTGAAGATCTAAGAAACGTTAATTTTATGACGGAAATAAATATTGCTAGATGATTTAAATTTGGACTTATTTTATTATTTTTTCAAGGCATTCAAAAAATGATGGGAACGAGGTGTTAATGCATGAGACATCGTCGATTTCAATTTCAAGTGAGTTTGCCATTGCAAAAATGATGAGACTCATAGCAATCCTGTGATCGTAGTGACTTGAGACTTTTATGTTTGTTTCTTGAATTTTTTTCATGCCTCGAATAATTAGGCCGTCCTCGAGTTCTTCAATTTCAGCTCCTAACTTTGAAAACTCGTTTTTAACTGTTTTAATTCGATCTGACTCTTTGTATCTGAGCTCCTTCGCGTCAGAAATTTTCGTCTCGCCTTTTGCAAAAGACGCAGCCACAGAAATAATTGGGATTTCGTCTATTAGATTCGGAATCTCGTCGCCTGAAATTAAAGTTCCTTTCAAGTCAGATTTTTTGACAAAAATGTCTCCAATTTTTTCTCCTGAGATTTCTCGTGAATTTTGGATTTCAATAAACCCGCCCATTCTTTGCAATACGTTAATAATTCCGGTTCTCGTCGGATTCAAACCAACATTTTTTATCAAAATCCCGTCATCGCTAGCTAGAAGTCCGAGGACAATAAAAAAAGCAGCGCTTGAAATGTCTCCCGGAACAAAAAATTCACGAGCTTTAATTTTTTCAGATGGCGGAGTGAGTATGATTTTTTTATCAGCAATTTTTAAGTCAATGCCTAGAAATTTCAGCATGTTTTCTGTGTGATTCCTAGACTTTGTAGGCTCCAAAATTTCAGTTTTTCCGCTAGCAAAAAGACCTGCCAAAAGCAAACAAGATTTGATTTGGGCACTTGCAATTTTTAAAGTATAACTTATGCCTTTTAGATTTTGTCCGTGAATTTTGAGAGGCAAAAATCTCGAATTTCTAGCTTCTATTTTCGCGCCCATTTCTGAGAGAGGATTCATAATTCGATCCATCGGGCGATTAGAGAGGGATTTGTCGCCGGTAATTATGGTTTCGAGACCATTTTGTCCTGCTACGAGTCCTGACAAAAGCCGAGTTCCTGTACCGGAATTACCGAGATAAATTTCTTTTTCTGGAGTTTTAAAGTTTTTTAGACCGATTCCGTTAATAACTACGTCACTATCCTGAGTTTCAAATCTTGCGCCGAGTAGATTTACGGCTTGCAAAGTATTGAGACAATCTTCAGAGCGCAGCGGATTTTTCACTAGGCTTTTTCCATCGCAAATTGACGCTAGCATGAAAGCTCGATGTGTGATAGATTTATCGCCTTGAACTGTCAAAATCCCAGCAATTTTTTTGTTTTTTTGTGGTTTTACTAGAAATTTTTGCAATTTAGCTTCTCTCAGATTATTTTTTTGCAATTTTAGCAAGGAATTTATTTCAGCTTTGAATAGAATATTTTGTCATCTTGAAAAATAGTAATGCCGTTATATTTTTTGAATTTATAAATTTCGCATATCTCGAGATTGGTATCTGCAAATCTTTTGAAAAATTGCGCATAGTCTATTTGAAAAAAATTGGTCTCGTCGATATTTTTAAATTTATATTCAAACACAAATTTGTTGTTCTCTTTTTTCACATATTTTTTAGAATTTAGTCCATTAGTCAAATAAATATCAAAAAATTTATTGTTTTTCATATTTTGATTTATCTGTAAAATTTCTTTAAATTCCGGGGAATCTTTTACGATTTTTTTGTATTTTTTATTAAATTTTTTTGCCTTGGCTTCTAGGGTTTCAAGCTCTGACTTCACTTTATTTTTCATTCGATAAACAGTTTGTTCTAAGATAAACTCCGGCATCAAAATTTCAGGGTAATCCGACTTATTTAAAACATAATCTGTTTTTATGGTTTTTATGTCGGTAATACTCCTTGAAAAAAAATCTTCTCGCGAGACTAAACCATAAAACCAACGTTTTACATCGTCGATATATTGTTTGAAAATGATTTGAACACCGGTCGCCGAGTCAATAATTACCACACAAAAAAAATCGATTTTTGCGTCTGTACTAAGAGCTACATTTGTTGAAATTAGAGAAATGTTTTGAATCGCTTGAAACACTTCTCGCGAGACAGCTAGAGAACCGCCTATCGCATTTTGCATATCGCAAAAAATATAAAGCGTCGCACCTTTTAGAAAAACTTTGCTTTCATACCCAACTTCTTTTTTTATCAAAGTTTGCGTTTTTTTACTGATTTCGTCTCTTGGAAAGGAAGATTTGCAGCCAAAGAAAAGAAATGGAATTAAGATCAGGAATATGAAAAATTTTGTAAAAACCGAATTTGTTATTTGCATAATTCTTAAAAATCTTTTTTCATCAATGGATTTGCTTTACCGTATTTTTGAAATATTGCTTCGATTTCGTCGTAATCTAATTCTTCTTTTTGTAAGAGCTCGTTCGCAAACTCGTCCAAAAGGCTTCTTTCGTCGGTCAATAGCTTTTCTACGTCTTTTAGACATTGTCCCATAATTTGCGTTACTTCGTCGTTAAGCTGATTTTTTATTGTGTCTGAAAGCATATTTTCTGGAATAATCGTGAAGTCCCCAACATATCCAACATTTCCCATTCCGTACTTCCAGACCATATGATAAACTATTGACATTGCAACTCGGAAATCGCTTGAAACTCCGTCGCTAGTTGAGCCGTATCGGATTTTTTCCGCAGCATATCCAGCTAGAGCAGCCTTTACGTTTGCTAGCATAATTTCTTTGTCGTGAGTATAACGCTCTTCTCTAGGTTGATGATGAACAACTCCAAGAGCTCCTCCTCGTGAAATTATTGAAGCCTTAAATACGTCGTCCGTTGGATGCAAAATATAAAGTACAATCAAATGCCCTGACTCGTGATAAGCGACCATTTCACGTTCTCGAGGAGTCATGCTTTTTCTGTGAGCGATTCCAAGATCGATTCTCTCAATAGCTTGTGACAAATCTTTGTACTTTATCTCATCGTGTTTATTTCGCATCGCTATTAACGCCGCTTCTTTTACAATATTTGAAATATCTGCCGGACTTTTGTAAACGCATTTTCTCGCGAGTCTTCCAATGTCAATTGTTTTGTCAGATTTGATTTTTCCTAAATAATAGTTAAAAAGCTCTTCTCGTTCTTCGAGATTCGGTTTATCAATAATAATTTTTCTATCGAATCTTCCTGGTCTCAAAAGTGCTTTGTCGAGGACATCTTCGCCTGCGTTTGTAGCTCCCATTACGATCACATTGCTTCCAGCTCCGTCAAGACCATCCATCTCGACTAAAAGTTGGTTCAAAGTACTGTTCGTTTCACCGCCACCGCCTAAAAACGAGAATGAACGTTCTCGTCCGATTACATCTAATTCGTCTATGAAAATTATGCAGCAGCCTTCCGCATAAGCTAAATCTCGCGCTTGTTTAAAAAGTTTTCTGACTCTCGAAGCACCTACTCCGACAAAAACTTCGACAAATTCACTGCCGGCTACCGATATAAACGGAACATTTGCTTCCGTCGCAATTGCTTTTGCCAAATATGTTTTTCCGCATCCGGGAGGTCCGACCATTAGCAAACCTTTTATGACTTTTCCTCCGATCTGCCTTACTTTTGATCTATCACGCATCAGCTCTACAACTTCGATGGCTTCTTTTTTTGCTTCACCTAGTCCCATCACGTCGCTAAATTTTATATTAACGGATTCTCCTTTAATTTTATCTTTTTTCATTGCGCTAAATCCGCCTTTGAACACAGTCATATACAAAAATACGAATATTGTGGCGTTTATTCCCGTTAGTAGGAGTTGGAGTGGCATATTTGCAAGAGTCATTCGTCTATAAAATGATTCCATAGACATCAAACCCACGATAGATAAAACCAAAAGTCCGACTACGATATTTACGATTAAAATAGTGATCCAATTATTCCGCCAGTACATTTTAAATTTTTTGTATAAAGACGGCTTTATATAATCTTTTTTTGCCATAAAATCTCCTTGCCGATTTATTATTTTGCTATATCAGAAACCCTAGTTTCTCTTATAATTAAAACTTTTATTTGACCAGGATATTCGAGTTCTTTTTCTATACCTCTTGCTATGTCCCGAGCTAGTAAAATCATGTCGTCTTCCTTGATTTTAGTAGGCTCGACGATGATTCGAATTTCTCTTCCAGCTTGAATAGCAAACGATCGTTCAACTCCCTCAAAAGAATTTGCGATTTCTTCTAATTTTTTGATACGCTTTAGATAAAATTCTAAGCTTTCTCGTCTAGCTCCAGGACGAGCTGCAGAAATTGCATCAGCAGAAGCAACTATCACTGCTTCCAAAGTCTCGGGTTTTGCGTCGCCTTCGTGGTGAGCTAGAACCGCATTGATGAGTTTTTTGTCATTTGGAAAATATTTTTTCAGAATATCTGCACCGATTTGTGGATGTGTCCCTTCGACGTCATGATCAACAGCTTTCCCGATGTCATGTAAAAATCCTGCTCGCAAACTAAGATTGACGTCTAGCCCTAATTCAGCTGCGAGTAATTTTGATAAATGCGCAACCTCGATAGAATGTTTGAGCACATTTTGTCCGTAACTCGTTCTGTATTTAAGTCTCCCGATTAATCGAATTATTTCTTCAGGCAAGCCGGAAACTCCAACTTCTAGAGCGGCCTGATCTCCGATTTCTTTTATGTAGGCTTCCATTTCTTTTGCGACTTTTGCGACGACTTCTTCTATCCTTGCAGGATGGATTCTTCCGTCTATTATTAGCCTTTCAAGAGCAACTCTTGCAATCTCTCGTCTCATTCCATCAAAAGACGTAATAGTAATGGCTTCTGGGGTGTCATCGACGATAATGTCGACGCCTGTCGCAGCCTCAAATGCTCGAATATTTCGACCTTCACGTCCAATGATACGTCCCTTCATTTCATCGTTAGGGATGGCTACGGTACTGACTGTGATTTCGGCAGTATGATCTACTGCAACTCGTTGGATAGCAAGTGAGACTACCTCTTTTGCTTTTTTATCAGCCGTTATTTTTAGCTCTTCTTCGATTTTTACTAACCTCGAGGCCGCGTCTTGTTTCGCTTCATTTTCCATTTTACTAATTAAAATATTTTTTGCTTCTTCTCGACTCATTCCCGAAATTTTCTCAAGTTCTTTTTTTAAAAGCTGTCTTTCGAAATTCAGAGTTTCTTTTTCCTCGTCGAGTTCTTTAGTTCTTTGTTGGTAAGTCGTTTCTTTTTGTTTCAATTCCTTTTCTTTGTTTGAGAATTCTTCTTGTTTCCTGATGATATCTGTTTCTCTAAATGTGAGACTTTTTTCATACTGCTGCAGATCGCTGCGCCGTTCTTTTAATTCTTTGTCACATTCTTGTTTCGCTTTGAAAATTTCGTCTTTCGCCTCGATAATCATTTCTTTTCTTTTTGCTTCTACTTCTTTTTTTGCATTCGAAATTACATTTTTTGCATCATTTTCAGCCGATTTCAATTGCGTCTTTGCATAAAAATATCTTATGAAAAAACCAGCTATTAAACCAATAATCAAAAATAATACTGTCATCAAAATTGCCACTTTGCTCCTCCTTTTTATTTTTTAATTTTTGTAGTAAATATTCGACTCAGTAATTACGATGTTCATTGGAATGTCGAATTCTTCCAATTCATCCTCGAAATTATCAACGACCTGAAAATCATAGCAAATACCGACAATCGTTACTTTTGGATTCTGGGATAAAAGTTTTTTTAAAAATTTGTCATAGTAACCTTTTCCCATGCCGATTCTATTACAATTCTTGTCAAAAACTAAGCCCGGGATAATTATGAGTTCAATTTCTTCCATCGCAAAATTTTTACAGACGTCGGTTTTTGGCTCCATTATTTTAAAATTTCCGACCTCGAGTTGATTTGCGTCTTCCACGCAAAAACAACAAATTTCATTGTCAATAATTCTTGGCAAAATTACGCTTTTTATTTTTTTTAGGCAAAAATTTATTAGATTTTTAGTATCGATTTCATTGTTTGCCGAAGAATAACACATTACGTATTTTTTTTTCTTCAAAAGGCCTAAATCGATGATTTTTTGGGAGATTTTTTGTCCTTGTTCTGTTACAAATTTTTTGTCTAACTTTGCTCGTTTTAATTTAAATTCATCGCGTAATTTATTTTTTTTGTTCATTTTTTTCCCAGAGTTTATTTAAAAAATTTTTTATTAATTTTTCCAAACCTTCGTCTGATGGCTTGTAATATTTCGTAGAATAATCCCCGTCGAAATAATCCTGGTTGATAAAATGATTTTCAAAATCGTGCGGATATTTATAATTTTTCCCGTGACCTAGCTCTTTATCTCTAGAAGCGTCTTTGAGATGATTAGGAACTTCTTTGATTTTCCTACTTCTTACGTCTGAAAGAGCAGCGTCAATCGCAAGATATGCGCTATTACTTTTTGGCGCTGTTGCAACGGCAAGACACGCTTCTGCCAAAATAATTCTGGCCTCAGGCATCCCAACACGCTCTACGAGTTCCCAGGCAGAATTGGCGATATTTAGAGCATTCGGATATGCAAGCCCGACGTCTTCTGCTGCACAAATCGCAATTCGCCGCGCTATAAATCTTGGATCTTCGCCTCCGTCCAGCATGACTGCCAGCCAGTAAATAGCTGCGTCTGGATTTGAGCCTCTCATGCTTTTAATGAACGCTGAAATCAAGTCGTAATGATATTCACTCGATTTGTCATAATTCAATTTTACTCGAAAGTTGCCTTTGAAAAAGTTTTGCGCGTTCTCTAAACGTATCGGAAATTCTGAGAGAGAAACGTCTATCAAAGTCTCTAAAATATTTAATGCATATCTCGCGTCACCGTTACAAATTCTCGCGATTAGTTCAAGAACTTGAGGCTCACAAATTTTGTCGCTTTCATTCGGAAATTCTAATATTAAAGCGTTTTTTAGTATTTCAAGTATATCAGTTTCCATCAGTTTTTTAAATTCAAAAATCAAAGACCTAGAAAGAATCGCATTATTGACGTAAAAGTAAGGATTTTCGGTCGTTAATCCAATTAGAATAATCGAACCATCCTCAATGTATGGCAACAAAACGTCTTGCTGCGTTCGATTGAAATGATGAATTTCGTCGACAAGCAAGATCAGACTTTTGGAATAATTTGCATTAAAATCTTTTGCTTCTGAGATTATTTTTTTGAGATCAGAAACTCCGCTCGAGACAGCGTTGAGTTTTGAAAGAGGAAGGCTCATTTCGTTTGCTAGAATTTTTGCGAGAGCAGTTTTGCCGGAACCAGATGGTCCAAAGAAAATCATATTTACGATTTTCTGGGTTTTGATTATTTTATTTAAAACTTTATCGTCACCAACAATGTGGTTTTGACCTTTGAAATCATTTAGATTTTTTGGACGCATTCGATAAGCTAAAGGTCTTTTTAGCTTAAAAAAATCGTCGTTATCCAAAAAATCTGTCATAATTTCATCCGTCGTCAAATCTAATTAAAACTGAAAAAACTATCAATTTTTCGAAAATTAATAATTTTTACGTTTCGATTCTTAATCCACTTTTTTCCTTCTGATTTAAAGTTTTAAAAAAATCCCGCTACTGCCGTAAAATTTTGACCAAATTGAAACACCTACTTTTGTAAGTGGGTAACCTGTGGATGAGACCACGATCAAATCCAACTTCCGGATTCCCTTCAATTTGTTTTATAGGTTCAAAATACGCCAAAATTCTACGAACAGAGCAGGTAACTCCTAGGTTTCTACTGCTACTGCCTTTGATAAATCTTCGAGAATTTGATTTATCTTTTTTTCGTGATTTTCAATTCTAGTTTTTTCTTCAAATAATTCCTTGCAAATCGAGAGAGCGGCATGAACTGCTATTCTGCTCGTATCTACAATATTATTTTTTTCACTGGCCTCTTTCATTTTTTCCTCGACATATTGCGCTAATGCCGATAAAAAAAGCGGGTTTTCCTGTTCTTTTATATAATAATCTCTGTTCAAGATTTTTATGACTGTTTCTTTTGACATTTATTTTTCCAAACCCTCTAATTTTTCTAAAACGATTGTTAATTTCTTCTTGATTTCTAAATTTTTTTGTCTCAGATTTTCGGAATTTGCCAATTCTTTTTTTAGGTTTAGAATTTCTTTGTCTTTTAGTTTTAGTTCGATATTTTTTTCGTCTAAATCGCGTTTAAATTTTTTGTTATCGGTTTTCAAAATCCCGATATAATTTATGGAATCTTTTATTTTTTTTTCTAGCAAATCTATTTTATTCATATTTCAATTTTTATTATATTAATTTAGCGAAAAAAAATCAATCATCAATTTTATTTGTACTTAAGAATTTTAGGATTTTTTCTGAAATTTTTTCGATTATTCTTTGTGAACCAAGATTTTCTTTGATTTTTGATAATTCCAATTTTTTTTCTTCTATAATTTTGTCGTCTTCAATCCAAAGATTTATTTCGCGCGTCAATTTTTCATAATCAAAATTTTGGATGTATTCCGGCATAATCAAACGGTTTGCCAGAATATTCGGCATTCCGATAAATTTTATTTTCACGACTAATTTTGCCACAAAATACGAAAATTTTTGCATCCTGTAAAATATGAACATAGGCGTATTTAAAAGCAAGTTTTCGAACGAGCTGGTGCCTGATGAAGTCAAAATAAATCGCATTTTTTGTCTGAGTTTGTAGGCCGGGCCATTAATTATTTCGAGAAGTTCGCGAAATTCAAAAATTTTTAGTAAATTTTCTATCAAGTTTTTATCAAGGTTTTTTGAAATTATTAGAAAAAATTTTAATTTGTTATTTTTTTTGCTGAGCCGCCTGATGATTTCTAAAAAAATTGGCAAAATATTTTTTATTTCGGAGATTCTGCTTCCTGGCATTAGCCCGATTAAAACTTCGTTTTTTGATTCATTTATTTTGAAATCTTTTTCGAGAGCCATTTCATTGTGAATTATTTCTATGAGGGGATTTCCGGCATAAAAAACGTTGATTTTTTGTGACTCGTAAATTTCACTTTCAAACGGTAAAATTGGGATAGCAAGATCGACGTATTTTTTTATTTTTTCGATTCTATTTTTTCTTGACGCCCAAACTTGAGGACAAACGTAATAAACCGTTTTTATTCCGAGCGATTTTGCGAGTTTCGCGACGTGGATGTTGAAGCCGTAAAAATCCACCAAAATTACGGCACTGATTTTGTTTTTCAAAAAATACGGTTTTATCATCTGAAAAAGCAGTTTTTTGAAGTAAAAATATTTTCGCAGAAGCCCGTTAAATCCAAAACTTTGACGCGAAACAATATTTGCTAAAAAATTAACGTTTTGTTTTTGTAAAAGCTCTCCACCTATCGCGGAAATTTTTATGGCTTTGTCAGAATTTAGAATGTTTTGCACCAAAAAAGCTGCGTGAATATCTCCGGAAAAATCACCGGCGATTATGAAAATTTCTTTTGTCATTTTTGCCCTTAGTCGATTAAAACTTGTTGCAAATCTTCTTTTTTGAATTTTAAATGTTGCGCATCGAGATGTTTTAATTTTTTAAACAAAACGAATAAAATTACACAAAAAATTAAAAAATCCTCAGTTGGAGCAACTAGCCAAACTCCGTCTAATCCAAAGATTTTCGGTAAAATATAAATCACCGGAAAAAATATTAAAATTTGTCTTGTAAAGTTCAACATCATGGCTTTTTTGATGTCGCCGATCGATTGCAAAAAACTAATTACCGTGATGTTAAAACCGATTAAAATAATCAAGCAAAAACTTATTGCACAGCCTCTCGAAGCAAGCTCGAGTAAAAGTAAATCGTTTTTGCAAAAAAGATTTACGATCGTTTTTTTGAAAAAAATGATAGCTAATGTTACAGGTATTGTAATCGTGAGACTCAAGAGCAGCGTATAAAGTAAGCTGTTTTTGACTCTTTTAAAATTTTTAGCACCAAAATTGTAGCCAATAATCGGCTGTGCGCCTTGATTAAGTCCAACAATGAGCATTAAAACTGTGAAAAAAATCGTTTGCACAATTCCCATAGCGCTTATCGCGAGATCATGTGAAAATTTTACGAGCTCGCGATTTAGTACGATATAAGTTAAGGTCGTTAAAAGTTGCATGAAAAAAGATGGAAATCCAAGTTTGAGAACGCGTGAAATTATTTTGAAGTTGGGTTTTAGATTTTTTAGTTTAAGAGACAGAACTCTGTTTTTGCTTTTTGTAAAATGATAGATGATCCAAATACTCGAGACTACGATGCTAATCACGGTAGCAATCGCAGCCCCTTCAACACCCATTTTGAAATAAAAAATAAAAATTGGATCTAAAATAGCGTTCAAAAGACAGGAAATTACAATCGTGATCATTGCCATTTTTGCGTTGGATTCAGCTCGAATGATATTATTCATGCCCATCACTAAAAATTGAAAAAACAAAAAAGGCAAAATTATTCCAACATAAGATTTTGCATAAGAAAGCGTAATATTGTTTGCACCGAAAAGTGTCAAAAAATCGTTCATAAAAATAAAACCAAAAACTGTGATAAGAAGGCTGAAAATAAAAAATAAAAAAACTACGTTACCCAGTACAAGCTCAGCGTAAGCTTTCTTTCGTTCTCCGATTTTAATTGAGACCAAAATTCCGGAGCCGATTCCAACTAAAAGTCCTATGCCAGTGCAAAGCGTGAAAAATGGGAAAGTAATTGTTACTCCTGCGAGGGCCTGAGTGCCTAAGCCTTTACCAATAAAAACTCTGTCTACGATATTGTAGAGGGCGAAAACGAGATTCGCTGCAATTGCCGGGAGCGAATTTTTTATAATGAGACTCAGAATGTTTTGTGTTCCAAGATGAGAGGATTTATCCATAATTTATCCATTTTTATTTTTCTATTTTAAAAGCTGCCCTCACTGTGACTGAAATGTCCTTTTGTTTTACTGATGTATTGTAAACTCCGTAGCTTGCAACATCCATTGAGTATGGCTCGTTGATCTGGAAAACGCCTGTGTTTGCCTCGATGATCTTGCCAACTTTTAAATTTGTGCTGGTCGCGATTGCTTCGGCGCGTTTTAAAGCATCTTTTGTCGCTTTTTCTAATAAATTTTGTTTTATCTTGCTTAAATCTTCGATAGAATATGAGATTGCCGAGGATTGTACAATGAGGCCTTGTTTGTAAATTGGCGTCATATCGAAGGCTAAGCTCTCAATTAAATCGATTTTATCTGAAATTACGATAAGAGTTTGTTCGACCATATATCCATCGATTCCGTCTTTGCCGTAACTTGGATATGATGAAATTGGCTTGAGAATAAGCTCAGATTCTTTGATGCCTTTTGAAAGCATAAAATTTTTTAGCTGTAGATATTTTTGTTGGCTGTCAACAAATTGTTGTTCGCTGGAAGTAAGCGAAATTTTTTTCCCAAGCGTTAAAGTCCACTTTATTCTATCTGACAGTACTCGTTCTGTCGCCATTCCAACGACTCTAATTCCGCCTTCATTTTGTTTTTTGTAGTAAAAAGACCCAAGGATTAACGACGAGACAATAAAACCAGAAGCAATTATAATTGCAAAATTTTTGTTCATTTTTCCTCCATTTTTCGAAAAATATTTTCTTAATATATAAAAAATCTTTGGAAATGTCTAAAAGTTTTCTGAACTTTTTGTTTTGCATTAATTTTTGAAAATTTTTCTAGATGATTTTGAAAAAATATATTAAAATCGCCGTTATGAATTGGATAAATATTTCGTTTTTATGAGGGGAAAATGATAAAAGACGTTTTAGCTCTTGTGTTTGCAGGCTCGAAGACGAGCACGCTTACGATTTTGGAAGAAAAACGGACCAATGCCGCGATTCCTTTTGGCGGAAATTACAGGCTCATAGATTTTTCTCTCTCAAATCTTGCGAATTCTGGGATCCAGCGAGTCGGAGTTGTGACGCAATATAGGCCTGCTTCATTAATCGAACATCTTAATTTCGGAAAACCCTGGGATTTGGTTGGGCGTAGTCGTGGGTTGACAGTTTTGCCGCCTTATACTGGCGACAAGAAATTTAGTTTTTATAAGGGAACTGCTGACGCGCTTTTTCAAAATATTGATTTTATTGAATCAGGCAAACATGAGGATATTTTATTTTTGTCCGGCGAAGATGTGTACAAATTCGATTTTAACGAGCTTTACAAGTATCATTTGGCAAAAAATGCTGATGTGACTATTGTTGGAAAATATGTGGATTACAAGAACTTATCTAGGTTTGGAATCATCGAAGTCGAAGAAAATTGTAAGGTGACTGGGTACGAGGAAAAACCGGAAAAACCTAAGTCAAATTTGGTTTATTTAAGCATCGCGATTTTTAAAAAAGATATTTTGCTAAATATTATAAAAAAAGACTCAAAACTCAAAAATTCAAGACATAGTTTTTCTCGGGATATTTTGCCAAAATTGATAAAAGAAAAAAATGTTTATCTTTATTTAAATCAAGAGCCTTGGTTTTATATCGGTAATATGCGAGAATACTGGGAAGCAAACCTAAAAATGCTGAATAAATTTGAAATAAATCCGGAAAAATGGGGAATTCGTACGAATATCGATGATCGCGATAAATGTTACAAAAAACCGGCGTTTATGATGCAAAATGGAAATGTGAGCAATTCTCTCATTAACAAAGGCTGCGAAATCCAAGGGGAAGTAATTGGCAGCATTTTATTCCCGGGAGTAAAGGTCGAGAAAGGCGCTTTCATAAAAAATAGCATTATAATGCACGATTCTTTTATTGCAAAAAATTCGTATATTGAAAATTCTGTTTTTGACAAAGACGTGATGATAGGGGAAAATTGTAAGATAGGAGTTGGCGAAAATATTGCGAATGAAAAATACCCTTTCGATTATAATTTCGGTATTACGGTAATAGGTAAAAAATCTAAAATTCCAAAGGGCGTTAATATCGGGAAAAATTGTTTGATTTTTGATAGTGTTGAGGATTTTAGATTTTTTGATAAAAACGTTCCTTCGGGAGCCTGTGTTTTCAAAAATTAAGATAAAAATAGCGGAAATTTTGGTATGCAAAAACTAAAAAATAAATTTGACATAAGCAATATAAAAAAAATTTTAATCATTCAAACAGCTTTTTTAGGTGACACTGTCCTCACAATCCCTCTATTCAATAATTTGAGACAACTTTTTCCAGACAAAAAAATTTATGTTTTAACTACTCCAGTCGGCAAAACCATTCTCGAAGAACAAAAATCAATTGACGAAATTATAGTTTATGACAAAAAAGGTGCTGACAAAGGCTTAGTTAATTTTTTTCGTTTGATCGATAACTTAAAACTTTTGTCGATAGATTGGGCGATCATTCCGCATCGGTCATTCAGGAGCGCATTTTCAGCATATTTTGCCAAAATTCCACATAGATGGGGATTTACCAGATCCTCTGCAAGAATGTTTTATACGAAAATTATAAAATATCAGAGAAATTTGCATGATTTGGAGAGAAATTTATGTTTTTTGGAGGAATTTAGCAATTCTAAATTCGATAAAAGCATTTATTTTCCGTACAACAATGTTTACGAGAAAAAAATAAACGATTTGCTAAACGAAAAAGATTTTGTAGGTCATAAAATTATTGGAATTCACTCGGGTTCAAAATGGCCAACAAAAAAATGGCCAATCTCGAGGTTTGTCGAGTTGATAAATGAGCTTGATAAAAAAAATTACAAAATCATCGTTTTTGGGAATAAAGAAGATTTTCTTCTCGATAATTATTTAAATTTCAAGCAAAATTCTAAAAATATCATCAATCTTATCGGTAAAACAAACATTAAAGAACTCGTCACAATAATACGGCATTTGTTCGTTTATGTGACGAATGACTCCGGGCCAATGCATATAGCCAGTGCGATGGAGCGGAATGTGATTGCGATTTTTGGGCCAACGACAAAAGGACTTGGGTTTTATCCGTATAATGAAAACGCAAAAATTATCGAGGTAAATCTCAAATGCAGGCCATGTGGAATGCATGGAGGCTATTCTTGTCCAAGAAGGCATTTCAAGTGTATGAACGACATAACGGTTTCGGCAGTTGTGAGAGAGATAGAAAATTTGTTTCAAAAGTAACCTAAATTTTCATGTATAAAATTTAAAAAGCGTTTTGTTGAGTCCAAAATTTTGCAGAAGAATTTTAATGGATTTTTTGAAGGGAATAAGAGTTTTGGATGGCTGGATTTTTGGGAATACTTTCGTGTTTGATAAAAATAAAGTATTTTTGCGTCTACTAGAATTAAATCGCACCAAAAAAGTATAAGAATGCATTTTCTGAAAATTAAAGTAACTTCGACTAGTGCTAGTCTTTCCTAAACAGCAATTCTTCAACCAATTCTAATTTCATCCCTCTTGAAGCTTTTAGTAAAATTAAATCGTTTGGTTTTAAATTTTTTTTTATTTCTGTGGCGAGCACGTCCTTATTATTTGACCAAAAAAAATTTTTTTTATTTTGCAGTTTTTGTAATTCATTTAAAGTAAAAAGGCAATTTTCTCCGTGCAAAAAAATAAAATCTAGCGATATTTGTGATAAAAGTCTTGCGAGTTTTCGGTGTTCAATTTCAGAATCATCGCCGAGTTCAAGCATGTCTCCGAGTATAGCAATTTTTTTATTTTTACTTTTTAATTTTTCGAAAACAAGAAGCGCCTCGTTCATAGAATCCGGATTTGCGTTGTAAGCATCGTTTATAACTTCGACGTTTCCGATAATTTTTCTCTCAAAACGTTTTGATGATCGCTCGCAAAAATTCGCTAAAGCCTCCGCAATTTTTTTCCCATCGATGTTAAGGCATCTTAAAACCGCAAAACAAAAAATCGCTGAATAAAAACCTGCTTCTCCAAGAATCTTGAAATCAAATGTTGAGGATTTTATCGAGCTTTTTTCGTAAATTTTTAGGGTTTGCATATCATTTTCAAAATTTACGATTTCGCCGAAAAAGTCATTGTTTTTGCTGTGTCCAACTTTTATAATTTTTACGTTTTTTGTGAGTAAATTTTCTTTTTCTTCTACAGCTTTTTTGTTCAATTTTTCATCATCTCCATTTACTAAAAGGAACCCATTTTTTTTGATTTTATCGACGAGTTGCCATTTTGCGTTCAAAACTCCGCCTTTGTCTTTCAAATATTTTAGATGTGAATTCCCGATGTTTGTTATTATTCCGATATTTGGCTTGACGATGTCAGCTAGGTTTTGCATTTCGTGCGGCTGATTTATGCCCATCTCGAGGATGCAAAGCTCGTTGTCATCGGAAATTTCGAAAATACTGAGCGGCAAACCGATGTGGTTATTAAGATTTCCTTTTGTCGCGATCGAGTTGAAGAAAAATTTTGATGTATTAAACAAAACGTCTTTTGTCGTCGTTTTGCCGACGCTGCCAGTTATTGCGATTTTTGTGAGATTTTTTGTCGAGAGATAAAATTTGGCGAGTTGTTGAAGAGCTGTTAAAGAATCGTCTACAAAAAATATATTTTTTAGGTTTGCCAACACAAAATTTTTGTATTTTTCAGTCTTGATTTCGAAAATATTTTTTTCTAGAATCAAAGCGTTGGCTTGTTTGGCTTCTTCGAGGAAATCGTGAGCATCAAATTTTTCGCCTTTTAGCGCTACAAATAAACAGTTTTGAGGAATATTTTTTGAGTTTGTACTTACAGTTTCGATTTGTGTTCGAGCTGAGTCAGGGTTTATTGGAAGAAGATTGAAGAGTTTTGAGATTTGGTTTATGCTTAGGTTCATTGCGATTTCGACTAGAGAGTCAGGTAAGTGATCAAAATACAAATTGAAAAATATTCAACAATATTGAACATAATTTCAAATACAAAATATTTTTTGGGAATTTTAAGGCTGAATAGGACTAACACAATTTCCGGGATGATTTTTATGAAAAGAATCAATATGAAAAATGAAATCCCAGCTAGAAAAACGGTTTCGCTGAAAATTGGATAGATGATAGAGAAAGCGATGCACAAAAGTAAAGATTTGAAAAGATTGATAATAAAACTTACTAACAAATAAACGAGTTTGTTGCTATAAGTTTTTATCCAGGAGTATTGTTCTCGAAGGGAAGCTGAAAATATAAAATATTTTAAAGTTTCAATGAAAAACCATAAAAATGCCACGCATAAAACTATCAAAAAAAACATTGAACCTCCTCATTTCTTTATCAAAAAGAAAATTTTAAGAAAGCAATTAGTTTAATTTATAATAAAATTACTTCAAAAAATCAAATAGAATTTGTTTATTGTTTTTTATTTCTATTTTTTTTTGTTCAAATAAATTTTTTTCGAATCTATCCAAAATCGAACTTTTTTGCAAGTTCAGCAGTCTTCCTTCGATAAAACGTTTTTTTGAGTATGACAAGATCAAATATTTTTTTGAACGAGTGGCTGCGACATAAAAAAGTCGATTTTCTTCATCCAGCTCGTCTTTTGTTTTTGGACCAAAAATTTCGAGAGGAATAATGCCTTCCTCGCAACCCGGAATAAAAACTGCTTCAAACTCCAAGCCTTTCGACGCATGCATTGTCATTATTTTTACACTTTCTTCTTTAAAATCTATATCATCAACGGGTGAATTTAAAAAAATATCTCGCAAAAAATCCGTGTAATTTGCTTTGTAATTTTCAAGAATTTTTTTAAAATTGTTGTAATTTTCATCGGTTTTTATTTTTGCAAAATCAAAATTTTCGAGAATTCTTTCGAAAATTTCCAAAAGATTCGCGTTCTTTTGAAATAAATTTTTTATATCGAGGTCTATCTCAATTTCAAAATAAAAATCTCGAAATTTTTTCACTAAATTTTTGTAAGTTTTTTCTTGATAAAAATTCGCTTGTCCGACTATTTGAAATGGAATTGATTTTGATTTTAGCTTTTTTGCGATGCTTTCAAAAATTTTCGTAGTCCTGCAAAGAACTGCGAAGTCTGAGAACGATTTCACTCTTGGCTCAAGCCTTGATTTTCGTTTTTTGGTTTGATGAAGCGATAAACTTCTGATTCCGCCGATTAGTTCGTCGATTTTTTCAGCGATCATTTTTGCTTCATCAGAGTCTGTGTCGCATTCGCAAATTTCTGTGATAATTTCGCTTTCTTGGCCTTCGAGGGAATTTTCTTTCTTTAAAATTTGGCTTCCGAGCTGCAAAATATTGTTTGGACATCTGTAGCTTTTCTCGAGTTTAATTTTTTTTATATTTGGGAAATCGCGTTCGAGTTTTGCGACAAAACTTTTGTCGGAGCCGCGAAACCCATAAATCGCTTGGTCCGGATCTCCTATCACGAATAAGTTTGGTGACGTTCTCGGCAAAAGCGCTAAAATCAGTTCATACTGTTTTGCGTTTATATCTTGATATTCGTCGACTAAAATGTACTTAAACTTTTTTTTGTAATTTTCTTTAATTTCCGGATTATTTGTGAGGATCTGTTCTGCGTGAAAAATTAAATCGTCTAAATCAAATGCATTCATTTTTTTGAGGCGAGAATTGTACTGATTTAAAATCATCTCAAATTCGTCCTCGTTTTCAAGTTTTTCCGGCAAAACTTTGATGCCTTGTTTGTAAAACGAAATATTTTTTAGAATTTTATTTACAGATTTTTTGTCTGGAAAAATTTCTTTTAAAATTTGCAATTTATCTTCGTCATCAACAATAAAAAAGTTTTTTTCTCGTCCGGTTTTTTCTAAATTTTCTGATATGATTTTCAGCCCAAGTTTGTGAAAAGTTGAAGTATTTACTCCGAGATGAATTATTTTTTCCGCAAGTCTCGTTTTAATTTCTTCGGCAGCTTTATTGGAAAAAGTGATCGCGAGGATATTCCCTTGATCAATTCCATTGCGAACGAGCATCGCGATCCTCTCGACTAGCACACTCGTTTTGCCGGTTCCCGGACCTGCGATCGCCATAATCGGACCGTCTTGATGATTGATAATTATTTTTTGTATGTCGCTAAGGTCGACGTATTTTGAGAAGTCAGGTTTTTTGTCGTTTAGAGTCGCTTTGTGAAGTTTTGCTTCGAACTTAAAGTTTTTTATATTAAAATCGAGGCTCGTACGTTTTTTATTTTTAATTGCTTCGTCAGAAAATAGCGAAATATTTTGTAAATTTTCGATTTCGGATTTATCAAACATTTTGATCTCGCCGAATTCTCCGTCGTATCCACTTTTGATTTTTACATTACCATTTCTAAGACGTTTTATCGCTTCACCGAGAAGAAAATTTGTCTCGCTAATCTTCGTCAAATCGCTAAAAAGCAAAGTATGAAAATCGCTGCCGATTTTTTCCAAAATTTTGAAATATTCGATTTTGCAGGCATTACTCGACGTACTTTTACCGGTTATTTCTGAAATTATATCGGGAAGCGATGTGATAGAATAAAATTTTTTCTTGTTTATAGGTTCGTCTCTATCTGCCAATTCCGCTACTCGGTACATCACGCCTTTCACTAGTGGAGTGTGACAAATCGGACAAATTCCATTGTGATTGATCGTCTCGAGCGGAGTGAAACAAATGTTGCATTTTCGATGCCCGTCGTAATGATACTTGCCTTCTTGAGGAAAAAATTCAATTGTCCCGACGAAACCTTTGTCAAATTTTAAAGCGTCATAAATTCCTGAAAAAGTTTTTTCGCAGTCGAAAATATTCGCTTCTCTACCAATTTTCTCCGGTGAATGCGCATCTGAATTCGAAACGAGGTTGAATTTATCCAAAAACGAACAGACTCTATTCATTGGAGGGTCGCTCGAAAGCCCGGTTTCCAGAGCAAAAATATGTTGTGTCAAGTCTTCATAGCATTCGTCGATTGAGTCAAATCCTGATTTTGAGCCTAGAACTGAAAACCATGGAGTCCAAATATGAGCCGGAATCAAAAACGCTTTGTCATCAGTTTCGAGCAAAATCTCAAGCAAATTTTTCGAATCGAGACCTAGAATCGGTCTTCCGTCAGAGCGAATGTTTCCAATTTTATCGAGGCGTTTTTGAAATTTTTCTGCTGCGGCGAAATTCGGAAAAACGCATAAATTATGAACTTTTCGAACTTTTCCGTTTTTTTTATAGATACTGCTTATTTCCGTCGTTAAAATAAAGCTTGTTTCTTTTTGAAGTTTTTTTGGGAGAAAAAGATTGGGGGAGGTATTTTGGAGTGAAAATTCAGGTTTGAGGCTGAGAAGCCCGGTTCCGTTTTCAGATAATTTTTTTTTCAGCTCCGAAAGCCAGCCGGGATGAATGCAATCTCCGGTCGCGATTACGTCCACGCCTTTTAGTTTTGCCCAATAGTCGAGCTGGTCTGGAACCAAGTTTTTGCTCGTCGCTAACGAATAGTGCGAGTGTATATGAAAATCAGCGATAAATTTCAAATTTCCTCCGTCAGAGTTGCTTCTTTCTTAAAATTTGATTCAGCGTAATTTCTTTTTCCGAAGATCGCTTGCCCGACGCGAATCATATTGCTGCCGTTTTTTATCGCAAGCTCATAGTCGCTGCTCATGCCCATCGATAAATATTTTAGATCGATAATTTTAGAACTTTTGTGGTTTTGATTAAATTTTAGCGAGTCAAAAAGCTTTTTTGTTCTTTTGAAACAATCGTCAATTATATTTATGTCATCCGTTAAAGGGCCTATTGTCATTAAACCTAAAATTTTTACGTTTTGGAAATCCGCATTTTCTTGCTTTAGAACTTCGTCAAAAAAAGCTTCTGCGTTTTCGAATTCAATGCCGGATTTTGTCGTCTCACTGCTTGCATTAATTTGAATTAAAACGTCTTGGATTTTGTCGTTTTTTTTTGCGTATTTATTGATTTCTCGCAATAATTCGAGGCTATCAACGGATTGAATCATATCAAAAATTTTAACAGCTTTTTTGGCTTTGTTTTTTTGCAGATGTCCAATCAGAAAATATTGGAAATTTTTAATGTTCTTCTCACGAGCATAAACGCGTAAAATTTCAACTTTTTGTTCCGCTTCCTGGACTTTATTTTCGCCGAAAATCCAAAGTCCTGAATCTATCGATTCTTTAATTTTTTCAATTTCTATGGTTTTTGAAACGCCGATCGTTATTATATCGTCGGGATTTGTATCCGTAGTTTTGCAGATTTTGCGGATGTTTTCTTGTAAAATTTCAAGATTGTTTTTTATTGAATTCATTTTAGTTTGTTTTTATTAAAAAATTTGTAAAATCTAGCATAAATAGATTTGTTTTGTAAAGTTTTCAAACTTGTAGAGAATTTAATTTTTTTTTAAATTTGAAAAAAGTTTTGTGAAACATTGAGAGCAGTAGAATAACGTAATATTTAAGAGATTAATAGAATCAAATTTTAAATTCAGAATTTGTATCGAGAAATTTATGTTTTTTTATTGCAATTAAAGTTATTAAAAAAAGTTGACATTAACAAATGTAGTAATTATAATAGCAAACTTATTTTTTAGGAGGCACGTATGTACGCCGTAATAGATCTCGAAGGAAAACAGCAAAAGATTGAGGTAAATGAAGTAGTACGAATAGATAAATTAGATAACGAAATAGGAGATGAAATCGAATTTACAAAAGTAATGCTTATCAAAAATAGCGATGGAGAATTAAGTATTGGCGCGCCTTATATCGAAAATGCTAAGGTAACCGCAAAAGTTTTAAATCAAGATAGAGACAAGAAAATTTTAGTTTTCAAGAAAAAAAGACGAAAAAGTTATGATAAAATGCAAGGACACAGGCAAGATTACACGGAAATTCAAATTAAAGAAATACTTTTAGGATAAAATAATTCCGGTTTCTATCGAGATATAGAAACTAAATAGGAGAAACAATGGCACATACCAAAAGTCAGGGAAGTAGCTCGAACGGTAGAGACTCTGCTGGTAAACGGCTTGGAGTGAAAAGATTCAGCGGACAAATTGTTACGGCTGGTAGCATCATCGTTAGACAGCGCGGGCTTAAATTTAAGGCTGGAAATAATGTTGGAGTTGGTCGCGACCACACGCTTTTTGCAATGATCGAAGGGAAAGTTGGCTTTGAAACAAAAGGTAAAAAAAACAGCAAGTTTGTAAGTATTGAACCGATTCAATAAAACTTAAAAACCAAACGAGGTTGAAAAAATATTAAATGAGCTTATTGTCAAAAAGAGCGAGAGAAATTTCAGCGTCTGTTACGCTTGCGATTACCAGTAAAGCTAACGAGTTAAAAAAACAAGGGCTTCCGGTAATTTCCTTTGGAGCCGGAGAACCGGATTTTGACACTCCGGAATACATAAAAAATGCTGCTAAAAAAGCACTCGATGAGGGTTTTACAAAATATACTGCAAATGCCGGTATTTTGGAGCTTAGAAAAGCGATTTGTGAAAAATTAGAAAAAGAAAACAATCTTTGTTATAAGCCAAGTCAAATTGTAGTTTCTAATGGAGCTAAGCATTCATTATTTAACGCAATTTTTGCTCTTTGTGATGACGGCGATGAAGTGATAATTTTTAGTCCTTATTGGGTGACGTATATTGATCAAGTCAAACTCGCTGGTGGTAAACCGGTTGTTGTTGAGACAAAATTTGAGGATAGCTTTAGAATCAATTTTGACGAGCTTAACTCTAAGATCACAAAAAAAACAAAATTAATTATTGTAAATAGCCCAAGTAATCCGACTGGAGCTGTTTATCCGAAAGAAGATTTGGAAAAACTTGCGGAAATTGCGATAAAAAATAATTTATACGTTATTTCTGATGAAATTTACGAAAAAATAATTTACGACGGCGTAAAGCATGTTTCCATTGCGTCTTTCAATTCTGAGATTAAAAAACGAACGATTGTAATTAACGGCTTTTCAAAAGCTTTTTCTATGACGGGTTGGAGAATAGGATATTTGGCTGCAGACGAAGAAATTGCAAAAGTAATCGACGACATCCAAAGTCATCTCACTTCAAACGCAAATTCTATAGCTCAAAAAGCATCATACGCTGCTCTTAGTCAAGAAATAGCGTTTGATTTTGCGAGCATTATGTCAAAATTTTGTGAGAGACGCGATTATATCGTGCACGCTCTAAATTCAATCGAAGGCGTTAAATGTTTGGCTCCTGAAGGCGCATTTTACGTTTTTCCAAACATCAAATACTATCTTGGCAGAAGTTATAATGGGAAAAAGATAGAGAATACCGTAGATTTTTGTAGCATATTATTAGACGAAGCAAAAATAGCAATTGTTCCTGGTGATGCATTCGGCGATAAAAATTGCGTTAGATTTTCATATGCTCTAGGCCTAAATAACATAAAGGAAGGCGTCGAGAGATTTAAGAATTTTTTAAAAGATTTGAAATAAATACTTTGTTTTACTAAGCAACTTAAGAAAATAGTGAGGTGGAAAAATATGGTGGACAAAAAAATTTATATTATAGATGTAACAAATAGAGACGGAGTTCAGACTGCAAATCTTGGTTTGGCGAAACTTGAGAAGACAATTATCAACATGTATCTCGCAGAAATGGGTGTTTATCAATCTGAATTTGGATTTCCTGTTACAAACCACGAGACGAATTATTTGAATGCGAATCTAGAGCTCGCGAAAAAAGGCGTGATGCAAAATATGAGACTGAGCGGTTGGATTCGAGCTGTGACGACTGACGTTTCAGAAGCTAAAAAGCGAGTACCAGGTATAAAATACTTAAATTTATCGATGTCAACTTCTGACCAAATGATTAGCAATAAATTCAAAGGCAAAATCGATAAAAAACAAGTGATTCAACATACTTGCGACGCTGTCAAGATGGCAAAAGATTTAGGAATTGAAAGCGTCGGAATCAATGCCGAGGATGCTTCAAGAACTGATTTAGAATTTTTGGTTGAATTTGCAGCCTCTGCTCGCGATTTTGGAGCGGATCGTTTTAGATATTGTGATACTTTGGGATATGACGATCCATTTACGATTTATAATAACATTGCATATATTGCGAAAAACACAAAAATGGACATTGAGCTTCACTGCCACAACGATTTAGGAATGGTCGTAGCTACGAGCGTTTCCGGCGCAAAAGCTGCGATAGATAATGGAGTCAACGCTTTTATTAACACGACGATCAATGGACTTGGAGAAAGAGCCGGAAATGCAGACTTGGTTTCTGTGATTTTAGCATTAAAAAAATCCAGCGGATTTGCTAATTCAAAATATGTTTTAGACGAAAAAATCGATTTGTCAAAAGCTTGGAAAATAGCGAAATATGCGTCATATGCGTTCAATGTTCCGATTCCAATTAATCAACCTGGAGTTGGAAGAAATGCTTTTGCGCATGAGTCTGGAATTCATGCCGACGGAGCTTTAAAAGATAGACGAAATTATGAGCTTTACGATTTCGAAGAACTTGGACGAGGCGAGCCAGAAAAAATAGAAACTGGTCGCATGATTACAACTGGTGAATACGGCGGAATCAAAGGCTTCAGAAATGTGTATGGAGAGCTTGAGATAGATTTTAAAACTGAAAGCGAAGCATATAATGTTTTAGAGCTTGCTAGATATGCAAATGTTCACACTCAAAAACCGCTTATTAACGATGAATTACGTTTTATCGCAAAATATCCGAAAGAAGCAAAACAAATTTTGACAGTTGCTCCGCTTGACAATTTGGAAATTAAAGATATTTAACTACTATTGAATTTTTTAAACCTTATAATCACTCTCTTTTTGTCTGTCGATGATAAGAGAGTGATTTTTATTTGGGGCGGTTAGCTCAGTTGGTTAGAGTGCTTGCTCGACACGCAAGAGGTAACTGGTTCGACTCCAGTACCGCCCACCAAAAACTTAGCGATTTGCCTTGATAGAAATTACGAGCTCGTCAGTTAATTCTGTCGGGCTTTTTTTATTTGCTCTTGAAAAAATAACAAATATTATAATCTTGTTGTCAACTAAGAGTGAAATTTGCTATATTCTTAGCTTGAAAATAAATTTTCAAAAAATTTAATGAGAGGAATGTGATGAAATTTTTTATAAAAAACCCAAAAATTTTACAATTTGGTGGGCTGCCATTTTGGCGAAGCTAGCCTAGACTAATTTTTTTTGCATTTAGTAAAATTTAAAGGAGAAAAAATAAAAAATGGAAATAAAATATAATTTTCCGGATGAAAAAGGTAACTTTGGAGAGTACGGCGGAGCTTATGTTCCTCAGGAATTACAAAAAATCATGGCTGAAATTGCAGCTGAATATTTGAAACTGCGAGATGATGTAAACTTTCAAAACGAACTAAAAAATCTTTATAAAAACTATGTTGGAAGACCGTCGCCTATATTTTTTGCTGAAAATTTAACACGAAAAATAAATGGCGCAGAAATTTATCTAAAACGAGAGGATCTTAATCATACAGGTTCACACAAAATCAATCATAGCCTTGGAGAAGTTTTGCTCGCAAAAAAAATGGGGAAGAAAAAAGTGATAGCTGAAACTGGCGCTGGACAGCACGGAGTTGCAATCGCAACTGCAGCTGCACTTATTGGGCTTGAATGCGATATTTACATGGGTGAGGTCGACATCGAAAAAGAGCATCCGAATGTGTCAAGAATGAGGATTTTGGGAACAAAAGTTGTGCCAGTTTCTTCTGGAAACAAAACTTTGAAAGAAGCTGTTGACGCAGCTTTTGAGGCTTATCTCAAAGATCCCAAAAATATTTTCTATGCAATCGGTTCAGTCGTAGGGCCACATCCGTTTCCGATGATGGTTCGAGATTTTCAATCGATTGTCGGGAGAGAAGCAAGACAGCAATTTTTTGAAC
Source organism: bacterium (assembly GCA_031551405.1). Classification (GTDB taxonomy): domain Bacteria; phylum RUG730; class RUG730; order RUG730; family RUG730; genus JAVBNQ01. Next base: position 50,113 of record JAVBNQ010000010.1, on the reverse strand, counting down.
TTACGAATAATTTGCCAAATAATCTCGTGGCGTGTGTTGGCGGAGGCTCGAACTCGATCGGACTTTTTAGCGCGTTTTTAGGCGACGAAGAAGTTAAAATGTTTGGTGTTGAACCGGCTGGACTCGGACTTAAAACGGATAAACATGCGGCAGCCTTGACTCTCGGAAAAGTAGGTGTTATTCATGGTTTTAGGTGTTATGTGCTTCAAGATGAGAAAGGCGAGCCATCTAGCGTTTATTCTGTGGCTAGCGGACTCGATTATCCAGGAGTTGGACCTGAGCATTGTTATTTGAAGGATACGCATCGAGTTAAATATGAAGCGATTACTGACGCCGAAGCGATTGAGGCATTTTTTGCACTATCGAGAGTAGAAGGCATTATTCCGGCTCTTGAATCATCGCACGCAGTAGCGTATGCGATGAAGCTCGCGAAAACTTTGCCGAAAGAGGAAACTATTTTGGTGAATCTTTCAGGTCGCGGGGACAAAGACATCGATTTTGTCCTTGAGAAGTACGGGAAGGATTTTCAAGTCTAAATGTTTTATCTCAAAAGTAAAAAAATTTTTTCGCTGAAAGCGGCGGGTAAGGTTTATCATGCAACTACCGCCGCGTGCGAAAATTTGCTAGTAAAAGCATGCGATTTTGATACGATTAAAATAATATAAAAATTTTCGGAATGTTTTGCAATTTTTTGATAAGGAACTTTAATAAAAAGCACAGTTAAGAAGGAAAAATGTTAATAATTCCTGCGATTGATTTAATAAACGGCGAATGTGTGAGACTCGAGCAAGGCGATTATTCAAAAAAAACTTCGTACTCTGCGTCGCCTGTCGAGATTGCAAAACTTTGGCAGAGAAAAGGTGCGAAAAGGCTGCATCTGGTTGATTTGGATGGAGCGCTGAGCGGAAGTAGCGCGAATTTCGATGTGGTAAAAAATATTCGAAAGGCTCTCGATATAACGATCGATTTAGGCGGCGGGATCAGAACCGCTGAGAATGCGAAAAAAATGTTTGATATTGGAATCGATCGTGTGATTTTTGGTACTGCGGCTGCGAAAAATCCAGACGAGATAAAACGTGTTTGTGAAAAATTCCCAGAGAAAATCACAGTCGGCATTGATGCAAAAAACGAAAAAATCGCGATTTCTGGCTGGACTGGAACTACTAAAATTTCAGCAGAAGATTTGGTTTTAAAAATGGAAAGTTTTGGAGTTGACGAATTTATTTACACCGATATTTCAAAAGACGGGATGCTTTCCGGTCCAAACTTAGAATCAACGCAAAAAATTTGCAAAATTACAAAACAAAAGATAATCGCATCCGGCGGAATTTCGAGTTTACAGGATATAAAAAATTTGATAGATTTAAAGCAAAAAAATTTAGTTGGAATTATAGCGGGAAAAGCGATTTATACACAGAAATTTGATTTAGAGGAAGCTATTGATTTAGCGAAAAATTATGTTAGCTAAAAGAATAATTCCGTGTTTAGATATAAAAAACGGTCGAGTTGTGAAAGGCGTAAATTTTGTCGGCCTTATTGATGCTGGTGATCCAATCGAAATTGCAAAAAAATACGAGGAAGAGGGAGCTGATGAACTTGTTTACCTCGATATAACCGCATCGCATGAAAAACGGGGTATTTTTTTGGATTTGGTCAAGAAGACAGCAGAAAATGTTTTTATGCCGCTAACAGTTGGTGGCGGTTTGCGGAATTTGGGCGATATACGCGAGGCGCTTTTGGCCGGAGCTGACAAGATTTCGATTAATACGTCGGCGGTCGAGAATCCGAGTTTGATTTCCGAAGGCGCAAAAAAATTTGGGAAACAGTGCATCGTCGTAGCGATTGACACAAAAAAAATCGCAGACAACAAGTGGACAGTTTTTACTCACGGCGGAAGAGTCGACGCAAAAATTGATGTTATAGATTGGGCGAGAAAAGTTGAAGAGCTTGGCGCTGGCGAAATTTTGCTGACGAGCATGGACGCCGACGGCACGAAAAGTGGTTTTGATCTCGAGCTGAATGCTGCAATAGCAAACGTCATTAATATTCCTGTCATAGCGTCCGGTGGAGCCGGCAAAAAAGAAGATTTTTTGGACGTTTTTAAAAAAACAAATGTTGATGCGGCTTTGGCTGCTTCGCTGTTTCATTTTGGCGAAATCAGTATAAAAAATTTGAAAAAATATTTGAAAGAAAATAAGACGGAGATTAGATTATGTTAAACGAATTGGAATTTGCAAAAGTTTTGGAAAATGTGAAGTTCAATAAAGATGGACTCGTCGCAGTAATCGCTCAAGACGCGAACACAAACGAAGTTTTGATGCTGGCTTATATGAACGAGGAAGCTTTGAAGAGAACTTTGGAAACCGAAAAAATGACGTATTGGAGTAGAAGCAGGCAGGAATTTTGGGTGAAAGGAGAAACATCTGGAAATATCCAGAAGCTCAAGGAAGTTTATGTTGATTGCGACGGAGATGCGATTTTGATGAAGATTTTGCAGCTTGGCGATGGAGGAAAAACAGAGAACGGAGCAGCTTGTCACGAAGGTTTTAAGACGTGTTTTTTTAAAAAACTCACAAATAATTCTTGGACTATTATCGGGAATCGATTGTTTGATCCTGCTAAAGTTTACGGGAAAAAATAGATCGGGGGAATTTAAGTTATGAAATTTAGCGATTTTTTAATGCTAAAGGATTTTAAGAAAGACGAGTTGTATAAAATTTTACGTGCTAGTTACGAGTTGAAACACAATGTAGACAGAGCAAAATTTAAGCCCATGGCGAATAAAACGATGGCTATGATTTTCGAGAAACCATCTACGAGAACACGCGTTTCTTTTGAGGTGGGAATGTATGAGCTTGGAGGACAGGCGCTTTATTTGCATTCGAACGACATTCAGATTGGTCGAGGAGAAACGATAGAGGACACTGCGCGTATTTTATCGCAGTATGTCGATATTATTATGATCCGAGCATTTGAGCAGGAAAAAATCAAAACATTAGCTAAATTTTCGAATGTGCCAGTCATAAACGGGCTTTCTGATGAGTGTCATCCTTGTCAAACTTTGAGTGATATTTTTTCCATTTTTGAGTTTAAAAATTTTGATGTTTACAAGGATAATACGAAAAATTTAAATAAAATGAATCTGCTTTATATCGGAGACGGATCGAATGTTTTGAATTCTCTGATGCAGGCTTGCGCTATTTTCGGTATGAATATTTCTATTGTTTGTCCAAGAGGTTATGAACCTGAGAAAAAAACGCTTCTTGACGCACAAAAAATAGCAAAAAGAAATAATTGTGAGATTTTTGTGACGAACAACATAAAGGAAATCAAGAAAAAAGTAGACGTGATTTACACGGATATTTGGACGAGCATGGGAAAAGAAGCTGAACAGAAAAAAAGACAAAAAGATTTTAAAAATTATCAGGTAAATCGAGACTTCGTGGATAAAATCGGGAAAAAAGACGTGATAATTATGCATTGTTTGCCGGCACATAGAGGAGAAGAAATTACGGATGAGGTGATAGAAAGCAAAAATTCGAGAGTTTTTGAGCAGGCCGGGAACAGACTTCACGTGCAAAAAGCAATTATTTTGTATTGTTTGAAAGAGAAAATAAAAACTGAAAAAAAGAAGTAAAAATTTTTGATTTTCACTCAGATTTAGTTTGTAAAAAAAATTTAATTTTGGTATTTTAGTGACTATGAATTTTAAAAATATTCAATATAAATTTAAGGGACAAATGAGACATTTTAAAAAAATTTTTTTTGTTTTGTGCGCGTATTTTTTGATTATGCCATATATTTTGACGGGTTTGCAAGCGAGTCCTGTAAAACTTAGTCTTTATGAGAATGTTTTGCAACAATTTGTAGATGACGACGGCAAAATTGATTATGAAAATTTGAAATTTAACAACAAAAATTTAGATGTTTTTGTAAAATCTTTAAACAATTTTAGCTTTGACGAATATGTTAGCTTAAACAAAGAGCAAAAATTGATATTTTTGATTAATGTTTATAATTCGGTTTTAATCGACGCTACGCTAAAAAAATATCCGTTGCAGCCTAAGTGGTACCATTTTGGTAAACATAAAATTAACGACTTGCGAAATATCAGGAATCCCCGGGAAAGTACAACCTTACTTTTTGGAGAAATTAGAACGTTAGAAGATATTCTTTCCAGACTTCTTAACCTTGATCCATCTGGAAATGGTCGCGCAATTTTTGCTTTAACTTTTTTGCGTTCAGATGGACCGAAAATGCGAAACTCGCTTTATAATTGGCAACTTTTGTCTCGAGATTTGGATGAGCAAGTGAGAAAGTTCGTGTTCGACGAGAAAAATTATAGACTTGACAAAGGATCAGCAAAACTTTATCTCTCGGGATTTTTGAAAGATTATGCGTATTTATTTACGAATACGACTTCTTCGTTGTCGCCAAAATACAAAGATTTTGAAAATAAAATTGTAACATTTTTGCTGGATTTTGTTCTTTCTCAGGATCGAGACTATTTGCAAGAATATTATTGTTCGATAGTTTTTAATGAATCGGATTACAAATTAAACGAAAGGAGCAAAAAATGACGCAAAATATTGTAATAATTTCCGTCGACAAGAGAACACAAGAAGTGCCGAAAATTCAAGAAATTTTAACCAAATATGGTTGCAATATAAAAGTTCGTCTTGGACTCCATGATTTTTCTCATGATGCTTGTTCACAAAAAGGGTTGATAATTCTGGAACTTGTGAGCGGACAAAATGAAAATAATGCTAAGCTAGTCAAAGAACTCGAGTCAGTTTCCGGTTTAATAATCAAATTTATAAAAATTTAACTCTAACAAAAAATTATGTTTTATTATTTATACTCCACTTTTGCCTCTTACTTCACACCTTTTAATATTTTCCAATACATTTCTTTTCGCTCGGCCGGCGCGCTTTTGACCGGGCTTTTAGTGAGTTATTTTATTGGATTGCCGATAATTCAGAAATTGCGCTATTACAGAATCAATCAAGCTATTCGAGATGATGGCCCAAAAACGCATTTGGACAAAAAAGGAACGCCTACAATGGGCGGAATCATAATAATTTTGAGCGTTTTGATTGCATCATTAGTTTGGGCGAAGCTCACAAATCGTTTTATTGTAATCTGTTTAATTTCCACTATTTATTTGGGCGCTATCGGTTTTTGTGATGACTATCTAAAACTCGTTAAAAAAAATACAAAAGGTTTGGCTGGCAGAAAAAAGCTGATTTTGCAATTCATTTTTGCGCTTGCAATTGGCGTTTATTTTTATTTTTTCCCGGTTAATAACGAGTATTCAACTCATGTCAACCTTCCTTATTTTAAACTTTTTTTTGTGAATCTCGGGATTTTTTATCTTTTGTTTTCATCATTAGTTGTGGTTGGCTCGTCTAATGCTGTGAATTTAACTGACGGTCTTGATGGGCTTGCGATAGGACTTATTATGATTTCTGCTTTTGTTTATATCGTGTTTGCTTACTTAGCAGGACACGTGAAATTTAGCAGCTATCTCGGAATTGTTCACGTCGCTGGAGCTGGGGAATTAGTCGTGTATTTGTCAGCATTAATCGGCTCTGGACTGGGTTTTTTGTGGTACAATGCGTATCCAGCTCAAGTTTTTATGGGCGATACAGGTTCGTTATTTTTAGGTGGGATTTTGGGAGTTGTTGCAGTTATAGTGAAACAAGAACTGTTGCTGGTAATAGTCGGAGGATTGTTCGTTGTTGAGGCAGTTTCTGTGATGATTCAGGTTTATTTTTTTAGAAATCATGGCGGAATCCGTATTTTTAAAATGGCGCCAATCCATCATCATTATGAGCTTTGTGGCTGGCACGAAACAAAAGTCGTGGTGAGATTTTGGATCATCGGAATTATACTCGGACTCATCGCTCTCAGCGCCTTGAAAATTAGGTAGATAAAAAGGATATAAAATGTTTACATCGATAAAAGTTAAGGCTCCGAGTACAACTGCGAACTTGGGTTCTAGCTTTGATTTCCTGGGTCTTGCCTTGAATTTGCACAACAATATCACGATTAGTATGAATGTTGTTGATGAATTTTTTTATAACGGGAAACCGCAGGAAGTAAATTGTAACACAAACTTAATTTTTAAAGTAATCTCAAGATTTTTTGAAATAAATAATACAAAACGTCCAAGTTTAAAAGTTGAAGTAGAAAATGAAATTCCGCTGTCTCGCGGACTCGGATCAAGTTCAGCAGCGATTGCTTCAACGCTTGTTGCAGTGAATTCGCTATGTTTTGATGATAAATTTTCGTTTGATGAGCTTTTGAATATTTCGCTATTTTTTGAACCACATCCTGATAATTTGGCAGCTAGTTTTTTTGGCGGACTTGTTGCGTCGGCAATTTTGGATTCTCAAGCTAAAAAAGTTTCGTATTTTAAGTTCCCTGATGTTACTGAATTTTATGAGCCAAAAAGCTTGTTATTTTTCGTCCCGAATTATCATGTAAATACGAATAACTCTCGTGTTGAATTATTTAATAATGACCAAAATTTTTCACATTTAGACTATTTGAGTGGTTTAAATAAAGCAATTCTGAATATGATTTCTTTTGCAAAAGGCGAATTTTCGAATTTGTTTTTTAGTATGAAGGACGATGTCTGGCATCAAAAAATTCGAACGAAAAATATCCGTTTTTTTTATGAGATTGACGAAATTGCTAGGCAAAACAATGTTGACGGAGTTGCTTTGAGCGGTTCCGGGCCAACAATTTTATTGGTTGTAGAAAAACAGAAGCTTGAAGTTTTAAAAAAATTTATTCTTGAAATTGACGGAATTTTAGAATTAAATCCGGAATTTTACGAGTTAAAACCTACTAATGAAGGAGTACAAATATTGTGGAAAAAATAATTGTGATGAAATTTGGTGGATCGTCGGTAGCAGATGCTCAAAAAATTAAAAATGTAGCTAGAATTTGTGTGGACAAAAAGAAACTGGGATATAAAGTCGTAGTCGTAGTTTCAGCGCCTGGAGATATGACGGACGATTTGATTACAATGGCTACTGAAATCACAAAAAAACCTGACGATCGCGAAATGGACATGCTTTTATCAACTGGCGAGCAGGTTTCGATTTCACTTCTCTCAATGGCGATAAAAGAAGCCGGTCATGATGCGATTTCTCTGACCGGGGCTCAAGTCGGCATCAAAACTACAGAAACTCACACTCGAGCAAAAATAAAAGAAATTTCGACGGAAAAATTGCTGGCTGAGCTCGTAAAAGGCAAAATAGTGATAGTCGCCGGATTTCAAGGAATTACTCGAGATTCTGATATCACAACGCTGGGACGCGGAGGATCAGATTTGACGGCAGTTGCTCTCGCTTCGGTTTTGAAAGCCGACGAGTGTGAAATTTATACCGACGTAAAAGGCATTTATACAACGGATCCTAGAGTTGTTAAAGATGCGAAAAAAATCGATAGAATTTCTTACGACGAAATTTTGGAAATGGCTGGGCTTGGTGCTCAAGTGATGCAAGCCAGGGCTATTGAGGTTGCGAAAAAATTTCAAGTTATAATTCATGTAAGATCAAGTTTTTTTAGTCAAGAATCCGGAACCCTTATTTTAGAAGAGGAGGAAAACATGGAAGACGTTTTAGTAAGAGGAGTTGCGTTCGATAGAAATCAAGTCAAGGTTTCTGTGTTAAGAATTGAGGATAAACCTGGTGTTGCAGCGAATCTTTTTGAGGCTTTATCAAATGACGGGATTAATGTTGATATGATCGTTCAGAGTACTGCAGAAAACAATTTGAATAATATTTCATTTACAATAAATAACGTTGATTTGACAAAAACTTTGGAAGTTTTAAAAAAGTTAAATTTTCCGGAAAAAGCTGTGGTTTATGACGACAAAGTTGGGAAAATTTCGATAGTAGGCGTAGGGATGAAAAGTCAAACCGGGGTGGCGTCGAAAATGTTTAAAATTTTGGCTGACGATAAGATAAATATTCACATGATATCTACGTCGGAAATAAAGATTTCATGCATTATTGATCGAGAAAAAATCGACGCTGCGGTTAATGCTGTTCATAAAGCGTTTGAGCTCGAAGCATAAATTTTATTTTAACGGATTTTAATATACAAAGATTTTTCAAAATGTTAAAATGACGCGTTTAGTTTTTAGTTAGTTATAAAATAAATATTTATTTCGTAGGAGGGAATATGGATTTGACTTATTCTAAAGAAAATTGGCCATTATTTCTCAGAAGATTGGGTGCTTATTGCATTGATAATTTTTTGATTTATTTTGCGTCTTTAATAGTTTTTTTAATTTTGAGTTTTTTTATAACATTTAGCGAGAGCACAATAACTACGTCATCTTTTATGATGTTTTTGGTGTATTACGTTTTTATGTATAAAAAATACGGTTATACGCTAGGGAAAAAATGGTTAAAAATTAAAGTTGTAAATTTAGATAATTCTGCGATGAGTTACAAAACTATTTTTTATAGACTCTTTTCGTCTGCAGTGTCGATGCTAATTTTAGCTTTGGGATATGTTCTGATACTTTTTAATAAAGAAGGCTTTGCTCTTCATGATAAAATTTCAAAAACGAAAGTGGTAAATATATAAAACCTGGAGAATTTTGATGAGTTTTGTAAAAAAAATTGCATTTTCGTATCTTATTATTTGTTTTTTTTGTTTGAATTCTATTTTTGCCTCGCAAATAATTTTTGGGACTGAAGCTTACGAGGATGAAAAAGGCCATACGGAAGTTTATAATCGTCTTTCTGTTTTACCTGAGTTTGAGTTTGGCAAAATCGCTGTTGGTTTCAATCTTGAATTTTTGTTTGATAAGAACGGAAAATTTTTGGATAGCGAATGGGATGGCTGGGAAGATGTAATTACGAAAATTTATTATCTGACGTACGATAAAAAAGGCGAGCCGATTTATTTTAGAATTGGCGGCTTGAAGTCGGAAAGTATCGGGCACGGAATTATTTTTAATCGTTATTCAAATATGATTCGATATCCGGACGTGAAAAAGGCCGGAGCTGTTTTGGAATTAAATTTCCCAGCTTGGGGATTTGAGTCTATTACAACAAATTTAATTCGGAAAGAAACTATCGGTGGCAGAATTTATTTTAAACCTTTTTATGGAGCCGGAGATCGTTTTATTTCAAATTTTGCGTTAGGGATATCAGGTGGACAAGATTTTGATCCGGACGATAATTCAAAAACGTCGGACGATGGAGTTGGAATTATAGCTGTAGACGCAGAGCTCCCGATTGTTAATTTTGATACGATTTCGGCGAAGTGGTTTGCTGATATAGCACAAATGCAAATCGGTGAAACTTATACAAAAAATTTCAAGATAAAAGATAGCGGCACGGGTTTTGCTACGGGGTTCATGGGAAAAGTTTTGATGGTGAATTACAAATTACAGTTTAAAAGCCTGGAAAATAATTTTATTTATGGATATTTTGACGCTTTTTACGATATTGATAGGAATTTTAAGCCTTACACGATGTCGAATAAAATGTCTCCGAGAAAAGAAGGACTTGCCGGGGAAGTTGAGATTAACTTTATCGACAAAGTTAACGTCTTTGTTGCATACGAAAATTTAAATAATGATACCGATGGTACGTATCCGTGGCTTTATACTTGCATTAGTTTAGATAAATCTTTATTTTTGGATAAACTTTTTGTTAATTTGATGTACGACAAAAAAGGCGCAGAAAGTTGGGATAAAATAAAAGATGTCGACGGACCAAATACTTTAGGTAAATTGGAGATTGGAGCAGAACTACTGCCATTTATGATGCTTGTTGGAATTGCCGAGAGAACTTATGATGCAAACAAGAAGGATGTAAAGAAATATCGAGCTGAATTGCGAGTAATATTTTAGTTAAGAAAGGATAAAGAATGCCACCCAAAAAATTACATATAAAAAAAGATTTTTGCAAAAGCTGTGGACTCTGCATAAATGCCTGCAAATTTAGAGCTTTGAAATTAAGCGAAGAATTCAACGAAAGCGGTTGTCATCCAGTTGAACTTGTCGGTGAATGCAAAGCTTGCGGAAGATGCTATCTTGTCTGTCCGGATTTTGCCATCGAGATAAAAGAGGACAAAAATGATTGAGTTCATGAAAGGAAATTACGCTCTAGTCGAAGGTGCAATTGGAGCGGGTCTCGAAGCATATTTTGGATATCCGATCACTCCGCAAAATGAAATCACGGAATATATGTCACTTCGGATGCGTGAGGAAAAACGTGTTTTTTTGCAAACAGAATCCGAGCTAGCGTCGATAAATATGGTTTTTGGCGCTGCTGCCGCCGGGAAAAAAACATTGACTTCGTCGTCGTCACCCGGAATTTCATTGATGCAAGAGGGAATTTCATATCTCGTCGGCTGTGAACTTCCTTCAGTCATTGTCAATGTTCAGAGAGGCGGTCCAGGTCTTGGCAATATTTCTGGAGCTCAAGGCGATTATTTCCAATCCGTAAAAGGCGGAGGCCACGGTGATTACAAAATGATTGTTTTGACGCCGAGCTCAGTTCAGGAAATGTACGAAATGCCGTTTACTGCATTTTATCTAGCCTTTAAATACAAAAATCCGGTTATGATTTTGTCTGACGGAATTATTGGGCAAATGATGGAAAAAGTTGAGCTCAAAAAACCTGAATATTTTTTCGAAAAAATGGAACTTTATCCAAAAGTTTTTGATACTTCGAGCTGGGCTTTGACCGGCTGCAAAAACCGCGATTCAAGATTTATAAGGTCGCTTTTGATGGGCGACGGGGAATTGACTGAGCATAATTATAGATTGATGAATAAATTTAAAGACATGGAAAGCGAAATAGATTGGGAAGAAAATTTTACAGACGATGCTGAGCTTGTGATGATAGGCTACGGAACTAGTGCTAGAATTATAAATGATGTTTGTTTGACTGCTCGAAAAGAAGGCTTAAAAGTCGGATATTTGCGGCCAAAAACTGTTTTTCCATTCCCCAAAAAACGAATAAACGAGCTTGCGAGTAAAGCTAAAATTTTTGTGATTGAAATGTCGATGGGACAAATGGTCGAAGACGTTGAGCTTTCAGTGGCCGGTAAAACAAAAGTTGAATTTTATGGAGTTCCGGGCGGAAATGTTCCTGAAAAGGACGTTATATTGCAAAAAATTAAGGAAATTTTGAAATGAGTTTTACACTTCCAAAAAGTTTAAAAAATGCAAAACAGCATTATTGCCCGGGTTGCGGACATGGAATTGTTCACAGGCTTTTTACTGAGCTGGCTGATGAGCTTGATATTCGAGAAAAAATCGTGGCTGTTGCTCCAGTTGGCTGCGCGGTTTTCGGTTATTTTTACTGGAATTTCGACACTCTCGAAGCCGCTCACGGCAGACCGCCTGCTGTTGCAACTGCATTAAAAAGAGTTATGCCTGACAAAATCGTCGTGACTTATCAAGGCGACGGAGATTTGATAGCGATCGGCGGAAACGAGCTTTTGCATGCAGCAAATCGTGGCGAAAATATCACGATTTTTTTTGTCAATAATATTTGCTATGGAATGACTGGCGGCCAAATGGCTCCGACTACGCTTTTGGGGCAAAAAACTACGACAACTGTAAGCGGACGAAATATTGAAGACGGTTACCCGATAAAAGTTTTGGAACTTTTGCGAGGAATCGATTCTGTCAAATATTTGGAAAGAGTCGCTATAAATACCCCGGAAGACATAATTAAAACAAAAAAAGCCATGAAAAAAGCTTTAATGAATCAGATAAATGGTAAAGGGTTTTCTCTCGTCGAAATTTTATCAATGTGTCCGACTGGCTGGAAACAAACGCCGCTCGAAGCCCTCGCAGAAGTTGAAAATGTTATGAAAAAAGAATTTCCGCTCGGAATTTTCAAGGACGTTTTATGAGACAAAATATCGTTATTAGCGGCTACGGCGGACAAGGAATAATGCTCACGGGCGTTATTATTTGCAAAGCTGCGATTTTTGAAAATAAATTCGCGACATTTTTTCCGTCTTACGGCGCAGAAGTTAGAGGCGGCGCTGCAAAAGCGCAAGTCATTATTTCCGATGAATATATAGGCTCGCCGATTGTTGATAGTATTGACATTTTTTTAAGTTTTAGTAGGCTGGCGTATGATAAATACGCTCGGAAAGTTGTTGAAAATGGAATGATTTTGACGAACAGCGATATGGTTGAGCCGAATTTAAATGACAAAAATAAAAACATAAAACACATAAATATTCCGGCAAATTCGGTAGCTGAAAATATTGGAAATAAACTCGCGTCAAACATGGTGATTTTAGGTGCTTTTGCAAAGCATTGCCCATTGTTAAAGAAAGAAAGTTTTTTGCGCGTAATTGAAGAAAATTTTAAAGCGAAAGGGCAAAAACTTGTTGATTTGAATAATAAGGCTTTTGAGTCAGGTTTTAATGTATAAAAATTTTGCCCAGGTAGCTCAGCTGGTAGAGCACGTCCTTGGTAAGGACGAGGTCACGGGTTCAAGTCCCGTCTTGGGCTGTCTTTGTTCACAAACCCCCATCCTTCTCTAAAAATCAAAAAAAATTTTTCTATTGTGAAATTATAATGTCCTGGAAAAACTGGACAGAAAAATAGAGATTTTACTATCTTTTTAAAATACGCCAATAAAGAAAATTGGAGGATTTTAATGGGAAAAACGAAATATTCAGGCGAGTTCAAAGCAAAAGTGATTTTAGAAGTTTTAAAAGAAGCTTTGAAAAAACACGGAAAACCGGAAATTTTCAATACGGATCAAGGCTCGCAATTTACGAGTAAAAAATTTATTGATATTTTGAAAAATAATGAAATTAAAATTTTGATAGATTCCGTCGACAGATGGGTGGATAATGTGATAATTGAGAGATTTTGACAAACGCTAAAACACGAGAATTAGTATGAAAGTTTCAGAGATTTGAATACGAGAATTTCGAATTACATTGAATTCTATAACGAAAACCGGAAGCATTCGTCTTTAAGCGACAAAACGCCGAGTGAAATTTACGGTGTTTTCAATAAAAAAAATCGTGGCTTAAAAAATATAGTGAAACACAAAAATTTTTGTCTAGTCTAGGACATTATAATAAAGAAAAAACATAATTGCTTAGTCAAAAAAAGTTTTATAATTGACAAATTAGTACACGTGTGCTATAAAGTTGTAGTACAGTTGTTCTAATTTTTTTGGAAATAATTTTAGGAGGAAAACCGTAATGATAAATTATAATGAAATTTTGAAAGAAAACCCCAACGGCGTATTGGCCACGCAAAATGGAACACTGGTCAGCACGAGGATATTGCAATGTTTGTTTGTTCAGGGGAATAAGGTGTTTTTTTGCACTGATGTCCAAAAGCAGTTATATGTTCAATTGACAGCTAATCCGAATGTTTCATTTTGTACGCATACAAAAAATTTCATGCCGGTATTGTCAGTTAACGGCAAAGCTGTTTTTTCTGAAGATGCTGGTGTTAAAGCCCGTATTCTGGATGAAAATACGATAATTAAAAATACTTATAAAACTTCAGATAATCCGAATTTTAAAATTTTTTATATAGACGCTGATGAAGTAAAAACATACAGTTTTTCGGAAGGTTCTAAAAGTTATAAAATATAATCAAATGGAATAAAATAAAAATAGCGCACACAATAAAAAATAATGGAAGCAATTATGAAAGGGAATAAAAAATTGTTAATGGCAATACTTGCGATGTTTCTGGCGCATTCCGCTATGGCTGATACAAGAATTCTTAAGTACAGCGATCATGAGCCTTTGGGCAATATGCGTACGCGGTTCATCAAGGATGTGTTCTTTGCTTACGTTGAAAAAGAAACAAACGGGCGTCTTATAATAGAAGAGCACTGGGGCGCAGAGATTGCAAACGGCTATAATGCGCTGCGTACTGTCGGCGGCGAAGGCGGTGCTGATATGGCGATAGTAGTACCGGAATATTCTCCAGATGAATTGCCGCTCCAGCAAATTTTTAAAAGTTTTCCTATAGGTCCGTCGGGAAATAAGCAGGTTGTATTTTTCAGGAGGGCGTATGCTGAAATTCCTGATTTTGAAGAAGAACTAAACAAAGCAAATGTTGTGAGCCTGTTTTTTGCAACAGGGTATCCCGCGGCTTTTTTCAGTACAAAACCGATAAGTACGCTGGAAGATATAAAAGGGGGCAGATGGAGAACTGCAAGTTTCTGGCACAGGGATTTTATTAAAAACGCGGGAGGCGTGCCTGTTTCTATGCCGTGGGGTGATGGAATATACAAAGCCCTGCAAGACGGCGATTTGGACGGGCTTATAGTAAATATTGACAGCGCATATGATTTAAAAATTCATAAAACAGCGTCAAATGTGCTGGCATCTAAAAATTTATGGCTCGGGCATGTTTATCTTTTAGTTATCAATAAAAATGTTTGGTATAGCCTTGCTGAAGAAGACCGTCAGGCGGTTAAGCGCGCTGCCGATGCAGCATACAAAACTTTGGGATCAGTAATGGACAGCAGTTTTGATTCGCAAATAGAAATTATGAAGAAATCCGGAGCGCAAATCAGAATTCTGAAACAGAAAGAATTGAAGCAATGGGAAACCGGCACAAACTACGGGGAAATACAATCCGCCTGGGTTAAAGAGCAGGAAAGTAAAGGTATAAAAAATGCCGGTACCGTTATGAACAAAGTTACCGCTATTATAAAAGATATCATGAAATAATATTATGTAATATAGAAGAGAGGTAAAAATATGAAGAAAATTAAAGTTTTACTTATTGCATTTTGTGTTTTGTCGTCAGGGATTATATCGGCACAAACGGAAAATCAGCAAGAATATAAAATAATATTAAAAAGGCCTGTTGTTTCAAGCTAGCAAAATATTGCTGATAAAACCGCCATAAAAGAACTTCTTGAATTTGAACGCTTTTGCCGCGACAATGCGCTTTGGGACGAAATGAAGAAATGTTATGCAGATGGTTCCAGAGTGAACATTTCCTGGTTTCAGGGAAGCGGTTACGGTTTTATTGAAGCGTCAAAAAATATGGGAGGGTTTGCACCACATAAAATCTATAATACAGAGATTTGGACAAACAATGACAAAGCAGTTGCAGTTATGATGGTAACAGTTCAAATAAGGTATATTATCGACGGATATTCTGTAGAACTTTTATCGGATTCTAAGCTTGTGTTCCGCTTACAAAAGACAGGCGGGCAGTGGTATATTGTTTCGTTTGACGCAATTTATGAAAAGGATACAATGATCCCGGTATTTCCGAATTCACAAATAAAAGTTTCCGAAAAAGAAATGGCAAAATACAGGCAGAGTTACGGAGGTATGATCTATATGGGAAAAAAGAACGGAATTCAGGTTTCGGAAGAACTGTCGGGAATAGATCGCCCTGATTTAGTCGATAAGCTATACCGTGATGCCGATAAGTGGCTTGCTGAGTAAAGACTAAAACACAATTATAAGTGTGAGAGGAAAAAATGAAAGAATCAGCTACCAGGGATGAAATAGCAAAAGTAGCCCAAAAGTTATTTCTTGATAAGGGGTTCAGCAATGTAGGGATGCGCGATATTGCCGCCAAGCTTGAAATAAGCGTGGGCAATCTTACATACTATTTTAAAAAGAAGGAAGATCTTGCGGAAGAAGTTGTGGTTAATATGTTTAACCGTTATAAGCCATTATCTCCGTGTAAAAATTTAAAAGAACTTAATGATTGGATTTTGTTTTCGGAAAGATTGAGCGTTGAAAATGCTTTTTATTTTAAGAATTACACTTTTTTTTCAGGACTTAGCAAAAAAATCAGAGAAATCCAGCTTAAAGTTTTTAAAGACAACATGCATTTTTGGGAAAAAACTTTTGAAAATTTTATTGCTGCAAAACTGATCCGTTCGGAAGAGTTTCCTAAACAGTATATGTCCATTGCCCGCAGTATGCATTTTATGAAAATTTACTGGCAGGACAGCCTGGAAGCGGAGAAAAATATGGGAGTTAAATTGTCTAAATTTAAAAAAACGGTGTGGGGAATTCTTTTTCCTTTGCTGACAGCAAGAGGAAAAGCTGTTTATTTGAATAAGTTCGATGACAGTCAGGCAGGATAAGAGTTCGATGAAATGAGACAAAACCCAAAGCAAATGTTTGGTTGAATTACATAAAACGGCAGTTAGCATTAAAAGCAAGATAGAAAATAATATTCGTTATTAAAGGAAATATGTAAAATGAAAAACTTAAAAAAGATTATACCGGCAGCAGTGTTTTGTATGGTTTTAGCTGTTACGGCTAATGCACAAAATACCAGCCGTCAAACAGTTAATACTGATGTAAAAAAGCCGGCCAAAATAGTAAAGGATTCTAAAAAAATGAAAATTATAATGGTGGAAGAACATTTTCTTAATACGGAAATTACGGAAGCTACCCGCGTTGAGATAGAAAAAATTGCGCCGGGACACAGCAAGGCATTTATCGCAGATTTCGGTTCAAGGACTACCATGAAACCGGAACAGCTGTTTGATATAGGTGAAGGGAGGATAGCAGATATGGATGCGAACGGAATTGATGTTCAGATACTTTCTTACAATTCTCCTGCGACCGAACTGCTTCCGTCGCCGCAGGCGATAGAGCTTGCACGTAAAGCGAACGATCAGTTAGCCGCAGCCATAGCCAAATATCCTACCAGATTTATGGGTTTTGCCACATTGCCTATGTCTAACCCTAAAGCTGCCGCGGAAGAATTAAAACGGTGTGTTAGAGAACTGGGCTTTAAAGGAGCCATGATTAACGGAACGGCGCACGGGCGTTTTATGGATCAACCGGATTTTGAAATAATTTTTGTAACGGCCGTCGAGCTTGGCGTGCCTCTATACATTCATCCGACTATTGTAAAAAAGGAAGTTCGTGACGCTTATTACTATAATGACGACCCTGCTTTTGCGGCGCGTTTTGCTTCAGCCGGAATAGGCTGGCATTACGAGGTCGGCATTCATGTTATGCGTCTTATTTTTGCCGGTGTGTTTGACCGGCACCCCGATTTGCAGGTTATTATCGGGCACTGGGGGGAATTGATTCCTTTTTATACCGACAGGATTAATACTTTTTTCCCGGCAAGCGCGTCTCCGATGAAACATGATTTCAAATATTACATGCTTAACAATATTTATGTTACGCCAAGCGGTATGTTTAATAATGCTCAGCTTAACAATACGATAGAAATTATGGGTGCTGACAGAATTTTGTACTCTGCCGATTACCCGTATTATTCGAATAAAGGCGCGAGAGATTTTATTGAAAAAGCGCCTATAAGCGCAAAGGATAAAGAAAAAATTGCCCCTGGTAATGCTGAAAAACTGTTTAAGCTGAAATAATTGCCCGCGCATGATTGAAAATGCTTTATTTGTCGATTAAAGGAAGTTTAATGCGAAAAATATTTTTGTTGGTTGCGATTGTTTTATGTATTGCTTTGTCGCATGCTGCTTTTAGATATGGAGATGACAATATGAATAAAATTTGTGACGTTTACGAATTATACAATGATCTCAATAATGAAAC
Source organism: bacterium (assembly GCA_031551405.1). Taxonomy (GTDB): domain Bacteria; phylum RUG730; class RUG730; order RUG730; family RUG730; genus JAVBNQ01. Next base: position 32,566 of record JAVBNQ010000010.1, on the reverse strand, counting down.
AGCCACTTTTGAGTTTGACGACGCTTTAACGGTAAACGGAGTAGTAGTAGAAACAGGGATAAGCATTTGGGCCACTCCGTATGTGTCGCTTTCGGATAAAAAAGACGGTACAGTGTATGTAACATGCGTTTTGCCCAGGGCAGATACGCTGAAGCTTAAAGATTTCAAAAAAGGGGAAAAAGTTACTATGCAGGGCAACTATTACGATTTTCACAACAAAGTTATAATAAAAAAATGTAAAAAAAATTAATTATAAAAAGCAGTATAAATTAAAAGGGACAATTTTATACATTTACGTAAAAATAAAAAATATATAAATAAAACTTCGTAGATCCGGCATTAAAACTACTAGACAGACGATATCTTTAATAAGCGCAATCCGGTCGTGAAAAATAATACTTCAGCTTGAAATTTTAGAAAATTGCCTAGCAATTTTTAGATATAAAACCGCAAAAAAAACTAAAAATAAAAAAATTGTCGTTTTAAAGAAAAGTAAAAATTTACAAACAATTGAATTTCCTTGGGCTTATCTGTTTTCTACCTTTTGACTTGACAAAATATCAAGGCTCGATGGTTAATTCCATCGAGCTTTTTTTATTGAATAAGAAAATTAATGACGTAAACGAGGGAAATATTTCTTTAATTTTATGCTTTTTTCTGATAAAATAACTCAAAAATTTTATAATAAGAACCTCGACTAAAATGAAAAAAACAATACTTTTTTTATTCATTTTTCTTAAATTTTTTATCGTCGCGAAAAGTCTTTCGGCAATGACGATAAAGACGACAGCTAGAGACAAAAATATTTCGTTCACAATAAAAACCTCAAGTTCAACTTTGATCGGCGACGTATTCGATTTTACTATTGATATCGAGTATTCTGATTTCATTTTGCTTACAAATTTTGTTCCAAAACCAAATTTCGTAAATTTTGAAATAAAAGACGCTAAAGTTTTTGAGCCTTCGAAAAAGTTTTTTTCAAATAAAGTTGTGAAAAGATATAATTTCAAACTCGCAACTTTTACAAAAGGCGTTTATAAAATCCCGGGGTTTAGTGTTGACTACGAGCTGGATCATCAAAAATTTTCGTTAACTTCAAAAGAAATCGTGATTTCAGTTTTTGGCGTAATCACTCAGAAAGACGCGAAAAATCTTGATATCAAAGACATCAAAAAAAATTTTAGTTTTATCGATACAAAAATAATTATTTTTTTGTGCGTTTTATTTTTAAGTTTGGTTGCAGCAGCTTTTTATTTTTTAATTCGCAGAAAACGAAAATTAGAAGAGGAAAAACTGAAATTACCGGCCCACACAATTGCCTTTCAAAAACTTGAAAAACTAAAAAATTCCAACCTTTTAGCAAACAATGAAATCAAAACTTTTTATATTTTACTGACGGAAATTTTCAAAGAATATTTGGAAGATAGATTTAATATTGAAATTATGGAAAAAACGACGTACGAAATATCGTTTGAATTAAAGAAAAATTATTTTGATCCGTCGCTAATCGTAGAATTAAGAAATTTTTTTGAGGAATGTGATTTGGTTAAGTTTGCAAAATATATTCCGACGACGCTTTTGATAGACGAACATTATTCTTATGTTTACAATTTTGTTACAAAGACCAAAATTGAAGAAATTTCAGAAAATTTAAATCTCGAGGCAAAAACATGAGATTTATGTATCCTTATTTTTTTATTTTATTGACGATTCCTGGATATTTTATTTACGAATATTTTTTTCGGAGAAAATACAAAAATTATTCCTCGTTTATCAAATATTCCTCGCTTTCCATTGTAAAAGCGGCAAAAAAAAAGGCTTATTTAAATTCATCTCGTTATTTTTCTCGAGCCAATTTTTTGTTTTTTTTGAAAATACTGAGCATGATTTTTTTTATTTTTGCATTGGCTCGTCCGCAATCGAGCAACAAAATCCAGGAAGTTTTGACAAAAGGTTATGATATTTTACTTTGTTTGGACACGTCGGAAAGTATGCGTGCCGAAGACTTAAAGCCTAATAACAGATTTTATGTCGCACGTGAAGTTACGAAAGAATTTATAAAAAATCGTCCTTATGACAGGATTGGTCTCGTTGTATTCGGAGGAATCGCCTACACGCAATGCCCGCTCACATCTGATCACGACGCGCTTCTCAGTTTTGTCGATAAAACGCAAATGTCTATGACAAATGTCAACGGAACAGCAATTGGAAGTGCAATCGCGACTTGCGTGAAACGGATGAAGGATTTGAAGGCAAAAAGTAAAATCGTGATTCTTATCACCGACGGAAGTAACAATGCCGGAGAAATTGATCCTTTGACGGCTGCAAAAGTTGCAAAAGCGTTTGGTATAAAAATTTATGCAATTGGCGTTGGAAAAAAAGGGAAAGCGTTATATCCAATAAATGATCCTGTCTTTGGGAAAAGATATGTTACGATTCCTGATGAATTAGATGAAAAAGCGCTGACGAGTATTGCTCAAATTTCTGAAGGAAAATATTTTCGAGCACAAGATGAGCATGGACTCAAGAAAATTTATAAAACAATCGATTCTATGGAAAAAAGCGAGGTCAAAATAAAAGAATATCACGAGTATAAAGAGCTTTATTTGTATTTTTTAATTCCAGGTTTGATTTTGCTTTTTTTAGAGATTTTACTCGTGAGTTTATTTTGGATAAAAATCCCGTGATTCTAGATTGTTCGTCTGATTTCGTCGAGGTAAATTATGATTTTTGAACATAAAATTTTACTGTTTTTTTTGTTGACAGTTCCTGTTTTTATTTTACTGGGATTTTTAGGCGCAAAATTAAAACAAAAAAGATTGAATATTTTTATAAACTCCGGATTAGCGAATTATTTGATTCCGATAAATTCAAAGAAAAAACAAGCCTTGAAATTTTGGTTAAAAATATTGTCGATTACGTTTTTTTTAGTTGCTTTGACCGGCCCGAAATTCGGCAAAAAGATTGTCGAAGTAAAAAAACGAGGGCTAGACGTGATAATTGCTATCGATACTTCTCTCAGCATGCTCGCAGAAGACATAAAGCCGAACAGGCTCACTCAAGCTAAATCAGAACTCTCGAGGATTGCAAATTCTTTGGCAGGGAATAGACTCGGGATAATCGCTTTTGCCGGAACAAGCATTTTGCAGTGTCCGCTCACAACCGATATAAACGCCGTGAAATTATTTCTTGATTTTGTCGATATAAATTCTGTTCCGGAACAAGGAACAAATCTCGGCGATGTGATTGCTCTGGCGAGGGAGACTTTTGATAAAAAAGAGCAGAAATATAAGGTTTTGATTATTTTAACTGACGGAGAAGACCACGAGAGCAATGTTTTGAGTGAAATGGAGATGGCGAAAAAAGAAGGCGTGAAAATTTTTACGATAGGATTTGGAAATATTTCAGGCGAGATTATCCCGATTCGAGATAAATCCGGCAAAATCGTGGATTACAAAAAAGATATTCGCGGCGCGACTGTTACTTCAAAACTGGACGAAAGTTTGCTAAAAAAAATTGCAAATTCGACTGGTGGGAAATATTATTACTCGAGAAATGGACTTTTGGATGTTGAAATTATTTCGAAGGATTTGGAAGCTTTTGAAAAAAAAGAATTAAACTCAAAAATGTCAGAACAGTATGAGGAAAAATTTTATTATTTTTTATTTTTAGGTTTTTTAATTTTGGTTTTGGAAAGCTTTATTAAGGAAACGAGCGAGAAGCGAGCATGAAAAAAAGTTTTATATTTTTTATTTTTATTTTGTTTTTTGTGTCGCAAAGTGTTTGTTTTGCAAATTCTCTGAGAGATCGCATTTTTGGCAATATAGAATATGGGAAGAAAAATTACGATAAAGCTTTGAAATATTACGAAAATTTACCTGAAAAAGCACTTCGAGATCCTCGAGTAATTTTTAATTTCGGCAATATTTTTTACAAAAAAAAAGATTTTGAAAAAGCACAAAATTATTACAAAAAAGTTTCGTCTCAAAAAGCTGCAAAATTTAAACAAAAAGCGTACTATAATTTGGGGAATACGAACTTTAGGAAGAGTGATTTTGAGGAGGCATTAAAATTTTACAAGAAAGCGCTGGAGATTGAACCGGGAGATGTTGACGCGAAATTTAATTACGAGCTTACCGACGCTATACTTAACAATCAGCAAAACGATCAAAACAATAAAAACCAAAACGACAAAAATAATCAGCAAAACGATCAAAACAATAAAAACCAAAACGACAAAAATAATCAGCAAAACGATCAAAACAGTAGAAATCAAGACGATAAAAATAATCAGAAAAACGATCAAAACAATAAAAACCAAGACGATAAAAATAATCAGAAAAACAATCAAAATAATAAAAATCAAGACGATAAAAATAATCAGAAAAACGATCAAAACAATAAAAATCAAAACGACAAAAATAATCAGCAAAACGATCAAAACAATAAAAACCAAGATGACAAAAATAATCAGAAGAACGATCAAAACAACAAAAACCAAGATGACAAAAATAATCAGCGAAATAAAGATGAGCAGCAAGATTCTGCACAAAACCAAAATCAATCAGGAGATGATGAAGGCGGAGAAAAACAGCAGGCGCAAGTTCAAAAGCAAAAAATTTTTGCAGAGTTGCAGATGACGGAGGAAGAAGCGGAGCAATTGTTAGAGGCTTTATCTCGCGAGGATCAGCGTCCGCACGAAGAGAGAAAAGAGGGAAAAGGTTTGATGAAAAGGGAGTTTGACTGGTAGTTTTTGGTTTGTTTTTTTGACCATTTTGTCTCAAAAAATAATTTTCTCATCAATTGACTTTGCTCGTAAATTTTAATAGAATCCTTGAAACTATGGAGAAAAATTTGACGATAAAATTAGTAAAAAAAATTTGTGGGATATTGCTTTTTACGTTTTTTTCAAATACGTGCGTATTTTGTGGAGAAGTAGTCGTTGAAGGGTCAACTACGCTTTTGCCGATTTTGCAACGAGCGGCTGAGGAATATATGGACGCAGAAGTAGTTGATGATGAAAAATACGAAGGATACAAAAAATTGTTAATCGATATTAGCGTTCGCGGCGGTGGCTCCGGCGTTGGAATTAACTCGTTGCTGGCTGGTAGTTGTGACATTGCGAGTTTATCGAGAAAAATCAAAGATACAGAACTTAAAGCTGCTGCTTCAAAAAATATGAAATTTCAAGAATACGTAATTGCTATGGACGGAATTATCGTTATAGTCAATACAAAAAATCCAAAATTTTTTTTTACCAAGCAAGAAATAAAAGACATTTATACCGGGAAAGTAACGAATTGGTCGCAGCTTGGTGGAAAGGATGGCAAAATTGTTGTAATTTCACGAGATAGCGCAAGTGGAACTTTTGAATACTTTACAGACGTGGCTTTAGATAAATCGCGAGTAAGAAAGGACGCTTTGATGCAGGTTTCTAACCAGTCAATTTTAAACATTGTTTCCAAGACTGAGGGAGCGATCGGTTATATCGGAGCCGGATATGTTAATAAATCGATAAAAGCTGTTGCAATAGATGATGTTTTTCCAACTAAACAAAATATTTTGGAATCGAAATATCCTTATTCGCGTCCATTGTTACTTTACACAAATAATGCTGCAAAAGACGATGCAAAAAAATTTATAGATTTTGTGCTAAGTAAAGATGGGCAGAAGAGTGTTGAAGCAGAAGGTTTTATATCCGTAAAATAAATTTCCAAAGTAGAAGAGTACAGATTTTTTTAATATTTTTAGCGAAAAATTAACAATTATTTAACAATTATTTTATTTTTTTTTAACTTGTTTTTTATATACTCCTGAAAAAATTACGTGACTTGTACACTTAATTTTTTAAATTTTTTTCAGGAGGAAAATTTATGAGTTTTAGGAAAAGCGTTCTTTTTTTTATGTGGGGAATTTTTTTATTTCAGCTGGGTTTTGCGAGCGAGATCGATCAGTTTGTAAGTATTTTGCGAGAAAAAGGCGTGTTTACAGACGAAGAAGTCAAGAAAATTAGCCTGCAAAGCGACAAAGATAGTAATAGTAAAATTGCAAGCTGGGTACAAAATTTAACGCTAAAAGGAGATTTGAGACTTAGGCATCAAACGGATTGGAATGATGCGGAGGGCACTAGAAATTGAGACAGGATGAGGCTGCGGATTGGTCTCGAAACTAAAACTAGCGAAAAAGTCAAAATAGCGTTTGGTCTTGCTTCAGGCGCTTTTGCGGGATCGGGCGACAAAAATCCCACCTCGACAAACTATACTTTTCAAGGCTTTAACAAAGCTCCGATTTTTATCGATTATGGATACTTGCAATATTCGCCTTTTGATTTTCTAACTATTGCTGGCGGTAAAGTCAAAAATAAAATGCAAGTTTGGAACCCAAGCCAACTTATTTGGGACAACGATATAAATCCCGATGGTATTTCAGTTAACATAACTAAAAAAATAGATGAAGAAATTGTTTTTTTGGGTAATTTAGGCTGGTATACTTTGAATGAGTCAAAAAGAGGTTCTAAAAGACCGGATGTTTATATTTTGCAGCCTGGACTGAATTACAAAATAGAAAATTTTTCGGCAAAAATTGCGGTTGCTTATCAACAATTCAATCTAAAAGGAAAACCTTTTGCAAGTAATGATACTTCAAATTATTTAGGAACAACTTCTCTCACAGACTACAAATGTTTGAATCCAAGCTTAGAGTTTACATTTAAAAATATTATTGATAATTACAGCCTCTCAATTTATGGAGATTATGTAAAAAATAGCGATGATTCATATTATAAAGAAGCCCTAGAAGGTTCTTTTTACGGAATAACATTCGGAGATGAAAAGATTTCAGAATTTGGCAAATGGCAATTTAAATTTGCAAAAAGGCGTTTGGAGCAAAACGCTATTCCATTTGGACTCGGAGATTCTGACGCTTATAATGGAAGGCCAAATACGCAAGGCCAAATACGCAAGGCTATGAGTTGAGATTTTTACTTGGGTTAACAAAAAATTTGGAATTTGCATCAAGTTATTATGACATGAAACAAATAAATGGCCCGGAAAAACCTCAAAGTCTTATGCAATTTGACTTGACATATAAGTTTTAAAAAAATTAGAGGAGAAAAATATGTTGAAATTAATTAAACAATTTATAAGCATGGTATTTTTAATATTATTTTTTGGCGTTAACGGATTTTGTGAGAATATTGTAGTTGAAGGATCTACAACGCTTTTGCCGATTTTGCAACGAGCAGCTGAAGATTATTTAGACGCATATTCTGATGCAAATGTGAGTATTCGCGGCGGTGGTTCTGGAGTCGGGATCAATGCTTTAATTTCCGGAACTTGCGATATTGCAAGCTCTTCGAGATTGATAAAAGATTCCGAGTCAAAATTGGCTGCTGCGAAAAACGTAAATCCAAATCCGTATATCGTAGCAAGGGACGGAATAGTAGTAATTATACATACAAAAAATGTTAAAAAGAATTTTACGAAACAGGAAATAAAAGATATTTACACTGGAAAAACAACGAATTGGTCGCAGCTTGGAGGGAAAGATAGCAAAATTGTTGTTATATCTCGAGATAGTGCAAGTGGAACTTTCGAATGTTTTAGCGAGCTTGCATTAGACAAAGAACTCGTTCGTAAAGACGCTTTGTTGCAAGCATCCAATCAGGCTATTACAAATATTGTCTCAAAAAATGAAGGAGCAATCGGTTATATTGGTATTGGATATGTTAATAAATTTGTAAAAACTGTTACGATAGACAACATTGCTCCAACAAAACAAAATATTTTGGAATCAAAATATCCTTACTCGCGTCCCTTGTTGCTTTACACAAACAATGCTGCAAAAGGCGAAGTCCAAAAATTTATAGATTTTTTGCTAAGTAAAGATGGGCAGAAAATTGTTGAAGATGAGGGTTTTATATCCGTAAAATAAAAATTTAAAGGGGAAATTGTTTAACAATTTTATGAATAATCTCAAAGAAAAAATTATAAAAAATTTATTTTGCGTTATTGCCTTCGCTTCTCTATTTTTTTTGTTTGGCATTGTTTTTGTTTTGTTTAAAGAAAGTATTCCGTTTTTTTTCAAGGTTAATTTTTTTAGTTTTATTGGTGGCACGAGTTGGTATCCGACCGGCGAAAATCCGGATTTTGGTATCTTGCCTTTGCTTTTAGCATCGATTTGGATCGTAGTTGGAGCCATGATAGTTTGTGTTCCGTTCGGACTTGCAGCTGCGATTTACATCAATGAACTCGCAACAGCTCGCCAGAAAAAATTTTTAAAACCCATTGTTGAACTTTTAGCTTGTATTCCGTCGATAGTTTTCGGTTTTTTTGGACTTATGGTGGTAGCGCCTTTGATCCAGAAAATTTTCAATTTGCCTATCGGGCTTTGCGCTCTCACTGCGAGCGTTGTGCTGGGGATAATGGCTATACCGACGGTTGCAAGTATTTCCGAAGACGCACTGAGCTATGTTCCTAAAAGTTTTAAAGAAGCCTCATACGGTCTCGGAGCGAATAAGTGGCAAACTCTAGTGCATATTACAATTCCAAGTGCAATGTCTGGAATCTCGACGGCAATAATTCTCAGCATGAGCCGTGTAATTGGCGAGACTATGACGGTTTTGATGATAGCCGGAGGCGCTGCTGTCATTCCAAATTCTTTTTTTGATCCGGTTAGACCGCTCACGTCAACTATAGCTGCAGAAATGGGCGAGTCGGCAGTCGGGACTACGCATTATCAAGCGCTTTTTGCAATTGGACTTATTTTGTTTCTTGTAACGTTGTTTTTTAACGTCATAGCTGAGCTGGTGGCAAAAAAATATCGATTGAAATTGGGGCAAAATAGATGAAAAATAAAATTATCCAATTTTTTGGCTTTAATCTAATAAAAATTTGTTTTATAATTACTTTGTTTTTTTTAGCTACGATACTTTATTTTATTTTTGTGAAAGGAATAGGTGTTATTTCTTGGGAATTTTTGACTTCTGTTCCTCGCAAAAGTATGACAGCCGGAGGAATCGCTCCTGCTATAATTGGGACTTTTTACTTGACGATTGGTGCAATAATTTTTGCACTGCCGCTCGGACTCGGTTGCGCAATTTATCTGAACGAATACACGCCGAAAAGTCATATTCGAAACATCATAAAAATGGGAATCAATAATTTGGCTGGTGTTCCGTCTGTAATTTTTGGATTGTTTGGGCTTAGCATTTTTGTGAAATTTTTCGGATTTGGCGTATCGATTCTGTCAGGAAGTTTGACTCTTGGGATTTTGATTCTTCCGAGTATAATCTCAGCAGCGCAAGAGGCTCTTCTCGCAGTTCCGTATTCGACGAGAGAGGCATCGTTTGCTCTCGGAGCAAGCAAGTGGCAAACTATACGCAGGGTTGTAGTTCCATCTGCTTTTCCCGGAATTATGACCGGAGTTATTTTGAGTATTGGACGAGCTGCCGGAGAAACGGCTCCGATACTTTTTACTGCTGCGACTTTTTATAAACGAGGATATCCCGACTCAATTTTTTCCGAGGTTATGGCTTTGCCTTACCATGTTTATGCGTTGATGACGGAAGGAACACATCCTGATGAGCAGACTTTGATCGCTTATGGAGCGTCGCTAGTCTTGGTTGTGTTAGTAGTTTTGATTTCGTCCGTTGCAATAATTTTGCGAAATAAATACAGGAGCGAATATGTCCACTAATAAAATAAAAATAAAGGCGAGAGATATCAATTTTTATTATGGAAAAAATCATGCGCTTAAAGATGTAAATATTGATATTTTTGATCACAAGGTAACTTCTTTTATCGGACCATCGGGATGTGGGAAATCTACTCTACTTAGACTATTCAATAAAATGAATGAGTTTATCACAAACACGAACGTTGATGGCGAAATTTTTATTGATGATGAAGATATTCTCGATAAAAAAATTGATATCGTTAAGCTGAGGCGTAAAGTTGGAATGGTTTTTCAAAAACCGAATCCTTTTCCCAAAAGTATTTTTCAAAATATAAGCTATGGGCTCGAGTTAAATGGAAAAGTTAATAAAAAAATAATTGAGCAGAAAGTTGAGGAGTCGCTTAAACAGGCTTCGCTTTGGGATGAGGTTAAGGATAGACTCGATCACAGCGCTATGGAGCTTTCAGGCGGACAGCAGCAAAGGCTTTGTATCGCGAGATGTTTGGCGATTGAGCCGGAAGTGATACTTTTTGACGAGCCGTGCGCAAGCTTGGATCCGATTTCTACGAATAGGATTGAAGAATTAATTCTTCAGCTTGAGCAATTTTACACGATCGTTATAGTTACTCACAACATGCAGCAGGCTGCGAGAGTTTCGGATTATACGGCTTTTATGTATTTTGGCGAGTTGATCGAGTATGGACACACGGAGAAAATTTTTACTGTACCAAAGGAAAAAAAGACGGAAGAATATTTGTCGGGAAGATTTGGATGATAATAGTTTTTGGAATATAAAAATTTAGTTGGAGTTATAAAAAAGATGTTTAAAGAAAAAATAATTTTATTGAAAAAAGAACTCATTAATTATGCGGAATTAGTCGAAAAAATGGTAAGAAAGAGTATGCTTGGGATACTCGAGAGAAATGAGGAAATTTTGTACGACGTGATAAATAACGACGAACCTCAATCAAATCAGTATGAGCTAGAATTTGACGAGAGTTGTATCAATCACATTGCTCAGTATCAGCCGATAGCGAGGAATCTCAGAATGGTGATAATCGCTATGAAAATGAGTAATGATCTCGAACGAATGGCTGATCACGCCGTAAATATCGCACAGAACGGTTTAGTTTTCATAAAAGAGCCGCTCGTTAAACCACTTATAGATATCCCAAAAATGGGAGATATTACAAGTGAAATGTTGAAAAACAGTATTGAATCTTTTGTGAATGAAGATGCAGAGCTCGCGCAAAAAGTTTGCATAAAAGATAATGAAGTTGATTTATTGAAAAAAAAGATTATCGAGGATTTGAAGATAATTATGGAAAAAAATCCGACTGCTATTTCGCCGTCTTTAAAACTAATTAGTATTGCCGGGAATTTGGAGAGAATCGCCGATCTGACGACGAATATTTGCGAGGATGTTTTGTATCTTGCCGAGGGAATCGTAATAAAACATCAACATCAAACGCAGAAGTGATAGGCTCTTGCAAAATTTTTCGTTTTTAAAATTATTGGAGATAAAAATTGCAAAATTTCGACTATAATTTTTTACTCATTATTCTTTCGTATACTTTGGACGTTTTATGCGTTTATTTTATTTTTTACCAGGCTTACAAGTTTTTAAAAGACAGTTTGGCTGCGCAAATGTTTAGAAGTTTTTTTTATTTTTTTGTTTTGACAATTATCGCAAGTTTTTTGAAATTTATAGTTGTTGAATGGCTTTTTAGAACAATGTGGACGGTTTCTATTGTTGTGATTGCTGTTATTTTTCAACCGGAAATAAGAAAACTTTTGGTTGAAATTGGCAAAAAACGAATAGGTTCTGTTAAAATCGACGAAGATAGCCAAATCAAAATAATTAGTGCATTGAAATTTTTTTCGGAGAAAAAGATAGGCGCTTTGATAATTTTGGAGCGAAATGTAAGCCTGAAAAATTTTATTGATTCAGGTGTGAAGCTTAACTCTTTGATAAGTCTTGAGATTCTTAAGACAATTTTTGCACCTACGTCGCCGCTTCACGATGGAGCAGTGGTGATTCAAAAAAACAAATTGGCTTCAGCAGCGAGCCTTTTGCCTCTCAGTAAGCAGGAGCTGGACAAGACGATTGGCACGAGGCACAGAGCAGGACTAGGTCTCTCGGAAGTTTCGGATGCGTTCGTATTCATTGTTTCCGAGGAGACTGGGAATTTTAGCTTTTGCGCGAATGGTAAGATTTATTGGAATGTCAAACTCAAAAGGATAGGTTATATTTTGCAAAAATTTTATGGAAAAACTCGAGAAAAAAACACAAAGAGACTGTTTTCTAGATTGCGATATTTTTTCTCTTTTTCGATGTTAAAACGTAATTTCAAAGAAAAAGCCGTTTGTTTTGTACTGGCAATAATTTTTTGGTCTTATGTAAAATTAGTTATATTGCATTAATAAAAATTATAGAGGGTTTTGTTGTGAAAAAATTAAATTTTAGAGATATAGCAAAAAAAATTGCGAGTTGTCTACAGGACAAAAAAGCTGCAGATATTCTGATTTTCGACGTCAAAGACAAATCGTCAATTGCTGATTATTTCGTACTAGCTACTGCTAGGAGTAATTCGCACGTTAATGCTTTAGTCGATTATACAAAAGGGTCGTTGCTTGCGTTTGATGTTTTGCCATTCCGTCGAGAAGGCTTATTCAAGGATACGAGGTGGGCTGTGACGGATTTTGGGAATATTATCGTGCATATTTTTACGGCTGACATTCGGGCGGAGTATAACCTCGAAAATCTTTGGAGAGACGCGAAAACTGTAAAGTGGGAGACAAAAAGTGATAAAAAAACGCTTGATTGAGATTTTGAGCGAAGTTTGGAGCGAGATTTATCCGGAAGTTAATATTAAAAACAGTTTTGTCGTTAAGGAACCGCCAAAAAATATCGATGCGGATTATGCTTCGAACATCTGTTTTCAAGGCTCGAAGATCATTAAAACTTCACCTATAAAAGTTGCAGAAGAATTTATAAAAAAACTAGAAAGTTCCGAGTCGAAAAAAATAATAAGTAAAGTTTTTATCGCTGGTCCGGGATTTTTGAATTTTGTATTAAATCGCGAGGTTTTTTGCAGTGAAATTTTGCGGGTTTTTACGCTAAAAAAATATTTTGATTTAAATATTGGCGACGGACAAAAAGTTTTAATAGAGTTCGTCTCAGCAAATCCTACCGGGCCTTTACATATTGGACATGCGAGGGGAGCTGCAATCGGTGACTCTTTGGCTAGAGTTTTGAAAAAAGTTGGCTTTGCCGTCGACAAAGAATATTACGTAAACGACGCCGGAAACCAGATCGATGTTTTGGGAAAATCTCTGGAAATACGATACAAACAACTTTTAGGCGAAAAAATTGATTTACCTGATGGATATTATCATGGCGACTATATAACAGATGTTGCTAAAAAATTATTGAGTCTGGATAAAAAAGACCTTGGTCTTGATTTTAGAAAAATTATTTTGGACGAAATGGTTCTCGTCATCAAAAATGATTTGAAAAAATTTAATATTGAGTTTGACAACTGGTTTTTTGAGAGTTCAATTTTTGAAAAAAATGTTGAAAATCAATCAAAATTAGATGAAGCGATTGAAGTTTTGAAATCAAGAAATTATATAAAAAATGTTGACGGAGCCTGGTGGCTGATGACGAATGACTTTGGTGACGACGACAAAAATCGTGTGATTATCAGGAACGACGGAAGGCCGACATATTTTGCGACGGACATTGCTTATCACAAAAACAAATTAGACAGAGGTTATGATTATTTGGTGGATATTTGGGGAGCGGATCACCATGGCTATGTCGCTCGTCTCAAAGCTTCTATTGAATATCTAGGGAATAATCCGGGAAAGATTAAGATAATTTTATATCATTTGGTTTCGCTTCTTCGCGGCGGAGAAAAAGTTGCGATGTCGACTAGAAGTGGCGAATTCATTTCACTCGAAGAAGTGATCGAGGAAGTAGGGAGCGACGCGACGAGATTTTCGCTTTTGATGCGAGATGGAAATAGTCCTTTGGATTTTGACCTCGAGCTTGCGAAGAAAAAAACAAATGAAAATCCGGTTTATTACGTCCAGTATGCGCACGCTAGGATTAACAGTATTTTGAAAAATGCAAAAAATGAAAAGATTAATACGGATTTTTCAGAAATTAATCTTGATTTTTTGTCGCAAAATCTAAGTGAAAAAGAAGACTTGATTTTAATGAAAGCAATTTTGAATTATGCGGACGTATTAGTACTTTGCGCAAAAGAATTTAGTAGTCATCACATTACAGGGTATCTTTTGGATTTGGCCGGGAAATTTCACAATTATTATGCGAAACATAAAATCGTTGACAAAGAAAATCAGAATTTGACACGAACTCGGCTTTTTATTTGCGAGCTTTTAAGGCAAGTCTTTAAAGATGCTTTAGAACTTTTGGGTATTTCAGCTCCGGAAAGCATGTGATTAAATCGAGATGAAAGAAAATAAAAAATATTTCAAAAATCTAGATTTTTTTCTGATATTTTTGGTTTTTTTGATTTCCGGTTTTGGGCTTTATTTTTTGTATAGCGCGACGTATAATTTGCCTAATTTTTCTTTGCTTTTCACAAAACAAATCGTAGCTGTTTTTTTGGGTTTTATTGCGATTTTTCTATTTTCTATAATAGATTACAATCACTACCGATATTATTCCAAACATATTTATTTTATAGCGATTTTGCTTTTGATCTTTGTTTTATTTGCTGGGAAAACTACTCGCGGTTCGAAAAGTTGGTTTCATTTTGCGGGATTTTCGTTTCAGCCGGCTGAGTTCGCTCGAATAGCGTTCATACTGTTTTTTGCTAAATTTCTCGACAAAGACAGCATTTTTATAAAGTCTTTTGCAAATTTTTTGAAAGGTTCTTTGATTTTATTTCCTCTTGTTTTTTTGATTTTATTGCAACCGGATTTTGGAGCTATTTTGGTTTTGTTTCCTATTTTTATGGGGATGTATTATGCTGCAGGTGTTGCAAAATTGTTTTTATTTATAATTATTTTTTTAGGAACATTTGTGGTTGCTTTGCCACTTTTTAGAACATTTTTATTGGCTTATAATCCGGAATTTTTGAAATTTACAAACTTTTATTACATTTTAGCTTTAGGTTTTTTAATTTTTGTTGTTTTGTACGGTATTTTTTCCATAAAAAAACGCAAGTTTTTGAATAAAAACATTGCGATTTATTTCTTCGTGTTTTTTACAATTGCAATTTCGATTGGCGAATTTTGCGACAGACATATAAAAGATTATCAGAGAAACAGATTGATTGTATTTTTCAGCCCGGAATTTGATAGTTTGGGTGCTGGATATAATGTGATTCAATCGAAAATAGCAGTTGGTTCAGGCGGTTTATTTGGCAAAGGCTTCAAGAAAGGCAGCCAGATTCAGCTCGGATTTTTACCGGAGAGGCATACTGATTTTATCTTTTCTGTCATCGGAGAAGAGGGCGGATTTATTGTTTCTTTTGTAGTTTTGGTTATTTATTTTTTGATTTGTTATCGTCTATACTTTATTGCGAAAAATTCAAAAGATAGATTTGGTTCATTGACTGTTTTGGGATTTTTTATTTTATTTTCATTTTTCGTGTTTTTAAATATTGGATTTGTCATCGGGATTTTGCCTGTTACAGGAGTTCCGTTACCGTTTATTAGTTATGGCGGAACTGCGTTTATTATTAATTGCATGATGATTGGCATAGTTTTGAACGTCGATAAACGGCGCTATGTAAATTAAACGACACTTAAAAAATGGAGGGAAAAATGGATGCAGAAAAATTAGATAGATTTCAGAGATTGGCATATAAAAGAAAAGACGAGATTATTGAAAAATTACGAATTTTGGGAAATTGTTCAAGTAAAAGTTCGTATGAATATTCCGACGAGGAAATTGAGAAAATTTTCAATGAAATTTTAGAGCAAGTTTATAAAACGAAATTGAAGTTTAAACCTTAAAATAAGTAGAGATTGAAAAAAATTGAAGCAATAAAAATTAGGAAAATCGTTGCAATTTTGTGCAAAAAAGAGAAAAAATAAATGCAAAAAACTGTTAATTTGAATAATTTAAAGATTTCTAATCAAAACGAATTTACGATGATTTTGGGTCCATGCGTTTTGGAAAATTACGAAAAAGCTGAGGAAATCGCGTTATTCTGCAAAAATTTGTGCGAGAAATACGAAATAGGTTATATTTTTAAGGCTTCCTTCGATAAAGCAAATAGAAGCTCGATTACGTCATATCGAGGACTTGGAATTGATGAAGGCTTGGAAATCTTGGCAAAAATAAAATCGAAATACAATCTGCCTGTTACGACGGATGTCCATTCGGTTTCCGATGTCCAAAAAGTCGCAAATGTTGTTGATATCATTCAAATTCCGGCTTTTTTGAGCAGGCAAACTGATATTTTGCTTGAAGCTGCGAGAACGCAGAAAATCGTTAACGTGAAAAAAGGGCAATTTTTGGCGCCTGACGATATGAAAAACGTTGTGAAAAAAATCGAAAGTCAGGGAAACGAAAAAATAATGTTGACTGAGCGCGGAACGAGCTTTGGATACAACAATTTAGTTGTCGATATGAAAGGTATTGAAAAAATGAAAAAGTTCGAGTATCCGGTTTTTTTTGACGCAACGCACAGCATGCAACTTCCCGGTGGCGAAAATCATTCAGGTGGAGAGCGGGAATTTACGCTTGCTTTGGCGAAAGCAGCGATTTCGCTTGGGATTGCCGGGATTTTTATGGAAGTTCATCCGCAACCGGATTTGTCTCCGTCAGATAAAACTACAATTTATCCAATTAGTGAGTTAGAAAATTTTGTAAAAATATTAAAAAATTTAGACGAGTTTATAAAAAATAATCTATACTTGTGAGGTAAAAATGAAGTGTCCAAATTGTAAATTCGAAAACTTTGAGAACAAGGAAAATATGACTTGCACTAAATGCGGCCATCCTCTAGCGATGGCTAAATTTTTGCAAATTTCGTATCAGAAAATCGTTTTGATTTTAGCGATAATTTACGCAATTTTGGGAGTTTTCGTCTTCTCAATAAATTTGTTTTTGAAGTAGAAAAATGCAAAAAGATTTACAAAATATAGCAAAAAATATAAAGTTAATTTTAATGGATGTCGACGGTGTTTTGACAAGAGGCGAAATTTTTTTCGACGCAAATGGAAATGAACTCAAAATTTGGAATGTGAAAGACGGGCTCAGTTTTTCGATTTTGAAAAGGTTGAAAGCAATTGAGACCGGCTGGATCACTGGCAGAAAATCTGAAAACGTCGAGAAAAGGGCAAAAAGCTTAGGTGTAAAATATTTAAGTCTAGGCTCTCTCGATAAGAAGACTGCTTTTTTGGAAATTTTGGAAAATTCGAAACTATCTCGAGAAGAAGTTGCGTATATTGGCGACGATCTGGTTGATATTTCTGTTTTGAAAGAAGTTGGACTTTCGATTTGTCCAAGTGATGCTGTTCCCGAGGTGAAAGATCTTTGCGATTTGATTGCAGATTGCGGCGGCGGCGGTGGCGTTTTTCGGTTTGCGTTAAAATTTATTTTGCAAGCTCAAGATAAATGGGACGGAATTGAGAGAGTATTTGAGGCGAAATAACGTGTTAAAAATTAAAGATTTATTAGATGGGTTCGATAGATTTTACAAAAAATATTTCCTCGAATCTCCGGAGACATATAAAAATTTACACAATGAGGGACAATCACCGAGGATTTTAGTCATCAGTTGCAGTGACTCGAGAGTCGATCCGTCGATAATTTTTGATACAAAACCAGGCGATATTTTTGTAGTCAGAAACGTCGCAAATTTGGTTCCGCCATTTGAAAAAGACACTACGACTTGTCATGGAACTTCGGCGGCTATCGAGTATGCCATCAAATGTTTGAAAATCAAAATCATCATTGTTCTTGGTCACAGCAATTGCGGCGGAATCGAAACTTTGATCAAGAGCAAAATGGACAATGATTATGTTTTTATCGACGATTGGCTGAATATTTTGAAATCTGTGAAAAACAAGAATTTTGATTCTAAGCTCGATCATAAAAAATTTTGTGAACTTTGCGAGAAAGAAGCGATTTTAGTGTCAATCAAAAATTTGAAGGAGTTTCCGTTCATCAGAGAAAAATTGGATAAAAAAGAACTCAGTTTGAATGGTTGGTATTTTGATCTCGAAAAAGGAATTTTGGATAATGTTTTTAGCTCGGAAAAAGTTTGAGTTAGGGTTTTTTATCAATAAGCAAAAATTAACTAAACTAAAAAACTTATGAATTTACACAAAACAAAGATTTCTCCGTCAAAAATTATAGACGGGACGAATATATTTCAAAAAAATTTGATCAACGAAAATGAAATTATTTTTGGCAAAAGACCTTTTTTAATTGTCAAAAACGATGTTTTCCAAAAATTTCAAACAAAATTTTTTAAAGATTTTGAAGAGAAAAACATAATTTTTTCAGTCGGAGAATGTTGTGCTTCTGAAGTTTTGAGACTTGAGAATTTGGTGCGGGAAAAAGCTTCGTCTGTCGTTGGAATCGGTGGTGGAAAAATTCTCGATACAGCGAAATTCGTCGCGCACAATCTCAAAATTCCGAGCATTATGATCCCGACGAGTGCAGCAACCGGAGCTTCAAGCAGCGCTTTGTCAGCAATGTATACAGATGACGGAGCTTCCATCGATTATCGCGATGTTATTTTGGAAAAATGCGCAGATTTACTGATCCTAGATTACGATTTGATTTTGGATTCTCCGTCGAGGTTTTTGATCGCTGGAATTTGTGATTCTCTTGCGAAATATTACGAATCTTTTGCTTTCACTCGAGGTGATTCGAAAGACATCTTTGTAAATTGTGCGCTTGATTTATCTAAAAAAATTAAACTTGAACTTTTTCGGATAAGCGAGGCTGCGCTTTCGGATTTTCAAACGAAAAATTTGACAGAAAATTTGAAAAATTTGATAAAAATTAACGTAATTTTAGCGCCTATGGTAGGTGGAATGGGAGGCGAAGGCTGCAGGTCCTGCATCAGCCATGGTGTGCACAACTCGCTGACCCAAATACCTCGAATGCGAAAATTTTTGCACGGAGAATTGGTCGCTTTTGGTAATTTGGCGCAACTCACGCTAGACGATAGAAAAGAAGCAAAAGCCGAGAAGACTGAACTTTTGGAGTTTCACCAAAAAATTGGGATGATGCGAGATTTTGCCTTTTTTGATACGAAGTTGAATGATGATGAATTTGAGTTTTTTTTAGAACATCTTTGTTCGGAAAATAATACGCTTGTGAATATGCCGCGACAAATAAAAAAAGACGAAATTATTGATTGCTTTAAAAAATTAAAAATGATTTGAAAATTGGAGTTTTTATGAATTTTATATCGAGCAGCGAGTTAAGAGAAAAATTTTTTGCTTTTTTTAGATCAAAAGAGCATAAAATTGAGGAAAGCGCATCTTTGATTCCGAAGAATGACCCATCGTTACTTTTTAATAGTGCGGGAATGGCGCCTTTTAAAGACATGTTTTTGGGAAAAATTAAACCTCAAAATCCTCGCGTCGCTTCAATCCAAAAATGCGTTAGAACTACGGATATTGAAAATATCGGAATTACGAGTAGGCATTTGACGTTTTTCGAGATGATGGGAAACTTTTCGTTTGGCGATTATTTTAAACAAGAAGCTATCGAATGGGCTTGGGAGTTTCTGACGAGAGAACTAAAGCTGCCTATCGAGAAACTTTATGTTACGATTTACAAAAATGACGACGAATCTTTTGAAATTTGGAAGAAGCTTGTGCCGGAAGAAAAAATTTCGAGGCTTGGAGAGAACAGCAATTTTTGGGTGATCGGAGAACAAGGTCCGTGCGGCCCATGTTCAGAAATTCTTTTTGACAAGGGCGAAAAATTCGGATGCGGCAAAAATACTTGCAAACCTGGCTGTGATTGCGATAGATATCTCGAGGTTTGGAATCTTGTTTTCACTCAATTTGACAGGCAAAAAAATGGTGATTTAAAACCTTTGCCTCAGAAAAATATTGACACCGGAATGGGTTTTGAACGACTTTTGAGCGTTGTGCAAAATGCGGATTCTGTTTATGAAACGGATGTTTTTACGTCAATTTTTGACGAAATGAAAACGATTTTGAATACGGAAAATTTGGGCGACGCCGGAGTAAAAAAAGCTTACAGGATAATTGCGGATCATATGAGAAGCGCGGTTTTTATGATTAGTGATGGAGTTTTCTCGGGAAACGAAGGTAGAGGTTATGTTTTGAAGAGGCTTATTCGCCGCTCGATCCGCCAGGGAAATAAACTTAAAGCCTATGATTTTCTTGGTAAAATCGCTGAAAAAATAATCGAAAACATGAAAAATGCTTATCCGTATCTTGTTGAAAAAAAAACGGTTTGCCTTGAAATAATCAATAACGAAGAAAAAAAATTTGCGGAAACTCTCTCTATCGGCGAGAGAATGTTTAATGAGATAAAAGTGAAAACTTTGGAAAAACAAAGCAAAATTATCTCCGGCGTTGACGCGTTCAAACTTTTTGACACGTATGGATTGCCCCTGGATTTGATCGAGGAATTGGCAGAGGAAGAAGGTTTTTCCGTCGACATAAAAGCTTACAATGACGAAATGCTCGCTCAAAAAAATAAATCCAGGCAAAATGTTGAAGGCTGGAGCGGAAATGACGCAGTTTTTGCAGAGATTTTGAGCCAAAATCCGGATACGGAATTCGTCGGATATTCACAAAATATGGTTGAGACTAGAATTTTAAATATTTTGAAGTTTGAAAATGGAAATGTTAATTTGCTGGTAAAAGCAAATTGTGAGTCGGGAGAAATTGGAATTATAATTGAAAAAACGCCATTTTACGCAGAATCAGGCGGACAAAAAAGCGATCAAGGCGAAATCGTAATTTTGGGATTAAATGGCGAGGTTGCTGCAAAATTTGAAGTTTCGCATTCGAAAAAATATTTGAACAAAATTTTTGTGAGTTTTGGGAAAATTGTTTCTGGAAATTTTGAAACAAACGCCAAAGTCGTGGCAATAATTGACGTGGAAAAGCGAAACAAAATGAGGCGAAATCACACTGCGACGCATTTGTTGCAAGCCGTTTTGCGGAAAAATCTAGGCTCGAGCATAGAGCAAGCAGGCTCCGAGGTTACGCCTTTTGGTTTCAGATTTGATTTCGCGTATCCACGAGCGATTGAACGAGAGATTTTGGATAAAATTGAGCTTGAATTGAATGAGCTTATTGAGGCAAATTATTTGGTAAAAACTCGGGAAATGAATCTCGAAGAAGCAAAAAAAACGAACGCTTTGGCTTTTTTCGATGAAAAATATGGCGAAAAAGTGCGTGTTGTGCGAATTTCGAAAAATTTGGAGTGGGACGATAACTTGTGCGTTAGTACGGAATTTTGCGGCGGAACTCACGTGAATGCAACATCTGAAATTGCGCTTGTCAAGCTACTTTCTGAAGCTAGCGTTGCGAGCGGAATCAGACGAATCGAAGCAATTTCTGGGCGCGAAGCTTTGAAGTTTTTGAACGAGAATTTGGAGAAAATGCGAAAGATTCAAAAATTAGTTAATTCGACGGATAAAGCTGTTGAGCAAGTCGAAAATTTACTAAACCAAAATAAAAATTTGGCAAAAGAAAATGAGATTTTGAAAGAAAAAATGATAAATTTAGACTTGCAAAATATCTCGCAAAAAATAGAAAAAATAGGCAATATAAGTTTAATTATTGAGAAATTTGAAAATGTTGGGATGAATTTGCTCAGAAAAATTTCTGATAATTTGAAAAATAAACTAAATTCTAACTCGATAATTTTTTTGATTGCGAGTGAAGACGAAAATTATAGCGCGATTTGCAGCATTAGCAAGGATTTGAGGGATTTTGACGCAAAAAATATCATGAAAATCGTGACGGACAAATTCGGCGGCGGCGGTGGTGGAAGGCAAGATTTAGCTCAAGCCGGTTTTAAAACTGACGCGAAAAGCGGTGAAATTACGGATTTTATAAGAACAAAAATAAGAAATTTACTTAAGGTACCACGAGATTAATCTCCATTAAATTCGAATTCCAAATAATATGTTTTTTTGGGATTTATTAAAAATTATAGGGTATTAAAATATCCACAAAGTGGTTTGCGGGTATTGGAATATCCACAAAATGGTTTGCGGATATCGGAATGTCCACAAAATGGTTTGCGGATATCGGAATGTCCACAATGACTTAGCGTATATTTGAATATCTACAATCTTAGGGATTTTATGCCAAAAGAATTAAATTCGATCAAAAATATTATTCAAAACATACTCGCAAATCGCGGCGAAAATGCACAAAACAAAATTGACAAAATTGTTGGAGTTTTCGAGGATTTCAGAATTCGCGAAGTCAATATCGTGGATTACCAAGCAAAAATTTTGACGATTGAAATCGAATCGAGCATTTATAAAAACGAAATTCAGATAAAAAAAAACAATATCATAAACGCGATAAATAAATTGCATTTGGAAGATATTTCGGTAAGCGATATAAAAATTTTAATAAAAGGAAGAAGGTATTAATTATGAGCGACACAACAGTAAATACGAATTATGGCGCGGAGAAAATACAAGTTCTCGAAGGATTAGAAGCTGTTCGAAAAAGACCGGCGATGTACATTGGTTCAACGAGTGCATCAGGACTTCATCATTTGGTTTATGAAGTAGTCGATAACAGTATAGATGAAGTTTTGGCCGGGCACTGCGATAGTGTAGAAATTGTCATAAAAAATGACGGAAGTTTGTCGGTTAGAGATTTCGGACGAGGAATTCCGGTTGAACCGCATCCAAAATATCCGAACATGTCGGCTCTTGAAGTCGTTATGACAAAGCTTCACGCCGGAGGAAAATTTGACTCCGGAGCTTACAAAGTTTCAGGTGGACTTCATGGAGTCGGAGTTTCGTGCGTTAATGCTTTGTCAGAATGGATGTTAGTAGAAGTTTATCGAGAAGGTTTCAAATATTCGCAAAAATATAAGAGAGGAAAACCTGCGACAGGCGTTGAAAAAGTTGAATGCGATGAGAAACGCGGTACAAAAGTTACTTTTTTACCTGATAAAGAAATTTTCGAAACTGTTGAATTTAGTTTTGAAATTTTGTCGAATAGACTTAGAGAATTGGCATTTTTGAACGCTGGAACAAAAATAAAAATTTACGACGAGCGAGACGAAAGAGAGCATAATTTTTGCTACGAAGGTGGAATTGTGAGTTTTGTTCAGTATTTAAACGCGAAAAAGGCGATTTTACAGCCGAAGCCAATTTATTTCTCAAAGGAAAAAGAGAATTACATGGTCGAGCTTGCTTTGGAATATAACGATACTTATACTGAAAATATTTTTAGTTTTGCGAACAATATTAACACAAAAGAAGGCGGCACGCATCTAGTCGGATTTAAGACGGCGTTGACGAGCGCGATTAATGATTACGTTAAAAAAAATCAGATGACAAAAGATAAAGATTTGACGCTTTCAGGAGAAGATGCGAGAGAAGGTTTGACTGCTGTAATTAGCGTGAAACTTTCGGATCCGCAATTCGAGGGGCAGACGAAAACGAAACTAGGAAATTCTGAAGTCAAAGGAGTTGTTCAATCGATTGTTTTTGACGGACTCACTACATATTTTGAGGAAAATCCACAAATCGCGCAAACTTTAGTTTTGAAAGTCATAAACGCTGCAATGGCTCGTGAAGCCGCTCGAAAAGCGAGAGAACTTACGAGGAGGAAAGGCGCTCTTGAGAGTTCGGCTTTGCCTGGGAAATTAGCAGATTGCTCAGAGAAAGAAGCTGAGAAATGCGAGCTGTTTATCGTTGAGGGAGATTCTGCCGGCGGTTCTGCAAAACAAGGTCGAAACAGAACTTATCAAGCGATTTTGCCTCTCAAAGGAAAAATTTTGAACGTTGAAAAAGCGAGATTAAACAAAGTTCTGACAAACGAGGAAATCAGAACGATGATAACTGCGATCGGCGCTGGAATCGGGCAAGAGGATTTTGATATTGCAAAAATTAGATATCACAAAATTGTAATTATGACAGACGCTGATGTCGACGGAGCGCATATTCGAACTTTACTTTTGACGTTTTTTTATCGTCAGATGCCGGAGCTTTTGAACGACGGTTACATTTACATTGCTCAGCCGCCTCTTTACAAAGTCAAAAAAGGTAAAAATGAGCAGTACATGTACGCTGAAGACGAGATCGCAAATTTTTTACTCGAACAAACACTTTTGGATTCTGAGTTAATTATGGTCAAAGATTCAACGGAAACGAAGAAATTTAGCAGTGACGAGCTGAAGCAGATCGTGAAAGATTTGGCGAAAGTTGAGGAATTTTTGCAAAGGCTTTCGAGGAAAGGCGTATCTTGGAACGACTTGGTGAAATTCAAAAGCGAGGCAAAATATCCACTTTACAAAATAATCGACGCTGACGGGAAAGAAGACTTTTTTTACTCGGAGGAAGAGTTTATAGATTTTAAAAATAGATATATCGAGACAAAAAAATTGGAAAAAGGGGAGCTTTTCGACGAATCCATAGATATTGATGACGAGATGGATATAAAAGAATTAAAGGAAATCGTAAAGCTTAATGATTTGGCTGTTGCTTTGAACGAGAAAGGTTTGAGCATTTTGTACACGAATAATACGAAAATGTCGGGAAATTTTTATAAAATTCGTACGAAATCTGAGGAATTCGAGATTTTTTCGTTCGCGGAAATTATCGAAACTCTAAAAAAAATCGGAAGCAAAGGAATTATGATTCAAAGATATAAAGGTCTTGGAGAGATGAATCCGGATCAGCTTTGGGACACAACGATGAATCCGAGATATAGGAAGATCCTAAAAGTGACGCTAGATGACGCGATCGAAGCCGATAGAGTTTTCTCGACATTGATGGGTGATATCGTCGAGCCGCGTAAAAATTTTATTCAAACGCACGCTCTTGAAGTGATGAATTTGGATATTTAGAAAAACTAGGGAGTTGAAAAATTGTCAGTTACTTTTTTAAAAGCTCACTATTTTTTATTTTTTATTTCACTTGTTTTTGGGATTTTATTACTTCCGGTTCTGGAAATCGTTGGGCTTAACCTTTTAAAATATAAAAAATTTTTTACTTTAAAATCTGTGAAAACAGTATTTTTTTTGTTGGCTATTTTATTTTTATTTTTCGGATACTTGACAAAACCAGTTTATTACAATCCGAAAACAATTGGAACAATTGGCGACGATTATTTTCAAATGTCGGAAGCAATGAAAAAACAAGGCAACTTGCAACCTCAGCATATTATGAAGCCGTATTTAATAGAAAAATTTATAGTATTTTGTGAAAAACTGGGAATTTTAAATGAAAACGATCCTTTGTATCTCGAAAAAGCTGTAAAAGTCGCTTCTTTTCCTACTAGGATCTTGACGGTAATTGGCTTAATGGCAATATTTGGTTTAGGTTTTTTATTCTTTGATTCATTTTATATTGGGTTGTTATTTTTATTTTTTTTGGGTACTTCTTTTTCTATTTGGGCTTTTGGGGTTATGCACAATTCTATAGGTTCAGCAATTGCTATGACTATGCTTACTTATTACGTCGGTATATGTTTTCTAAGAAACAGCTCTAGTTTAAAAGCTTTTTTGTTCGGAATGGTTACTGCTTTGTGCGTATTTACTCATAGCACGATAGGGTATTTTTGCATAGGCATTTTTTTTTATATAGTTTATTGGCTTTTTTCGAAAAACGATATTGAAAAGAAATTAAAAATTAATTATTTTCTAGCTTTTTGCGTTGGAGCATCTTCAGTCGCTTTGTTTTATTATTTTGTACTGGCGAATTATTTCAAAACCGGCAATATTTTCGTTTTAATAAATTATATTTCAGATAGTGGTTATAAAACTAATATTTTGTCAGCAGCTTCTATTAAAAGATTTTATAGTTCAATTATGCAATATAGTTTAAACGTGTTTAACGTTTGGCAGCCCAAAAATTTCTTTGAAAGTTTTTTAATATTTTTACAAATTTCCGGGTTGGTTAGCGCTTTTTTAATTACATTTAAAAACCTAAAAAATACTGATTTCAAAAAAAATATAAATTTCTTATTTCTTTTTATAATTCCATTTTTTGCAATAATTTTAGGTTTTTTGTTTTTACAGTACGAGTATTACCATTATTTGGATGTTGGAACTGTGCCACTAATTTTGTGTCTTTTGTTTTTTTTATTTATGGTTAATAATGAGGCAAAAGACAAAATAAAAATAATATTAAGTTTGCTTATAGTGGTTATTAGTTTTTTTATTTACAATTCTTTTTCCAGTCATAATATTTTTCAATTTAGAGATATAAATAGCAGTCCGATATACGCGAATTATAACTTTATTTATGAAAACTTAAAAATTAGCAATAATAAACAAGCTGTTTTTTTGACATATGATGATTATCAACCATATTTTTATGCATATATGCAAGCTTATTATAAAAAATTTGAAGCTGTTGAGCGAAAAACAGATTTCCCAAAAAATAAAATAGATCTCGACAACTATTTAGATGCTTTGCTATCTAATAATAAAGAAATTTTTGTTGATGGCGAGATTGTTACAGATATTGAAAATATTTTAGATAAAGATAAATACGAATTATCGCAAAAAAACGATAGGATTTTTTATCTTAAGACAAAATAAATGTTTATTTTATTCGGAAAATTAACCGAAAAATAAAAAATAAGCGAGACTACCGTGAGGCAAAATGAACTCTAAAATAGCAATAATTATTCCGGCTTATAATGAAGAAATTACAATAAAAGAAGTAATCGAGGAATTTTATAGAGAATTGCCTGAAGCAACTGTCGTCGTGATAGACAATAATTCAAAAGATAAAACTAATTCTATTGCTAAAGAAGAATTGCAAAAACTTGGCGAAAAAGGCGTTTTATTATTTGAAAAAAAGCAAGGGAAATCAAATGCAATAAGAAAAGCTTTTACTGAAATCGAAGCTGATATTTATGTAATGGTCGACGCAGACTTGACTTACTCTGCGATAGATATTCATAAGTTGCTCGAGCCAGTCGTTAAAAAAGAAGCTGAAATGGTAGTTGGCGACAGGCTTTCAAAAGGTTTATATCTCAAAGAAAATAAGCGGGCTTTTCATAATTTTGGGAACGGGCTTGTTTGTAACTTGATCAACAAATTATTTAAAGCAAATCTGACTGACATAATGACGGGTTATCGAGTTTTTAGTCGGGAATTTGTGAAAAATTATCCGATTTTGGTCGAAGGATTTGAGCTCGAAACTGATATGACGCTCTACGCTATCCAAAATAAATTTAGCGTCGTAGAAATTCCAATTGAATACAAAGACCGGCCTCTTGGAAGCGAATCAAAATTAAATACTTTTTCAGACGGTTTTTTTGTGATAAGACGAATAATTTCAATTTTTAAAAATTATAAACCGCTTTTATTTTTTTCAATGATTGGTGGTTTGTTTTTTTTATTCGCGATGACGGCAGGAGCTCCGGTGATTTTGGAGTTTTTAAAAACGCGATATGTTAGTCATGTGCCTTTGGCGATTTTGTCGACTGGACTCATGTTTTTGTCGATTTTATTTTTAATTACAGGAATTATTTTAGACACAATTATTTATAGATTTAATGAACTTAGAGAAATCGTTTTTATAAATTCAAAAAAATGAAATTTTGGCGAATAATTCATAGAAACTTATTTTAGAATTTAAGAAAAGTCGTAAGGGAGCGAAAAATGGCAAAAAAGAGAATAAACACGGATATTGATCAGGAGTTTTTGGAATATTCGGCGAGCGGGATTGCGCCTCGAAGTATCGAAGAGGAAATGAAAAAAGCCTATCTCGATTACGCAATGAGCGTGATCGTCGGGCGAGCTTTGCCGGATGTGAGAGACGGACTCAAGCCTGTTCACCGTCGAGTTTTATACGCTATGAAAGAACTCGGGCTTTATCACTCGAAAGCTTTCAAAAAGTCAGCAACTGTCGTTGGAGACGTTCTGGGAAAATATCATCCGCACGGAGATATGGCAGTTTATAATACTATGGTAAGAATGGTGCAGGATTTTTCTCTTCGTTATCCGCTCATAAAAGGTCAGGGGAATTTTGGTTCGATCGACGGAGATTCTGCTGCGGCTTATCGTTACACCGAAGTCAAGATGATGAATATCACAGACGAGCTTTTGAAAGATATTGACAAAGATACGGTTGATTTTGTGCCGAACTTTGACGGATCAAAAGACGAGCCTAGCGTTTTGCCGGCTCTTTTACCAAATCTTTTGATCAATGGCTCGAGTGGAATCGCAGTCGGAATGGCTACAAATATTCCGCCGCATAATTTGACAGAAATTATTGATGGAATAATTTATTTGATGGAAAATCCGAATTGTACGATTTCGGAATTAAACGAACTTATCAAAGGTCCGGATTTCCCGACGGCTGCAATGATTTGTGGGAAAAAAGGAATAAGAGACGCTTATGAAACCGGACGAGGAAGCGTCAAAATTCGCGCAAAATATGAAATCGAAGAAATTATGACTGGAAAAGAACAAATTGTTTTCACAGAGCTTCCGTATCAAGTCAACAAAGCGAATCTTTTGCAAAATATAGCCGAGCTCGTAAAGGACAAAAAATTGACCGGAATTGTTGATCTTCGCGATGAGTCAAACAAAGACGGAATGCGAATGGTTGTTGAGCTAAAGAAAGACGAAAATTCGCAAGTTGTTTTGAATCAACTCTACAAACACACGCAGCTTCAAAATTCATTTGGAATCATAATGCTTGCTCTAGTAAACAATCGTCCGAAAGTTTTAAATCTGAAAGAAATTTTGCACCATTATCTTGAGCATAGAGTCGAGGTAACTACGAGGAGATTGGAATTTGAATTGCAAAAAGCCGAAGACAGAGCGCATATTCTCGAAGGTTTGAAAGTTGCGATTGACAATATCGACAGAGTAATAGAAATTATTCGATCTGCCGAGGATACTGATTCTGCAAAAAATATTTTGATGGCGGAATTTAATTTGTCGATGCGGCAATCTCAAGCAATTTTGGAAATGAGGCTCCAGCAACTTACCGGCCTTGAGAGGGAAAAGCTTGATCAGGAATTTGACGAGCTTTGCAAAAAAATTAAAGAAATCAAAGAAATTTTGGCAGACGACGAAAAATTAAAAGCAATCATAAAAGATGAATTAAAAGAGTTAAAGGAAAATTATGGCGACGCGCGAAAAACCGAAATCGCTGAAGATACACAAGACATTGATTTTGAAGATTTGATCGACGAGGAAGATATCGTAATCACTCTTTCAAATACCGGCTACATAAAACGTGTTTTGACTGAGACATATCAGGCGCAAAATCGCGGAGGAAAAGGTTTGTCAGCAATGACAACGAAAGAGGAAGATTTTGTTAAGGATATTATGATTTGCACGACGCATTCGTATATTTTATTTTTTACGAATTTCGGCAGAGTTTATTGGTTAAAAGCTTATCATATTCCGGAAGCGTCGAGACAAGCGAAAGGAAAAGCTATCGTGAACTTGATAAATTTACAACCAGACGAAAAAATCACGGCCGCTATTCCAATCAGAAAATTTACTGACATCGAGGAATATTTGGTGATGGTGACGAAAAATGGAATTATTAAGAAAACCGAACTAAGCGAATACTCAAATCCTCGTAAAAACGGAATTATTGCTATCACTCTTAACGACGGAGACGAGCTCGTGGAAGTCAAAAAAACGAGTGGAAAACATGAAATAATTATTGCTTCAAGAAATGGACTTGCGATACATTTTAATGAGGAAAAGATTCGGTCAATTGGTAGAACTTCGAAAGGCGTGATCGCGATCAGGCTCAAAGATAACGACGAGGTGATCGGCATGGATATAAGTCTTGAAGAAGACGGAACTTTTTTGGTTGCGACGGAAAATGGCTACGGAAAAAGAAGTAAAACTACAGCGTATCGTATCCAAAATCGAGGCGGAAAAGGCGTCATAAATATCAAAACTTCTGACAGAAATGGAAAAGTAATCGGCATTAAAACTGTTCATAATGACGACGAGATTATTTTAATCACAGAAAAAGGGATGATAATAAGGCAAAGAGCGTCGGGAATTTCAGTTATTGGCAGAAACGCGCAAGGCGTTCGGCTTATAAAAATGAACGAAGGCGACAAACTCATTTCGCTTGCAAAAGTCGAGCTTTTGAAAGAAGAAGATATGAATGAAAATCATGAGTAAAAAATACTAGAATTTTGGCATTAAATGTGCTTAAATAAATTTCATTAGAAAATTAGATAAATAGGGTTGCTTTTTGTTAAAATTTATAACAGTTATTTTAAGAGGAGAGGTTATTGTATGGAAAAAATGAAAAAATGGATTGCTTTCATTATTTGTAATTTTTTCTTTTTTACAAATTTTAATATGAATCTTTTGGCAACCGTACGAGATGTCGGAGCCGGAAAAACATATGCTACTTTAAAGGTTTTAAAAGATGCAAGTGTTTTAGCAACTAACGATGAAATAGTTGTATATAATAATGATAATAGCCTTATCGCTGCGTTTAGTATTGCGAATAAAAACGTTGTTTTAAAATCCTCTTCTACTGAGCAAGTTGCAATTAGTACAGGTTCTGTATTAACTAAATTTTTTGATATTTCATCAGGTAGTATTTTTAAAGTTGAAAATATTAGATTTGAAAATGGAAACACCACCGGAAGCGGCGGAGCACTTAGTATTGCAGGCGCAACAACAACATTAAAAAATGTAACTCTTAAAAATAATAAGGCCGGAACAGGTGGAGTTATATATGCAGATAATTATTCATTCTTGTCTTTTTTGGATGTAACTTTTAAAGACAACACAGCAGATGAAGGTGGAGTGATGTATTTATCTCAATCTACCGCAACATTTGGAGGTAGTACTTTATTTGAAGGGAACAAAAGTACTGGAGCTCCTAGAGCTGGTGGAGCTATATTTGCGGTGAATTCATTTTTGTCTTTTGAGGATGTGACCTTTTCGTCCAATTCTGCAAATAAAATAGGCGGATTAGGTGGAGCGATGTATCTAAATAACTCCACTGTATTATTTTTTCGGCGCGCAGATTTTAAAGGCAATACAGCATTTGAAGGTGGAGCGTTGTTTTTAGATCAAACTACCGCAAAGTTTGAAGGCAGTGCTTTATTCGAAGGGAATACAAGTACAGGATCTGGTGGGGCTATCTATCTCTATTCTAAATCCTTAGTGTCTTTTCTTCAGGATGCAACTTTTAGAAACAACATAGCAGGACCAACAGGTTATGGTGGAGCGATGCGTCTAACTCAATCTACCGCAACGTTTGGAGGCAGTACTCTATTTGAAGGGAATAAAAGTACGGGAACTGATGGAACTGGAGGAGCTGTTTATGCTTATAATAATGCAATTTTGTCTTTTCAAGACGTAACTTTTAAAAACAACACAGTAACAAAGCATGGTGGAGCAATGTATTTAAACCAATCCAGGGCTACCTTTAAAAGTAGTACTACATTTAATGGAAATACTGCAGTTTCCGGCGGCGGAGCTATTTATGAAGATAATGCGTTTTTAACTTTTCTTCAGGACGTAACTTTTAAAGGCAACACAGCAGGGTTTAATGGTGGAGCGATGTATTTATACTCATCTACTGCAACGTTTGGAGGTAGTGCTTTATTTGAAGGGAATAAAAGCACTGGTTCTTATGGAGGGGCAATATTTTTAGATAATGGCTCTATTGCCAAGTTTTCTGGGGAAGTTTTGTTTGAAGGAAATAAGGCTTCTAATTTCTACGGTGGAGCTGTATACGCTAAGACGAATGCATCTTTGTCTTTTCTTCAGGACGTAACTTTTTCGTCCAACTCTGCAACCAGTCAAGGCGGAGCGATGTATCTATCTCAATCTACGGCAACATTTGGAGGCAGTACCACATTTACAGGAAATAAGGCAGGGTTGTCCAGCGGAGGAGCTGTCTATGCGAGTAATAATTCATTTTTGTTTTTTGATGGCGTAGCTTTTTCGTCCAACTCTGCAACAGGCATTGGTGGAGCGATGTATTTATCTCAATCTACGGTAACGTTTGGAGGCAGTACTATCTTTGAAGCAAATAAAAGTACGGGGGCTGGTGGCAATGGTGGGGCGATGTATCTAACTCAATCTACCGCAACGTTTGGAGGAAGTACTCTATTTGAAGGGAATAAAAGTACAGGGGCTGGTGGAACTGGAGGAGCTATCTATGTGAGCAATAATTCATTTTTGTCTTTTGGTGGAGTAACTTTTAAAGATAATACAGCACCAGGCGATGGCGGAGCGATGTATATACTTCAATCTACGGCAACTTTTTCCACAGAATCTTGGTTTGAAGGGAATAAAGTTATTGGTGTAGGCAAAGGTGGAGCTATATATAGTACCTCTACATATCTTTCTTTTTCTACTGTGACCTTTAAAAATAACGAAACAACTCAATCGGGTGGAGCAATATATTTAGATAAATCCGTCGCTATTTTTAAAGGTAGTACTACATTTGAAGGGAATAGGTCTTTAACTTTGTATGGAGGAGCTGTATATGCGAGTAATTCAGCCCTGTCTTTTCAAGATATAACTTTTTCGTCCAACTCTGCAACCAGTCATGGCGGAGCGATGTATGTAGATAGATCTACGGCAACGTTTGAGGGCAGTACTTTATTTGAAGGAAATAAAAGTACAGGGGCTGGGGGAACAAGTGGAGCTATATATGCGAGTAATTCAACCCTGTCTTTTCAGGATGTAACTTTTTCGTCAAACTCTGCAACGAGTGGCGGAGCGATGTATTTA
>JAVBNQ010000006.1:0-119628 GCA_031551405.1 bacterium | reverse complement strand
GACAAATAATTCAATATCGCGGCTGTCAATGTCGTCTTACCATGGTCTACGTGTCCTATTGTTCCTATATTTACGTGCGGCTTTTTCCTCTCAAATTTCTCTTTTCCCATTTATCTTTTCCCTCCAAGGTTTTTGGTTTGTAAAGCAAAAGGATATATTTGTCCCCTGCATAAAAAATTTTCTGTGAGAAACAAATTTACTAATATTTTTCATTTTTGTCAATATTAAAAGTTTTTTGACACAACTAAAACTCAAAACGCAGAATATCCTTTTTTTTTGAGAGATTTAATTTTATTATCTCGCGTCTTAATTTTTACGCCTTTGAATTTATCTGTAGTCTCACCTAGGATATAAACCGATGGAAATTGCTCTAAAATTTTCGTAAAATTTTTTGCCTTTACACAAAACAAAAGCTCATAATCTTCGCCGCCGTATAAAACGTAATCGAGATAATTTTTTTGTTTTTTCAATTCTTTTTTAACACAAATTTTTTCTTCAAAAAGCAAAATCCCGACTTCACTTTTATCCGAAATCTCATACAAACTAAAAACAAGTCCATCACTCACGTCGAGCATAGCAGTTGCAAATCCATTTTTACCCAAAAATTTTCCTTCTTGAAACCTTGGCATAGGAGCATTAAAACTTTTTGTAAAAAAATTTCTCACGTTTTTATTTGCAAGCAGCTGATCCAACCCAAAGGCCGCATTCCCAAAACTTCCAGTCGCGCAAACCAGCTCGCCGGGCTTCGCGCCTCCTCTTAAAGCAAAATTACCTTTTAATGTTTCACCAAAAATCACGACGGATACAACAATTTTTGAGTCTGAACGAACTGTATCTCCGCCTATCAGTTTCACGTTAGCAAGATCTGCTAGCTTTTTAAAACCAAAATAAAACTTTTTTAGATCGCTAACTAGCAAATCTGTAGGACAAGCCACAGAAATCATAGCATATTTTGGCGACGCGCCCATAGCAGCAATGTCGCTAATATTTACTGCCAAAGATTTCCAGCCAAGGTCAAAAAATGACGTGATTTCTCTAGTAAAATGTGTGCCTTCAACCAAAGTGTCGATGCTCGTCACTAAATTCGAATGAAAATTTTTCACTATTGCCGCATCATCACCAATCCCAATTATTCCGTCACTTTTGAGTTCTTTTGAATTTATCCATTTTTTTATATTTTCAATAAATTCAAATTCGTCAATATCCTTTAGATTTTTCATTTATTTTTTAAATTTCTCTCGTCTTTTTTTGCTTTCAAATTATCGTTTATACCTGAAATTCCAGCCACAATCGCTATTAATCCGGCAACGAGTACTGAAATCGGCAAAAATCCTACGAGAAAAGCCAGAAATTGATGCCACGTCAATGCCAGAGTAAATAAACCAATAATGAAAAAAATAATTCCGAGTATTAAACTTATCATTTTCCCCTCCAAAATTTATGAAGTTATTTACTTTTTGCAACCTTAACCAAAAACAAAAAAAAATGTTCAACCTAAATTTTAATAAATGTATGTTATAAATCTGTCCACGATTTGTCAATATTAACTATTTAAAAATACAAATTCAAGAAAATTCTAGATCCCAAAAATAAAAAAAGCCCGATGGAATTAACCAACGAGCTTTAATATTTTTATTTGGAGCTGAAGCTTAATAAATATCAATAAAAAGTTTTTTAAGTAGAGAAAAAAGAGTCTTCGGATCGCCAATATCGAATCTCTTCTCAGATTCCTTTAAAAATAAGTAGAATTGCTTTTTGGGAATGCCATTAAATTTCCTCAAAAACGCTTTGCTTAGTTCCAAAAATTCTCGTCTCGTTTAGTGTATTTGCAAATAATTTTCTGGGATTTATTCGTTTGTAAGCTAAAATATTCCCAAAATCCCGCTAAAATTATAGTCACCAAACATAAGCCCATTATTTTACATTTTATGGATTTTTCTATTTTATTTTCCTCTTTTTTCTTGAAATTTTTGAAGCCTGGATTTTATATTTCATCCACGTAAGATCCTAGAATAACGCAATCGTCGTATTCAAACTTGCAGTAATCACGCTTTTATCCTCTTTTATCGCATCTCGAGCATTATCGATTTTCAATCCGTAAACAATACTCAAAGTCACGTATCCCAAAAAATTGTAGTTAAACGTAAAACCCCAACCGGAAATCAAATCGCTTTTCCCATAAGTCCTGGGTTTCACGCTCCCAATATCGTAAAATAGTCCAATCAAACAACCTGCTAAAATTCTGTTTATTTTCTCACTGTTGAAACCCGGCAAAATATTTGTGAGCTGCGTCTTAAAATCATTACCCACGCTAAATCCGCTCTCGCCTGATATACTCACGTCTTTAAATCCTCGTACGCTTGGACTAAACTGTTCACTGCCAAACAAATCATCCTCAGAGTATTGGAATCTGAGATTCGTCTGATGAGTAATCGGTTTATTAAGGAATGGAAATTTAAGTTTTTCGTAAATATATCCGTTCCCTCCAAAAACCTCATACTGTGCCCGCGGCTCGCCTTTTGCTATATCATCAACGTCTTTTTTTGCCCCCGATGTATTCAGAACTTTCGTATAATTTAGTTTTAGTGAAACAGAGCCATTTTTCAAATACATCGAATTGTTCACAAAAATTTCCGCCGGCACAAGTCTCCGGCTCCCGACTTCGAGTTTCGTTCCATTCAAGAAACTTTCTGTATCTTTTTGCGTAAAACTCGCTCCTGAATTTATTCTATAAGTTTGACCTCGCAAAAATATTCTTTCAATTCCAAAAGTCTGATTCGTCGTGTTTCCGCTACTTTGTATTTTGCCTGTCAAGCCTTCTATCGTCGTCTTGTAAACTGAATTGTAATAATTCGCGCTAACTAGCCAATATCCAAACGGAAGACTGAAATTCCCTGAGTAATTTTTCGAATCAAACGCACTTTTGTCTTTGTAATTCAAACCTTGCGTGTAGTTCAAATATAAATTATCGTTCAGAAAAAATAAATTATCGATATCAAGACCCGTACTCGCTCTATCTTCGCTGATCGATTTTTGCCCGTAATTATCCACTCCCAAATTTAGTCGAAATCTTTTGCTTTTTTGATTATTTATTCCTACGATAGTTTTTCCTTCACTGTCGCCGGGTTTTATGTCCATCGTAGCATAGTTTGATGCGAGCCTGTTCATCTGTTCAAGACCTTGCTCAATGTCTCGTAAATTAAAAATTCGGTCTTTAAAAAACGGAAAAGCTGTAAAAAGTTTGCAAGCTTTATCATCTTTAAAATAAATCCGCTCTATTATGCCTTCGCAAACTACAAATTTCAAAATACCAGTTTCGAGCTCATTGAAATCCATATAAACTCGAGCAGCGATGTAGCCTTGAGAAATATATAAATTTTGTAGTTCTGTTTGCAGATTCCCTATGTCTGTTTTGGAGAAATTTTTTCGCGAGTATTTTGAGTTAATATCTTCGATTTGTTTTTTACTTAAAAGAGTAGCACCTTCAATTTTAATCTGTTCTACATAGAGCGTATTCTCGTCAATATTTTCGATCAACTCCTTGGGAAGAGCTTCTTTTTTTTTGAGCTCTCGAATTTTTTCGATTTCTTTCTGCCGTTGCAAAAGACTTCGCCTTTCTTCTTCGAGTTGTATTCGTTGCTGGCTCTGTCTCTGTTCATCTAACGCTTTTTTTTCGTCGTAAGTAGTCGACCATAAATATCCGCAAAAAAACAAAAAAATTAAATTTAATAAAAAAAGCTTTTTTATTTTGAGCATTTTTCCCTTTAAATTTTAAGATATACTATTTTAACTTCTTGATTTTAGCAAAAAATACAGCATGTTTCAAGCATTATAATTATAATACAATCTAAATAATAAAAATTCACCGAAAACAAGCAACTTCAACCAAAATTTTTCTGAATGTCTCTATCGATAATTTCCCATTAAAGTACCATTTTCTTTGTCTTACTGTTTTTTCTAGGACTTGGCGTTAAAACTAATATTTTTTTACTCTGTTAAAATCCTCGTTGTTGCTCGCAAAGCATCTTGACTTTACCTTGTAGCTAAATTATACTCTATTGTGTAAGTATGAAAAAATTTTGTAGAGTCAAGAACATGAGGAGTAAGTGAACGGTTATGGAAGAAAAGACGATTTTTAAACATAAAAGACTGCTTCCGGATAAATTGTTTTTATATGGCTTTGTGAAAACGGCTGGCACTTATCATTTTTCCACAAGTATTTTAGACGGACAATTTCGGCTATTTGTAACAATATTTGAGGATGGTAACATTGATACGATGATTATAGACACAGCTTCAAATGAAGAATATGTACTGCATCGTGTATCGGGCGCGGTGGGTTTGTTTACTGGATCGATTAGGGCTGCTTACGAAACTGCAATGTTAGACATCGCTGAAAAATGCTTTGAAACAGATACTTTCAAAAGCGTACAGACAAGACAAGTAATTACCTATGCGAGATACCTATGGTGATGTGCTTGAATTTTTGTGGCAGCGTTCTCCCGATAATGCCATCTTTCGTCGAAAAGATAATCGAAAATGGTACGCGGCAATACTGACCGTTTCAAAAGCCAAGCTCGGCTTTGACAACAGCACGCCAGTCGAAATTATTGACCTTCGTATATTGCCTGACGATATGGAAGGATTGTTGGATGGGATTAACTATCTACCTGGCTTACCATATGAATAAAAAAAATTGGTACACGATTTGCCTGAACGGTTCAATACCAATCGAAGAAATTATGCGCAGAATTGACCAAAGCTACTTGCTTGCAGCCAAAAAGTAATTTATGGCTCCGAGATCGTACTTTTTTAGCTATTCAAATAAAACAATTTAACGAACAAAACCAATACCTCCTGTGATCGTTAAGGACAAAAAAATAAGAGACATCCGGACAAAAATCCAAATGTCTCTTAGACTCTAACAGATGCCATAATCATAATTTTTTAATCAGATAAACTACTTTTTATATAGAAAATTTTATATCTTTATTGCTGGAGATGGGACTTGAACCCATACGGATTACTCCACACGCCCCTCAAACGTGCGCGTCTGCCAGTTCCGCCACTCCAGCTTTTTTATACGACTGAATTTATTTTGACGCTGATGATGAGGCTGGAACCTGGGAATCTTGCTCCATATCACCGTAATTTACGACTCTATCACGATTTGCGATGCCTTCAGTGTCAGGAATCACAGGAGCGGGAGGCATTATGTTTCTCATCAAGCTTCTGTTCGGATTTTTTGCTGTAATCGAAGTCAATGTAAGCGACGTAAGCATAAATACGATTGCCAAAATTAACGTAGCTCTTTTCAAAAGCTTGTTCCCGCCGGCTCCGGTCAAAACTGCATCTCCTGTTCCTCCTCCCATTAGTCCAGACAAACCAAAACTTTTTCCTGCTTGAAGTAAAACGATTGCAATAAGCAAAACACAAGTAATTATGTGAATTATCAAAATAAATGTATACAAATTTACCTCCTAAATTTACGCTATTTTATAAAATTATGCGCCATATTTTTTTAATTTTCCGGCATTTGCCATTGCAAGCGGCATCAAAGACTGAGCCGAAATTCTTCCAAGTCCGCCTCTTAAAAGCTCGCTTTCATTAAAAATATCTACTTTATCTTTTCTACAAATTTTCGAATAAATCATAGTCGGAACCGGATGCCAGCTGTGTCCACTCATTAGAGATGGAGTAGAATGATCTCCCGTCACAACTATCACATCTGGATTCAAATCAAAAACTCTAGCAAATTCCTTATCAAATTCTTCGATAATTTTTACTTTATTTTTAAAATCTCCGTCTTCGCCATACGAATCTGTTTTTTTGATATGCATAAAAAAATAATCGTAATTTTTATAATTTTTTTCCAAACAATCAAACTCGTCTTTTATCGTCTGCCCGGTTTCCAAAATATTCATTCCCAAAAGTTTTGTTAAACCTCGATACATCGGATAAACTGCAATCGAAGCAGGATTTAGCTGAAAAACGTCTTGATATTTCTCAATATTTATCATTTTTGAAAATCCTCGCAAAAGCAGCATATTCGCAGGATGGCAATCTTTCAATATCTTTTCAGCTTCATTGATAAATTTATTCACAAATTCAGCTGTTTTTTTCGCTTTTTCAGTTCGAGGTTCTGCTTTCAAAGGAAACAATCCTTCTTTTTGAGAATCAGTGTCTTCTATTTCATCGCACAAATTTTCAGCTCTAAAAATCACAGAAAATCTGTGTTCTTTAACTGTTTTCAAAAAAATCTCAACTCCGTCTATTTTTATGTTTGACAATAATTTACAAATTCTTTCGTTTTCCTCGGTTGAAATTCTTCCAGCTCGTCGATCCGTCAAAATGCCTTTTGTATCAACCGTAGCAAAATTTCCTCTCGCAGCCATGTCGTTAGGCGTAAAATCAAAATCAACTCCCAAAGTATCTAGAAGTCCTCTCCCAATTTGATATTCTAAAGGATCGTAGCCAAAAAGCGACAAATGCGCAGGTCCGCTACCTGGAGTTATTCCTGGCAAAATCGGCTCCGTAAATCCGCAAACGCTATTTTTTGCAAGTCTATCGAGATTTGGATGTTTTGCGGCTTCAAGCTCAGTCATATCGTTAAAATCAGGATGCTGAATCCCGCCAAGTCCGTCCATTATAAAAAACAAAATTTTAGCGTCATTTTTTTGCGCCAAAGTTCGGATTAAATCTAATTGTTTCATAAAAACCTCTTGTTATTGCGATAGGCACTAATTTTTATATTTAAATTCCTAAGCTTACTGGCGCTACTATTTATCGTTTAGAGCTGAAATTCCAGGCAAATCTTTTCCTTCCAAAAATTCCAAAGATGCTCCTCCGCCAGTCGAAACGTGCGATATTTTTTTGTCAACTCCTGCTTTTTTGACGGCAGAAGCAGAATCTCCACCCCCAACAACTGTAATCGCGCCTTTCTCCGTCGCTTCAGCCAAAGCCTTGGCAATACTGATAGTCCCATTCGCAAATTTTGCAAATTCAAATACTCCCATCGGACCGTTATTCACGATAGTTTTTGAATTCAAAATCTCATTTCTGAATAATTCAACTGTTTTTGGCCCAATATCAAGTCCCATTGTGCCGGCTGGAACATTCACGTCGGAAGTCGTGACAGCTTCTGCAGTTTCGTTAAATTCCTTTGCTACAATATGATCGACTGGTAAAAGTAATTTCACATTTTTAGCTTTAGCCTTTTTCAAAAGCTCATTCGCAAGCTCCAACTTATCCTCTTCAACTCGAGAACTCCCAATTTCGATTCCTTGAGCTTTCAAAAAAGTATAAGCCATCGCTCCGCCGATAATAAGAGAATTTACTTTGTTTAATAAATTTTCGATTACACTGATTTTATCTGAAACTTTTGCTCCTCCAAGAATCGCCAAAAACGGCCTCTTCGGATTATTTAGAGCTTCTCCCAAATATTGCAACTCTTTCTCAACTAAAAATCCGGAAACGCTCGGCAAATATTTTGTGATTCCTTCAGTCGAAGCGTGCGCTCTATGAACTGCTCCAAAAGCATCCTCTACAAAAACGTCCGCTAAACTTGCGAGCTGCTTTGCAAAATTTGCATCATTTTTTTCTTCTTCTTTGTGAAATCTCAAATTTTCCAAAAGCAAAATTTCGCCAGATTTTAGTTCAGTTGCGATTTTTTTAACCTCGTCGCCAATGCAGTCTTCTGCCATAAAAACGTTTCTATTCGAAAAAGCGTTTTTAAGATAAGCAGCAACAGGAGCCAAACTCATTGAATCAACAACTTCTCCCTTCGG
Source organism: bacterium (assembly GCA_031551405.1). GTDB lineage: Bacteria > RUG730 > RUG730 > RUG730 > RUG730 > JAVBNQ01. Next base: position 111,841 of record JAVBNQ010000006.1, on the reverse strand, counting down.
TCTGCCGAGATGCGACATCAAAATTACTGCCGAGTTTTGATCCAACAAATATTGAATAGTCGGCATAGCTGCGACGATTCTTTTATCATTCGTGATTTCGCAATTTTCATTTAACGGCACATTAAAATCAACTCTAACAATTACTTTTTTGCCTTTTAAATCAATATCCTTTATTGTTTTTTTCATAATTCCTCTTCTTGGATTTAAAAAATTGGGTTCAGCCTTATTTTTTTAAGACTGAACCCACGTAAAATTTAAAAACTATTTTTTGTAAGAAACATTATTTTATTTCAGCAAAATATTTAATTGTTCTAACCATCTGGCTTGTGTAACTATTTTCGTTGTCATACCAGGAAACTACTTGAACTTGATAAGCGTTATCGTCTATTTTTGTAACCATTGTCTGTGTAGCGTCAAAAAGCGAACCGTATGTGAGACCGATTACGTCTGAAGAAACCAATTCTTCTTCCGTGTAACCAAAAGATTCGTTTGAAGCTTTTTTCATCGCAGCATTGATCGCTTCTTTTGTGACGTCTTTGCCTTTTACTACAGCTACCAAAATAGTCGTCGAACCGGTCACAACCGGAACTCTCTGAGCAGAACCGATAAGTTTTTTGTTAAGCTCAGGAATAACGAGACCAATAGCTTTTGCAGCGCCAGTTGAATTAGGAACTATATTTGCTGCAGCAGCTCGTGCCCGTCTAAAATCGCCTTTTGGATGAGGGCCATCAAGAGTCATTTGGTCACCGGTATAAGCGTGAACTGTCGTCATAATGCCGCTCTGAATTGGAGCAAAATCATTAAGAGTTTTTGCCATAGGAGCGAGACAGTTTGTCGTGCATGACGCAGCTGAAATTATATTATCGCCAGCTTTCAAAATATTATGGTTTACATTAAAAACAATCGTAGGCAAATCATCACCAGCTGGAGCTGAAATCACGACTTTTTTTGCGCCTGCTGATATGTGAGCCTGCGCTTTGTCTTTCGTCGTATAAAAACCGGTACATTCCAAAACAACGTCTACTCCGATTTGTCCCCAAGGAAGATTTTTTGCATCTTTTTCAGCATAAATTTTTATCTCTTTGCCGTCGATTATAATCGAATTTTCCGTAGCTTTTACTTTGTCGCCAAGAGCATATCTGCCTTGAGCAGAGTCATATTTCAATAAATGCGCTAACATGCTAGGGCTTGTCAAATCATTTATCGCAACAACATCGTATCCTTGTGCTCCAAACATTTGCCTGAAAGCCAGTCTCCCAATTCTCCCAAATCCATTAATTGCAACTTTCACCATTTTAAATTATCCTCCTAAATTTGCTCGCTTATAAAAAATGTCGCGCGCGCTTTTTTCTAAAAAATTTGGCTTTTATTATTAATATTTTCATGTAATTAGTCAAGCTTTTTATGTCTTTTGTCGTAGCAAAAAATAATATTTGTTACAAAACAGACACTACACTTGGATTTTGAGTAAAGTTCTTAATGTAACTTTTGGTCTTGCCGAGTGTAGCAATACGTTGTACTTTAGGCACTCGCAGAGATTGCTTTAATGAGATCCTGGCTTCTAGTTTTTTGTCTAGTTTTAGATTGTTTAAACTTTTTAATAATGTTTCCACCAACAGCAACTCCGGGCACTCTTGTCAATAGTCTCTCAATTTTTACTCGATTTCCTATTTGAGCTAACCCTGCAGCCCCAAGGCTCAAACTTAGTTGTTCTCTATTTACGAGCGGCGCTGTTTTTAAACTCACGTCAACAACCGTTTCTTTACTTATTTTTTCTCCCTCTTCTTTACTTCTGACTTCAAGCGTCTCAATTACAATTCTTCCGTCAGCGCTTTGCTTTGAAACTACTAATTTTGCTTTAGTATCAGACGCTAAACTAGACGCAAATTTTTGCCTAAACCATGAATATCTTCCGGATATGTTTGTCGTCGTTTTCATTAATCCTTTGTCACCAAAAATCAGTCGGTTCAGGCTAACCAATTTTAAAGCGTCCTGAACGTTAATCCCTTTAGCTAAAACTAAATCACTAAAGTTCGGAAGCTCGGAAATGATTCTTTGTTCTCTATCAGCCCACGTCTCTCCGTCACCTAGAGCAATCTCGAATCGTTTTAAAACTTCTAAATCAACGCTTAACGTTAAATTAAAAACAAAAACTGTATTCAAAATCTTTTCAACAACTCCCTCGCCAACACCATTATTTTCTATTTTTATTGCGTCGAGGACCTCATCGCTCAACACTCCGGCACCAAGCAAAAGCTCTCCCGTCATCTTTCTGTACGCTATTTTCGCAATATCAGCATCGATTAATTTTTGAAGACTACCTCGACGTTGAGCGTCTATGTTTTGACGCATCAAACTAACGGCATTTTTACTCATCACCCATTTTACTTTACCGCTCTTCTCTAGCTCAAGCATTGTTTGAGCAGCAGCTTCAAGAGCTACTGCATCCTCGTAATTTACAATATCGTCAATGAAAATAATTTTAAAACTCGGCTTAATTTTTCCATCCTCAAGAAGGTTCATACTCGCCAAATAACTTTTTATATCTTTGCCATTACAATCTTTTAAACTCACAACCACTTCCTGTGCAATGATAGGCTGATTATCTAACATTATTGTTTCTACATATAATTTTGTTATATTTTTAAATTTTACTACCAGTTCTTCCATACCAACATCTTTTCCGCTTAACTCCTTTGCTAATCTTTTCATGTTTTCAAATCTAGCTTTTACTTCTCCCATATTAAAATCATCTTTATTAACTTTCAACAAAAACTGAATATCAAGCATAAACTCATTAATTTTTCTCGTTAGTTCTCCTGATTTTTGAAGTACAAACTCGTGCGCTTTTTCCATAGCCAACCTTCTTGCGTCTTTATCCGATGAACCCTGTCTCTTATATTCCACGAATAACTCTTTAAATTTTTCTAACTTCTCTATTTGCAAGGAAATCATTTGTTTCCATGCTATTTGAAAAGCCTCTTCCCCAAAATGAACTCTGACATATTTCAAAGTCTTATAAAACTCGCGAGAAATTATAAAACTGATTTCTCCATTAATTTCTTGCACCTCAAACTCTAAATCATCTCCCAAACTAGAAACTTTTAAAATACAACCTTCAGGCATGTCCTTTATTAACCGCTTATAAAACTCTTTTCCCTCCTTTGGAGACAATGTTTCTGCGAGCCTTCTGACGCCTAGAGCTGGATTTGTAATTCCAAAAAAGCTTGCGACCGCCATTTTCACTGGTCGAGGCGCGGTAATTGTTCCTAGAGCGGCAGTTCGTACTAATACCGCAGAACCGCTTTCAATTCCCTGGATTTTTCTTTCTAGTTCAACTAAAAAATCAACTACGTCTATATTAAGTCTATTTAAATCTCTAACAATCTTATCTATCGTATATTTGTCTAATTTTTCAATCATAAATTCTTTATTTTGACTCGTATAATAATTTCTTGCAGCGTTAAATCTAATTCCACTAAAAACCGGAGCATTGTACAAAGCGATAACAAGCTGGTCAACATACCTTTTAGCCTCATCTCTACTAGCTTTTCCCTTGAAGCTCTTTAACTTTTCAGGTTCAAAAAAAGTGTCCTTTAGATGCCTTAAAATATCTATTTGAAACTGCTGGTCTTTAGTCACTTGTCTCCTAGTAAAATCTTCGCTACCTTCCTCTTGTTTATTATCTAAAACTACAAAACTTTCTTTTTTTGAATTTAAGAAGCTATTGAACGATCCCAATTTGTTCCTCTTGATAATAAACCCTTTTTTTGTGAAAGTAATTTCAAGTTCCGGATTCGCCTCTAATAATTTTTTTAGCCTTTTCATATATTTTCCGGTGTTTTTATTAGAATATAAGACAAATTCCAGACTATCACTAGATTGAATTACATCAAAATAGCTCATTGTATCCAAAAGTTCTACGCCCACACTAAGATGCGGATTGTCTTGGCTATCCAAAACCAAAAGCTGTAATTTTTGCAATATATTTAACTCTTGATCAGTTAGCTCCAGCCTATTCCCAAACAAAGCTTCAATGTAATGAATTCTCCTTAAAAAACCTCTTAGCAAATTATCTATTTCAGACTCATGGTTAGGATATTGTATTTTCAACTTTTCGGCAAACATTTCAAACTCGTTTTTCCCATCTTCTTTTCGAATCGCTAAACGCTCTAACAGTTCCCTAAAATTACGCATTTGCTCTCTCAGAGGAATCTCTTGAAAAAGGCTATAATTTTTAAATTGCATAAACCGCCCTTCTCCCATAGCTGGGTCAGCAACCGAAGATATAGCTCTGGCATAAATAAGACTTGGAATAAGAAACGCTCCCAAATTACGCATGTATCTTTTACTGTATTTAAACGAATGCCCTAAGTCAATAACAGAAATATTCCACTCACTATCAATCCCAAGGTTTTGCCCTTTTGCTCCAACGCCATCTGTGTCATTAAGTAAAGCAAAAGCCATCAAAGTTGATTCCAATCCGGCTACCCTTATATCATCGCAAAATCCTTTATCTAACGTAAGTCTAAGCTGTATTCGTCCTGGATCAACAGGCTCAGTACTTTCTGCTGACATTAATCTCCCTTCAAAATCTGAAAACCCATTAACCATTCCGCTTGCTAGCATAACTCGGCTTCCATCTTGGTTGCTGCTAAGTCTCACGTCGCTCGTTTTAGCACCTATCAGCCTTGCAAAGCCAAAAGCCATAAATTCTTTTATCTTTGCAAAATTTTCTTCATCTTGACTTTTTCTCAATTTTGCTATCAAGCGCGCATCTCCTGTTTTTACTAAACAAACATTTTGGAAATTAAAAACATTCATTCTTTCCAGAGCTTTAGGCTTATAGTTTTTGATTTTTTGCACAATTTCAACTCGCTTAATTAAATTTTTTAGTTCCAATGCCTCGCCTGGACTCGCCAATTCTAAATTCATCTCAAAAATATCCATATTGTATTTAGACAATAAAGCTAAAAAATTCTTCTCTCCTTCATATAAATATTTATAAAATCCAAATGTAATCCAAAAACCAACCCAAAATCTTTTCAACCAACCGAGGGTTTGAAGCTCAGCTTTATATTTTTTATAATTTTCATAGACAGCTACTATTTTGTCTTTTTTAGTTTTATCTTGTTCATCCAAATACATCAGATATATTATTCGATCCAATATAACTTTATCTATATTTAAACCTACCAAAAAAACTCGTCTGGCTTCTATTTCTAAAACGCTCGGAAATATTTCACCAGATGATGTTTTCCTACTTATCATTTCCGAAGCATTTAAATCAACTTTTATCCCCCAGTAACCGCCTTCTACACCTTTATCTTTCTTCGCCAATCTAAGAAATTCTGTTTCAGGAATAGGTTCAACTTCCGGAGCTACCGCTTGCGGCACTATCTCTTGTGGCGCTATCTGTAAAATTCTTTCAATAAATCTAATTCCTACTCTTACCTGCTCTAATCCTCCTAACCCCACATTAGCCTCTAATAAATTTGTTAAAAATGTTAAATATTTCACAACATATTCATTTTCACCCTCACTCTCTGATTTATTTACTATATCTCTAAGTTGCACTATCGCTTTTTTAAATTCAGCTTTTTTTATTTCTATTTCTTTTCGATACTTTTCTATCATTTCCTCGTTTATCAACAAATTTTCTCCGCCTAAAAATCCATTTGGGAGTTCTGTCCACAATTTACTCCCATCTCCTATCTCATCTCCAATTTTTGTGAAAAAAGTTGCTTCAAAATTAACTACTGTTAATATATTTTTTTCATCCATATAAGGCATTGAATTTATAATGCTTATATATTTTAAATGCCCTGTTTTTTTATCATAAACATAAGAAAGAGAACTAAGTTTACTCTGTAATACAATATCACCTTCTACATTAAACGACGTATCTATAGGCTCTATTCTACATTCTTCCAAAATCTTCTGTAATGCAACATCTTGACTAAATTCCCTTACTTCAAAAATATTTTTCATTCCCACGATCATCCCAAAATATCCGGCTTGCTCTATCATCTCGCCGGAACCTTGTTCTATTAAAATTGTTATTTGAGCTTTAAATTTTTCTATATTATCATTAATTCGATCTATAATTTTTGAAAGTATAACATCTCTTGCTTCTTTATCAGCCCCATTCATGCTGTCTAATAAAAGAATTAAATATGCATCGTTTGTTTGACGAGCTATTAGTGAAACAAACCCGTACAAATAGTTAACATATATTTCATTTTCTAATTCTTCTTTTAGTTTTTTCTGCCCCTTTTTATGAGAAGAAATTTGGTCCAAAAAGGCTTTTATATATAGCATATAACTGCTTTCAGTCAGCATCATTCTTTCACTAAGCAATTTTTGAGCAGCTATTTGACTTTTAACTTGCTCTAGATCCATATCGAAATCTTCCCGGATTTCCTCCTCACCAATAAACGCAAGCATTTGTTGACTAATAGGAGCAAGGGAAACAAAAGATGTACCGAGTTGTAAGCCATCTCCAAATTTCTTCACCTTATCCAAAAAATCATTAAACTTAAATTTGCTCTCATCTCCGGCTATATATTGATATATTTTTAAAATTTGCTGAAAAAAAGCAAAAGAATCTGTACTTGTAAACATCATACTCTCTTCTGCTTTGTTTATTAAATTTAAGAGTCCTTGATCTTTTATGGTGCCGGATTTAACCAAAATTTTTAAAAAGCCTAATGTTCTCTCATAATGTATAATAAATTTATTTTTGTCTATAACTAGGGCTGACGAGGATACATTCATAAAAAATTTATAAATACTTTTCAAAACCCCATGGATTAAAAAATCCTGCATCTCAGCACTAACAAGAAGATCTGGCGAAACATTGTTAATTATATATATAAAATTGTTATAATCTAACGCATCATTAAGGAGCTTTTTCAAAGTAGCTTCATCTGTAATTGGAGGTGTCTGTAAATATTGATACCCGGCTGCTGCCATCTCGTCGATAGGAGCCGCTAGTGGCTTTACTGGAGCATTTAAAGGCGAGCCTGGCTCTATTAATTGTAATTGTGTTCCAGTAACTTCTTCCCACAACACATTAATTTGACTGATCGGCGGCATACCTGGTATATGCTGAAGCTCTTGTTTTAACATATCCATTGCCTCTGGGGACTCATACTTTTTAATTAGATATGACTTACCCCTCTCTTCGTCATATGAAGAACCACTTTGATTCATGTATCCGTAAATAACTCGATACAACTTACTTTGTCTGGGCGCTCCGGGTTGTCCTATCCTTTGTTGCTCTAATAAAGTCAATTTTACTATTTGATATTTTAAAACATCTAAAACAACATGTGCACTTCCTTTGTGAGATTTTCCTACTAGCTCACTGTGCCTTCTTTTCAACGCCTCTATAACATCTAATCTTGATGGTTGTCCTCCAGCCTCCCTATTATATAAGTTCATATCTATCTGTGGGATGGTAGCCGATCTAATGAGATATTTTTGTCTCAACTTATAATCCGCTGATTGGAAACTAGCAAAACCACCTTCAACAATACCAAAATTTGAGAATAAAAAAGAATAAATAGGCAATTGGCTATGAATATAGTTTTCGCTGTAACTAAAGTCTCCAAAAACATAATCTTGCATCTTTCTTGCCAATTCTCTTTCAGATGTTAAAGCAGATCTTTCCAGGATAATTTTCGAACTCATTTTTGCAAAACGACCAAAAAGTTCTATATAAGCTTGTATAAGGGCTGTTTTATGCAAATGCTCTTTTCGGACAAGTTTATCGATAGCCTCTATTGTTTTTATTAATTCATCGATTCGAGAATTGTTAAAATCCATTTTTTTTAGAACTTCTAGATAAAACAACCATGCGTTTGCAAATTCTTTATTTTGTAAAGGACTTTCTATATAATCTTCTTCACTGTTATAGTATTTTAAAATAAAATCTAGATCCTGCCCAAGTTGACTCATACATTCAAAAAAAAGAAGTTTAGGTTCTAGGCCTAAATTAGCAACATAATCAACTGCTCTTTCTTTAACTTTCGGGCTTTTATCTTGAGCATATCTTTGACAAATATAAGCTATAATCTTTTTTTGTTCTTCTCTATCTAAGTTATTTAATATTTCCTGCGACGCTTTTGTGAATTTATATTTCTTTGTACGCTTAAGTACCCCTCCTTTTTTGTATTTTGCAAAATATTGGTTCAACAAATCTAAAATTTGATCATTAATTTGAGCTCCGGATCCTTCCAACGCTTCGACCAGTGTCGTAAAAATATCCATACCAGACTTTTTAGGCGTATATACATTTTCTAAAAAAGATGTAATCGCTGTTTGCTCTCTTACATAAATGTGTTGCAAAGATTTCTCTGACACAGGAGTCTGTAATAGCTTCATCATCTCTGTTCTATTTAAAAATTTTTTAGAATCTTGCACACTGTATCCTTTCTCTAAAGCCTCAATAGTAGCTTGTAGTCTTATTAGCCTATCTTCATTTACTCCCCCTACTTTCGCTAGTCTTAGATTTAACACACCGGTCATAATTGCTTTCTTATCTTTTAAACGCTTTTTTAAATTAATGGAATACGTATATAAAGATTTTAATCGCCATACAAAAAAATCTCTTAACAATTGTTGATAAAAAATGTTTGGGTTCCTCTCTTTTTCAAAAAAAACAAATAAATTAAGAATCGCAAGTGTCGCCTCATCATTAGCTGTGAAAATAACATCTTCATAATATATTCCTTTCATTAAATCATTTAACAAATACATAAAAGTTCCACGCATTAACAAATCTCTACTATTAGGAATATCTAAGGTTAAAAATTGAGAGAGTTTATAAAGCATGTGTTTATTTTTATATTCTTTTTTTTTGAATATTGACACTAACTCTTGTTTATAACTTTCCTCTCGCAAAGAAAATATAATCTCGAATAGCTTGAATATATTATCTCTCCTATCTTGATTCATAATCGTCTGTTTAGACATAACTGGAAGCCCCATTATAAAATAATTCATAAACAAACCTCGAACGTCGTGATCTAAGTCATCAAAAAAAACTCTTCGCGCATCATCGATTTTCAAAGAAACTAAATATTTTTCTAGTTCAGCTAACCTTATATTTCTGTCTGAATCAGAGATGTTAGGAGCTTTCAATGCTTTTAAAAGATTGTCTAGCTGTCTTTTTACATCTTGATCTGGCAATCCTGTATTAAGTAGTATCGGATTAACCAAAGCCATCACGCCACTTTCTGTTGGTATAGGTCCAAACGTAGTCGCCGCTAGCTTAGTTGACGGCGCAGTGGGCAATTGCGACATAGGAAAAAGTGACGGACCAGACGCTTGAGCAAAATTCTGTGGCATAGATACTGCATTAGGTTGCACTTTCAAAGCTATATCCGATCCTGCTTCAGCCGTTGGTACTTTTTCGTACATTAGCATATAAGCCTGGTGCGAAACCTCCTTAGGTAAAGAATCTACTTGGGTCACGGAACTATCATTATATAAAAACCAACGACCGTTTTCTTTTACATATGTAAAATAATGTCCACTGTTTGCTGTGATTCCACTGTGACATATCACTGCTTTGAAACGATAGGTAGCAGGTATTACCACTCCATCTCTTTGAAAATCCACTTTAAAGCTGTCATCTAAATTTACCGAAGTTGTAATTTTTATCGGACCCGTATCTCCGTACTTAAATCTTTTTAGTTGCAATTGTAACGTATTCGGAGGGGACTGTTCTCTTTCCAATCTTCTATATGACATTGTTTTTATGCCTACGTCTATTGCTTCTACATTATCTTCAGTAAGTGCATGCCCTATTGTAAAAGCTTCAAGTACCTTAGGATCAGATGAAATGTCTATTGCCACCTCATCAACCAAGGTTTGGGTTGTACTTGGGCTGGAAACTTCGTTATTTCTTTGAAGTATGGATGTTTCTACTACTTTTGCTAAAATTGTTGTATTAGTAATCTCAAGTATTTTTCTAATAGATTCATTAGCATCATGTTGGCTCCCTAAACTGAAATCCTCATACAAATGAGACAATAAAACTCTTAACTTAATTATTTCCTGACTTACTTGGTCTTGTTTATCTCTCATTCCATCTAGGATTAATTGCAAATTAATGCCGTACGGATTTTGCCCAAATTGCAGTTGTCCCATAGAATGCATTACTTGTAGCCATTGAAAACTCACATTAAAAAAACAATTATTCCCTCCTATCGTATCTCCATAATTATTCTTCAGACCGCAAGAATTTGCTGCAGATTTGTGAGAAACAATAATAGTCTTCGATATAATCGGTATAGATTGAACATTGATCCAGCTTACTTGTCTATTTAATCTCGCTATTTCTCTTTGCTCTTGATTTTCAACAACTTTTAATCTATCTTCTTTCTTTTTCCCTTTACAATCTCTTAAAAATCCAAGCTTGTCAAAAATTTTTTTAAGCTTTTTATAAGCCTCTGTCTCATACATTTCCTTTTTTTCAAATTGGGCTTTTATTTGTAATATTATATCATACGCTTCTTCTATATTATTTTCTAGTGTCTTCGAGCTATTCCCTAATATATACATAAAGAGACCCAACCAGTCCTGCAAACTTTCTTGAATGTCACGTTCGTATAGATTGAAAAACTTTTGAATTTCTTCCATAATAGGATTTAGAGTTCTGTTCTGCTCATAAAAAGTATAATATCTTTCTACCAGCTCTCTTTTAGCTTTGGACATTTCCTTAGCTATTCTTACTTCTTCTTTGTACCATTTTTGCAAACTATCAATATATTCATCTACAATTACTCCTATCCTGTTTTTATCAACCCCATAACTCGCCAATACAGCGAAAACCGCACATTTATTTAAATCAGAAGCTCCAAATTTATTACTAGGATCGCGAATATATAGAGCTCGTCTAGCATTACTATAACTAACAAAAAAACCGGACACTGCGATTTCTCCTTGTCTTGGCGTGCTTTCCCCATCTCTTCTCAGTTCTACTGTTATGGATTGCGGGATGCTTAGATGTAGCCCTTGCTTTTGTAACGAACTTTGAAGCTTATCGCTATATAAAATTTTAAATTGTCTGATAACAGATAGCGGAAGTGATTCTGGTAATTTAGGCTCAACTGCTGGTACAAATGTAGGCGCTAGTTGCGTTCCCGGCGAAAGCACAATGCCACTTCTTTTCGTCAACAGTTCCAAAGGATTTAAAGCTTGACTAACTTCCACAAAGCTAATAATAGCACCTCTTATTGTTTCAATAAGCTTAAAAACGCCGGTACTACCTGCATCACTCATTCTTAAATCTATAGGCTTTCTTGTATCGCCAAACACAAGACTATACTCTTCACCCAGCTTCTCTAATTTCCAAGTCTTGGCACTTGGTTCAGCTACTACCGCTCCTTGATTCAAGTCTATCAAGTAGGCGTTAAAAAATTCTAAAATTTTTCCATCCTCTTGTCTTTTTCCATTTACCTCAAAATAAGCAGCTATAATATCCTCCATCAATTTCAAATTATTCCCAGTCGTTCCAAAAATACTTGTTAACATCAGACGATCTTGCATAATTCCATAATCTTGCAAGTCCCTTTTCTCTTGACCAGTGATTCTGCCATATTCTTCCTCAAGTCTGTTCAAATAAATCTCCTTGTCATAATTTCCTTTTAGAGACGGCCTTACAATTTCATAACCAATTCCTTTTCCTCGCAAATACTCTGCAATTCCTCGAGAATGATAACCTCCGACGATCAATGCTTTGACTCGTCCTGTATTTTCAGCCTCCAATAATTTTTTCAACATAATCTCATCGCGTTTTTCAGCAATTTGATAAAAAAGATCCATTTTATTCTCTAACTTTTCAAAATCAGCAAAATTTTTAACAAATTCATTCTCGTAACTAATTAAACTGCCAAGATTCCTCATTGATTCATAAAAGCGACCTCTCGCAGTTCTCCAAGCTTCGCTTCCTTTTCTGCTTATTCCATTTTGCAAATAAGCTTTCATCTCTTCGATCTCTCCCAAACTTTCGCTTATTTGTGATAACTCTTTACCTCTGCTTTGACTTAAAATTCTCCTGATTTCAGATTTCAAGTTCTTTTCTTCTTCCCAAAATTTTATTTTATCGAAAGCATCATTCAATTCCCTGAATTTTATGTATTTTTGCAATTCCGGAAATGCGCCGGTGGGAAAATTAATGTCTTTGTTCTTGTACAAAAAATAAATCTCTTCACTATTAAGATCTTTTTTCATCTTATTATTTTTTTGACGAAGCTGTTTGTTAATATTTTCTACTTCAAGACTAAAAAGTTTGTAATTTATTTTTCCATCCAGTTCTTGCAATTTTATATAACTCACCAAACTTGGGTAGTTTTTTTCAATTTCTATTTCGTACTTTTTCGCCAAATTTAAATTTTTTTCGATATAAATTTCTAACTTTTCTTTTCCTTCATTTACGTTTTTTATGTTTTTTTCAAAAAGCTTGAGCTCTTCCGGATACAAAAACTCGGCGGCTTCCTCTAAATTTTTCTCAATAAGACTCAACTTTTTAACAAGTTCTCTTCCATTCGACATCGTCTCATACAATAATTTCACTTCAGTCTCATAAAGCTTCTCATCTTCAATACCGATTAAATTTATTTTATTTCTTAAAAATTCGTTAATGGCATAAAGTTCTGCACCACTTATGTACCCTTTAGAAATGTATTCTTGTATGACTCTAGCTCGTACTTTTTTATCTTTCAAAAAACCTAAAATTCCTACGTCTATTTTGCCTACACTTCCCTCAATTCCTATTGTATTAAATTCGCCTTTGTGTTCTTGTTTAATTTGTGATAAAATTTTCGCTATATTCCGCTGAGCTGATTCATCGCAATGTAAATCCTCGATTATTATCACTTTTTCCTGTTTATCAGAAGCATAATAATCGACTACATGCCCGACATTATAATTCAACTCCAAAATTTTTGTAGTATCAAAATGCTCTCTATTTGCAATACCAAAACCCCCAACCTCGACGGCATACACAAAATTATTCGTTAAGCTTATAAAAAAAGTAAAAAGCAAAAATGAGACAATGTGTTTTTTAAATTTTGTAATCATAGTACCTCCTATCAGAAAACATGAAAAGAATTATTTTTAAAAAATTTCAATATTTCTTAGCTTTATTATATGTTACCGGACACAACTACAAAAGCGAATTTGTTGCGAACTTATTGCGAATTTGTTGCGAATTTTTAATAAAAAAACAAAATTTTAGCCTTGCAAAAAATCTTAAAAATGGATAAAATTACGACGTTTTATTAATCATTGGAAATTTAAAAAGGTACTTTTATGGAAGAAAAAAGAATTTCTTGGGATGAATATTTCATTTCAATCACAAAAGAAGTAGCAAAAAGATCGTCATGCTTACGTCGTCACGTTGGAGCGGTACTCGTAAAAAACAAACACATCCTTTCAACCGGATACAATGGCTCAGTGCGAAATATGCCGCATTGTTTTGAAGTCGGCTGTATCCGTGAAAAAATGCAAATTCCATCCGGCACACGTCATGAGCTCTGTCGAGGTTTGCATGCAGAACAAAATGCTTTGCTTTTTGCTACGTCGCTAGGCATAGACACTGAAGGCGCGACATTATACTCTCTCACTCATCCTTGTATTTTATGCGCAAAAATGATCGTTCAAGCCGGCATAAAAAGAGTAGTTTATATAAACGACTATCCTGATTCTTTTGCTGAGCTTATTTTTAAGGAAAGTGGCGTCGAAACCGTAAAATTTTGCGATAAAGAATAAAACCTCCCAGCCTCAAGAATTTAAAAAACTTGAAATATTTTTAACTCTTAACTATAATGAATTTTAAATTTTCTCTTACTCAAAGGGTTTACTCGAAAAACGAAGTGAAGCTGCGGAGGCAAAAATGGCCATTGATAGAATTTATTTAAGCAGACAAGGCTATGATAAATTAAAACAAGAGCTGGATCACTTGAAACAGGTCGAACGGAAAGAGATCGCTCTGCAAATAAAAGAAGCCAGAGAACAAGGAGATCTATCCGAGAATGCTGAATATGACGCTGCCAAAGAAAAGCAAGGCAGAATTGAGGCAAAAATTGTTCAACTTGAGGATAGACTTGGAAGAGCGGTAATACTCGAAACAGAAAATCTAGACGCAAACGAAGTTAGAATTGGCTCTACAGTCAAACTTCTCAACCTCGAGACTAACTCTGAGCTAACGTATATTTTAGTCGATGCGAGTGAAGCAAATTTCAGTGAAGGCAAAATATCAATACTTTCTCCGGTTGGTCAAGGCCTATTAGGTCACAAAAAAGGAGATGAAGCTGTAATAGATTTGCCTTCAAAAAAATTAAAACTCAAAATATTAGATATAAAAAGAGGATAAAAATAATGATTATAAAGAAATTAGTTCCAATTTTTTTGTTCATTTATTTAGCTATTTTTATCTCGGGCTGCGCTCCTAAAAAAAACTCTGAAAACGATCTTGCTGTTGCTCTTCCAAAATACAATTTGGCTGATCACGAAAAAAAGCAAGAAGAGCCGAAAGCAGTGGAAAATATAACTGACCCACTCGAAATAGAAGAACCAAATATTCGAGATCAGGCTTTTGAAGAAAATTTAGATTTAAAAACGATATATTTTGATTTTGACTCGTATGAAATAAAACAAAATTTTAGAGATATGTTATTCGAAAACGTGAAATGGTTAAAATCAAACCCAGACTACAATATTTTGATCGAAGGGCACACTGACAGTCGCGGCTCTGAAAAATACAATTTGGGCTTAGGGCAAAAAAGAGCGAGCGTTGTTCGAGAATACATAGCTTATCTGGGCGTTGACGCAAAGAGAATAGGCACAATAAGTTACGGAGAAGAGAAGCCTATAGACCCAGCTGAAACTGATGATGCTTGGTCAAAAAACAGACGAGCTGAGTTTTTAGTTTACAAGAGGCAATAAATAAATGAAAAATATACTCACTCTAAAATTTATTTTTTTAATGCTGTTTTTAACTTTTACATCTTTTGGTTGTATTGCGACCAGAGAAGATTTTTTAAATCTAAAACTTGAAATGTTCGAGCTTAGAAAAGAAATTAACGAAGGGATGAATAATACAGTCGAAGTTAATATCGATATACGAGATGAAATCATAGAAGAAATCGAAAGACTCAAAAAAATCAACGCTGACTTACGAGAAAATATCAATCTACAAAATAACTACATCAATAAAATTGGCGGGAAAATAGACGCCGGGAATTACAAATTCGATGATTTAAAATTCAGCAAAGACTCTTTAGAGCAAATCGATAAAAAACTCGCTATATTGGAAGACAAACTCACTAAACTATGGATGAGCCCAAACCTTACTCAACCGCAAACGACACAGCTTCAAGAGCAAAATCAACCGCAGCCTGCTCCAACGTCAATTCTTCCAACTCCTCAAATCGAACAAATTTACGAAGTTGCAAGAACCGATTATGGTCGAGGAAGTTATGATTTAGCAATAGCAGGATTCACAAAATTAAAGACAGAAGTTCCAGATACTTTGTATGGAGAAAATTCAAACTATGATTTAGCGGTTTGCTACTACGCAAAAAAAGACTGGGCCAAAACTTGCGAAACCATCGATGAATTTGCAATAAAATACCCAAACAATGATTTAATTAGAAAAGCATATCTTTTGAAAGCAAAAGCTCTTCGTAAACTCGGCGAGTTCGAAAAAGCAAAAGAAGTTTACAATAAACTCATGAAAGGTTATCCTTCCACTGAAGAAGCAAAATCTTCCAAGGATGAACTTGACTCCATGAACGATGCAACAAAAAACAAATAATTTAGCTTTCTCATCTTACAATTTTAAAAATTCTTTTTTTGTTTCATTTCTAATCCATTGCCTGATTTTTATTGCAATGTGCTTTCACGTCACAAAAGATAAAGTCAGAATTGAGATTCCGGTTGATTTTTTTTCTGTGGAACAGATTCATTCATCGTCTTCAAATGTTGATGAAAAAATTGCGGAGCCGCTACAAATTGCTCCACCGGTTGAAAAAATTGAGCAAAATCTTGAAAAAACCGTAGCTCCAAAGCCTGAAGTAAAAACTGAGATTTCTGTCCCAGCCAAAAATATTGAAAAATTAAAAATAAACGACGAAAAAGCAAAAAAAGAAGAAAAAATTCCTCAACCTAGTGAACAAATTTCGAAAATAAGTACTGATGACGACGATCTGCCAATATTATCTGAGAAAGTAGTTAATGCAAGCAGCAGCAATTCAACTCAAATCAGCCCAAAATCTGCCGTTCAATCAGCAACTGCTAACTCAGCTGGGATCGGAACTGGGACTGAAGCTGGAGAAACTGGAAAAACGAACGTCGTAAAAAATGTAAAATTTAATCAAAATTTTCAGTTTTTTTATTACGTAAAAATTTTAAAAGAAAAAGTTAACAATAATTGGCTTGCTCCTTACGTTACTTCGAGCAGCAATGTTAATACTGTTGTGAATTTTCAAATATTACGGAACGGCGAGATAAAAAACATCAAAATAAATAAAACATCCGGATTCAAAGAATTCGATGAGGCTGCAAAAAACGCGATTTTAAAATCATCGCCACTGCCTGGCTTACCGGATGATTATAAAGAAGAACCTCTCGATGTCGTTTTTGAATTCGAATTTGTATAAAATTTAAATAGTCTCAAAATACAGTGATTCTATATCTAAACAAACTAACTAAAAAATAGAGAGGAAATTTTTATGAAGTCAAAAATTTTAGTTCTAGCATTCTTTTTTATAGCTCAAATAGGCAACTTGTTTTGTAATGAGATATACGTCAAAGTTTCAGCTGACAAAGAGACAAGGAGACAATATATTTTCATTAACGATTTCATCTCTAGTGATAAAAAAGACCAAAGGCCTGCTTCAATAAAAAGCATAATTAGCCACGACTTAAAATTCGACGACAAACTAAAAATAGAAGATAGCGACGCAATAAACAAAAACTTGTTGGCTAATAAGAATAATCTTGATACTTGGCTAAAAGAAAATATCGATTATGCAATTGAAGGCACTTTTGACGTTACATCAAATATCTTAAAAGTAAAAGTAATGTATATCGCACAAAACGAAAAATTCTTCGAAAAAGATTACAATTTAACTGACAAAAATTTAAGAAAATTATCACACTCTATTTCAAATGATATATACTTTGTTTTGACTGGATACAAAGGTTTATTTTTGACGCAATTTGTATTTTCGTATAGCCAAGGCCTAAGCGGAACTGTAAAAGAGCTTTATTGTATGGACTATGACGGATCTGAGGCTATGAAAATTACAAGCAATAATTCTATATCGATTCTTCCATCCTGGAATCCTAAGTCAAGACAACTACTCTACACGAGTTACCACCTGGGAAATCCCGATTTATTTTTATATGACTTTAATGCCAAAGACACTAAAGCTATCTCAAAAAAACAAGGATTAAATGCAACAGCGGAATTTTCTCCGTCAGGCGACAAGATAGCAATGTCTATGACAATAGCCGGTAGCCCGGACATAGTTTTAATCGACACTGCCGGCAATCAGCTCACAAGAATAACAAAAAACAAATTTATAGATATTTCACCGACGTGGTCAAACGACGGTTCAAAAATAGCCTACATTTCAGATAGAACCGGAGTACCACAAATTTACGTTTACGATCTAATCACAAAAGACGAAGTGCCTATCACGTACAACACCAAATACAAAGACTCGCTTCAATGGTCGCCAAATGATGAAGAAATCGTTTTTGCTTGTATGCTCGACAAGCAATGGGACATTTGTAAAATCAATGTAAATTCGAAAAACATCACAAGGCTGACTGAAAACTCAGGAAATAATGAGGATCCTTCATGGTCTCCTGATGGAAGATATATCTCATTTACGTCGACGCGAAACGGGAAAAAAGAACTTTTCGTAATGAAAAAAGACGGTTCAAATGCAAAAAAAATATTTTCTACAAAAGGAACAATTTCTTCAGTAAGATGGTCGCCATTTTATGAATAAGAAAAAGCTAAGTTTTACTTGTAAAAAATTATATTTTCAGTCGTCGCTGCTTTGACTTTTTCAAATTTTAAAAATCTCAGCCTGCCGAATTCTTCTGCTCTAATAAATCAAATCTACTTATTTCTAAACCCCACATTTAAAATTTGTGCTCCTGCCATTTCACTGGCGAAAAATTTATTGTAAGAGAAAACAATGCTGGATATTCGAAACCTTAAAAAAAAAATAATACGTGATTTGATATATTATTTTGCCTTAATTTTTATTTTTTTTATGAAATTTATAAATTACGATTTTCTAGTTAAAATCGGCGGATTTCTTGGCTATTTATTTTTTGCTATCTCGAAAAAAGATAAATCTTTGATCTTGGAAAATCTGAAAACAGCATTCCCTGACAAAAATAAAAACGAGCTTTTGACACTAAAAAATCATATCGGAAAAAACCTCGGGAAATCGTTATTTGAATTTTTGGCTTTTAATAATCTATCGTACGAAAAGTTTTCGCAACTATTCGAGGTCAATGATTCTGATCTCAAACGTTTAGATGATGCGCTCAAACAAAATCGAGGAGTTCTGTTATTGACTGCACATTTTGGGAATTGGGAACTTTTCGGAGCATATCTTGCGAGCCGCGGCTATCCAATCAACGTAATCGCAAAAAAAATTTATGACTCTAGATTAAACGACATTTTAGTGAACATACGCGCCAAAAAAGGAGTCAAAACTTTGCTTCGTTCCGAATCAACTCGCGATATGATAAAAATGCTAAAAAATAACGAAACCCTCGCGATTTTAATTGACCAAGACACAAAAGTTGACGGCTGTTTTGTAGATTTTTTTGACAAAAAGGCTTATACGCCGACTGGAGCAGCGGTTTTAGCGAGGAAATACAACTCGATTGTTTTACCGCTTTTCATCCGCAGAACAAAAAACAATCGACATATTCTTGAGATTGACGAGGCAATAGAGCTTACAATCTCTGAAAATTACGAAGATGACATTATAAAAAATACACAAAAATTCACTGAAAAAATCGAGGAAAAAATCAAACAATTTCCCGAACAATGGATTTGGATTCACAAAAGATGGAACACAAAACAAAACTTTTAATTTTTATTTGCTGCTTGACTAGTCTAACATTTTTAGCCTGCGACGACAAAAAAACTAGTCAGAAGCTTGAAAATTCTACGGAAATCGCTCAAGACAATTTTAAAGAATTTTTCTTGAAAGGCGTAGAAAAAGGCAAAAAAATATGGGATTTGACGGGAGAAAGCGCTGTAATCGGCGCAGATTCGTCCTCGCAAAACATAAAAATAATCAACCCAAAAGTTTTATTTTACGACGAAGACAAAAATGAACTAGTAACAGCAACATTAGAAGCCAAGGAAGCCGACGTGAATACTGATACTAAAAACATGAAAGCAACCGGAGACGTGAAAATCGTATCATTCAAAGACAACACGAAAATATTCACCGAAGAAATTTTTTTTGACAAAAAACTCGATGTTTTTTACTCGGAAGAATTTGTGCGAATTGAACAAGGAAAAAATATCACGACTGGAATTGGTTTTGATTCAAGATCGGATTTATCAGAGATTAACATAAAAAAAGACGTGAAAATTTGGACAGAGCCGAACGAAAAAAATTTAACAAAATGAAAATAATTACTACAAATCGCAAAGCTTTTTTTGATTATTTTATACTCGAGACTTACGAAGCCGGAATCGCGCTTTTTGGCTCTGAAGTCAAAGCGATTCGAGAGGGAAGAATTAATCTGAAAGACAGTTTTGTCAAATTCAAAGAAAACGAAGCTATTCTCGTCAATACACATATTTCAAATTACTCGAGAGCCTCAAATATTGAGACAGTAGATCCAACGCGTTCAAGAAAACTTTTGCTTCATAGAAGAGAAATCGAAAAAATTCGCGGAAAAGTCGAAAAGAAAGGCTTTTCCGTTGTTCCGGTCGAGGCATATTTCAACGACAGAAATATTTTCAAAATCAAGATCGCACTCGTTCAAGGGAAAAAAAACTTCGATAAAAAACAGGTAATAAAGGAACGCGACATAAAAATTCAAATGCAAAAAGATATAAAATCCTATAAAAAATGAAAAAAAACACCCTAAACCAAGTCTATAAAAAAAATACGCTAAATAATATTTCAATCATAAATATTTTCTATTCACTCGACATGAGTTGCGATAAAAAATTGCCTGGGCTTGGAAGTTTTACGTCAAAAATGCTTGTGAAAGGCAGCAAAAAATTTGATGCCAGAAGTCTGGCTCTTGAACTTGAAAAAAACGCAATTTCTTTCGAGATAAACAGAACGAACAAATACTTGAATTTTTGCTTGATGTTCGACAATAGAAAACTAAACAAAGCTTCTGAACTCTTTTTTGAAATACTCGAAAATCCTATTTTTCCAGACGTGGAAATCGAAAGATTAAAAAAAGATTTTTTAAACGAAATTACTTCGAGAAACGATTATATTTTCAATGTTTGTTTTGACAAATTTTTGCAGAATTTGTATGGAGAAAAAAATCCGAAAAGTTTATTTACACTCGGAAATTCTAATTCGATAAAAAATATTACAAAAAAAGATTTGAGGCTCTTTCATAAAAATTTTCTTTTGTCTCGTCCTAAAACAGTTTCGATTATAAGTAGCCTCGATCAAAATGTTTTCGAAGACAAATTCTTGAAAAACCTGAAAAAATATCACGAGATGCAAAACTCTACCGAAACTTTCAAGACTAAAAATGATACTCAAATTTTTTGTGAAATAAAGTCAGATTTTAACCAAGCATACTTAATTCACGGATTAAAAGTTCCGTCAATAAGACACGAAAAATTCGTGGGTTTGAAACTAATAAATCGATATCTTGGCGTTGGGATGTCGTCGCTTTTCTTTGAAAAAATTCGTGAAGATTTGGGGCTTGTTTACGAAATCGGATCATCGCATTCAAATTATGATGACGAAAATTATTGGTTCACTCGAATGGGACTCGATAAAAAAAACATAAAAAAAGCGCTTGACACACTGGATTTTGAATTACAAAAATTATGTAAAAATAAAATCAAATCAGGCGATATAAAAATCCTCAAAGAACAGTTAAAAATGGCTGAAATCTTGAAAAATCAAAAACAATATGACCAATGTTTTTTACTTGGATTTTATGATTTTTTAGATCTCGGAGCCGATTACCAAAAGAAATATTTGGATGCTATTGAAAAAATCTCGAAAAAAGAAATTGACGAAGCGATAGATATTCTGTTTTCTGATAAAAAATTTTATACGGTCGTCGTAAAATAAAGGATTTTAAAAATGAAAACTGACAAAAAAATTTGTTTCATTGGCGCAGGAAATATGACGGAAGCTTTTTTGAAAGGGCTTATAAAAAAACAAATTTTTGATACATCAAATATTTTTTGCATTGACATAAATACAACTCGCCTCGATTATATTTCCAAAACTTATAAAGCAAATTGTTGTGTTTCAGACGACACGGCTTTGACAGAAAAACTCTCTGGCGTTCAAATCTTCGTCTTGAGTGTTAAACCTCAAAATTTAGACGATATTGCGCCGCTTCTAGCTAAACTAAATCCTGCAAACAAAATTTTGATCTCAATACTGGCCGGAATAAAAATCGGAAAACTGCAAAGAATTACGTCACAATTCGAAAATGTAGAGATAATTCGCGTTATGCCAAACACTCCGTCTCTAGTCGGAGAAGGCGCGCTGGCCTATAGTTTCGCTCAAAACGCATCTCAAGAAAGCAAAAACATGACATCACTAATTCTATCGTCACTCGGAGTTTGCGAAGAAGTGCATGAAAAAGATCTCGACGCAATAACGGCATTGTCCGGAAGCGGCCCGGCCTACGTTTTTTATCTGGCTGAAGCGATGATTGAAGCTGGAATCGAAATGGGACTTAGCCAAGAAATTTCGACGAAACTAGCGATTCAAACAATATTTGGCGCAGGTTTTATGATGAAGTCTAACGATGACTCGCCTCAAGTTTTACGTCAAAAAGTCACATCAAAAGGCGGAACAACAGAAGCTGCAATAAATTATTTTGACGATAGCGAGTTAAAAAAATTGATAAAAAATGGGCTCGAAATAGCAAAACAAAAATCAATTGAGCTCTCAAAATCATGAAAAAAAAATCTAACATTTTACCTATTTCACAAATATCAAACACATTGTCTCCGACGTTAAACCCATATTTTCTGGCTATTTTATTTTTTAGTTTTTTCTTGTTTTTATTTTTTAACTATCCGAAATACATGCCGTTTTCTATAGATATTTTTGTAAATTTCTTCAAAATGACGACTTATAAAAATTATCACAATTTCGACATTTCTTACGTAATCGGACATTTTTACAGATTTTTTGAAATACTTCTAGTCTACGCGGCGAGCTTTGGATTTGGTTCGTTTTTTCTAAAATTTTTCAATTTTTCCAGTCTGAAAAACAGCGAATTTAATATTTTTTCAATTGCGCTTGGGATAAGTTTTTTGATTTTAATGGTTTTTTTACTTGGAATTTTAGGAATTTTACATAAAATATTGTTATTCTTTATACTCGGAATTGGCGTAATTGTGTTCGTTAAAAATATAAAGTTTTTTCGTATCAATTTTAGTTATTTTAAATCTGCCGGTTTAATCGAAAAAATATTTTTGTTTTTCGGCTTCGCAGCTCTTTTTTATATTTTGCCAAATTGCTTGGTTCCGGAAACATTTTACGACGCGCTTGCTTATCAAATCGCTGCTCCAAAAATTTGGCTTTCTGCTCACAAAATCTTTACGATTCCATTTAATTTTTTATCGGAAATGCCGTTGAATCTAAATCTCTTTTATTTGATTGGACTCGCTCTCGATGGGGAAATCTTAGCAAAAAATTTAAATTTTACATTTTTAATAGTTACAATTTATTCAATTGCTTCATTTTGTAAAAAATTTTTCAATTTAAAAACCGGGATTTTCGCTATCGTTATCTTTTTAATCTCACCGAGTATTCTTATTTTTGCGTCTAGAATCGGGCTGGAAACCGGATTAATATTTTTTGAATTTTTAGCTATTTTTGGAATTTTAAATTTTGTGAACTCGCCTGAAAAATCCGACAAAAAAAAGTGGCTGATTTTGGCCGGAGTTATGTCTGGAATCGCGCTCGGCTCAAAATACACAAGCGCTATGTGTTTTGTCTCGATAAATTCTGCTATACTTTTTTATGAAGTTTTTTTCCAAAAATCAAAGCCAAAACAAATATTTCTCGACTTAATTTTGTTTTCTTTTGTCGCGGTTTTGGTTGCTTCGCCGTGGTATTTGAAAAACTTCGTCAACTGGGGGAACCCATTCGTCCCGCTAGCAAAATTTTTAGGAGCAACAGACACCGATAGATTTATGCAATATTCTGATCTTTTGCAGATAAAATGGACATTAAAAAAATTTTTGCTTTTTCCGTGGTATATCACAAACGGAGCTTTACAACAGGAAAGTTTCCCGGGATTCTTGTTTATTTTCCTTTTACCGATAGTGTTTTTCTGCAAAAATGTTAGGCGCGAAATAAAATTTTTGAATTTTTACGCAATAATTTACACGGTTTGTGCTTTAACCATAGCCAAGGGTTATTTGCGTTATTTTTGCCCAATTCTTACTATTTATGCAATAATTTTTGCGTACTACACTACTAACGTCAAAACAAATTTTTTAAGCAATCTTTTGCTTATTTTTTCACTTCCGATTTTATTTTTAAATTTATCGAGTGGAATAATTCTTACGCATCAAAGCTATAATTCTTTCGAAACCGCCATTGGACTATTAAACAAAGAAGACTATCTGTCCACTGGGAGAATGTCTTATCCAAATCCGTATTTTAAAGCGGCAAAATGGATAAATGAAAATACTCAAAAAGATGCAAAAATTTTATGCATCGGTGAGACGAGAGGTTATTATTTTGAACGTGAGACTGTGACGAGTAATCCAGGAAGTATGACACCTATCGTGGAATTTACAAAAAAATGTAAATCCGGCGACGAGCTCGCGACCTTGTTAAAACAGAAAAATTTTACGCATATTTTTATAAGCGAGCCTGAAGTAGTTAGACTAAAAGTATACGGTATTTTGTATTGGAATATAGACGATATAAAAATTTATGACGATTTTTTTCAAAATTATTTGACTGAGGTTTTTTCGATTGTTGCAAATTTAGAAAACAATGGAAGGCTAATCTCAGAAAGCTATCCAAACGATTGGGCGCTTTATCAACAAGATCCGACAAAATACGTGAGGATTTACGAGATTAACTCGACGCGCAATTTAAACAAAAAATGGAATTTATTAGCAACAAAATATCCTTATCAAAACGACTGACAAAAAACACGCTAATAGAAGAAAACTTCCTAGAAAAAGAGGTAAGAATGAAAAAAATTTTTAGTTTTATAATTTTTTTATTTTTGGCAATGAACTTTCTTTTTTGTTACGAAACCGTCAAAGCCACAAAAATCACCTCAAATCCAAGCGATTATAAAGGCAAAAACGTTTTAATCTATGTGAAATTTGGAAATATTTCGTACGAGGATAAGGCCAAAAATTTCGGATATTTTGAAGATTTTAACGTGAAAGGCCTCAAATTCCGCTATCAACTCAATAATGAAAATTTTTCAAAAGATTTGAAAAAGCTGAAAGTTCGCGATTTGATCACGGTAAAAGGAAACGTGATTTTAGACGGATTCGATATAATCGTCAATGTGCATGAATTTGTAAAAGGATGGATGGACACAACTCTCTTGCCGCCGACGCCAGACGAGATAGAAATTTCGTGCCCAAAATGCGGACACAAATTCAAATATAAAGTCACAAAAGACGACTACAAAAATTCTATTCTCAATAAACGAGATAAAAACGATATTACTCCGGAAGCCCCTTCTCCAAAATCAGCAACAAAAAAACAAACACAAGAACCGGAAGAAATTCAAACAGAAAAGGAACCGGAAAATAGATCGATTAGTCGAGATTTAAATAGAGAAAAAAAAGAAGACGAATGGGCTTTTTGAGGCTTTAAGTAAGGAGGTTTTGTGAAAAAATTGAATGTTCTTGTAACCGGCGGCGCTGGTTTTATAGGCTCGAATATCGTCGATGCTTATATTGAAGCCGGCTGTAAAGTCTGGATTATCGATAATTTGTCGACCGGAAATTTACAAAATGTTAATAAAAATGCAGAATTCATCGAAATGGATGTACGAGATGAAAAAAATTTGCAAAAAATTTTTGAAAAAATAAAATTTGATGTTATAAACCACCAAGCAGCACAAATCGATGTGAGAAAATCTGTTGAAGATCCGATTTTCGACGCAAACGTTAATATTTTGGGAGCAATAAATCTTTACGAAAATTGCAGAAAATTTGGCGTAAAAAAAATAATTTTTGCATCGAGCGGAGGCGCGATCTACGGCGAATGCGCTACGCCAAAGCTTGAAACCGACGACAAAGAACCGCTTTCTCCGTACGGAATCACAAAATTTACGAATGAGTTTTATATTAAGTTTTACTCGCAAATTTACGGCATAAATTACAATATTTTGCGCTATGGAAATGTTTATGGTCCTCGTCAGAGTCCAAAAGGTGAGGCCGGCGTTATTTCGATTTTTTCAACCAAAATGTTGGCAAATTTAGACGTGAATATTTTTGGAACCGGAGAACAAGAAAGAGATTATGTTTTCGTCGGAGATGTCGTCAAAGCGAATCTTGCATGTTTGGAATACGAGGAAAACGATATTTTTAACATCGGAAGCGGCATCAAAACTAGTGTGAACAAGCTCTTCGAAAATTTGGCGAAAATTTATGACTACAAAAAAAAGGCTGTTTACCTCGCTGCTAGAGACGGAGAATTGGATTCCAGCTGGCTAAATGTTGAAAAAATGAAACGGAATTTTAAAATTGAACCGGTAAAGCTCGAAAAAGGCTTGTCTATGACAGCAGAATTTTACAAAAAATAAGTTTTTACTAAAAGGAGTTTGGATTTATGGACGCAAATCGAAAAGAATTATTTTGGGATTTAGTAAGGTCTCGACGATCGATTCGAGCTTTTCAAGACCTGGAAGTTTCAGACGAGGTAATCAAAAAAATTTTGAGTGCGGCATTTTTTGCACCTCGAGGTTCTCAGGAAAAAAATTGGGATTTTATAATCATCAAAAATAAAAATTATATGCTAAAACTCGAACAAATTATCGAAAAAAAAGTTGAAGAACTCGCAAAAAAAATCGAAGCTGAAAGACTAAAAAAAGTTTTCACGGCTTATAGCGCATTTTTCAAATTCTTCACCAAAAGCCCGGCTGTAATCGTAGTTGTAGAAAAAGCTTTTGCGTCGATACTCGTGAAAATTTTGAAACCGATCGAAACAGCAGAATACATGGAAAACATCACGATCGTCGGGAAACAAAACGTTTCAGCTGCAATTCAAAACGTGGTTTTGGCCTGTGAAGCTGAAGGCGTTGGAGCTTGCTGGATGACTGGGATTTTGCTGGCTCAAAACGAGCTGAGAGAGGAGCTTGGTTTAAAATCTGACGAGAAGGTTGCGGCGTTTATTCCGATTGGATATCCGAAATCTACTGTTCCGCCTCACAAATTTCCGGAGGAAAAGGACTTGAATTTTAGAGTAATCTGAACTTAAGTTTTGTATAAAAATGTATGGTTTTTTTGCTAAAAATAAGATTTCAAGCAAAAAAAATAATTTTTAAAAATTTTTTCACTTACCTTCATGATGGAATTTAAAAAAAATACATCGTAATTTTTAGAGATAAAACCGAAACAAAAAAACAGAAGAAAACTACAAAAAAAGACAAATAATAAACGAAAAATGAAAAAATTACCGTTTTAAAGAAAAGTAAAAATTTGCAAACGATTGAACTTTAGGAAGGAACGAAAAAATTAGGCGGGGATTAAATAAGAAAACCTTGCTCGCAACTGTATGAGCGAAACGGAGTGAAGCGAGTTTTGCGAGGAGAGCTAAGGAAAGGTGTTAGGAAAACCTAACGCTTAGTTTGGTTTTCCTGAGAAAAAAAACGCCACGTGCAATATTTCTGCCTAAAAACGTGTGGACTTGAGACGAAAAAACAAATTTTTGAGCAAAAAACGATTGGTTTTGTTTTTTTCTTTGAGTTATGCTGAAGCCTAAAAATTCCGTTTTCCGGCAAAGCCTGCAGATTCCAAAAAACAAAAGTTTAGTCAAATCTTTATTTTCTTTTTTGGCAACGAGACAAAATTTTTAGAAAATAAAAGCTAAAAATTTTCATTTTCGGCAAAGCCTGCGGATGTCAAAAAACAAAAGTTTGGTCAAATCTTTATTTTCTTTTTTGACATTGCCCAAAAAAGAAACAAAAAAGGCCAGTCTGCTGTACCTCAGAGATAGGGAAAAAAATTTTCTAAAATCTAAATTTCTAAAACTCGCCACTCACGAGTGAGGGCTCAAACAGTTAGAAATTTTAAACGATTTTTTCAATTTTTTCCATCTTCTCTTTGCTATGCAGACATTTAAAAAAAGACAAAAAATAGAAAAAAAATGAAAATCTCATCGTGAGGACTGAAAAATAAAAAAACATGGGACAAAATTCGTGGCAAAAATCACACACCTTTCTCTCGGAACGAACAAAAAACAAAATAACGAATCTTTGACAAAAAATTTAGAAAAAGCGATCGCTTTTTTACTCGAAAATTCAAAAATAAAATTATTAAAAAAATCTTCGTTATATTGTAGCGAACCTTTCCAAATGACGAGCAAAAATTGGTTTTTGAATCAAGTTTTGCAAATCGAAACGGATTTTACGTCTAAAAAATTGCTAAATTTCACGCAGCAAATCGAAAAAAAACTCGGTCGCGACAAAAAATCCACAAGCAAAATTTACGAAGATCGAGTCATTGATATTGATATTTTGGATTTTGAGGACACGATTCTTGCGACGAAAAAGTTGACTATTCCGCACCCGGAATTGACGAAAAGATTGTTCGTTTTACTGCCACTGAAAGAGGTAAACCCAAACTGGATTCATCCAATTTTAAAGCAAAATCTAAACTATTTCATTTCAAAAATCACAAATCAAAAATGTTTTATTTATGACGAGAAAGCATGAAAATAATCAATAAATACGTTCTGCGAGAATTTATTCCTCAATTTTTGCTTGGATTAATAGTTTTTACGTTCATACTTTTGATGGAAAAAATTTTTTATTTGACGAACTTAATTTTGGTAAAAGGCGTTGCGGCAGAAAAAGTTGTCAAATTATTTTTGTACACTTTGCCGTCGCTATCTTCACTTACTTTTCCGATGGCGTTTCTGATGGGAACTTTGCTTTCAATCGGCAGACTTCAAGACGACAACGAAATTACTGCAATTCGAGCAGGCGGAATTCCACAGTTCAAGATCACTCTTCCAATATTAATGCTCTCATTGCTCGTCTCGATTTTTATGGTTTACTTTAACCAAAACATAGTCCCAAATTGTCAAAAAAAATTCACAACTTTTTACTACGATATCGCTTATGAACAACCGACAGTAAAATTCGAAGAAAACACATTTGTCGATATAGAAAACTACAAAATTTATATAAAAAAAATAAATCGCAAAACAAATTTTTTAAAAGGCGTCGTAATCTACAAGACGGAACAATTAGGCTTTCCCCTCTTAATCAGCGCCAAAACCGGATTGATCAGACAAAACAAAGACAGAATCGCGCTTGATCTTAACGACGGGATTATGCAGCAAAAAGACAGAGAAAATCCCGCTAAATTCACCCAAGCAAATTTCAAAACATACACGATGACTTTTAATCTGAACGAAAACAATCAGACACAAAATTACGCAAAAAGCATTGTAAATTTGACAGCTAAAGAATTAAAATCCGAGATGAAAACTTTTGCGGCTGAAAAAATCGACATCACATCTCTAAAAGTTCAATACTATCAACGGATTACTCTCGCGTTTGCATGTTTTACTTTTGTGCTCTTGGCGTCGAGTCTGGCCGGACTTGGAACAAAACACAAAAAATCCATCGCTTTTGGAATCAGCTTAATTTTGCTTTTTATATTTTATATTTTGCTTGCTCTCGGATCTAGCCTGGCAGAAAAAAAAATTTTGCCAGCCAGCATCGGCTTGTTATTGCCAAACTTTTGCCTCGGAATTGTAGCAATTTACCTGGGAATTAAATCGAACAAAAACTAAAATTTCATACAATTAATGTTTTTTGGCTCGCAAAAATGAAAACGCAAAATTCATTGCTAAAATTTTTCGACATCTCTCCTCGAAGCAAAACTTCTAAATTTCCAACTTTCAAATCCGGATTTCTATAAAAAAATTCCATATTTTCAACTAAATCTTTTGCTTGAGTTTTTAGGAAAATATTTACGATTTCACGCCTAGAATCAAAACTAAAATTTTTCACCAAACCTAAAAAATAAACAAACCATTTTTCGTACACAAAATCGTAAATTGAGAGGTAAAAATTCAATAAATTAAGATTTTTAAAAAAATCCAAATCTAGTGAAAAATTTTCAGATTTTGCAAAAACTTCCTCGAACAAAAACTTCAAAATTTCATAATTATCCAAAAATTGCAAATTTTTAAAATCAAAGTTTAATTCCTCAGAAAAACTCTTTTTTAATTCGCTTAAAATTCTATTCTTGCTGATGTTTTTCAAAACTTTATTTTTTATCGCATTATTCAAAATTTTTTCCGTTTTCTCGTCAAAGTTAAACCCAAATCTCACCAAAAATCGAAAAATCCTAAAAATTCGCGTTGGATCATCGACAAGACTCAACGAATAATTTAAACGTATTTTTTGCTTTTCTAGATCTGAAATTCCGTTATAAAAATCTACGATTTCTCCAAAATTATTTTTATTGAGGCAAAACATAATCGAATTGATCGTAATGTCGCGCCTTTTGGCGTCTGTTTCCAAACTTGACGTACTCGCTACAATCGGTAAAGCGCCTGATTTCTGATATTTTTCGCTGCGCACAGTCGCCAAATCCAAATTGAACGAAAAATCCGAATTTTTTATCGAGATATTTAAATTTGCAGTTTTAAAAGCCTCGTTTAGCCTGGATTTCAAACAAAAAATGCTATTTTCTTCGTCAAAATGTTTCTGCAAAACTTTTGCAAAATAAATTGCGTCTTTTCCGTCGGTCTCAAAATTTTCAGAATACAAAGTAATATCAAAATCTTTGTCGCTAAGCTCAATAATTTTTTTGAGCAAAAACGTCGAATTTGTTTCTTTATAATTTTCGCGATTCTTGAAAAAATTAAGTAAAAAATCTCGAACTAGTCCGCCAACAAAAAATATTTTCAAGTTTTCTTTATCAGCGAGATTTATCAGTTTATAAAAAAAGTGCACAATTAGCGCAGTTTTTTTGCTGGCTTCGGCCAAAGAAAAACCATCAACGTATGTTACCTCAAAAAATTTATAAAAAACTTTTTTCGATTTTATTTTTTCGAGGAATTTTAAAATTTCTGGTCGTTCAATAATATTTTGTAAATTCTGATCGTCATCGTAAATAAAAAAAATATTGTTTATATCGAGAATTTCCGGTTTTTCTAAAAAATCTTTCAGGATAATTTTTTCATTTATGTCGACTTTGTTGTAAAAAAAAATACTTTCGTCGTAATTGAGATTATTTCCCTCAAAAACCGAACTTTCTAATTTTTTAAAAACCATATCTTTTTCGAGTCGAAAATTTTCAAAATTTTTGTTTTTCATAAAAAAATTTAAAAATTGCAATTCCAAAACCTGCTCGAAAAATATTTTTTCAACATTTTCAAAAGTTTTAGTCAATTCTTCATTAAAAAAAGCAGCACCAGCAGCAGTTTTGTGGCCTCCGCCGCCAAACTTTTGAATTGTCTCCAGGACAGAAATCTTGTCGTCTTTGCTTCGAGCCATAATATACGTTTTATTTCTCCGTTTCACGATGAAAAAACACGCGTCTACCGAAACATTATTTTGATACTCATTTATGACTGGCGCAAAATTGCCGGGATCAAACTTGAGCTCAATTGCAATAAAACTGATTTTTACGTCGCCAAGCTCGCAAATCTTTTGTTTTTCTAAAGCTTTGTTGTAAAAAAATTTTTGATTTTTTGTGAGTGGAATTGTTAAAAATTTTTGAATTTCGGAAGTAGTTATATCGGAAGTTGAAAATAAACGCTCAGCGATTTTTTTGTCAAGATCGGTCGTGGTAGGAAATTTAAGCTCTCCTGTGTCAGAATAAATCCCGAGTAAAAAAAGCAAAATCTCTTCTCGCGAAAAAATTTTCTTAAAATCCAAATTTTTCTCTAAAAGATGTTCCAAAATAAGAGAAACGCATGCTCCGGAATTTTTCTTTATAATAAATTTTTCGTTAGGATTTTTTAATTCAGATGAGGCGTGATGATCAAAAATCAATACATTTTTAAATTCTGCATCAAATTTTTTTAGATGAGAATAGTCGCTAGAATCTACCAAAATCAAATTTGTTTCGCCACTTCTCGAGGCTTGAAGTTGGTTAAAATCAAATTCGAAGTCAAAACTCCGTCTGTAAAAATCCAAAAAATTTGCTAGATTATCTTCCAAAGTCCTTGATAAAAAAATTTTAGCATTTTCAAAAATTTTAGAAACCGCAATCATCGACGCAAAACCGTCGAAATCTGCGTGATTGTGAGTGGTGATTATGTCCAAAGTTTATTTCTTTGCTTCAGATTTTTCTTGGCATTTTATGCAAAGCCTCGCTGCCGGCAAAACTTTGAGTCTAGGCTCAGAGATATCTGCTTTACAACTTTCACATCTTCCATATAAATTCATGTCGATTTTATTCAAGGCATTATCGATATCATTCAATAAAATCCTTTCATAATCGTTCAGTTCGAACATTATTTCCCTTTCTGCAGAATCCGACGCAACATCTATGGTATCCCCGACTTCTCGTTCGTTCGTTTCGTTATTTTTGCTGACGAGGGCTACCAAATCTTGTCTTTTTTTCAATAAATCTTTCTTAATTTCATCTAAAAATTTTTTTTCCATTGGTAATCCTCCTTTTAATAACAAAAAATTTTAATCGACTTTAACGATCTTCAAAAAATCAAGTTTATTATTTTCTTGACCTGAAACGCGGATAGATTTTGCATCCAAACTCTGAAGGTAATTACACACTTCTTTAGTGATTCGCTCGCCGGGAATAAGAACAGGAATTCCTGGAGGATATGGAGTCAAATTCTGAGCGCTAATATGCCCCGATGCATCCTCGATAGCGATCAATTCCGTATCAGCTTGCAAGAACACCTCTCGAGGAGATAAAACCATTTCTGTAGCTAACGACGGTAAGTTGATTGATTTTGCAACAAAATTGCCAGAGTATTTTTCTTCAATATCTTTTAGAGCTGAAATCAAAGCATCAATATCACTTTTTTTCGTACCAACACCGAGTATAGCTATCAGATTAAAAAAATCCGCGCAATCAAACTGAATATTATAATTTTTCGCTAAAATTTCAGAAACTTCTTGGCCTTCAAGACCGGTTTGGGTAACATTTACAGTCACTTTCGTGAGATCTAAATCATACCCTTTTTTTTGTAACGCGTCTCGTTTTAAAAATTTAAATTTCTGAAATTCGTTCTCTCTATTCCGAATGTAATCTGCATTTTCTATCATATTGTCGACTAGCTCTTTTCCGCGTTCAAACATTTGCTTTCTAGCTACATCTAGACTTGACATAATCACGTAATTTGGGCTTGTAGTTTGCAAAAGTGACACAACTTTTTTCACTCGATTAAGATCGATTCTGTCTGTATTGTAATGCAAAACTGAACCTTGACTTAAGACGCTTAAAGTCTTGTGACTGCTCTGAACGACGAGATCAGCTCCGAGAGCAACTGCAGATTTTGCAATATTGCCACTAAATCCCAAATGCGCACCGTGAGCTTCGTCGACTAAAAGAATTTTTCCGTAATCATGCACAATTTCCGCAATCTTTTTTATATCCGTCAAAATCCCATTATAAGTCGGATTAGTAATAAAAACTGCTTTTGCTTCAGGAAATTTAAGAAGAGCTCTCTCGATTTGATCAGGCGAACTATCAAAAAAAACTTCAAAGTCAGGATCAATCTTAGGCTCGAGCCAAATTGGCCAAACGCCGGACAAAATTATACCGCCCATCGCAGATTTGTGGGCATTTCTAGAGATTATAACGGAATCACCTGGATTCAATGCGGACAACAACATCGCTTGATTTCCCATACTCGAACCATTGACCAGGAAAAAAGTATTCTTAGCTCCAACAAGCTCAGCATATAAATCCTGCGCATCCTTAATAGCTCCGACAGGATCGTGCAGCGAGTCAACCTCCGGAAAAACCGTTAGATCTGCTTTAAAAACATTTTGCCCGAGAAAGTCCAAAAACTTTTGATCAACACAATTCCCGTTTTTATGCCCGGGCGTGTGGAATGAAACCACGTTTCTCCTAGCGTGTTCAAAAACTATATCGAATAAAGGAGTCTTATTTTGATTCAATTTTTCCATTAATTTTTATTTGAACAGAAAATGCAAATTTTTTTCTGCGATTATTTCTGTTTCCTCATCTAATAACTTACGCAAATGCTTAGGCAAACTAAACATTCGCCTGTGAGTAATTCCATCGTAAAAATTTAGATCATTAACGAAAAGTTTCTGATTAATCAAAGTATCTATTTCAAAGTCAGAATTTGCTAAAGGATCGCGAGAAGGGTTTAATGAGGCAAGCTGAAATCCCCAGGACACTATAGACGACGGGACAGTAATGCTAAATGGAAAAACTTCCGGGAATACTGATCGCAAAGTTTTGTTTATCAAGCTAAAAAGTCGAAACTGAGGAATTTCTGCCGGACCAGCTTGAACCAAGAATAAACCAGCTGGATTTAGATGAGTCTTTAAAACCTCGTAAAATTCTTTTGTATACAAACTGGCTGCTGGACTATCCTCAATCGGACAACACAAATCTGAAATTATTACGTCGAATTTTTCATTTTTATTGAAAATATAATCTTTCGCATCACAAATAACGATTTTCGCGCGCTCATCATAAAACGAATTTTTGTGAAACATGGGCAAATATTCTTTACAAAATTCAATTACTTCGCCATCAATGTCGACCATAACGACTTCTTTTACGGATTTATATTTCAAAACCTCTCGCAAAGTCGCGCCTTCTCCTCCCCCCAAAATCAAAGCTCTCTCAGGATTCCCATGAAAAATCATAGCCGGATGAACAATCGATTCATGATACACAAATTCATCTAATTCCGACGATTGCAATTCTCCATCCAAAATCAAACATCTCTTGTATAATTCCATATCAACGAGCATCATCTGCTGGAACTTAGTTTTTTTGTCTACTAAAACATTTTTGATTTTAAATAAATGTTTTTCGTACGGCGTAAAATTTTCTTCCAGCCAATTATTTTTAAACATCTTTTTAACCCAATTTTTTCAAATATTCTAGTATCGACATAATTCAAAACTTTTTACACGATTAATAAAGTTTTAAATTTCTCGAAACTGCAAGAATTATGTTGCTTTTATTTCGTAATTTTATGTTTTAACTCGTAATTCGCAGGAACTTTCATGATTCCTCGCTTCATCTCCATAACCGATACATTTTGAGCCCTAAATTCCTTTTCGAGTAACTCATACGCTTTCCAAGGTTTGACTTCATCGCCACAAGTATAAATATCGACTGACGCAAATCCATATTCTGGCCACGTATGTATCGCGAGATGCGACTCGGCAATCACTATCACTCCACTCACGCCATACGGATTAAAAGAATGAAATATCACGTCTACAATCGTAGCATTTGTTGCTTTAGCTGCTCGCACCATTGCCTCTTCAACTTTTTTAACATCTTTTATGATCTCAAAATTGCAATCATAAAATTCTGCTACAACGTGAGTCCCTAATGATTTCATCTACTTTTACCCTCCAGGAAAAAAAGATTTTATAATTGTATATATTTCTTCACAAAAGTCAAGAACAAAAAAAACTATTTTTTATAACGAGGTTTTTAGAAAAAAATCAAAAAAATTCCACCAATTTTTGGTTGTTTTTTAATTAAATTTTTTCTCGAAAATTATTTTTACAAAAAAAAAGCAGCTGTTCCCTGTAGAACATAATGAAAAATACTTGAAAAAAAATCACTAAAAATATATAAATTAACTTAAAATTTTTTAAAACAAACAAACAAAAACATGAAAAAAAAGGGAAAATTATTTATAATTTCAGGTCCTTCTGGAGTTGGAAAAAGTTCTATTTTACAAGAAATTTTAAAAGATCAAAACAATGTTTTTTCTATTTCTTGCACGACGAGACAAAAACGGAATACTGAAATCGATAGAAAAGATTATTTTTTTATTACAAAAGACGAATTTGAACAAAAAATAAAAAACTTAGAATTTTTAGAATGGGAGGAAGTGTATCAAAATTATTATGGAACGCCGAGAGAATGGGTCGAAAAAACTTTAAAATCAGGTAAAAACGTAATTCTTGACATCGACACAAAAGGCGCCGAAAATTTACAAAAAATTATCGATTACGGAGTTTATATTTTCATAGCGCCGCCAAGCCTGGAAGAACTTGAAAAGCGCATAAAAAATCGAAACACAGAATCTCTGGAATCTCTCGAAATTAGACTAAAAACTGCAAAAACCGAATTAAGCAAAATAAATCTCTATCATTATGTCGTAAAAAATGATATATTGAACACCTCAATAAAAATTTTAAAAGATATAATTTCAAAAGAAAACCAAAAATAAAGGAGTTTTTCATGTATTCAGAAATTGACAAAAACAAAGAATTGGTAAACAAATATTCAAAATATGAGCTCGTAAATATCGTTTTTTTGCTTCTAAAAAAAGCCAAAAAAGACAGAGAAAAAATGAATAAAAAAGTAATTTTGACTGATCTAATAAAAGAAATTTTATCCGGTTTGTCCGATAATAAAATCACAGTTGAAGAAGTGAAAAATTTCCTAGAAGAAGAAAATATTAAAATCGCCTAACTCTAATTTTTAAAGACGCAAAAATGAACAAACTAAACAATAAAAATATCGTGTTTGGGATTACAGGAAGCATTGCTGCTTATAAGGCGTGCGATATCGTGAGTTTTTTGACAAAACAGGGTGCAAAAGTTACCTGCATTTTAACGAAATCTGCCAATCATTTCGTATCGGCGAAAACTCTCCAAGTTCTTTCAAAAAACAATGTAATTACCGACTTATTCGACGCGGACTACGAGATAGAACACATCTCTCTTTCTGATCAAAACGATTTATTTTTGATCCTGCCTGCCACTGCTAATATTATCGCAAAATTTGCTACTGGAATTGCTGACGATTTTTTGTCTACTTTTTTTCTGTCAAATACAGCGCCTGTTCTCATCGCACCTGCCATGAACTCTAATATGTACAATCACAAAATAACTCAGCAAAACATCCAAAAACTCAAAAATTTTGATGTGAAATTCATAGATCCTGCTATAGGTATCCTAGCTTGCGGGAAAGATGGAGTTGGAAAACTGGCTCCAAAAGACAAAATCATCGACGCGATTTGCGCAATATTTGATTAAAAATTATGAAACCTAAAAACTTTTTGATTTCTAGTGGTCCAACGAAAGTTTTTCTGGATCCTGTTCGATATATTAGCAATATTTCGTCGGGGAAAATGGGGCTTGCGTGGGTCAATGCTTGCCTCGAGCGAAATTACAATGTGAGAGTTGTCTCTGGGAAAGTAGATTTCGAGTATCCTATCCATCAAAATCTTCAAATTTTCAATGCGGAAAAAAATCATGAAATGTTCAACGTACTTAAACAAAATTTCGAGTGGGCGGACGTTTTTGTTTCAGTCGCTGCAGTAGTCGATTTCGAGCCGCTCAAATTTTCCGAGCAAAAAATCAAAAAATCAAACAATTTTTGTTTAGAACTAAAAAACTCTGTCGATATTTTAGAAACTTTAGCAAACTCAAAAAAGCAAAATCAAATCTTAATCGGTTATGCTCTTGAAACTGAAAACTTGCTAGAAAATGCCAAACAAAAACTAAAGAAAAAAAATTTGGATTTTATCATAGCAAACAAGATGGAAGAAAGCATGGGACTCGACGAAGCAGCGGCAAAACTTATTTCAAAAGACGGAAAAATTGTAGATTTTGCAAAAACAAAAAAATATGATTTAGTAAAAAAAATTTTCGAAGCATTAGTATTTTAACGAACAGCAAATTTTGCTTTTAAAAAAATTGCCAAAAAAGGAAAAAATTTTGAATCTGAACGTACAAAATATTTATAAAAGTTATCGCAAAAAATTCGTTGTAAAAGGCGTGAGTTTGAATGTGTCACAAGGCGAAATCGTCGGACTTTTGGGACCAAACGGAGCCGGGAAAACCACGACTTTTTATTCCACAGTCGGGATGATCAAGCCTGATTCCGGAAAAATCTTCCTCGATGAAACAGACATTACGAATTTTCCCATGTTCAAAAGAGCACAAAAAGGAATTAGTTATTTATCTCAAGAACCGTCGATTTTCAGGAAACTTTCCGTCGAAGAAAATGTGATGGCTATTATCGAATTTTTGCCGATCTCAAGGAAAGAAAAGAAAAAAAAGCTCGATATGCTTCTCACGGATCTAAATTTGAGCCACCTCAGAAAGCAGATTGCTTTTTCGCTTTCCGGCGGTGAAAAAAGACGTGTAGAAATTTGCAGAGCGCTAGTCAATACGCCAAAATTCGTACTCTTGGACGAGCCGTTCGTGGGCATAGACCCGATAGCTGTTGACGACATTCAAAAAATCATTTTTGAGCTCAAAAAACGCGGATTTGGAATTTTGATTACAGATCACAACGTGCGAGAAACACTCGAAGTGATCGATAGAGCTTATATCGTTTGCGAGGGAAAAATTCTGCTGGAAGGAACTGCTCAGGACTTAATTAATAACGAACAGGCTAGGAAGGTGTACCTCGGTGAAAAATTTTCAATGTAAATTATCCCTCACAAAAACGTTAAATTCCAACTCAAAATCTCCATTTCTCAAAAAAAACACTTCTCCTTTTAATCATCTTCAATCCTACGCGTTTATTTTGCTGTTTTTTTTGACTTTTACAAAGCTTTTTGCCGCAGAATACCAAAAAATTTATTTAGATAAAAATTCTATTATTTTTGGAGACGGAGACACGATTTCGTATGTTGTCAACGATTCTACGACGGTTGTACGATTTTTGGGAGTTGATACGCCTGAGGTGAGTCACGGCGAAGATGGGATTTTTAGCCACGATCAATATCTCGGTCAAGAAGCTTCAGAATTCACAAAAAAAGAAATATTGAAAGCACAAGAAATCTTTTATATCGCGCTCAAAGAGGACAGATACGGCAGAACACTCGGATATATTTATGTCGACGGCGAACTGTTGGCAGTAAAAATAATACGAGCAGGCCTCGGCTATCAAACCGTTAGTTTTTACAAGAACAAAGGAGTAGAAGATATCGACGCAATTGTGCTGGCTGCTAGCGAAGAAATCGACAAACCAAACTTTCAAAATCCGTTTTATTGGCGTAAAAAGAACAGAAATCCAAATTTTACTTAAAAGGTACGAAATATGAAAAACTTAAAATTAATATTTTTTGATGATTTTGACGGAAACGTTCTTGACCGTTCGAAATGGAATATTATTACCGAAGGAAATCCTGCCAATAATGAGGAACAATATTATTTGCCAAAAAATGTCGAAGTAAGAGACTCAAAATTGTTTTTGATTGCAAAAAAAGAAACTTATAAACATAAAAAATACACTTCCGGCCGAGTTGATACTCAAGGTTTATTCTCATTAAAATATGGTCGAGTTGAAGTCAAAGCTAAAGTTCCAGCCGGAATTGGCACTTGGCCAGCGGCGTGGATGCTCGGCGACAGCATAAAAAAAGTCGGTTGGCCAAAATGCGGTGAAATAGACATTATGGAGCATGTCGGCTATAACCCAAATTTTTCAAATTTTTGGCTTCACACCGGATTATTAAATCATACGGTTAATAAACAGCGCGGTGGCAGGATTTACGTCGAAAACAATCTCGAAAAATTTCATATTTATTCAGTTGAATGGACTAATGAATACTTGGATATTTATATTGACCAAATCAGGGTATTTTCCTTATTAAAAAGAAATTCCGATACAAATGATGAATGGCCTTTTGATCAATCTTTTTTTATTATTCTGAACTTGGCAATCGGCGGAACTTGGGGGGAAAGCAAAGGCATTGACGACGAGAGTTTCCCTCAAACTTTTGAAATTGATTATGTAAAAGCTTATGAATTTGTTGAAATCCCAAATAAAATAATAGATTTAGATCAAAAGAGAGAATTTTTATAAATAATCTGTAAATTCTGAACAGTTCAATATAGGAAAATTAGTTTTTTATATTCTGTGAAACTTAAAATATCACGCTTCTACCAAACAATTGTCATTCCTGCCCACGTAAACCCGCCACCAAAACTGACCAAAAGAATTTTGTCATTTTTTTGAATAAACCCTTTCGACGAAGCCTCAGCTAAAGCAATTGGAATTGTCGACGCGCTCGTGTTCCCTATTTTGTGCAGATTTATGAACATTTTGCTCTCGTCCAGATCAAATTTTTTTCGGATCGCTTCTATTATCCTAAGATTCGCTTGATGCGGAAAGACCAATTTCAAATCATCTTTAGTCCATTTTGATTCATCAAGAACTTTTTCCGCCGCATCGCACATTTTTGTAACCGCGTGTTTAAAAACTTCGTTCCCCTTCATGCTCAAAAAATGCTCGCGATTATTGACAGTTTCAAGATTAGCAGGATATTTGCTTCCTCCGGCTTTCACGATCAAATAGTCGTACAAACTACCATCACTCCTCAAATACGACGAGCAAATTCCACTTTCATCATTAGAAGCTTTTAGGATCGCCGCTCCGGCTCCATCACCAAACAAAATACAAGTTGTTCGATCCTGCC
The DNA here is from genome assembly GCA_031551405.1 of bacterium. Taxonomy (GTDB): domain Bacteria; phylum RUG730; class RUG730; order RUG730; family RUG730; genus JAVBNQ01. The sequence continues at coordinate 71,801 of JAVBNQ010000006.1, read as the reverse complement.
AATCAGTGATCGACGACAATTTTTCTGCAGCCACGACGAGGACAATTTTCGATGGATCTTGCGAGATAAATTTTTCTGCCAAATTCAAGCCATAAATAAAACCTGAACATGCAGCAGAAATATCAAAAGCAAACGCATTTTTTGCCCCTAAAATATTTTGAATTATACAGGCAGTCGCAGGAGTTGAATAATCTCCAGTAATAGTCGCACAAATGATTACGTCGATCTGACTAGCGTCGAGATTTGCATTTTTGAGTGCGTCTTTTGCAGCCAAGGCTCCCATATCAGATGTAAATTCGTCGACTTTTGCAATGTGCCTTTCTTTAATTCCGGTTCTCTGTGTAATCCACTCGTCGCTCGTTTCTACCATTTTTTCCAATTCAGAATTCGTCAATATTTTCTCGGGCAAATACGCGCCAACCGCAACTATTTTAGCTTTTCCCATTTTTCCCTCTTAATTTTATTACACCTTGAATTTCATTATTTTCGTTTCTGTGAAAAGCAAATTTAAATTTGAAAACCTCGCCGGTAATCTCTGACTTTAAAACAAAAAGACCAGCTCCAAAAAGTCCGTTAAAAAATCTCGAAATGTGCTTATATTCACCATCTAAAAAATCAAATTTTAGCAAAATATTATCGCTCAAAAATATTTTTTTTATGTTCAAGTTTTCGTGGTTTTCGTTAGAAATTTTCGCGATAAATTTATAAAAACCATTGTTAGCTCGTAAAGTCTTCCAGCTCTCGTCAGCATCGAATTCCGCCAAATTGAGCAAATTCATACAGCTTGGAATATTAGTGAATTTTTTCGTGCTCAAAACATTAATTGCAGGTTTTCGGATCAGAAAAGCAATGGCCTCGACGTGTACAGTGTTTGGGAACATATCGACAGCTCTTATATCGAGACAATCGTATCCGGAGAGCAAAAGTTTGAAATCCTCGGCCATAGTTTTTGTATTGCAGGAAACGTAAATCAATTTGTCCGGCAAAATCGCAAAAATCTTCTTTATCGTCGCTTTTCCAAGTCCAGTCCTCGGAGGATCAACTATCATACAAGTCTTTTTAGTTAAATCCAACAAATCCTCGCCCAAAACTTCTTCCACATCTCCAAGAAAAAACTCGCAATTAATTGCATTATTCAAAACTTTATTCTCATTCGCAAGTTTTATCGCTTCGTGATTGATTTCAATCCCGATTGTTTTCTCAAAAAAACGCGAAAAATAAAGACTAAATCCACCTACTCCGCAATACAAATCCAGCAAAATTTCTTCGCTTTCGAGCCAATTTTCTATGATTTTGTAAACTTCACGTATTTGCTCGAGATTGACTTGAAAAAAACTGTAAACACCGATCTTGTAACGAGCATCGCCAATTTTTTCTTCAATAAAATCTTCGCCAAAAACGCAATATTTCTCGTCACTAAAAGCCGTGTCACTAATATTTTTCGTGATGCTTACAAAAAAACTTTTGAGATCTAACTTTTCTCGTAAATTCTGCAGAACTTCGCTTACGTCGAGATTTTCAGTCGCAACCAAATTTATTAGAAAATTATCATTAGTTTTACTATGACGAATTATCAAAAATCTAAGTAGCCCTTGCCGCGTTTTTTTGTTGTAAATTGAGATGGCATTTTTTTTAATCCAATCACGAAAAATTTGCAAAATAATATTAGTTTTTGGCGACTGCATTAAACAGTCAGTCAAATCGATTATTTCGTTATATTTTTGTTTTCTATTAAATCCAATGACAGGACTTTCATCGCAAATTCCAAAAGTAAACTCCATTTTGTTACGATAAAAATTCAAACTTTTGGCTGGAATTATTTCAAGTTTCTCGAGAATACCAGTAGTAATTTTATCTTTTAAATCACTAAAATGCGAGGTTATTTGTTCTTTCTTAAGACACAGCTGCTCTTGATATTCAACATTTCTAAGATTGCAAGCCCCGCAATCGCCATTGTGTTTGCAGCTATTCGGATCCACTCGAAAACTCACGACAAAAATTTACGTATTTTATCAGCAGGAAAAAACATTTCGCGAGCATATCTCTGAGCCATCACGTCAATGTCCAAAATATTTTTGTAAGTCAAAATCGCCTCTTTTTTCATTAACAGAAAAACGTCTCTCTCAAGCTCTTCCTTTTTCAATTCTTTATTGAGAAAGTCATGATACAAGTTCGAAATAATCTGTAAATTTTCTAGAAGCTTCGCCGGAGAATAAGGCTTCAAAAACAAACTGTTTTTGTGATCTTCGAGCCATTCCAAAGCACCATCGCTCGAGTCAATACAAATATTTCCATTAGACATTGCTCGCATTCCACTGGTTCCGCAGGCTTCCTCGTCCCACATTGGAATCTCGAGACAAACGTCGCAAGCTAAAGCTGACATCTTCAGAATTTGCCCAAGTCCTTCGTTGTATGATGGAATGAAAAAGAAATTCCCGACTAGCTCAGGCACGCTCGTGTAGTCTTTACTCAAATCATCTCTCCACAAACCTTTCATCCAATGCAAGAATTCGCGAATCCAAATTTGACTCGTAGCATCGTTAGGATGTGCAACTCCGCCCATCACGACTTGAAATCCCAAGCCTTCGCGTTCACCGAAATTCGTCTCAATCTTCTGCCCTTTCTCAGTACAAACGACTCTAATTATGTCTTTCAAAAATGGCCACTGATTTTTGTAGTCTACGATTCGCCTAGCAGCCCACGCACTCGGTTTCCTCGGATCAAGATGCAAATTAACGTTTTTGTCTAACTCAAGTGTTTTTTTTATGCCCTCTCGTTCAAAAATCTCAAGCATTTTACAGGCAACTTTTTCCTTGTCTTTTTTGTGCATTTCCCAAATTTCGACCGGATCCAAAAACGACTTTTGCAAGAGCTCTTTTGTGTTTTCAGAAATCCAATAGCTTTTCGAAGTTCCGTTCAAAATCCCGATAATTTTTCCGTGAAATTTTGGATCTTTGATAATTCTTTCTTTCACTATTCGAATTTGATTGTTAGAAACTGTATTGACTCTATCTGAGATCTCGACAGCTACATTTGTGAAATCCATTTTGCCAGAATTCGTAGGATCAAAAAGATTTTTGTAAGAATACGGAATCTCGAGCTTATAAAAATTCACAAAAAAAACTTCCATTCCTGCAGGTCTCGGAGTATGAATCGTGAACAATACTCGCGTATTTTCAAAGAAATCATCTCCTAAATTCATGTTTTTCCATTCACGGATATTCACAGCAGCCAAAACCGCGTGAGCCTCGTTTAAATGTAAAATAGCAGGCTTAATCCGCAAAATTTTAAGAAGGAACGGTGTAACCTTACCTATCAAAATTTCCTGCAAAAGTCGCTGATTTCTATCACCAGTGTACAAAATATCAAATACGTTCGGCTCATCCAATAAAAAAACGCGGCTTCCTCCTCGGAAAATTTCCCAGATTTTGACTGTATATTTTTTGTTGTCAATGTAAACGCTGATTTCAAGCTGCTCTCCGGTCTCGTCATTTAGAACTTTGCATAAATTTTTGTTAAGGCCGTAATCGATTTCTTCCTCGTAAATCACTTGATTCAAATTCTCGTCTATTGTCTGGAGTCTTCGTCTTTTGTAGAGCGGAATAATCGCGCAAGAATCGAGTCCAATATTCGCAAAACCCTCCATCGTGCAGCCAGCCAAAATTCCAAGCCCGCCGCTAAAATTCGCGTCAACTGCTCCATTATATTTTGCATTCTGATTTGTCTGCTCGTAAAACTCTGGAATAAACATTTCCATGCACATGTAAACTATTTTTTCGCCACTAAGCTCCGGAATATTTTTTTGAATCCAAGTCAAATTTTTGCCTTTTTCTGTTTTAGTTAAAAAATATTCGTTCGCATCGACAAAATCCTCGTTATTCGAAAAAATCGAGTCAAACAATTCATTCGATTTAAAACCTTTGTAATCAAGTCTCTCGTGAAGCATAGCCAAAATATTTATCTCATTATCGCAAACTTTTTTGATTTGGAACAAATGCAGATTTAAAGGCTCAAGACAAACATAAAGTCCGGAATTTTCAAGCTCAGTAATTCTCCTGACATAAATTTGATTTGTAAACAAATCTTTGAGTAGCACAAAAATATTTTTAGCGTCTAGATTTTTATCTTTTGGTAAGGTGAAATAATTTGACCTGATAATTTCGCACTTCGTCTCTGACGAATCGTTTGAGATGAAAAAATAATCGTTTTTCTCCTTTCGCAAAAAAAACGGTTTCAAAGAAAAACTATTTTGAATCGAAAAATCTGATTTATACGTAAAAAGCAAATGCCCCAAAAGCTCAATTAAAATTTCGTTTGAGATTAAATCCAGTGCCTCAAATTTAACAATATTTTTGGAAATAAAATTTGCGGAAAGCGGTAAATGTTTTGTAAAAAGTTCAAAAATTTTGCAAATATTTTTGTTTTGCGTCTCACATTCAATAATTTTATAACAACTGAGTTCATTCGGCTCTACTAGAATCTCAAAGCCGTTTTTTAAAATAGATTTTCCGCATCTGATGAAGAATTCATCACACAAAACATTGTAGAATATATAAATTTTCTCTTTTTCCAAAATATGCTTTTTCGATAAATCGATATAAACGTGCTGAAATTTTTCTGTAGTATTATATAAAGATAAAATCTTATCTTGATTCTCTCTGCATTTGTAAAAAGAAATCATTTTTTCATTAAGCTTAGAGTTGATTTTATCGTAAACATTTAATTCGCTGATAATGTTGTACTTTTTTACATCAAAAATATTTTCCATGCTTACTCCTAATTTTTTCTAGACAAAATTTTCAAATTTTTTTCTTTTTTTAATTTGTAAATCTGCTTTGCAAATTTTTCAAAATTCCACCATAAAGTAAAAAAATCTTCCTACAAAATTTTATTCATTGCGTCGATATAAGCTTTTAGACTTGCTTCAACAATATCCGTAGAAACGCCTTTTCCAAAAACAGTTTTCGTTTGATCTGAAATTTTCACGCTCACTTCGCCTAATGCATCTTTCCCAACTGAAATTGCTCGAATTTTATAGTCTTCAAGTTTGACGCTTAATCCCAAAATCTTGTCTACCGCACGATAAATCGCGTCAATAGGCCCGTCTCCACAAGCCGCCTCTTGCAAAATTTCATCACCTGAATCCGTAATTTTTTTGCTGAGTTTCACTGTCGCTGTCGGAATTGCGTGGTCGCCACTCATAACGTTAAAATACAAAAGCTTCAAAATGTTTTGGTTTTTATCGATCATTTCCTCGTCAATCAACGCTTCTATGTCTTCATCGAAAATCTCCTTTTTCTTATCGCACAACTCCTTAAATTTCGCAAACATATCGTTTATTTTTTCAGATTCAAAGTCATATCCCATTTTTTTGAGCTTGTCAATAAAAGCGTGTCTGCCGGAGTGTTTACCGAGCACAAGACTATTTTGTTCAAGACCAATCGATTCAGGCGTCATAATCTCGTACGTCAACGGATTTTCCAAAACTCCGTGCTGATGAATCCCGGATTCGTGAGCAAACGCATTCAGCCCCACAATCGCTTTATTTCGCTGCAAACTAAGCCCGGTCAAATTACTCACGAGCCTCGAAGTTTTGTAGATTTTTTTTGTGTCAATATTTGTCGTCGCTGTGAAACTGCCCTGCCGCGTTTTAATAGCCATCACAATTTCCTCGAGAGCCGCATTTCCGGCGCGTTCGCCAAGACCATTTATTGTGCATTCGATTTGTCTAGCTCCACTCGCTACAGCAGCAAGGCTATTCGCTACGCCGAGTCCGAGATCGTTATGACAATGCACGCTCAAAATCGCTTTGTCAATATTCGAAACACTATTTTTGAGAGATAAAATCAAATTCCCGTATTCAACCGGCAATGCATATCCGACTGTATCCGGAATATTGATGACGCTAGCGCCGCTTTCTATCGCTGTTTCTACGACTTGACACAAAAAAGCGAAATCTGATCTCGATGCATCCTCGGCAGAAAATTCGACTTCAATTCCAAATTTTTTTGCGTATTTTATAGCTTTTGCCGCAGTCTCCAAAACTTCTTCACGAGACATTTTCAGCTTGTATTTCAAATGAATATCTGATGTCGCAAGAAAAATATGCACTCGCTTTTTTTTAGCAGGTTTTAAAGCTTCTACGCAAGCATCGATGTCTTTTTCGATTGCTCTTGCGAGTCCTGCGATCGTGGCCTCGGTAATGAGCTCTGAAACTTTTTTTACTGCTTCGAAATCTCCTGGCGAAGAAATCGGGAAACCTGCTTCAATCACATCGACTTTTAATGCTTCCAAAGCCTTTGCAATTTCTATTTTTTCAGTAATATTCAGGCTCGCGCCGGGACATTGTTCTCCGTCGCGAAGCGTTGTATCAAATATATAAATTTTCTCCATTTTTTACCTCGTAAATCCTTGAAAGTTTAATCTAGTTTTTTAATTTTTTTTATTTTTTGCGACATTTTTGAAATTTTTTTGAAAATATCTAAAATCCCGGACAAAAAATATAGTAAAAATATTATGAAAAGCATATTCTCAGGGTAACGGAAAATCAAGGCGATTCCTATACAAAGCAGAATTATTTCGCGAAAAGTTTTAGCTTTGCCAAGCTTGAGATTTTTCAGACTCATGTAGCTGATGTTGCTGACCATCGCGTAGGCAACCAAGAGGATTAAAAGCGGCAGCAAATTATAAAGAACGTAAAATTTTTTCATAATGAGAGGGATAATTTTTTTTGTGATGTTATTATCGATCAAATTGTCAATCAAAACAAACGACGTGATAATATTCGCTGCAGCCGGAGTCGGTAACCCTTTAAAAAAATATTTATCTTCCTCGTCTTTAAGAGTCATCGAATTAAATCTCGCAAGACGCAATGCCGCTGCGATGACGTACAAAAGTGAGATTATTATCCCCCACTTTCCGTATTTGAATAGGACGAATTTGTAAATTAAAAACCCGGGTGCGATTCCAAATGAAACTATATCACAAAGCGAGTCTAATTCAACGCCAAAATTGCTGGTAGTTTTCGTGAGTCGAGCGATTCTTCCGTCGAGAGCATCAAATACTCCGGCTGAAACGATAAACCAAGCTGCCGGAGTATAATGCCCTGTGCTTGCTGAAATTATTGACAAAAAACCCATTGCCAGGTTTCCGAGTGTAAACATGCTAGGCAAAACATAAATTCCTTTTTTTAACATTACTGCTCCCACTCGGCAATCGTCGTTAGTCCGCCAAGAATTTTTTGATCTTTTTTAACTAAAATTTTGACATTTTTTGGCATATAAATATCAACTTGCGAGCCAAATTTTATCATTCCGTATAATTCGCCCAATTTCAAGTCGTCGTGAATTTTTTTCCACATTACGATTTTTCGAGCGATCAGCCCGGCAATTTGAATACACAAAATTTTTCTTCCCATCGCCTCATCATTAAAAACAACCAAATTCTGCTCGTTTTGAATGTGAGCTTCTTTGTTCATTGCCGGCAAAAATTTACCTTTTTTGTAATTAACTAACGAAATTTTTCCGGCTATCGGCGCTCTCTGAACGTGGACGTTAAAAACGGACAAAAATACACGAACCACTTTACAATCTTCATTTAAAACTTCATTAAATTCTTCAGTAATTTCCATCACGGTTCCGTCGCAAGGAGATTGTATTTCGTTTGAATTTGCTTGAATTTTTCGATTCGGATTCCTGAAAAAATAGCATGAGAATAACGCAAAGAGCAAACATAAAATCATTAAAAAATAAAAAAAATCTATCTTGAAAAAATTCGCTAAAATGAACAATCCAAGCGAAAAAAATACAAAAAACTTGATTATTAACAAACCTTCTTTTACTATCATCTTTTTATCCTTTTAATAAATTGCCTCGTATAATTACAAAGCTTAAATTTCTAAAATTTCAGTCAACAAAGAATTTTGCAAACAGATTCCTTTTTCGGTCATCAAGATTTTATTTTTCTGCCTAATCAAATATTTTTCGTTTTCAAAAAAACGAATTTTTTCGTAGAATTTTTCAAAGTTAATCGTAAAATTTTCTCGAATAAAATCCAAATCTATTCCGACATAAAGCAACCTGAGTCCTAGCATTACATATTCCTCAAAATTTTCTTTTTCACTTAAAACTTCGATCTCTCGATATTTTTCAAAATTTTTCGAACGAACCATCTCAAAATAATCAGGGAAAAAATTCGGATTCTTATAACGAACGCCTTGCAAAAATCCAGAACTTCCAAGCCCAAGCCCAATGTAGTCTCGTCGCTTCCAATATCCCAAGTTATGCTTACAAAAATTTCCATTTCTCGCAAAATTCGAAATTTCGTAGTGTGAATAATTTTTGCTTTTTAGTAAATCTAGCGACGCGTGGAACAAATCAATCATTGAATCCGGATCAAGCTCCATATATTTTTCAGAACAAATCATGTCTTGCAATTTCGTATTTTCTGCTATCGTCAGCAAATAAAGCGAAAGATGTTCCGGATAAAATTTCCCAAGAAATTCGTCAAATTTCTTCAAAAAAGCTTTATTGTAGCCGCCAAAATTCCAGCCCGCAATCAAGTCCACATTTATGTTTTTCGCGCCAAAATCGCGCAATTCTTTCAATTTTTGCGTAAAAAATTTGTAAGTGTAAAGCCTACCGATTTTTTGCAAAATCTCATCGTCAAAAGCCTGAAGTCCGAGGCTAAAACGCGTTACTTTCAAAAATTCGTTATCAGTCAAAAACTCAATCTTTTGCGCGTCCAAGCTCTCGGGATTTGCCTCGATCGTGAATTCCTCAAGCTCAGAAAAGTCAAAAATTTTTGAAATTCCTGAGATTAAAAACCGCAGTTGTTTAACATTCAAAAGAGACGGAGTTCCGCCGCCAATAAAAAGCGTGAAAATTTTCTCGCCTTCATAAAACCTAGCTTCAAACACTAAACTTTTCAAATATTCGTCAACTTTTTCATCACTGGAAAACGATAAAAAATCACAATAAATACATTTGCTTTTACAAAAAGGAATGTGAATATAAAGTCCTTTAAAAGCTTTCATTCGGAGCCTCAAGCATTTTGCGACGTATAATTTTGCTTAACAACTTTGAATCGGAACTTCATTCCCGGTCTGAATGACTTTCACACAAATCTAATTCGCTTGAGCGGCCAAAAAACCATCGCAGGTTTTCCTTTCAAATAATTTTTATCGAGAAAACCCCAAAATCTCGAATCATAACTATTGTCTCTGTTATCACCCATAACAAAATACGTATCCTTTGGCACAATCACCGGCCCGAAATTATCACGTTTGATAAAATTAGACGGAACAAAAGCCTCTTTCTTAAAAATCCTATCGTCAGTGTGAATTACATAAGGCTCGTCTTGTTTCACGTCGTTAACATATAAAACTTTATCGACAATCTCAATTTTATCACCCGAAAGCCCAATACATCTTTTTATAAAATCTTTCGACGTGTCTTCAGGAAACGCAAAAACGATCATCTCTCCTCGTTTCGGCTCTTTTTTCACGAAGAACCGTTTCATTTTCACATTAAAATATTTATTTCCGATTTTCACTCCGCTTCCGGTCTGATTCGTCGAGAGAACAGGGAGCCTCGTTCCAAAAACAAATTTATTCACGAACAAATGATCGCCAATCCGCATTGTGTTTAGCATCGACTCAGACGGAATTTTGAATGCTTGAAACACAAAATACATCACCAAAAACGCGATCATCAGAGCGCCGAGAGCCGTATTAACCCAATCTAAAATTTCAACAAAAAACTTTTTTATGGACTCTTTATACGTTTTTTTCAAAATAAGTTTTAAGCTAAACCTCGCAGCTATCAAAATAAGCCCGATAGCTAAAACCTTTTGTTCCATGCTAATTTCTGCAAAACTCATTTATTTTTCTCCTTCTAATGACAAAACTGCGCTGAACGCTTCTTGCGGAATTGAAATTCTTCCGAGCTGCTTCATCTTTTTTTTGCCTTCTTTTTGTTTTTCCAGCAATTTTCGTTTTCGAGAGATATCGCCGCCATAGCATTTTGCCAAAACATCTTTTCTGACAGCTTTAATATTTTCGCGAACAATGAATTTTCCGTTGACTCTAGCCTGCAGCGGGACCTCGAACATCTGCCGAGGAATTATATGCCGCAATTTCTCGATCAATGCGCGTCCTTGATAATAAGCGTTATCCTTATGACACATAAAAGCTAGCGCGTCGACTTCTTCGCTATTTATCAAAATCTCAAGCCTAACAAGATCCGATGATCGAGAGCCAATATATTCGTAGTCAAAAGACGCATGCCCTTTTGAAATCGACTTAAGTTTATCGTAAAAATCGTACAAAATCTCAGCAAGCGGTAGTTCGTATGTAATGATCGTTTTTGTTTCGCTTAAAAATTTTATGTCAATCGAAATTCCACGTTTTTCCTGACAAAGCTGAATAATGCTGCCAACCATCTCCGACGGCGCGATAATAGTCGCTTTAATAAATGGTTCTTGCACTTCCGAATACTCGCGAACACTTGGCAGTTTCGACGGACTATCGATTTCATAAATTGTCCCGTCTAAAGCTTTGACTTTATAAATCACGTTTGGCGCAGTGATCAAAAGCTCAAGATTATATTCTCGCTGCAGACGTTCCTTGATGATATCCATGTGCAAGAGCCCTAAAAATCCGCATCTAAAACCAAAACCGAGAGCTTTTGAGGTTTCCGGCTGATAAAAAAACGACGAGTCGTTTAATCGTAATTTTTCCAAAGCCTGACGGAGCGGATCATAGTCCGTAGTATTTATCGGGTAAAGCCCGACGAAAACAAACGGCTGGATGACTTTATAACCAGGAAGCGGTTTTTCGGTTGGCCTGAGCGAATCAGTAATTGTATCGCCAATTTTGATCGAGTGAACGTTTTTGATATTTGCTATTACGTAGCCGACTTCTCCTGCTAAAATTGCGTCAAATTTCTCAAGCTCAATTCCCAAATATCCGACTTCCAAAACCTCGTATTCGTCGGAGTTTGACATCATCTTGATTTTCATTCCGGCCTTTAAAATTCCGTTTATCATCCTGACGTATACGACAACTCCTCGATAAGAATCGTAAACCGAATCTATCAAAAGAGCTGATAACGGCTCGCCCTCGCTTCCTTCTGGTGCTGGAATATTCTCGATAATCGAATCCAAAACGTCTGGAATCCCTTTCCCTGTTTTCCCACTGACCAAAATCGGCTCTATGCCAAGCAAAAAATTCTCATCAATTTGTTTGATCGTACCTTCAATATCAGCACTAGGGAGATCGATTTTGTTTAATACCGGAATGACGACGAGATTATTTTCTTCTGCCAAGTGCATATTCGCAAAAGTTTGAGCCTCTATCCCTTGACTCGCGTCAACAACAAGCAAAACGCCTTCGCATGCCTGCAATGATTTCGAGACTTCATAAGTAAAATCAACATGCCCCGGCGTATCGATCAGATTCAGAATATACTCGTTTCCATCTTTGTGTTTGTATTTTATTTTAACGGATTTTGCTTTGATTGTGATGCCTCGTTCGCGCTCGAGCTCCATCGCATCCAAAAGCTGTTCCTTCATTTTGCGTTTTGGCACAGTGTCTGTTATCTCGAGTATGCGATCTGCAATCGTGGATTTACCGTGATCAATATGCGCAATTATTGAAAAATTTCGTATATGTGTTAGTTTTGCCATTTTGTCGTCTATAATTTATATTTGATTTTTTCTTCGCTCGCTTTAAACAAAAAATTTTACGTAATAAAAAAACAAAGGTGCAGTAAAAATTATGCTATCAAACCTATCCAAAATTCCGCCATGCCCAGGCAAAATTTTCCCTGAATCTTTTTGATTAGCGCTTCTTTTTATAAGCGACTCGAATAAATCTCCAATTTGCCCAAAAATCCCAATAATCGCTCCAATAATAACGCTATGTTTAAAACCAAAATTTGTGTTAAAAATTTTATTAAAAACAAGGCAAAAAACTATTGCAGCAAAAAATCCGGCTAAACTTCCCTCGATAGATTTTTTTGGGCTAATTCTGCTAGACAATTTTCTTTTTCCAAAAAATAATCCGAAAATATACGCGAAAACATCAAGTGCCCAAACACAAAAAAACAGAATAAAAACATAGTTTTTACCATAAAACGGTATTTCGCGAATCAAAATCAGATGATTAAACAAAAAAGAAACGTAAAAAATACCAAAAATCGTCGAAACCAGACTCAAAAATATTTCTTTTAAATCTCGGTCTTTTACAAAAATTACTGCAATTGTTCCAACTGTCACTAAAACAATTACAAGCAAAATTTGAAAATATCCAAAACTCAAAAACGAAGCATCAAAATCACCTTTTGTTAGGAAAAAAATCAACGAGATACAAAGCGAACTTAAAATTCCTACTATTTTGTAGCATTTCAAATCAATTTGCTCACACATTCTATAGTATTCCAATAAAGCCAAAATTGAAATAAATGCAACAAAAAATGCGAATGGCAAAAATCCCAAATAAACAAAAAATAAAAGCAAAAATCCGCCGACAATTCCAGTCAATAGCCTAAAAATAAAATTCATTAAACTCTGCCTCCAAACTTTCGACTCCTAGAATTATATGACTCGATCGCTTTATCTAACTCAATAGCATTAAAATCCGGCCAAAAAATATTCGAAACAAAAATTTCTGAGTACGCGATCTGCCAAAGCAAAAAATTGCTGACCCGAAATTCCCCGGCAGTCCGAATCAAAAGCTCCGGATCCGGAATATTCTTCGTATCCAAATAATTCTCGAAATCTTCTGCTTCGATTCGAGAAATTCCTAACGTTAAAATCTTGTTTACAGCGCGAACTATTTCATCGCGAGCTCCATAATTTACTGCAATGTTCAGCTCAAAATCACCGTATTTTTTCGTCTTTTCGACTACATTTTTGATTTCTTCTTGAACTTTTTTTGGCAATCTTGTGATGTCACCCAAGAAGTTAAGTTTTACATTATTTTTTATAAGCTTTGCTACGAATTTCCCGGTCAAATACGTGTAAAGCAGTTCCATCAAAGAATCCACTTCTTCTTTTGGCCTGCTCCAATTTTCTGTCGAAAAAGCGTAAAGCGTCAAAAATTTTACGCCAATATTTTTTGAATGCGCGACGATATCGTTAATTATTTCCGCGCCTCGCTGGTGTCCTCTGAATAGTGGCAGATTATTCTTCTCTGCCCACCTCGCGTTTCCATCCATAATTATCGCAATATGTTTTGGAATTTTCAAACTTGTTTTCATAAAACGTCTTTTTTTGACCCTTGCCAAATTTTATGATTATACATATATTCTTCAATTTTTTGAAGCATTAAATCTTTATTGTTGAGCCAAGTCGGTTTCAGCAAGAGCTCACGAGGACAAGCGCCTATTACTCCGTGAATTATGATTTCCTCATCTAATTTTCCCAAAAAATTCGCTAAAATTTCAATATATTTACTTTCTTCAAAAAAATGAAACTCAAAATTTCCATAAATTTTTTCGAGTGAAGTATTTTTTACGATATGCATTGGATGCAATTTTAGTCCGTCGATTTGGAGTCTTGTCATTTCGTTTGCTGTTTCGAGTATCTTTTCCTCGGTTTCATTCGGCAATCCGAGAATGATATGTGCACAGACTTTCAAACTTTTCTTTTTCGTCGTCTCATAAGCCTTCAAAAATGTCTCGTAATTATGCCCACGATTTATTAAAGTCAATGTCTCGTCATGAATAGATTGCAGACCGTACTCTAGCCACACGTCGTAATCGCGCTGATAACTAGCAATGAGCTCCAAAATCTCATCGTCAATGCAATCCGGTCTAGTCGCAATGCTGAGACCTACAAATTCATCGAATTCTTTAATAATGTCATAAGTTTTTTTTAACGTTTTTATATCAGAAAAAGTGTTTGTATTTGATTGAAAATAGAGAATAAATTTTTCAGATTTGAAACGAATTTTCGAATATTTTATGGCAGCTTCGATTTGAGTTTTTAGGTCAGAATGAATATTTCTGTTTTTTACAAAATTAAACGACTCATTATTACAATAAATGCAACCTAATTTCCCGTCAGACTGATTAGGGCAGGAAAAACCCGCGTCAACACTAATTCTTTGAACTCTTTCTCCAAACTTCGACTTTAGATATTGCGAATATTTGGTATAACTTTTATTTCTGTGCATATTTTTTGGCAAAAATTTTTGCTTATCAATTAAATTTTTTCACAACTCTAATTTATTTTTACAGCGGGAATTTCAGCAGCAGATTTTCTAGGTGCAAAAAGTTCTTCTTGCCTCACATTCGGCGACAAAATAATATCGATAATATTTGTCTGATATTCGTCGCGTCTGCCACCAAACGAAGTCTTAGAAACCAAATTTTCCACTTTTATAATTTCGCTTTTTGAATCATCAAAACCTAGAGATAAAAAAACGTAATTCCACACAAAAATATCTCCATCAAGTATTTTTTTTGGCACAACGACAAGAATCGCGTCCTCGTCTTTTTCAATTTTCATGCTCAATTTTGCTATTTCATTCATTTTCTGATCTTGCGTCGATTGATAAATTTTTGCGCCCTGTAAACCATTGATCGAGATAAAATACTCCCAAGCATTTTCTGGCTTCATAACTGCTTTTCTACTATCGGCAAGCGCAATATTTCCCAAACCTTTTCTTCCGTTCATATCGATATAAATATCGAGCTGAATACCAGAGAAACCATATTTTGAATTTGTGAAATTATTCAATTTCCCCATAGAAAACTTGAAAACTATATTGTCTCCGGAGTAGAAAACTTTTGCGCTTTTTATATCGAGCATTCCTTTTACTAATATTTGCGAATCAGGATATTCATATTTTCCGTCGCCATAATCATCGTTTAAAAAATCTTCCAAATAAAATCCCTTGTCATCCTCTAAGAAAAACAAATTATTTTTCCTCGAAGTCATCGAAAATTCCATCAAATTTTGAAGTTTCAAAATTGCATTTATTTTTTGCGATAAATACTGAAATTCTCGATTTAGCAAGCTCGCAAAATCATTCAGATTTTCGATAAAAACTTTGCTCTCCAAAATATAAATTTCATTCAAAATTTCTGTATAAATTTTTACGTCAATTTCGTTTTTATTTCGTTTTTCATCAAGCTTTGCACGTACGCTTTTCAGCCAAATCCAATAATTTCTCTTCTCGTCACTATCGAAAAATTTCTGCAAAAATTCTAAATTAATCAAAAAATCTTGATCGTTTATATTCAGAATATTTACAATAGCATTTTCAGTAATTTTATCGTGATTTTTTTTAATCTCATTTTCTGGAAGCTCAAGAATCGCAGCTTTATTTTGCGGATTTTGCGTTTTAAGGAAATCTTTAAAAATAATTTTTCTAAATTCCAGTAAATCTAAAAACTGACAATTTTTCGAAATTTGACTGACAAACTCATTAAAAACATCAACTTTTAAGTTTGATTTTTCCAAATCAAAAATCAAGATCGAATTGACATTATTTTTTTGGAACTCTGAATATTTATTTTGGAAAACAAAAAAATCATTTTGATCAAAATTAAAAAAAATATTTGCAAAAAACATGTAAAGATTTTTGGATTCAGTCTGCAAAAAAACAGGCGCATTATTTTTTGAATCCACTTTATTGACGACAATTTCGTAATTTCTAGCACTCAAAATTTTCATAATATTTTGGTCGACAAAATTGATTTCTCCAAAGATTCCTGCCGGATTTTTCATCGAAAAAATCACAGAATGCGCTTTAAACGAACGCGCTATTTGCCACGAAGCGTCCAAAGACAAATTCACGTTTACTCCGTTACTAAAATGCGAAGTCAAATTGCTCGAAGATAAAATATCAAGTCTCGGCTCAAAATACGGACAAATCAAAAAATTCCAATCTTTAGGCAAATTTCTGAAAAATTTTGCAGTTTTTACAATAATTTCTCGCTTATAATCGAGTATAGTTTGCAAATCTTTCTTCGTTAAATTCGAAGAATTTTCTAAAATAGTTTTTATCAAATAGTTTTCTTGACTCGTCTCGTCTAACCAAAAAATATGATAAAAAACCAAAACTTTTATAAAAAAATCGTTATTAAAACTCGATAAATTTTGTGAAATCAGAGTAGAATTAGTTGAATTTAATATTTCATAGTTGATTTTATCGACTAATTTTTTGCATTCAACTTGCTCATTCACAAAATCAGCTGGCAAATTTTTTACAGCTTTCAAAATAAAAATTTTATCTTTTGTCTCTAATTTTCGATCGATAGCTTTTTCCGAAATTATTCTGTTATTTAGTTCAAAAAATTTTTCAGCTGTTCTTAAATTCGCAAAAAAATCGTCGTAAGCCTTTAAAAATTCAAAAAAAACAGGCTTAAAAGTGAGCAAGATCGGTTTGTTTTTTAAATTTTTTTCGAGCTTTTCAAAATATGCGTAATTTTTCAAAATCGATTTTTCTAAAGCCATCTCATTAATTGAGTCACTTTTTATAAATGAATTTTTATCCAAAAATAACTCGTAAACAAAAAAAAGTCCATTTGCTTGCTGCACATTTTCGCTCTGAAAAAACGTTGTGTTTTTATCGTTATCAGTTTTTGTTCCATCAGTAATTTGATTTTCAGTCTTTACAAAACTCAAATCGATATTTGGTGAAAGCAAAATTTTTTCTTCTTCAAGATCTCCAGCAAAACAAAAATAATTCATAAACAAAACAAAAAAAAGAAGCAAAAACTTTGATATGTTAATTTTGCAAATCATTAGACTCTCCTCGAAATTTACAATACAAAATTTATTTTAAAATTTAAATTTTTCGCTGGTTACTAAAGTTCAATTTGTACTTTTTTGAAAAATTAATCCTTTTTAATCTGACTCAAAACATTTACCAACGCATAAAATCCCAAAATGTAGCTATATCCGCCAAAACCAGAAATTTGACCGACGCAAGCACTAGAAATTATTGATGTATGCCGAAAATCTTCACGTCTAAAAATATGAGACAAATGAATTTCTACAACAGGAAGCCCGCAAGCTTTTATGGCGTCGTGGATAGCAATACTTGTATGAGTATAAGCCCCTGGATTTAGTAGTATACCTGAAATTTTCTCGTTTGTCCACGCATCTCCAATTTTTGCGACGATTTCTCCCTCAATGTCTGATTGAAAGAATGAAAACACAATATTTTTATCTAATTTTTTTGCCTCGCATTCAAGATCTTGATAAATTAAATCTAGGCTTAGATTTCCATAAATTTCCGGCTCTCTTTTTCCAAGGAGAGAAAGATTTGGTCCGTTTATCACCAAAATTTTCATTTTTTGCCTCTCATGAGTTATTCTTTTTGTCGCGTAATTTTTCCGCCGAGTTTTTGAAGTTTTGTCTCGATATTTTCGTAACCTCTATCTAGGTGATAAATTCTCGAAATCTCCGTCTTTCCTTGGGCTGCCAATCCCGCCAAAACTAGCGAAGCAGACGCCCGTAAATCCGTGGCCATAACTTGCGCGCCGCTCAGCTTCGCTTTCCCGTTAATGAACAGACTATTTCCCCGGATACTTATTTCAGCGCCCATACGAACTAGCTCTGGAATATGCATGAACCGATTCTCAAAAACCGTTTCTGTGATAATGCTTTGCCCCGACGCCAACGACATAAATAACGCCCATTGTGCCTGCATATCCGTAGGGAATCCGGGGTATGGCATTGTCTCGATACTAACAGGCTTAATTTCGCCAGCTCCTTTCACTCGAATATCATCAAAAATCCCGGTTTTTTCAACAGTGATTTCTACGCCCGCTTCCTTCATTTTTTCAATCAAAAATTCTAGATGCTCGTGATTTGCATTTTTTATGACGACAGACCCTTTTGTCACAGCTGCAGCTAACATAAAAGTCCCGGCCTCGATCCTATCCGGAATAATTCTGTGCTCGCAACCGTTTAATTTTTCAACACCTTTAATCGTCAGAACATTTGTTCCGATACCGTCAATCGACGCTCCTAACTTATTCAAAAAATCACAAAGATCTTGAATCTCAGGCTCTCTCGCAATATTCTCGAGAATCGTAGTCCCCTGCGCTAGAACAGCAGCCATCCCTATGTTTTCCGTCGCTCCTACACTCGGATAATCCAAAACTATTTTTGCGCCGAAAAGTTTTTCAGCCTCGACGAAAACATATCCTTCCTGTAACGCAACATTTGCTCCCATTTTCTTAAAACCCTCGAGATGCAGGTTGATAGGTCTCGCACCTATAGCGCAACCTCCAGGTAACGAAGCCTTGACTCGAGAGTATCTCGCCAAAATAGGACCAATCACGAGAGCCGACGCTCGCATCTGCTTCACAAGTTCATAAGGAGCTTCCGTAGATATATTTTCTGTTTGCGAAATCTTAACAAAATCCTGACTAATCTCAATTTTTTTGCCCAAATACTCTAGCAACTTCACAGTCGTTTGTATGTCTTTTAATTTTGGAACATTTTTTAAAATTACAACTTTGTCCGTCAATAAAGTCGCAAAAAATATTGGCAAAGACGCGTTTTTTGAACCGCTTATTTCAACTTCTCCGACTAACTTATTCCCGCCTTCAATCAAAAGTTTGTCCAAAATTACCTCCAGAAAAATTTACTTTTTTGTCTTTTTTAAATTTTCAATATAAGTTTCAAGATCCTTGTAATTCTCGTCGACATTTTCCGTAAACGATTTTTCCTCAAAATTTACAACTTCTATATTTTCTGTTTTTTCTTCTATACTTTTGTCATCTGAGAAGACCTGAAGGTTACCATTTTCTTCTATTTTGTCTGCAGAAACAACATTTTGTTCAGGCTCAAAGATTTCAAATTTTTGCGTTGCAAGAATTTCAGGTTGAGCATCCGCTTTATAATTCTCGTCGACATTTTCTACAATCGCTTTTTGCTCAGGTTTTACAATTTCTACATTTTGCAAGTTTTCCTGCATGTTTTTATCATCTAAAAGAACTTGTAAATTTTCAAGTTTTTCGGCTTTGTCATCAGAAACTACTTTTTGTTCAGACTCGAAAATCCCCAAATCCTGCGTTGCAAGAATTTCTGGTTGGGCATCCGCTTTATAATTCCCGTCGACATTTTCTACAATCGCTTTTTGCTCAGGTTTTGCAATTTCTACATTTTGCAAGTTTTCCTGCATGTTTTTATCGTCTAAGAGAACTTCTGGATTTTCAAGTTTTTCGATTTTTGACTCGATAGCAACATAATTTAGAGCGTCATCTTCAGTCTCAGGTTCGATTTGAACATTCGCTTGCTCATTTGTTTGGCCGCTCGACTGCCCGCTCGTTCCTTCTATTTCAGGTGGGGAAGACGCCGCAATATTATTTTCCAATCTGCCGTCAAGTATCAAATCTTGATTTCCAGCCAGAAACTCAATCACCATTTTTCGAACATTAGATGCGATATTTCGTAATCGGTAAAGCTCGCTCGTATTTTGAAAAATAACTTTTTTCACTTGAGTATCAAAATACTCAATCTCAAGAGTGTAAAAATCCTTTTGTGAAATAAGATTGTACGAGATCAAAATATCAATTACTTGTGGATTAGTCTCTTCAGTCATTAGATTTTCGAATTCTTTAGCAGACAAAACATCAAGAGCTTTTTCCGTTTTCAAATTTTTTATTATCAAATCTTGGATATCAGAGCCATAGCCTTTTGCGTCGGAAAACGAAACTCCTACCTTGTATTTTTTCACTTCTGTATCAGTTGTTTCAGCAATTTTCATATCTACATTTTCTATTTTATTTTCTGTTTTCTGCGACGAATTCAAGCTGTCAAAATTGTATCTAAACGTAAAATAATTCAAAAATCCGAGCTCTCCACGTTTTGAAAATGCATACTCGATTACAAAATTTTTGAAATTAAAACTGGCTCCTAGATTTATTCCGGACATAAAATCTGAGTCGCTAGATATTAAATCTTCGTCGATGCCAAATAAAACGCTAAAATTTTTCGAAACCTTTTTCTCTCCAGACAGCGAATACTGAAAATCATTCTTATTTGTTGCCTGAAATATCGACGCGTACCAATCAAAAATCCAATTTTTTGCAAGACCAAGAGCTATTTTTTCATCTTCATCGCCAATTTCCAGAAGTGAAAATCCAAACGCAAAATCGTTTTTCAAAATAGTTTTTATCCCGACGTCAAAATAATTTTTCGAATAAATTTGATCGTCGAGGAAACTCGCCTCATTATAGTGATATCTAAAACCAAGATCAAAATTTCGATTATTAATAACGAATTGTTTTATCAAATTTAGGGAAATTAGCGACTCGTCGTAATCACTATTTTTTACAAACACGCCTTCTTTGTCCCAAATTTCTATTCCTTGACTCAAGAAACGCGAATAATCAGCCTGAAAAAAATAATTTTTTAGAGGGAAATTAAACAAAAGGTGGCTTAGATTTTCGTCATATTCCATTGGAACATATGACGCACTAAATCCATAATTTTTCGAATGAAAACTAGGGTTGTATATCGAATAAAATCCATCATCGAACGAAGCAACATTTTTCAAAACGCTATTTCTCGCATCGGGAGTAAAACGTTGAATACTCGAAAAAAGTGCCGACGCAAAAAATAAAACAGTAAAAAATGTAATAAAAAATTTTTTCATAAATCTATCTACCAAAAATACAAAAATCTAGCACAATCCAAAAAATCTATAAATTCCGTAATTCGCTTGTAAAATTTTTAATCGTCGATTTTCATAAATTTTGCAAAAATTCTTCCTTCGTCCAAATTTTTTGAAATTTTATAAATCTTACACAAAATTTTTTTATGTAAATAGTCTTTCGCATCTTCCACCAAAACCTTGGTTCCGTCGTGAAAATATGATATTACAAAATTTCCTTCTCGTGAAAACAAATATACTGACAAAATATCGCCAAGTTTAATTTTTTCCTGAAACAGTTCTTTTATTCTTCCCAAATTTATAATTTTCACGTTAGAAAGTTTTGCTTTTAAATAAAGCTCAAAATCATTTGTAAGTATTTTCGCTTTATACTTTTTCGCCAGACTCAAAATTTGCGCGTCTTGTGGAAGCAAATTTTCACGATTCACGCCTACAATTTTAAATTCCAAATTCTTGTTTTGCTCTAAAAAATTTACGTTTTCAAGTGCCGCATTTCCCATCTCAAAATCGATAATATTTTTTGATTTCAAAAATTCTTCAAAATGTTCGACTACAAATTTCGGAATTATAATTTCCAAATTTTGATTTGTAAAAATCGGATTTTCTAAAATTTTCAAAAAATTTGTATCGATTAAAACAGTTTTATCGAGAATAAAAATATTTTTTCGCAAAATTTTTAAACCAATAAAAAAATTCAAAAAAAACGAAATAATTAATAAAATCACAACTAAAATTAACATTTAAAAGCTTTGGCTCCAGCAAATCTAAAATTTACGAATTATTCCCACTCGATTGTAGCAGGCGGTTTGGACGAAATATCATAGCAAACTCTGTTCACGCCTTTGACGTTATTTATGATTAGATTCGAAATTCTTCCTAAAAGATCGTATGGCAATTTCACCCAATCAGCAGTCATTCCGTCGACGCTATTGACCGCGCGAACTGCAATCACGTTTTCATACGTTCTCTCGTCGCCCATCACTCCAACAGTTTTTACCGGCAAAAGCACTGCAAAAGATTGCCAAATCTCGTTATAAAGCCCAGATTTCTTGATCTCGTCTAATACAATTTTATCAGCTTGTCGCAAAATATTTGTACGCTCCTCGTTAACTTCTCCCAAAATCCTCACCGCAAGTCCAGGTCCAGGAAAAGGCTGCCTGTTCACAAGCTCCTCAGGAATTCCTAGCTCTCGTCCGAGATTTCGCACTTCGTCTTTAAATAAATATTTGAGCGGCTCGAGAAGCTTTAGTTTCATTTTCTCCGGAAGCCCACCAACATTATGATGAGATTTTATCGTCGCAGACGGTCCTTTCACAGAAATGCTCTCAATCACATCTGGATACAACGTCCCTTGCGCCAAAAATTCCACACCTTCTATTTTACTGCTCGCGTCGTCGAAAACGTCGATAAATTTATGCCCTATAATTTTACGTTTTTTTTCTGGATCAATCACATCTTTTAAGGCGTCCAAAAATATTTTTTGAGCAGAAATATATTTTACGTTTAGATGCATTTTTTTACTGAAACTTTCCTCTATTTTTTCACGTTCACCATAGCGCAAAAGCCCGTTGTCAACAAAAATACAAGTCAAATTATCGCCTATCGCCCTATGAATCAGAACAGACATTACAGATGAGTCAACTCCTCCTGAAAGCCCGGCAATCACTTTTTTGTCTCCGACGATTTCTCGAATATTTTTAACCTGTTCGTCAATAAAAGATTTCATCGTCCAATTCGGCTCAGCTTTGCAAATTTCGCAAACAAAATTCTTTAGAAAAATCTTTCCGTTTTCCGTGTGAGCAACTTCAGGGTGAAATTGAACGCCGTATTGATTTTTTTCGTTATGTTTTATTATTGCAAATGGCGAGTTATCCGTCTCAGCCAAAACAAAAAAATTTGCAGAAATATTTGTGATCTTGTCGCCGTGACTCATCCAAACTTTTTCTTTTTTTGCCAAACTAAAATTTTTTAAAAATAAATCGTCTTTCTTCAGCTCGAGCTCAGCAAAACCAAATTCTCTTTTTTCAGCTTTCAAAACTTCTCCGCCGTAATGCAGACTCAAAAGCTGGCTTCCATAACAAATTCCCAAAACCGGAACTTCGAGGTCAAAAATTCTCTCGTCGCACCTTGGACTATTTTTTTCATAAACGCTTGATGGTCCGCCTGACAAAATTATTCCAACCGGATTTTTTGCGCGAATTTCATCAAAATTAGTATTGTAGGGCAAAATTTCACAATAAACCGATAATTCTCTCACTCTCCTCGCAATAAGCTGTGTGTACTGCGACCCAAAATCTAAAATCAAAATCATAATTTTTCTCCAATCTTAAACAAAACTTTTTTCACTTCGACCGCTATTTGAAAACTTTTAAAAACATGTCCTTTTAAAGCGCAATTTATCCTTTTTGAGTTGCAAAAAAGGCTCTAAAAATTATCCTTCCGAAAAACTCTATACTTCCTGTAAAGTTCACCACCCATCATCTCAGCTGCCCTGCACGTCAAAACATTATCTTCCAAAATCCAAGAAAACTCAAAATTTCGTATTCCTGTTTCTCTAACATTCTCAGCTGCAGTCAGATAGAGGAGACTTTCAAAACCTTGCTTCCTAAATTCTTTCTTCACGCCCAGTATCAAAAGCCGCGCCCTAGTGATTTTGCGTTTATACCACAAAAACTTCAGGATATTTAGCTTGCCGTTTAATTTTTTCATGACTTGATTGTAGTCGGGGATCACGATCAGCATTCCGGCTGGCTTAGAATCTATCTCAAGAAACAAAATCATCCTTGGATCAGCTAAATTTTTCAGCATTTTCGCGACGCTATAAAATTCCTCACTGTTCCACGGCACAAATCCCCAATTTTTCTCCCAAGCATCGTTGTAGACATCAAGCGCAAACTCGATCTCATGATCTAAATTTTTCAAATTTATCGAGCGAACTTTGACGTTTTTATATTTAAATTTTTCGAGTAATTTGTCTCGCAAAAAATTTAACCGTTTGAATGGCGTGTTCTTGTAATCCAAATTATAAGCATACAAATCTCTCGCTTTCTCGAAGCCGAGATTCTCAAAAAGCTCGAGGTAGTAACTCGGATTATACGGCATCATGATGAAAGGATCGCCTTCACCTTCGAACAAAAATCCCATCTCGTCGTTTGTCGAAGGATTCATCGGTCCGTAAATAATTCGAATTTTATTCGCACTAAGCCAATCTTGAACTGCTCTAACCAAATGGCTCGCGTATTCCAAATTATTTTCGCATTCGAAAAATCCAAAAAAACCAGCGTTTTCATCCTGAAATTTTATATAATTGTAATCAATAATCCCGGCTATTCTCCCAACGATTTTTCCGTTGTCAAAAAGCAAAAAAAGTTTTTTTTCGGAATGCCGCCAAAACGGATTTTTATCAGCGAAAATGTTTTTAATCTCGCTTTTTAAAGGCGGAACCCAATTTTCAAAGTTTTTATAGATTTGCCAAGGGAAACTCACGAAGAGATCCAAATCTTTATTCGATTTTACTTCGATTATTTTGAGATTTGACATCTTGCTAGATTACTCCAAGCTCTTTCCCAGCTTCCTCGAAAGCATTCAAAACTTTATCCAATTGCTCGTCTTTTTGCGTAGCGATATAACTCGTACGAATCATTGCTCGATTATTTGGAACAGCAGGACTAACAACCGGAGTAGTGAAAATACCCTTGTCGAAGAGCAAACGCCACATTTTGAAGGCCTTCATATTGTCGCCAATCAAAATCGGCACAATCGGTGTCTCGCTCGTCCCAACGTCAAAACCTCGTTTCACAAATTCGCATCTCATTTTGTCTGCAATCTCGAGAAGACGCGTCATTCTTTCCGGTTCTGATTTTATTATCTCAAGAGCTGCAATCACCGACGCGACATTGCTCGGCGGCAAACTAGCGCTAAAAATCAATGCCCTTGAATTATGCTTCAAATAATGAATCAAATCTTCGTCGCCAGCCACAAATCCTCCGACTGCGGCAAACGATTTGCTAAAAGTTCCAACCAAAATATCCACTTCTTTTTCAAGCCCAAAATACTCGGCAGTTCCTCGGCCATGTTTCCCCAAAACACCGACTCCGTGCGCGTCATCTACCATTACTCTGGTTCCATATTTTTTCGCAAGTTTGACAATCTCAGGCAAGTTCGCTATATCGCCTTCCATGCTAAAAACGCCGTCGACTAAAATTAATTTCCCGAAATCACCGGAAATCGCTTTGAGCGTTTTTTCCAAGTCTTCCATGTCGTTATGTTTGAAACGTTTCATCTCGCCAAAAGACAATTTGCAACCATCTATAATGCTGGCATGATCGTATTTATCCGTAATTACCACATCACCCTTCCCGACGAGAGCTGAAATCACTCCGAGGTTTGCTTGCATTCCAGTCGAAAAAGTCAACGCTACATCACGCTTTAAAAATTCCGCAAGTTTTAACTCTAGCTCCTCATGTAAATCCAATGTTCCGTTTAAAAATCTCGATCCAACACAGCCAACTCCATATTTTTCTATCGCTTTTTTTGCAGCATCTTTGACTTTTGGATGCGACGTAAGACCCAAATAATTGTTTGATCCGACCATTATCATTTTTTTACCCTCGATGATAACCTCTGGATCCTGACCGGATTCCACTCGATGAAAATACGGATAACAGCCAGATGCTAAAACTTGTTTTGCTGCCTCGAATTTTCTGCATTTTTCTAACAAATCTGCCATAAACCATTCCTCGCTTGATTATTTTTATATCGGAAATTTTTTTGAAATCTGAGATTTTAAATTTTCCAAAATACGATTTTTTGCTTCGTCTAAATCTTGTTTTTTGATCTCGCAGCCGGCAGCAAAAACGTGTCCACCGCCGTCATAAAGTTTTACGAGCTCGCTCAATCTCACCTTTCCTTTTGACCTAAAACTAATTTTATACGTGTCTATTTGCGGTTTTATGAACATAGAAACTTCGACATTCTCAATATCTCGAAGATACTCGACAGCTCCATCCATGTCGTCAGATTTTATATCGAAAGCTTCTATATCCGACTCGTCAATGTGGGAAATTATTATTTTATTGTCGCAAAAAAATTCTATATTTCGCAAGACAATTTGCATAAATTTCACTTGAGTTAAAGTCTTACTTCCATAAATTCGCGTAAAAATTTCGTTGACATTTATTCCCTGTTCAACTAAATTTCTTATGATATCGTAAATCTCAATCGTGGTATTGGAGTATTGAAATCTACCGGTGTCAGTCAAAATTCCAACGTACAAACAGACTGCAATATCGAAATCAAGCTCGACGCCAAAATAAATCAAAATATCATAAATCATCTGACAAGCTGCAGCTTTATTCGAATCGACCCAATTTATGTCGCCATAATTATCATTTATAACGTGATGATCAATATTTATCACAGTTTTCGAGCTGAGCAATGGAAAACCTGCTCTATTTAGGCTGGAAGATTCCATAACAATCGTCACGTCTACATTCGGCAAATTTTTTGAAACTACTATCCCGTCAAAGCCCGGCAAAAAAGCAAATTTTTTTGGTAATTCATCGCTCGAATAAACAAAAACTCGTTTTCCGAGCATTGCAGTTCCGTATTTTTGTTTCCACATTTTTTCCAGCAAAAATTTTGCGCCAAGAGCTGAACCGATCGCATCTCCATCTGGATTTGAATGAAAAAGCAACAAAAAATTTTTGTTGTCAGGATCCAAAACTACGCCCTTGATTTCCTCGAACGTGTCAGCTAATTTTTCTCTACTCATCTAATTTCATCCCTTGCAAAAGATTTTCTATTCTTGATGCCTTTTCCATGGTCTCGTCGTACTTAAAATGAAAATTCGGAACCATCCTAAAATTTATCCTATTCCCGAGCTCAAACCTGATCCTTGATTTGTATTTCATAAACAACTTTTCCAGTCTTTTTCTATCGTCCTCATTTCCAAAAATACTGTAAAAAATCGTCACATTCATAAAATCTTTTGCAACTTTCACATCTGTAAAACTTATCAAAAATCCCGAAAACTCATCTAAAACATGCATCATAATTTCGCTGATTTTTTCTTTAATAAGCCCAGAGAGCCTTTCTTTCCTATTTGTTCTCATCTAAACTTCCTGTTAATTTTCATTTATTTTTTATCTCAGAGCCGCGAAATATCCACGATAAGTTCCTCTAGCAAAAATTTTGGTTCTCCTTTTCCAACTTTTATGTTAGCGTCGACATTTATTAGCAAATCGAATATTTTAGCCAATTTTTTAAAATCATATCTCGTTGCCTGAGCTGCAAATTTTGGATCCAAAAACAACATAACCCCAAGAGATTTTTGCGCAGTTTGCGATTGTACACCTTCACTCAAAAGAGTCAAATATTTAAAAATTTTAGTGAATCTTTCAGTCAAAACAAACAAAAGTAATTGCGGGGCTTTCAATTCGGTAGGAGAAAAATTGTTCAAAAATTTTAATGCTTCTACGGTTTTTCCATCAGTAATTTTTATCGCCCATTCGTAAATATCGTGATTTTGGC
This sequence comes from bacterium, assembly GCA_031551405.1. GTDB lineage: Bacteria > RUG730 > RUG730 > RUG730 > RUG730 > JAVBNQ01. The sequence continues at coordinate 44,629 of JAVBNQ010000006.1, read as the reverse complement.
TTTTCAGGACATTTTCTTTTATGTCATCTAAAGTTACGTTATTTTTTTCATCAACATAATTTATAATTTTTTTTATTTCTTCATCTATAGAATTTGGGTTGTTTTCTATCAATTCCGCAAGAACGCTCGCTGCATTGTAATCAATATTTTTACCCAATTTTTCGAAACTAGACAAAATTATCTGAGTCAGCATCTTGTAATTGTACGGCCAAAAAACGCTGATATGAGTTGAAGCTTGATTCACATCGAAAGTTTTATACCAAGCCTCATTTTTCGCAGGTTTTTCTCCTCCGGAAATCACAAGACACGTTTGAGGAGATGCATCTTTGGAATATTCTGCTAAAACGCTTTTTTCTTTGGCGGAATACGACTCAAAACGCTTCAAAATTACCAGCCTTACGTCGCTACAAAAAGCCAAAGTATTACACAAATTTATCACGTTTTTTGGTTCATTCTCGTCGGCGTACAAAAGGTCGTAATTGAACTCAGTAACATTTTTTCCCAAGACAGAGCCTTTGATTTTTTCGATTTCAAGAGATTTTGCGTGTTCGTTTTGTCCAAGTAAAAGATAAATCAGCTTAAACTTCGCGTTTTGCATAAACAACTTTTCTCGTTATATCTCGCGACATATATTCCAAAATTCTGTCTTGTGTTTCTTTTTCTAGCTCTGTATTACTTCGCGTTTCAAGGGAATTTCCATCTTTTGTGAAATAAATATCATTCCCAAGAATAGTTTCCTCTAAAATCTGAACATTATTGATTTTATCAAAAACGCGAATCTTCGTCTCGATAAAAAGCTCATAGCTTTCAACTCGATTGTCAAGGCTATACGAAATAGGCCGCAGCTCATAAGTGAAAATTTCTCCGGATACGATATATTCTGCATCATTTTCACTTACAACTGTGAGGTACGAATCTCGCAAAAACTCATCCTTTGTGTAATCCGTCAAAATTCCGTGCAATGAATAGTGTACCGTCAAATTATCGAATGGCTTTAAATAAACTTTTTTTGGTGGTCCGATGAGAGCCGGATTCATCGCACAACCTAAAAATATCAAAAAAATTAAACCAAAAAAAATATTTTTTTTCATAATTTTTCCTGTTTTATTATCCTAAAAATTGCTTCTAAAACTTGCTTCGCAGAAATATTTTTCATACACATAAAATGTTTTTCTCGGCAAAAGTCATTCCCGTGTAGCGAACAGGGCCTACATTTCATGTCAGACTCAACTAAAACATCACATTGTTTAGCATGCCAAAATCCAAAATTTTTCACTGTTGGACCAAAAATCGCAACCGTTGGGATCGAAAATGTTTGCGCAATATGAAGACCCGCTGAATCCGTCGTTAAAAAACAATTCATCAAGCTAGCCGTGGCAAAAAACTCGCGCTTTGTGAGCTTATTTGTTAAATCGAAAACATCTCGAGAGTTTTCAAAATTTTTTGCGATTTCGCGGTTAAATTCAGTCTCATTTTTGTCACCAAAGAGCACGACGCAACAATTTGTCTCATTAAGTTTTGCGATCACGTCAACGTAATTTTGCAAAATCCAACGTTTCGTTTCCCATTTCGCACCGGTATTTATCCCAACGTAAATTTTCTTATCATCGTAAGTTAGGATTTCTCGCGCCTTAAGTTTTTCCAAGTCTGTCAAAAAAACTTCCGTCTCAAAAATATTTTCAAATCCCAAAAAATAGCTATAGTTTTGTTTAATTGTTTTATAAGGATTTTTTACATTTTTTGTAGCGACAATCCAGCGCCTCTGTAAAACATTTTTTGGCACTCTAAACGTTTTTTCCCCAAGCAAAAAACTTGCAATTAAACTTTTCAAATTAACGCTCAGATCATAAACTATATCGAACTTATTTTGTTTTTTGAGATTTTTTAGCAAATTTACAAAATTTTTACCATCGCTAAATGTATAAATTTTCGTAAGATTTGGATTATTCTCAAAAACTTCAGCAAAACTATTCTTGGTCAAAAAGTACAAATTTGCTTCAGGATATTTTTTTCTAACAGCCCGCACAAATGCAGTCGACAAAACAACATCTCCAAACGAACTGAACCTAATTATTAAAATATTCATTTTTTCAAATCTTTGATAAGATTGTATAAGTTTTCGTCAAATTTTAAATTTCGATACTTTTCAAAATTCACATTGTTTTTTATTGAAAAAGTTGGTGATAAAAATTTCAAAACCGAATCGCAAAATTTATCTTTATCGAAATTTTTTTCTTGATAGATTTCGGAGAAACCGAATTGTTTTAAAAATTCTGCATTTTTAGTTTGATGATCTTCAGTCGCAAAAGGATATGGAATCAAAATGTTTGGGGTTTTTGTAACTAGTAGTTCTGTGATTGTCGAAGCGCCCGCCCTTGAAATCACCAAATCCGCTGCGAAATACAAGTTAAAAATATCGTAATAATAAGACGATACCTGGCTTTTAAGTTTGTTTTCATTATAAAATTTTTTTACACTTGCAAGATCTTTTTCGCCGGTAATGTGGATAAAAAACAATTCGTCCCTTCTATCAAGAAATTTTATCGCGTCGAGAATAGTAGTATTCAAAAAAGACGCCCCTTGACTACCACCGAAAATCAAAATTACTTTCAAATTTTTGGAAATATTCAAGTTTTGTTTTGCAGTTTTTTTGTCGATTTGCTGTAAATTATAAAACTCTTTCCTTATTGGATTTCCGGTAAAAACTGCTCTAACTTTTCGATGGAAATATTTCCTGCTCTCGTCAAATCCAAGCGCGGTTTTGTCACTGATCAAATTCAAACATTTATTCGCAAGTCCTGGAAAAAAATTCTGCTCGTGAATAATCGTTTTTTTGCCCAAAATTTTCGCAGCCAAGACAATTGGAATTTCAAGATATCCACCCATCCCAATTATAATATTAATTTTATATCGTAAAATATAAAAAATCGATTTTAAAAAAGCGAACAAAAAAAAGAAACAAAATTTTAAAAAACTCAAAAGACTTCGATTTTTCCAGCCAGAAATATTTACTTGCACGAGATTATAGCCATAATTATCAATTATATTATGTGTCAAAAGACTGGTATTTCCAAAAAAAATAATCTTGTGTCCATGTGAATCCAGCAGTTGCGCTATTGAAATTCCAGGATAAATGTGCCCACCTGTACCACTCACTGCTATCCCTATTTTCACTCTAGATTCCCTCTTTCAAAAAAATTTTAGTTTTGATTATAACATAAATCGAAATTATTTTATATACAAATTTCTTTAATGCTAAATTATAAACAAGATCTTGATAATATTGGCAATCTAATTTTTTAATGTTTATATTGATTTTTTTGAAAAAATAGTATAAATTGAAAAAAATATTCTCTAAGGAGGCTGTTATATGAAAATTTTTTCTTTACTCCTGTCGTCTCTTATTGTTCTTTTTCTTGTAAGCGGCTGCGTCTCAAGAGGGAAATACGAGCTAGCCATTTCAAAATGCCGTACTGCTCAACACGACTACAACGCAATAGTCGACGACTACAACGAAGCGCTCAGACAAATCGAACTCCTTGAGGAGGAACTCATAAAAGCTGAAGAAGAGAAAGGCAGAAATGAAGAAGAATTTATTCAAATATCTCAAAAAATGCAAACAGATTTTCTGAAAGAACTTCAAGCTGAAGTTCAAAAAGGGCAAATTAGTATTTCGCAAACTGATGACCATGTAACAGTTGACATTGGAGATCAAATCATTTTTAATCCTGGGCAATCTTTTGTAAAAAACGAAGGAAAAGATGTATTAATAAAAATCGGAAAAACCTTAAAAACAATTACTGACAAACAAATAATTGTCGAAGGGCACACTGATAATAGCGCTATATCAGGTAAACTAGCAAAACAATTTCCAACAAACTGGGAGCTATCTGCTGCCAGAGCGACTAATATCACTAGATTTTTCATTGAAAAAACAGGGGTAAACAAAAACAACATCTCAATCAGAGCATATGGAGATACAAAACCTGTTGTCCCTAACAATTCATCAGAGAATCGAGCAAAAAATAGACGTATTGCCATAGTATTAATTGCAAAAAATATTGAAAAAGAAGCAAAAGTTCTTCCAAAAGAAAGCGTAACAATGGAAAAAATAAAACAATCAGGTGAACAAGAAAAAAAATAATATAAGCCTACCAAAAGCAAACTGTTAAAAAGTGCTACTTCCATTACCATATAAACCTAAAAAAAAAAGCAGGAGCGAGCTAAAACTCGTTCCTGCCTAAATCCATCTGCTTTTAAAAGACCAAAGAAAGACTCCTAAACCAAATTCATGTAAAAGATGAATACGAATTTAGTTAAAATTAAGTCAGATGCCTTTAAATGCCAAAAGATTACTATTTTAAAAACACAAAAATTATAGACTTAAAAAAAGGAGAGAGGGACCCTCTAAAGTACGTCTATTTATTTATTCAAACATTTAAATAGACTACCCTCTCTCCTTTCTTAAAATCCACGTATTATGGTATATGGAAAGTACTATAATAACTTATAAATCTAAAAATAACAACTTCTTTTTAAAAAAAACCCGACGACAAATAAAAACGCTAGCAATACAAAGACATTTCCAAACTTTGTATAAAAAGTTAACTTTTTCAAACCAGCTGTTTTCACTTTGAGACAAATCCGAGAATTCAAATCTGATTTTATCAAAACCTTTCCAAACTGATCTATAATACCAGAAATCCCAGTATTAGCAGTTCTAATTAAAACACGCCTATTTTCAATAGCCCGAAAAATATTAAAACTAAAATGTTGGTACGGTGCACAAGTATCCAAATACCATGCGTCATTGCTTATATTAACAAGAATATTCGCGCCTCTTTTTGTAAATCTACGAGCCAAATCTGGGAATAATGATTCATAACAAATCATCGTGCCAAGCAAAGTGTCTTTATACTCAAACAAAGTAAACTTTTCGCCAGGAGAAACATTTCCCACTCTTTTCAGCGATGGAATCAGCTTTTCTAAATATTTTTTGTATGGAAAAAACTCACCAAATGGTACCAAATGCACTTTTGAATAGAAGTCTTTCGCTGTTAAATCTTGATTCAAAAAGAGAGCAGAATTATAAAAATTTGAATTTTTCTCAATAAACGTTCCAATTATATGTCTACTTTTAATGCGTAAATTTTCAAAGAAAAAATCTTTATACTCTGGAAATAAATGTGGATATGCTGTTTCCGGCCAAACGACTATGTCTGTAGCCTTACAAGTATTAGCCAAATCTACGTAAAGATCCCGAATTTGACGCATATAATCGTTGTCAAATTTTTTATATTGCTCGATATTCCCCTGCAAAATCGCAAAAGATATCTCTGACTTCTTAAATTTATCAAAATTGCAAAACCGCAAAATATAAAAACTATATCCAAAAACAAAAATAAAAATTAAAAGAACAAACAAAGTTTTGCGTTTAATATCTGGTATAATTATACTATTATTTTGTTTGGATTGCAAGTTATAAAAAAAATATTTTAATAACGAGAAAAAATAAAGGTTGGCTAAAATTATTAAAAATGAAATCCCATAAATACCTGTAATATCTGCGATTTGTATGAAATACAAATTACTGCTTTGCGTATAACCTACTAAACTCCAAGGAAAACCGGTAAACACGTAGGTCTTGGCAAATTCTAACAAAACCCAAACTGAACTCAAAAAACACATGTTAGTGAAGCTTGAATCTTTTCTGAAAAAATAAAATACTGCAAAAAAAATTATCCAGTAAATCGATAAATAAATTGCAAACAATAAACAAGTAAAAACTGAGATAAAATTAGAAATTGAAGTCGCGTGAAAAGTCGGAATTATCCAATAAATCAACGCAAAATTCGTTACAATGGAAAAAATTACAGATTTCATGAAAGCAGTTTTAAAATTTTGGCTGCTCGAAACGTCAAGCAAAGATGGAACAAATGCAAAAAAAGCAAAGTAAAAAAGATTGGCTTTTGGAAAAGCAAGAAAAAGAAAAACAGACGATAAAATTATACAAAAAAACGATACAAAATTTATTTTCCGCAGCATTTCTTATATTTTTTTCCACTTCCACAGCTACATAAATCATTTCTCCCAATCTTTGGACTATGATGTTCATTTGATGAAGAAACCCTCGAAGGTTTTTGAGTCTGCAAATCCTCAAAACTCAACGAATCATCATATTCCAAATCATCCAGACTTTCTTCGTGAACAACTATTTTTTGCGTCATGTTCGCCTTGAACAAATACTCGAAAGTTTGAGACAAAACTCGATCCATCATATTCATAAAAACGTTAAAGGCCTCGTGTTTATACTCTAAAACCGGATCTTTCTGTCCATACGCTCTAAATCCAATTCCTCGCTTTAATTGATCCAAATTATACAAATGATCCTTCCAAGCACTGTCCAAAACCTGAAGAGAAATTATTTTTTGAACCTGTAAAACTATTTCTGCGGGAATATCTTTTATTTTTTGTGAGTATAAATTTTTCAAAAGCTCCGTGACATAATTTTTTATTCCATTTCTCGGATATTCACGACATTTTTCTAAATCTTCAACTTTTTGCTCTGAAATAAACTCAATCCAATCTTGCAAACCTTTTATGTCCCACTCATCCTGATGACTTTTTGTAGGAGCAAATTTTTCGATCTGAAATTCTACGACATCTTCAAAAATGTGATTAATATTTTCTGTTAAGTCATCAGAAAACAAAATATTATCTCGTTGCTTATAAACGACTCCTCGTTGTTTATTCATTACATCGTCGAAATCTATGAGCTGCTTTCTAATGTCAAAATTCATTGCTTCTACACGCTTTTGAGCTGACTCGATAGCTCGCGCTATGAGCGGGTGCTGGATTTCTTGGTTTTGCTCGAGACCAATTTTATCCATCATAAAAGTCAATTTTTCAGATCCAAAAAGTCTCATCAGATCATCTTCAAGTGAAATAAAAAATTTCGATGAACCAGGATCTCCTTGACGACCGGAACGTCCTCTGAGCTGATTATCGATACGTCTAGAGTCATGCCTCTCAGTTCCGATAATATGAAGGCCTCCAGCTGATTTTACGAATTCCGATTCTTCTTCCATCGAAGGATTCCCTCCCAAAACAATGTCAGTTCCTCTACCGGCCATATTCGTTGCAATCGTGACAGCTGATTTAGCTCCGGCTTGGGCAATAATATTGGCTTCCATCTCATGGTATTTTGCATTCAAAACCTGATGCGGCACTCCGCTTTGTTTTAAAAGAGCCGATATTTTTTCACTTTTCTCTATAGATTTGGTACCAACCAAAACAGGCTGTCCTAGTTTTCTGCAGTCAACAATTTCATTTAAAATCGCGTTGTATTTTTCTTTTTCCGTCTTATAGATAACGTCGGTTAAATCTTGCCGCAAAATAGATTTATTAGTCGGAATTTCAACTACATCAAGCTTGTAAATCTCGAAAAACTCATCAGCCTCAGTGATAGCCGTTCCAGTCATTCCGGATAATTTTTTATACATTCTAAAAAAATTCTGGAAAGTAATCGTCGCCAGAGTCTGATTTTCCTCAGCAATTTTCACATTTTCTTTTGCTTCAATCGCTTGATGAAGCCCGTCGCTCCATCGTCTTCCTGGCATCAATCTTCCCGTAAATTCGTCTACTATAATTATCTCGCCGTTTTTTAAGATGTAATCAACATCTTTTTTGAAGAAATTATGAGCTTTTATGGCTTGAACAATGTGGTGAACCCACTCAGATTCAAGGTCGTTGTACAAATTCTCGACGCCTAAAATTCTTTCACATTTTGCAATTCCCTCTGCAGTCAAGGCAACAGTCTGATTCTTTTCTTCGAGTAAAAAATCGTAGCCAGTGTTCAAATCTTCGTTTTTATATTTTGCCTTAATCTGTTGATCTTCCGTTATAAGTCTTCCATTAAGCGACGGAATGATTTTATTGATAACGTAATATTTATCCGTAGATTCCTCACTTGCTCCGGAAATAATCAAAGGCGTTCTCGCTTCATCAACCAAAATACTGTCTACCTCGTCGACAATTGCATAATTAAGCTCGCGCAAAACCCTATCTTCGACTCTCATCACCATATTATCTCGCAAATAGTCGAATCCCAACTCATTATTTGTAATATACGTAATATCGCAAGCATAAGCCTCTTTTTTATTTATAGATTTAAATCCATGCTGAACCAATCCGACTGTCATACCTAAAAACTGAAAAATCGGCCCCATCCATTCACTGTCGCGTTTAGCCAAATAATCGTTAACTGTCACGATGTGAACGCCTTTCTCTGTCAAAGCATTCAAATAGACAGGCAATGTTCCCACTAAAGTTTTTCCCTCACCAGTTTTCATCTCAGCTATTTTCCCTTTATGTAAAATAATTCCTCCGAGTAATTGAACATCGAAATGCCTAAGTCCAATCGTTCTTTTGCTAGCTTCTCTTACAACAGCAAATGCCTCGCATAAAATATCATCCAAAGTCGCGCCATTCTGTAGACGAGATTTAAATTCTAACGTCTTGTTTTTTAGCTCTTCATCGGTCAATTTCTCGAAGGCCTGTTCAAAAGAATTTATTGTATCAACGAAAGGCCATAAATTTTTGACAATTCTCTCATTTCTCGTACCAAATATTTTTTTCATAAAATAACTAAACATTTTTCCCCTCACTAATGCTCAAAAATATTGCATTTTGGCTTATTTTTTACAAATTTAATACTAAATTTAGCTTAACCCTTATCTTTAAAATATACAAAAAAAAAGAATAAAATGGAATAACTTTTTTACGACAAAATTAAGATTCGATATAAAAAACACAAATGCTGCAGTAAAAAACATTTTTTTTCTTGATTTTTAAAAATATTTTTTTTATAATTTCGAAAATATATCTCAGAATAAAATATTTTTCGAAAAAATAAGGAGAAAAAAATGAAAAATGTAGCTACCATTTCTTTGTTATTGTTATTCGGATTAGTTCTAGTTGTAATGGGCTGTAAAAAAAGTGAAGCTCCTATCGTAGAAGAAGCTCAATATGAAGAAACTTCAGATCTAGGACTTACTGACGAAGGAACACTAGAGGTTCCAGCAAGCACAGAAGCTGCTACTTCGACTACGACTGCACAAAACATAATCTAAGTTATTAAAACTTTTAAGTGTTTTCAATAAAAAAGGAAGGGATTTATTTATCTCTTCCTTTTTTTATGCTGTATCAAGCTAACCCTTCCGAATTATAAAGTTAAAAACCTGCAAAATCACATTTGCAGCAACTCCTGCCAAAACGTCATCAACAACAATTCCAACTCCGCCTCTCAAATTTTGCGATTTTTTTATAAATAAAGGCTTAGTAATATCAAAAACTCGAAAAAGAACAAAGGCCAAAATATAAATTAATAAATTTTTTGGCAAGAAAATTAGACTAAAAAAGCTTCCAACAAACTCATCTAAAACTATTCTTGAATCGTCTTTTTTCCCAAACTCTTTCTCGCTTAGATTACAAATGAAAATACTCAACAAACTAAAAATCAAAAAAAGAGAAACTGTTAAGTAATCATTTTTTAACACAAACCAACAAAAAACAAATGCAAACAATGTGCCAAACGTTCCGGGCATAACTGGAATGTATCCGATATAAAATAGCGTCCCAAAAAAACTAACTAACTTCTTCATTTTTTAACTTTTCAATAAACTTCTATTTGAATACATATAAGTCAAACCGGAAAAAAATGTCAAAACCGTAATTATTAACATTAAAAAATTGGGCACAATCTCAACGTAATGTCGCAAATTTTGTGAAAGCGTATAAATTCCATTTTGCTCCAAATCGTAATAAATGCAAATTAGAAGTATCACAAAAATAGCTAAAAGCTGAGCACTTGTTTTAAATTTTCCAGATTTTTGGGCAGCAATTACAACACCTTTCGAAATTGCCAAAGTTCGCAAACCCGTAATCATAAATTCTCGACTCAAAATAATCGTTACCATCCAAGCTGGAATATTGAGTACTTTAAAATCAACAAACGTTATAAATGCTGCTGAAATAAAAATTTTATCAGCGAGCGGATCCATAAATTTTCCAAAATCCGTAACGCATTGATTTCTTCTAGCAATTACTCCGTCTAAAAAATCTGAAAACGAAGCATACAAAAAACACAAAAAAGCAATTATGTGCCAGAAAAGGCCTCCCTCGTAAAGAGCAAAAATAAAAATTGGCATTATCGCGATTCTGCTCATCGTAAGTTGGTTTGGTAAATTCATTTTTTCACCTCTTTCGCATACAAATCGTAATTTTTTGCTGCGTTAATTTGTATTTTTATAAAATCGTTGAAATTTACTCTAGCATCAAATTTTTTAGCAGCTCGCAAATAAACATCGCCATCAACCTCAGGAGCCATAGAAAAAACTCGACCTCTTACGAGTTGGTCTGAGATAATTTCCTCAGGAAGGAAATCAAGCTTTTGATTGATAAATTTTTTATTTTTCTCGAATGAAATTTTTTCTTGAATTTTATATAATTTCTCAACTCGCGCATCTTTAATTTTTTCCGGTACGTGATTTTTCATTTGATACGACGGAGTCAACTTTTCTCTGGAATATTTGAAAAATCCGACTTTATCGAAGTAGCCAAGCTTTATAAAATCTGCCAATTCCGCACAAGAATCGTCACTCTCGCCTGGAAATCCGACAATAAAAGTCGTCCGAATCACAATATTTTTTACAGTTTCTTTCAAAAGCAAAATTTTGTCTATAATTTCATTTTTTGTGATTTTTCGATTCATTTTTTCCAAGATTTCGTTATTAATGTGTTGAATCGGTATGTCAATGTATTTACAAATTTTTTCGGAATTTCGTATCAAATTCGCCAAATTTTTATCAATATGCTTCGGATGCATATAAAGAAGCCTAATCCAAAAATGAGAGTCAAATCTTTCGATTTTTTGTAACAAACTCGACATTTGTTTTTTCTCGCCGAAATCCACGCCGTATGCTCCAATGTCCTGCGAAACTATATTTAATTCCTTAACGCCGGAGCCAAGAAGCTGCTCACATTCTTTCAAAATAACGCCTTCATTCCTGCTTCTGTAATCTCCTCGAATAGTTGGAATAAGACAATAAGAACATTTATTATCGCAACCCTCGGAAATTTTCACGTAAGCAAAATTCGGATGCGAATGAATCCGTTCGACATTTTTTTCACCAAAAAGCCCAAAAACGTCTTTGCCAAAAACATACTTTCTCTTCTCACTTAATTTATTTTTTTCGAAAAATTTTTTAATAGCTTTCACAAATTTCTCAACGTCAAGAAATCCAAGGACCAAATCAACATCTTGATTTTTTTCAAAAATTTCATCTTTCAAAAGCTCGGCATAACATCCGGTCACAACTAAGCATCTACAGTTTTTAGTCTTAAATTTCTTGAGCTTGTTAATATAAATTTTTGCTTCAGCTCGAGCGCTCTTCAAAAACGAACACGGACTTAGAATTATGATCTCAGCAAGAGATAAATCGTGAGTAATCTCGAAATGTTTTGACAAACCTTTTATCAAAAATTCTGAGTCAGTTTGATTTTTATTGCAACCCAAGGTAATTAAACTCAATTTCAATTTTTGCTTCATTTTCTACTCGACTTTAAATTCCAAATTTTCGTAAAAGAGCAACCAAACTCGTCGCATCTTTCGAATAAGCGTCGGCTTTGATCGAAATCGCAAAATCCTCGTTCACAACTGCGCCTCCAACGATCACTTTGAATCTGTCCCGCAAATTTCGTTTAGTTAATTCATCGACGATTTTTTGCATTTCAGGCATTGTCGTTGTCATTAATGCCGACAAACAAATCGCTTTTGCATTTGAATCTATCGCAGTTTTTATTATCGTCTCAACATCAACGCTTTTCCCTAAGTCAATTACGTCGTAATTATAATTTTTCAGAACGGAAATAACAATATTTTTCCCAATATCGTGGAGATCGCCTTTAACTGTAGCAAAAACAATTTTTTTGTCATTTTCCGATATAACTTCTCCTTTTTTCCTGATATTTTCCTGCAAAACTCTCGAAACGCTCTCAGCAGTTTCGGCGGCGAGCAAAAGTTGCGGCAAAAAATAAATACCTTTTTCGTATTTCTCTCCAACGATGTCAAGACTTGGAATAATCAATTCGTTGATAATTTCAAGCTCAGTTTTTGAATCTAACTCGCGCTTTACAAGCTCCACAGCCTTATCTTTCAATCCTCGAATTATCGCCTCTCCCAAAGAATAAATTTCGGATTCCTTTTTTCGCTCGGACTTGATTTCTTCCTCGTAAAAAGAATTTATATATTTTTCCGCTCCAAAATCTTGCCCGGATAACAAGCAAGCAGCGTAAAAAGTATTTCGCAAACTCTCATTCATCGGATTTGTAATCGCAATGTCAAGACCAGCTTCAATCGCCATAGCCAAGAAGCTGGCGTTTACCACGCTCCGCCCGGGTAGACCGAACGAAATATTGCTAAGCCCCAAAATCGTACGAGTTCCGAGATCGTTTTTGATTCGTCTAATCGTTTCCAAAGTCGTTTTCGCGCCTTCCGGATTTGTGGAAATAGACAGAACCAAAGCATCGATAAAAATATTTTTACGCTCGATCCCATGCTTTTCGCATTCATTCACAATTTTTTTTGCAATTTCAAATCTCTTTTCTACCGTCAAAGGTATTCCGTCTTCATCCATCGTTAGAGCGACAATCGAAGCTCCATACTTTTTCACAATTGGTAAAATTTTATTTAGCTTTTCTTCCTCGCCATCAACAGAATTAACCAGTGCTTTTCCCGGAAAATACTTGAGTCCGGTCTCAATCGCTCGAAAATCCGGCGAATCGATACAAATCGGAACATTCACTACGCCGGAAATATCTTTTATAACGTTGCTCATAATTTTGGGCTCGTCGATGTTTGGAACACAAATGTTCACATCCAAAAGCTCCGCGCCTTTCTCGACTTGACTAATCGCCTCACTCATTATTGCAGAAAAATTTTGGGTCTTTATACTTTCGGCAATTTTTTTCTGAGCGTTTGTATTAATTCTTTCTCCGAGTATAATTGGATACTTTTGTAATTCTAAAACTTTTGTTCTAGACGTGAAAAAAGAAATTTTCGATAAATCGCGTTTTGATTTTTCGGTTTCGAATTTTTGACTTGAAATATCTAGATTCTGCAATGCTTTTTTTAGCTCTCCAATATGCTCAGGTGAAGTTCCGCAACATCCTCCCAAAATCTTCGCACGGTTCTTCGCAATCTGACACATTTCATTCGCAAAATCCTGCGCTTTCAGAGGAAAAATAGTTTTTCCATTCTCGGAAATCGGCAAACCTGCATTTGCCTGGATTATAAGAGGAAAAGCAGATGTAACGTTTTGCATTCGACTCAAAACGTTCTGCAGCTCACGAGGACCGGTACTGCAATTAGCGCCAACTGCGTCAGCTCCCATCTCTGAAAATAAAATCGCGCAAGCCTCAGGCGGAGTTCCAGTCGTAAGTCTTTCGCCGTTTTCAAAAGTTAGACTCACAATGGCAGGAAGATTCGTATTTTTTTTCGCAGAAATCAAGGCAAGTTTGGCTTCGTTTATATCGAGCATAGTCTCGAGAATAATTAAGTCAACGCTTGTTTTTGAGATCGAGGTAAAAACTTCATCATAAACTTTTTCAAGCTCGTCAAATTTCAAGTCTCCGAGTGGTTCCAAAAGTTTCCCGACCGGACCAACACTCGCAGCTACAAACGCATTTCTGTCAGGAAAGTCGTCAATTGCAGATTTTGCGATTTCAACTCCGGCCAGTATGATTTCATCTATTTTGTCCTCTAGCTGATAATTTTGCAACTTAAGACGATTCGCGCCAAAAGTATTCGTCGTAATCACATCGCTACCAGCTTCTAGATAACTTTTGTGAATTTTTTTAACAATTTCCGGATTTTTCAGATTTAAATACTCCGGTGCGAAATTCGAGATATCAATTCCGGCTTTCAAAATTTCAGTCCCAAAAGCGCCGTCAAACAGCACAAATCTCGCTTTTTCCAGATATTCCCTAAATTTCATATTTTCATCCTAAATTAGACTTTCCAGGCAATTTTGCTAAATTTAAAATTTTTAATTATTAAAAAATTTCTACTTTTTTCTCAAATTTCAAAAATTATAAGAAAACTCGACGCCATAATGTTGAATATTATTTTTTAAAAACTTCAAGTAATCGACGTCATTTTTGTTAAAAAACGCAAAAATCAAACGAAATTTAATAAACTCGTTTATGTTCCTTTCAATTCGCAAATCAAATTCTGTTCCAGCCAAAATATCCGGATCATTTCTCCAAAAACGATAATAATCGAGCCAAAAATTATACTTCTCAAAAATAATCGAGTTAATCCCAAAATTCAAAATTCTTCGATTCGAAAGACCGGAAAAAATTCTAGATAAAATTTCACAATACTGCGATGAACTAAAATCCTTAGAATTGTTCGTCAAATACGGCTCAAAATTTGTGTCTTTTTCTTTTGTCAATGAGTTTTGCGTACCAGGAGACTCCATGTAATTTATTTTAAAAACCGAATTTCTCAAAAAACTTTTCTTTAGCTTCACTTTCAAATCGAAGTCATAAAATAATCCATCGTATGTGACTGTATTCGTAGAAAATTTTATATCGCCGAATTGTTGGGCTGCTTCTATTTTTGTAAATACAGATTCACCGGTTTTCATATCGAGGCGCATTCCGGCAAAAATCTTTTTACTGCTGAGATTTGGCAAAAATTCTCCCAGTTCTGAAACGATATAAAAGTCTGTGATAATTTGATTTTTTTGGCGATCTTGAAATTTTTTGCTGAAAATAGCGGCATACACGTCTAAATTTTCAGCCTTTTGCTCAAAAGCAAAATTTTTTTCAGCAGCTTTTATCGCCAAGAGATCAAAAGAACTTTTTTTGCCTCTGCCCTCGAGTTTATAAGCAAAAAGTCCTCGATCATTATCGCTAAGAATGTATCCATCACCATAAAAAATCTTTTGTTTCCCGAGGACAAAATCAAAATCAAAATCAAACGTTTTGCTTAGTTTGAAAATATCGTGAGTTTTTATGTATGCTTCCTCAATAAATGGCGTAAAATTATCGTAAAAATAATTATTGATTTTGACCGTATCAGTCGACGCGCCCCAAATTCCGATTGATTGAAATTTGACTTTTGCCTCAATATTATCCTGGACGTTTCCTGCCAAATAAATGCGAACTCGTTGCATTGTATTTGACGCTGTATCGAGCGAACTATCCCCGAAATTTGAATAATTTACATTAAAAAACGTTTTAACTAAAACTTCCTCGCCAATGTCGATTTTACAAAATAAAAAACTTTGAAATATAAAAAAAATTATTGATATAAAAAAAATTTTTTTTAGCATATTTTTTCAATTTCTCTTGATTTTTAAAATTTATTTTTCTTGTTTTAGCGTCGTATATTTCAAACTTTTTCCAAAAAATTGCATCGGTCTGCCGCCGCTTTCAAAAAATTTTGTAAAAAACTCCAGATACTGCAATCTGCACGAGTGAACGAATGCCCCCATTATATTTATCGCGAAATTAAATAAATGTCCGCCAATCAGCACAATAAATACAAAAAATCCTCCGACGACAGGAATTCCTCCGAAAATATTAGAAATTTCATTTATTGCAAGCCCCATGAGTCCACCGGAAAGTCCGAGAGCGAATAACCTCGCGTACGATAATACGTCGGACAAAAATGTTCCCGTAATCATAGAATAATTTGCGTAAAGGCACCAAAACAATTTTATCGCAACGCCTTCGTTATTTTTCCACTCTCGATAAATCACGATAATTATGCTAATTAATAAAAAAAATACAAAAAAATTTGATAAAAAAATCGGTAAAAATTTTATGCCCAAAACATAATTCAATGTGATAGGTAAAAGGGAAAGTTGCATTCCAATCGACGGGAGACCATCAAAAATTAAGGCTTTATATTTTTTGTCTCGAAGAAACAAATATATTTTAAGCAAAATTCCGTAGCAAATTTGAACGTATCCAAGCGCAAGAGAAATCATCAAAAATATTAAAGACCCTTTCTCGTCAGCAGGATTTAAAAGAACAAATTTTGCAAAAAAATCTTTTATAAAAATAAGGCTTTGGGGTAAAAAATCTACGAGATTCCCAAAAAATGAACCTGTAATTATTCCGATTATAAAAGTCGACAAACCCATAAATCCCAGCAAATCCGTCGCTTTTTTTAGCGTTTTTTTAGATTTCAAATAAAATTTACCTAGGATTGAAATAACTATCAGAATTAGACCATAACCCGCGTCGCCAAAACAAATTCCAAAAAATAAAAAGAAAAAAAACGAAAAATTTGGCGTTGGATCAATGCCGGAATATTGAGGACGACCATAAAGATCAGTAATTATCTCGAACGGCTCAACAATTTTCGAATTATCGAAAGCAACTGGAACCTGATCTACTTCCGTCGGCAATTGTTTTACGCAGCACGTATCATGGAAATTTGCCTCAAGTATCTCTTCGAACTTGGCTAAATCAATCTCTCGAATCCAGCCGGAAATTACACCTACTTCGCTCGCAAAAAAAATGTCATCATTTAGTTTTGTTTTTAGCCAGTCGTTATAAATTTTGTCATACTCGATTTTCAACTCTGGCAAATAGCTTACGTTTTTTTTTATATTGTTTAAATATTTTTTGTCACGTTTTGCGAGTATATGCGAGTATCTCTGCAAATCTTTAAAAATTTGTTCCGGAGTAAACTCCAACGCTTCCCAATGGACTAGCTTGCCAAATTTTGTGATAGAATTTTTTATTTCATTTACCGAATCAAATGTTGAAATAGTTAAAAAATAAACGTCTTTTTCAGTTTCACTTATTTTTGCTATGAAAACAGCTTTTTCTGATAGCAAACTGTTAAATTCAAAAAACGAATCTTTTGGCATCAAACCCGCGAGTGTTCTCGACCAGGTTGTACCAATCAATTCATCTAGCCCAACTTTCAGATTTTGCCACGGAGAAATCTCTTTGATCTGCTCAGAAATATCGTGAATTTTACTTCGCACAATCTCGAGTTCTTTTATTTCGAGCTCAATTTTATCGCAAAGATTTCGAATTTTATCTCCAGTTTTTGTATCGTAAAATCTCGTTTTGTCAACGAAAATTTTGTCATTAAATTTTTCAAGATAATTCTTTTTAGTCTCGTATTTTCCCAAAACACCTATTATTTTTTCAAGTTTTGACAGGTAAGAGCTCTGATCTGAAAATTTATTTTTTTGTAAATAGTTCAATTGTATATCGTCGTAAAATTCTCTATAAAAATCCAAACTTTCTTTTTTTATCTCAAGAATTTCTTCATCTTGCAAAAAAGTCATTAAATTTTCTATCTCGTCTTTATGAAAAAAAATACTGATCTTTTGAACTGGAGTAATCGCCATTTCTACCTCGTAAAATTCTAGAAATATCTACGTATTTTTATTTTGCGATAAATAAAATTTGTGTATTATAATAATTTATGCATAGATTTACAATCTTTTCTCTAATTTTGTCTCTATAAACCGCTAATCTATCATCCGTAAAATAAAAAAGCCCGTCAGTTTTAACCGACGAGCTTTGATTGTGTTTTGATAACAGACAAAA
Source organism: bacterium (assembly GCA_031551405.1). Taxonomy (GTDB): domain Bacteria; phylum RUG730; class RUG730; order RUG730; family RUG730; genus JAVBNQ01. The sequence continues at coordinate 26,986 of JAVBNQ010000006.1, read as the reverse complement.
AAATTTAAAATTTCGCGTCTGAAGAGATTCGAACTCCTGACCCACTGCTTAGAAGGCAGTTGCTCTATCCAACTGAGCTACAGACGCAAAAATAAAAATACACGCTATCTCTTTAAGACTTTAAAAAAAATCGGGGTGCTCGGACTTGAACCGAGGACCTCCTGATCCCAAATCAGGCGCGCTAGCCAACTGTGCCACACCCCGTGACAAATCCAGATTATAGCTAAAATCTCTAAAAAATCAATATTTTTATATTTTTTTGATGTTTCTCGATGATTAAAACTATTCTTAAAAAAATAAATAAAAAAACTTAAAAAAATGAAAAAAATAATTTATAATAAGTCCCAAAAGAAATGGAAAAAGGAGGCATCAAAGATGTCAAGTCAGGATTTTTTAACAAAGGTAAATCAATCAGGTTTTTTGGAAGTTTTTAACGAGTCGGAAAAAAGCTTTTTCATACTCAACAAAAATAATAATAGAAAATACGAAGTAAAAAAAGAATCTGTGAACTCAACTGATTGGGAAAATGTAAGCAGCGTTTTAGCCGGAAGAGAGCCTATAATTTTAGACGGGATTACAAGGATCGTTGGATATTTTAGTAAAATTTCAAACTGGAACAAATCAAAAATCGGAGAACTAAAAGATAGACGAAAAGGAAATTACAAAATCGACTGCGATTGTTAATAAAATCTACCGGAAAATGTTAGAAGTGAGCGCATTTTTTGAATGCGCTCATTTTTTTTATAAATTTTAGGTAATATTGGAGAAAATCATGAAAAAATTTCTGATTATTTTAGGCGCTATAATTTTAGCGGCAATTTTTTTCATTAGTTGGTACATAAACGGACTCAATCGAATCGTTAGATTAAGCGAAACGGTAAATCAAGCATGGGCGGAGATAAACAATCAACTTCAAAGACGCTCGGATCTTATTCCAAACCTCGTCAACACAGTCAAAGGCTACGCCACTCACGAGAAGGAAATTTTTGAAAATATCGCAGCTGCGAGAGCAAAATTAGGTGGCGCAACCACGAAAGAAGACACAATCGCTGCAAACAATGAAATGAGATCCGCTCTATCTCGTCTTTTGGTCGTAGTGGAAAATTATCCAAATTTGAAAGCTGACGTAAATTTTCAGTCTTTAATGTCTCAACTCGAAGGAACTGAAAATAGAATCGCAGTCTCTAGAATGCGTTATAACGAGGCTGTACAAATTTTCAACACTTATTCGAAAGAAGTCATCGGTAGTTTTTTTGCGAGGCGAAAAGGGCTAAAAAAAGGCTTCCCTTATTTTGAAGTTGAAGAAAGCGCGAAAGCAGTTCCCGTAGTAAAATTCGACTAAATGCCTAAATTCATAATTGTTGCCGACGATTTGACCGGATGTGGGGATATAGCTTACTGGGGAATAAATTTTAACTTAAACCAAAAAATTTTATTCATTCAAGATTTGAAAAATTACGATCTCTCTTCTGAAAAAAATCTTGACGTGCTAATAATTGACACAGAATCAAGATTAGACGACAAAAAAACGAGCCAGAAAAAAATTCGTTTAATCGTAAACTGGCTCATGATACAAAAAACATTTTCTCTCGACAATTTTCTGATTTTCAAAAAAATAGACTCAACTTTACGAGGGAATTGGATTGAAGAATCCGACGTTCTTATAGAAAATTTCAAGCTTAAAAAAATTCCGCTAATTCCCGCTTTTCCAGAATACAAAAGAACCACAAAAAATAGTTTTCACTATGTTGACAGTAAACTTTTACACGAATCTGAGTTCGCAAAAAATTCAGGAAATCTAATCACAACTTCTCACATCCCAACTTTACTCGACAATAAAAGTAAGTTCCCACAGAATTATAAAATTTTCGACGTGATTTCGCAAAACGATTTTGATGAAATTCTCCCAAAAATTTGTTATAATTACGCGGTCTTTGTCGGCAGTTCGAAATTTTATAATGAAATTCTACAAAAAGTTTTGCAAGATAAAAAACAAAACCACAACAAAGTTACAAAACAAGCGAAAAAAACTTTTCCCAACCTTTTTGACGAGGTCTTTATAATTTCCGGAAGTTTAAATACTGCTACATTGACGCAGTTAAATTTATTGAAACAGCAAATTGATTTTGAAACGATTGAAAGCAATAACGACTTTTTGATCTCAAAAGAACAAAAAATCGTAATCGCCGAGTCTAATAAATTTTTTAATGAAAATTACAAAATACAAAAGCTCCTCACGAAAAGCCGTCAAATTTTAGAAAATGGAACCTCAAAAAAACAAAAAATTTTGACAATTTTAAGCGGTGGAGACACGGCTCATAAATTTCTAGAGTTTCTCGATATAAAAAATATTGAAATTTTGGAAAAAATTGCCATCGGAATAATTTTATGCAAAGACAAATTTCGCGACTTTTATTTTGCACTAAAACCCGGCGGGTTCGGAGAGCAAGATTTTTTTGTAAAAACAATTGAAAAATATTTAAAAAAATAACGTCGAGGATAATTCTAATGAAACTAGATGCAAAAAAAATCATTTTGGACGCGGACAAACTAAAAAAAACGATTAATCGAATGGTCGACGAAATTTTAGAAATTCACGATAATTTGGATAATCTCGTAATAATTGGGCTGCAATCGAGAGGAGTTTTTATTGCAAAACGAATAGTTGAAAAAATCAAAAATCTCGAGGATATCGAGATTCCGTTTGGAGTTTTGGATATTTCGCTTTACCGAGATGACTTTCCTAAAAATTCAGGTGAAATGACATTGAAAGAAACGGATTTTCCGGTAAGCCCAGACGACAAGGAAATCGTACTAATCGATGACGTTCTATACACCGGACGAAGCGTCCGAGCTGCAATGGAATGCATCATGGATTTCGGGCGACCAAAGAGCATTAGACTTGCGGTTTTGATTGACAGAGGACACAGAGAGCTTCCAATACAGGCAGATATCGTCGGAAGAAAATGTATCACCATGCAAGACGAAGAACTGATTTCTGTAAAATTGACTGAGATCGACGGATTTGACTCTGTTTTTTTGTTAAATTAAATCTAAATTTTGTAATTTTAAAGAGGGAAAATGTTACCAAAAAAAGACTTATTAGATTTAGAAACTTTGACTAAAGATGAGATCGAACATATTCTCGAAAACGCCGTCTCGTTCAAGGAAATTTTTACTCGTTCAGTAAAAAAAGTTCCAGCTTTGCGAGGAAAAACAGTAGTCAACCTTTTTTACGAACCTAGTACGAGGACAAGAAATTCTTTTGAACTCGCTGCAAAACGGCTAAGCGCCGACGTCATTAACATCACGACGCAAATGAGTAGTGTTGTCAAAGGCGAGAGCTTGATCGATACTGGAAAAACCCTCGAAGCAATGAACGCAGATTTTGTAATTGTCCGTCATAGCATCTCGGGGACTCCGAAACTACTCGCGGAAAATATTAATGCCTCAGTCATAAACGCCGGCGATGGATTTCACGAGCATCCAACTCAAGGATTACTCGATCTTTACACGATAAAAGAAAAACTTGGAAAAATTCGAAATTTGAAAGTTGTTTTAGTCGGAGACATAGGGCACAGCAGGGTCGCAAAATCAAACATTTGGGCACTAAAGAAATTCGGTGCAAAAATAACTGTCGTCGGACCACCAACTTTAATCCCTCGAACAATGGAAGAGCTGGGAATAACAATCGAATACGATTTAAAAAAAGCGCTAGAAGACGCAGATGTAGTGAATGTTTTGAGAATTCAGCTCGAACGTCAGAGCCAAAATTTATTCCCATCTGTTCGCGAATACGCCAACCTTTACAAACTGACCAAAGAATCCCTAAAAAAGGCGAAACCTGGCGTAATCGTGATGCATCCAGGCCCAATGAATCGAGGAGTAGAAATTTCGTCCGAGGTTGCTGACATGAAAAATTCTGTCATAAACGAACAAGTCACGAACGGAATTGCCATCAGAATGGCGGTCTTATATTTACTCTCATTAGCGAGGAATCAAATCAATGAAAATATTAATTAAAAATGGAAAATTAGTAGACCCATCGCAAAAAATTAACGAAATCTGTGACATTTTGATTAAAGATGGAAAAATCGAAAAAATCAAAAAAAACATAAAAATCGATGTAAAAAAAGATAAAAATTTACAAGTAATTGATGCAACAAAAAAATTTGTATTTCCGGGTTTAATCGATATTCATACTCACCTCAGAGAACCTGGTTTTGAAAGCAAAGAAACAATCGAAACCGGTTCTAGAGCTGCCGCAAAAGGCGGTTTCACGACAGTTTGTTGTATGCCAAACACGAATCCTGTTCTGGATAATTTACCGGCTGTCGAGTACATAATTTTGAAATCTGAAAAAGAGGCGATCGTGAATGTTTTGCCGATTGGCTGTATCACAAAAAATCAAGATGGAAAAGAGCTTTGCGAAATAGGCACATTGATCGAAGCCGGAGTAGTCGCGATTTCTGACGATGGGAAACCTCTGATGGATTCGTTTATTATGACGAAAGCGCTCGAATATTGCAAAATTTTCAATATTCCGGTCATATCCCATTGTGAAGATCTGAGTTTATCGACGAACGGAGTGATGAACGAAGGCAAAATCTCGACTCAACTCGGACTTCGCGGCATACCGAATGCAGCCGAAGAAGTGATGATCGCTCGAGATATTATTTTGGCTGAAATGACGGGCGGACATTTACATATCGCTCACATCAGTTCAAAAGGCTCGGTGAATCTCATAAAATCTGCGAAAAAACGAGGCGTAAAAGTGACTTGCGAGACAACGCCACATTATTTTACTCTGACGGAGAACGAGGTTTTGGGATACAACACTAACGCGAAGATGAATCCACCGCTCAGAACACAAGCAGACGTCGACGCTATTAAAGAAGCTTTGATTGATGGAACAATCGATTGCATCGCTTCAGATCATGCTCCTCATACAAAAGAGGAAAAAAACAAGGAATTTGATTTAGCACCTTTTGGGATAATCGGGCTTGAGACTGAGCTTGCTCTTGCTTACCAGGAACTAGTTTTAAAAAAGAAAATGCCGATCGAAAATCTAATTGAAAAATTCACAACAAATCCTGCAAAAATTATACGGTTAGACGGTAAAGGAAGTCTAAAAATTGGAAATACTGCAGATTTAATAATTTTTGATCCGAACAAAAAATTTAAAGTAAGCGATTACATTGCCTCGAAGAGCTCAAACACGCCATTTTTAAATTATGAACTAAAAGGCGTTGTTGATTCGACTTTTGTCAATGGCAAAATTGTTTGGGACGACGGAAAGTTCGTGTAAAATGGAACATAAATTTTTTGACAATTTTGACAATAAAGAGAAAAAGATTTCATTTTTAATCTTCAGAACTGACAAAATTGGAGACACTGTTTTGTCTCTCCCCGTCGCAGAAGCCATAAAAAAAACCTACAAAAACTCAAAAATCACTTTTGTCATAAAAAGTTTTGTTGCGCCGCTTTTTGAAAACAATCCATTCGTCGACGAATTAATTTTAATCGATAAAACTTCCAGCCACGATTTTGTAAAAAAAATCAGAAACAAATTTGACGTGAGTATTTCTCTTTTTGTAGATAAGACCTCAAGTTTGTATCCGTTCCTGGCAAAAATTCCTATGAGGGTTGGTCCATTTTCAAAAATTTGGAGTCTATTCCTCAATACTCGAATTATTCAAAATCGTTCAAAATGTTTGAAAAGCGAGGCTGAATATAACTTAGAACTTTTAGCTTCCGTCGGCATTCAGAATTTTAATGGATTTTTTTCAAAAATTTTTATAACGGAAAATGAAATTTTAGAGACAAAAAACTTTCTGAAAAGCAAAAATATTTTTGAAACTGACAAACTCATCCTGATTCATCCCGGCAGCGGCGGCTCGAGCAAAGATTGGCCGATTTCAAAATTCCTCGAGCTTATCAAACTTTTAACAAAAACGGATCTCAAAATTTTGACAACGGGAAATAGAACAGAGCTCGCAAAATACAAAAAAATTTTAAAAAACAAAGGTATAGATTCGAAATTTCTTCTCGATGAAGAATTAGATTTACGAAAATTTTTGGGTTTGATAAGCCGCGCAAATTTATTTATCAGCAACTCGACCGGACCGTTGCATTTGGCATCAGCGCTCGGCATCAAGACGGTTAGTTTTTTCCCGCCAATCAAAGCCTGCAGCCCTCGAAGGTGGCAGCCTTTCTCAAAAAATCCCAGCAATAATTTCGTATTTTCACCAAAAATTTCAAAACACGATTGCAAAAAATGCGAAAGAAATTGCGAATATTTTTTGTGCATGGATTTAATCGACGAGAAAGACGTCTTTACGAAAATTTTTGAAATGTTAAAAGAAGGGTAAAATGTTCTATATTTTGTTTTTTGTTTATAATTTTTTTTGGTTTCTTGCTTTAATTTTTTTTGCGATTTATTTTTTTGTGAGACGCGAAACCGAAGTTTTAAAGCAACGGCTTGGGCTTTACCAACTCGAAAATGCTGAGCCGATTTGGATTCACGCAGCCTCCGTCGGAGAATTAAAAATCGCGGAAAAACTGATCGAGGAAATTCGTAAAAAAACTATGCAGCCAATACTTTTGACTCTCGTCACAAAAACGAGCTATGAGCTGGCAATAAACAAATTCGGGTTTAATATTTACGTAAAATATGCACCGTTCGACTTTCTTCCGACGGTTTTGTTTTTTTTGAATAAATTTCGAATCACAAAATTTTTGATAATTGAAACGGAGATTTGGCCATCGTATTTAGTCGGCGCTAGATTCGAGAACATTCCGGTTTACCTTTTGAACGCGCGACTGTCCGACAAAAGCTATCCGAAATATTTGAAGTACAAAACTTTTTTTTCTAGTCTAATTAATAATTTTAATTTGATTTTTGCGCAGTCGAAAGAAGACAAAAAAAAATTTGCAAACCTCGGCGTAAAACAAGACAAAATTCTAGTTTTTGATAACATAAAATATGATTTATTAGAGATCGTAAACGACATAAATCACGAGAAAGATAAGCTTTTTGCGAAGCGTTCTGTTTTTTCAGCCGGAAGCATTCGTAGCGGAGAGGAAAATTTTATTGTTCAAAGTTTTATTGAAACGAAAATAGAAATTACAGATATTCTGCTAATTTTAGCTCCTAGGCATATCGAGAATGTTCCAAAGCTTGAAAAATTGCTGGTTTCAAAAAGCTTGTCTTACTTAAAATTATCCGATGTGAGAAAAAATAAAAACATCAAATTTATTGAATCAGACGTTTTGCTGGTAGATACAATGGGCGCGCTCATCGAAATGTATAAAAACTCTGACGTTGTGTTTGTCGGTGGCAGTCTAGTCGATAAAGGCGGACAAAATATAATCGAACCGCTCAGCCTCGGAAAGCTCGTAATTTTTGGGCCGCACATGAACAATTTTAAAGAAATCGCAAGAAAAATCATCGACGCAAAAGGCGCGATCCAACTCAAAAATGAGACGGAATTGACAGCGCAAATGACGAGATATTTAAAATTCAAAGACGAGAGATGCCACATAATTCATAAAGCCTTACAAACTCTGAAAAATAGCAGAGGAAATGCTAAAAAAATAGTCGAGGCTTTGAACATTTAAAGATAAAATCAAAAAATTAAGGCAAAAATTATGATAAAAATTGAAAATATTAACAAAAATTTCGGCGGACAAACAATTTTCAAAGATTTTTCGTTTGGGGTAAATAAAGGCGAAAAAATTGGCTTAATCGGTAGAAACGGTCACGGAAAAACGACTCTATTCAAAATGATTACAGGAGAGATCGAACCCGAATCAGGCAATATTGTTGTTCCAAAAAATTACAAAATCGGATATTTGCAGCAACATATTTCGTTCTCGCAAAATACTATTTTGGAAGAAGCGACTTTGGGCTTGCCGACAGACGAGCAAAATAACGACTGGAAAGCAAAAAGGATTTTGTCCGGATTAGGCTTTTCGAGCGAGGATTTCTACAAAAATCCAAACATTTTTTCAGGTGGCTTTCAAATCCGTCTCAATCTCGCAAAAGTTCTTCTCAGCGAACCAAATCTTTTGCTTCTCGACGAGCCGAACAATTACTTAGACATCGTCGCGATAAGGTGGCTGTCAAATTTCTTGCGTTCGTGGAAAAATGAAATCATGCTGATTACTCACGATAGAAATTTCATGGACGGAATCATCTCACACACTGTTTTTATTCATAGGCAAAAAGCTAAAAAAATCGAAGGAACAACCGAAAAACTTTACGAGCAGGTTGAGCAAGAAGAAGAAATTTATGAGAAGACGAGGCAAAACGAAGAAAAAAAACGCAAACAAACCGAAATTTTTATCTCGAAATTCAGAGCAAAAGCGCGCCTGGCCGGAATGGTACAATCGAGAATCAAGAGCCTCGAAAAAACTGATGTGAAAGATCAACTTGAAAAAATCGAAAGCTTGGATTTTTCGTTCAATTATTCCGGATTCAATGCTCAGCAGCTGCTCGAAGCAAATGATATTTCGTTTTCGTATAAAAAAGACGACAATCCAAAAATTATACAGAAATTTAGTCTGACGATCGACAAAAATCAGAGAATCGCAATCATAGGTAAAAATGGACGCGGGAAATCTACTCTTCTCAAACTTTTGACCGGGATTTTGACTCCGGATTCCGGAAAAATTGCTAGGCACAATAACGTTAAATCCGCATATTTCGGGCAAACAAACCTCGAAAATCTCGTCCAAGAGAAAACTATTTTAGATGAACTTTTGGCATCTGACCCGGACAATTCAATTCAGAAAGCAAGAAATGTCGCCGGCCAAATGATGTTTTCAGGCGACGCAGCGCTTAAGAAAATTAAAATTTTGTCCGGTGGCGAAAAAAATCGCGTAATGCTCGGGAAAATACTCTTGACTCCAAGCAACCTTTTGTTTTTGGATGAACCGACCAACCATTTGGACCTGGATTCAACTGATGCACTTTTGGAAGCGATACTCGATTTTCCAGGAGCTGTCGTAATGGTCACTCACAACGAAATGTATTTGAATAATTTTGCCAATACTCTCGTCATTTTTGATGATGACGAAATCAAAATTTTTTATGGGACTTATCAAGAATTTTTGGAAAAAATTGGTTGGCAGAGCGAGCGAGAAGAACTCCAATTAAAATCGAATAAACAAAAAAATCTGGACAAAAACGTCTATAAAAAAGATTTGAAGAAAAAAAAGGCAGAGATTATTAACGCAAAATCAAAAATTTTAGTTCCAATCAATGAAAAAATTGCTGAAATTGAGAAAACTTTGGAATCTCAAGACAAAGAATTAGAAAATTTAAATCATGATTTAATCACTGCGTCAGAAGCAAAAAATATTGAAATTATAAAAAATAATTCGCAAAAAATCGGAATTCTAAAAAAAATTATCGACGAAAACTATAAAACTCTCGACGAATTATATAAAAACTTAGAATCCGAGACGCAAAAATTCAAAGAAATGTTAAATAATTTCTAGCTCCTTTGCAGCAAATTATTCTCAAAATTCACATAAAAATTAAAAATTGTGTAAGGTAAATTTAGTTTGAAATTCTAAATTTTACTCTGAAAAATAAGCATTTTTACTTTTCCGTGACAGTAAAATAAAAAAATTTGACAAAAAAAAAGTTTGAATGTATACTTAGCGCTCAAAAGCAAAGACCGCTAAAATTCATAAGATTTTTAATATTTTAGCGTTAAATATTGCCAAAAAAGGAGGAAACAAATGAAAGGCAGATTATTAAACGACAATGTTTTGGTGAAAATTGACGAGCCAAAAGAAGTAAAAGTCGGAGGAATCATTATTCCAGACACAGCCAAAGAAAAACCGCAAGAAGGAACAGTAATTCTCGTTGGGCCCGGCAAAAAAAATAAAAAAGGCGAAATTATTCCGATGAATGTGAAAGTCGGAGAAATCGTTTTGTTTGAAAAGTATTCTGGCAGAGAAGTAAAAATTGACGATGAAAAATATACGATTATTTCAGAAGACAATATTTTGTTTGTAAAATAAATTTGTAAAAATTAAATTTGGAGGCTTAAAAAATGGCAAAAGAAATAAAATATCGCGATGATGTGAGAAAATCGATAAAAAACGGTGTAGATGCTTTAGCAAACGCTGTAAAAGTAACACTTGGACCAAAAGGCAGATACGTGATTTTGGACAAAAAATACGGGTCTCCTACTATCACTAATGACGGCGTGACAATTGCAAAAGACATTGAACTCGAAGATCCATTTGAAAATATGGGCGCTCAGCTCGTCAAAGAAGTTTCATCAAAAACAAACGATATTGCCGGAGACGGAACAACAACCGCGACTGTTTTGGCTCAAGCTTTGGTTCGAGAAGGAATGCGAAATATTACAGCTGGAGCGAATGCGCTTCACATTAAAAAAGGAATTGATAAGGCTGTTGCAAAAGCAGTTGACTACATAAAATCCTGTTCAAAACAAGTAAATACAACCGCCGAAATCGCTCAAATTGCGACAGTTTCTGCAAATGACAAAGAAATCGGAAATTTGATAGCTGATGCGATGGAAAAAGTCGGCAAAGAAGGCGTAATCACAGTCGAAGAAGGCAAAACTTCTGAGACAGTTCTTAAAACCGTCGAAGGCATGCAATTTGACAGAGGATACTTGTCGCCTTATTTTGTGACTGACGCTGAACGAATGGTGACGGATTTTGAAAATGCATATATCATTATCACGGACAAAAAAATTTCGAGTATGCAAGAAATTTTGCCTGTTTTGGAAAAAATCGTTCAAACCGGAAGACCATTTTTAATCATTGCAGAAGACGTTGAAGGAGAGGCTTTGGCGACTTTGGTTGTGAATAAGCTCCGTGGAACTTTGAAAGTTTGCGCAGTGAAAGCTCCTGGTTTTGGTGACAGAAGAAAAGAAATGCTTCAAGACATTGCAGTTTTGACGAACGGAACAGTAATTTCTGAGGAAGTTGGAATAAAATTTGACAGCGTAACTCTCGAGATGCTAGGTGAAGCAAAAAGTATAAAAATAGACAAAGAAAACACCACAATCGTTGACGGAGCTGGAAGTAAAAAAGAGATCGAACAAAGAATTGGACAAATCAAAAAACAAATCGAGATCTCGACTTCAGATTACGATAAAGAAAAATTACAGGAGAGGCTAGCAAAACTTGTTGGCGGAGTCGCTGTAATAAACGTCGGAGCTGCGACTGAAACTGAAATGAAAACAAAAAAATTCAAGATAGAAGATGCGCTTCACGCAACAAGAGCTGGAGTTCAAGAAGGAGTTGTTGTTGGAGGCGGAGTCGTGCTTTTAAGAGCAAGTATGAAGATGGATGATATAAAAGTTGATGATGAAGACGAAAAGATTGGCGTAAAAATAGTCAAAAATGCTCTCGAAGAGCCAGTGAGACAAATCGCAGAAAATGCGGGTTTTGAGGGTTCAGTTGTCGTTAATAAACTCAAAGAAAGCAGTGAAACGACCGGGCTTAATGCTGAAACTGGACAATATGTTGATTTACTCAAGGAAGGAATCGTCGATCCGGCTAAAGTCACAAGAACCGCTCTTGAAAACGCTGCGAGTATTGCCGGGTTATTGATTACGACGGATTGTATGGTGACTGACAAAAAAGAAGACGAAAAAGCTGCTCCAATGATGCCAAATCCTGGAATGGGCGGAATGGGTGGAATGTATTAATTTCCGAATCTGAAAACGTACTTTTTATGACGTATAAATTCTGGGCTTAAGTCAGATTTACAATAAAACGTAAATTCTGGCTTAAGCTCTTTTTTTTACCAACTTCCGCTGGATCCGCCGCCGCCACTTCTTCCGCCACCAAACCCACCGCCAAAATTTCCTCCGCCAAAACCGCCTCGACCTCCACCTCGAAAACCGCCACCGACAGAAAAAGCGTTAGTAAATATTCTAAAAAACATTATTATTAAAATTATTAAAATTCCTACGACAGCAGCAATTTTATTAGCCAAAACTTCATCATCACTGTATTTCTCGCTAAAATCCTCGGACAATTCTTTTTCGTCGAGATTATACTCTTTGGCAATGATTCGAACGATATTTATAAATCCCTCGTCAATTCCACCGTTGAAATCATTACGCCTAAAATGTGGCACAATTTTATTTCGAATGATTTCACTACACTTAGCGTCGGTAAGCGAACCCTCAAGACCGTATCCTACTTCTATTCTGAGCGCTCGATCATTTTTCGAGATTAGCAATAAAACGCCATTATCTTTGCCTTTTTTTCCGATTTTCCAATCTTCAAAAAGTTTTACGGCACATTCCTCAATACTTTTTCCATCGAGAGATTTTATCGTTGCAACCGCTATTTCAGCGCTAGTTTTTGACTCCAAATTGTAAGCGACTTTGTTGAGGTAATTTTTCACGTCTTGACTCAAAATTCCTGCGTCATCAAGAATATATCCATCTGGTTTATTTAGCGAACTGGCTGCAGAAAAAATGGTAAGACTAAAAAATAAAAATAAAAAAACTAATTTTTTCATTATGCTTATTGAAAATCCTTTATTTTTTCTGAATTTACAGCGACATAACCAACGTTTTTCGCAGTAGAAACCTGAAAAATTTTCAAAGGCTTATTGTTAAATTTTGCTGTCACGTTATTAAAATCCCCAACCACAACTTTCAAATCTCGATTTACAAGAAATTTCAAAACATTTTGATCTTTGACGGTTTCCTGCAACACTATTTTACCGTCGATTTCAATTTTAAGCCAGCAAGCTTTTTTAAGGTTGATTTCGAGAATATAAGCTGGTTCTAAATTATTTTGTAGCTCAATAAAATTTGTTTTTTGTATTTCATTGTGCGCAAAATTTTCGCAAAAATTTTTTATTTTTGCACAAAAAATCCAAGAATACAAAACTATGAAAACGCTCAAAAGCCCGGATAAAATATAAAAAAATAGTAGACGATTTGTCGCAATTTTTCTAAAAATTTGCTTAGAACTTTCACCAAATTTGTTCTCGCTATTTTGGTCGCAAACATCTGCATCCTCGTCGATATCTTCAGAATAGAAAACTTTTCTACTCTCGTTATAAAGCTCCAAAACTTTATTGGCTTCTAAATTTAAAAAATTAGCGTAATTTTTTAAAAATCCTAAGCAGTAAGGCTCATTTGGCATAGCTTCAAAATCTTCATTTTCAAAAGCCTGCAAATACTCAGCCTTTATTTTTAGCTCTCTTGAAATTTGTTTTATGTCTAAATTCTGTGTTTCTCTTTTCTCTTTTAAAATTTTTCCAAATTCCATTTTTCCCTCGTAATTTTTCGAATCAATTTTCTATTTCGTATTTCGGCAAAGTAAAATAAAATTTTGTTCCGATATTTTTTTGTGATTCAAGCCAAATTTTTCCATTATGTTTAGTTATGATTTTCTTGACGATAGAAAGCCCGACTCCGGTGCCTTCCTCATCTTTTTCTTTTATTCTCGTGAAAAGTTCGAAGATGAAATTATGTAATTTCGAATCAATCCCGATTCCATTGTCCTCGACAAAAAACTCGTAAAAATTTGGCTTCACGTCATTAACACCTATATTGATAACGAGTTTCTCATTATCTTTCCGATATTTAATCGCGTTCGTCAATAGATTAACCCAAACTTTTGTCAAAAACAAATTGTGCGCCTTGACAAAAACGTCTTTATTTTCAAAACCAACCAAATTTATGACTATGTCGTCATCTTCTAAAAGCACTTGAATTTCGTCGAGCGCAACTCGTAAATTATACAAAACATTCACTTTTTCAAATTTGTAATCGACTTTCTCGAATCTAAAAAATTCAAACACGTCGTTGATCATTTTCGCAAGACGTTTAGCGCTATTCGAAATCGACATTAAATATTTTACGCCTTGCTCGTCGAGTTTTTCATAGTATTTTTCTTTAAAATTCGCCAAAAAACCTTGCAAAGTAAAAAGAGGAGTCTTCAAGTCATGAAACGCCGAATAAATGAAATTTTCCATATCAAAATTTTTTAGCTCTAAATCTTTAATTTTTTTAAAATTTTCAAGCTCAATTTTGAGTAAATTTAGATTGTAATTCAAGCAATTCCAAAAAAAATCTGACGGAATATATTTTATTTTTTTGTCGTCAAGCTGAGCTTGATTATAATTTTTACATTCACATCCCTGCAAAAGCATTACAATAAAACCACTTTCAATAAAGCATTTCAAAACATCAAAATTTTCAACCTCAAAATCAATCAAAACAAAATCAAAATTTCTTGATTTTTGACAAATTTTTTTATCTAAAACTGTTTGTATCTCGAGTTCAAAATCTAATTTTCCAAAATCTTCTTTCAAAAGATCAATACCCTCTAGCTTTTCAGTTGTCAAATATAAAATTTTATACATTTATTCCTCTGAAAAAACAGTATTTTCTTTCAAAAATTCAAAAACCTCGTCAACATCATCTTGGATATTTATTATTTTACGAAACCTTTCCGGAATTGTTCCCCATTTTAACAATGTTTCAAAATTAATTACACTATTCCAAAACTCTTTGCCGAAGAGAATAATTGGTATTTTTCGTTTAGCTTTTTTTGTAACCATTAATGTGTAAAATTCGAATAATTCATCAAGCGTCCCAAATCCTCCCGGAAAAACCACAACCGCTCGCGCCAAATATGAAAACCAGTATTTCCTCATAAAAAAGTAATGGAACATAAACTTCATTTCTTCTGATTGATAAATATTTGATGTTTGTTCGAAAGGAATTTTTATATTAAAACCAATGCTTTTTCCGCCAGCTTTTTTCGCGCCTTTATTTGCGGCTTCCATTAGTCCAGGTCCGCCTCCGGAACAAATCACGCAATGATTATTTCCATTGAATTTTTCTAACAGCCAGTTCGTCAATTTTTCAGCCAAAATCTCAGCGTCAATGTAATACTGGTTCAGTTTTATCAAATTCTGTTCTTTTTCAGTTCTTTCACTTTGAGGTTTGAGCAATGCGCAAGTCAATACGTCAGTATTAATAATCATCGATGAACCAAAAAATACAATTGTATCTTTCAAGCCTAGCTCTTCCAACTTCAAAGCCGGGAGAAAAAGTTCGTTATAAATTGTTTTTTCTCTTTTTTGGAACTCATAAATTTTATTTAAAACTTTTGAAGTTTCCTTCGAATATTTTTTATTCATTTGTTTTCTCCGAGGACTTTTTACATAAGTTTTTTAATTTTGTCAATCAATATTCTTCTCTAAACTTGCAAAAATATTCGTCAAAATTTTATCATTTTTTTTGTCAATTTTTTCCAGAACTTTCCTGATCTTATTTCGCTGACTTATAATTCCATAAGGACATTTATGATTTTGTATCGGGAAATTGTTTAAAATAGCATACTTTTTTATATCCGAATTCTTGCACAAAATTAAAGGCCTAATCAAATTAAATTCTCCATTAAAAAATTTAGTATTGGGGATAAATGACTCGAATTTGCTTTGGTAAAAAAGATTCAAGAAAAGCGTTTCAACTGCGTCATTCATATGATGCCCGAGAGCCAATTTTTTAAATCCGAATTCTTTCATAAATTTAAAAAGAGCTGTCCGACGAATCCATGAACAATAAAAACAATTGATCATTCTATTTTCTTCAATTTTTAAATTTTCTTTATGAATTATACACTGAACACTTCGTCTCTCGCAGAAATCCAAAATATTTTTCACTTCAATTTCGTCGATTCCGAAATCTATGTGAACAGCAACTAAATCATATTTTATTTTCAAATATTTTCGTTTTTTATAGAGAAGATCCAAAAGTGCAAAGCTATCTTTGCCGCCAGACATCGCGACTACGATTGTATTATTTCCGTCTAGCATTTTATATTTATGTAATGCTTCTCCGACTTTTTTCGACAAAGTTATTTCAAGTTTTTGGATCATTTTTGATAGATTTTTTGTAGAATTTTGAATGGGTTCTAGCTGGAAGAAATTTTTTAAAAGAAACTACTTTTCGTAAATAAAAATAAGTCAAGCATTGTTGCTTGACTTATTTTAGATGATATCGAATTTTTTACCTTTACAAATTAAAGTTCGTTGATAACAATATTAGTTTTTGTTTTTAGTTTCGCGATATAATCCTTCAAATCCTGCTCTAATTTTGTCTGATATAAATATTGCTTTAGATAATTTTTAACTTCATCAAACGTTTTTTTCTGCTCCAATCTTTTCTCGTCGCATCTCAAAATGTGATATCCATATTTTGTTTTTATAACGTCGCTTATTTGTCCTACGTTCAATTTGAAAGCCGCATCTTCAAACTCCTTAACCATTTGCCCTTTCATAAATAGGCCGATATCTCCACCTCGTTCAGAACTTACTTTGTCATCTGAGTATTTTGCGGCTAAAGCTGCGAAATCTCCGCCTTTATCAAGTTTCACTTTTATATCTTTAATTTTCTTAAGCCCGTCTTTATCATCTTTTTCTGATTCAACTTTTATTAAAATATGTCTAATTTTTACAGCTTCTGGCTCCACCATTTCTTTTTCGTGCTCGGTATAATATTTTCTTAGTTCTTCTTCGGCTGGCTCAACTTGTTTATTTTTTACTTCCTTATCAATAAGCTCCATTACTAACAATTGATTATTTATTTTTTCTTTAAATTTTGCCTCAGAAATATTGAGGTTTGCTAATTCCTTTTTAAATTCAGCCTCATCTTTAAATCTGCTTTTTATTTCAGAATAAGCGCTTTCTTCTTTTCGTTTTGAGACCGTCAATTTCTGTTTTTTTGCCTCTTGAAGCGCAATTTTTTCATCGATCATTTGATTTAAAACATTCTGTTTTAAAGTTTTTTCTCCATCATTCTTTAAAAAATCAGGATTTACTTTTTTGTATTGTTCGATGAGCGGCTTAGTAATTTCATCTAAATCAGATATAAGAATAGGCTCATTTCCAACTTTGGCTATTACTTTATTCGCAGGATCCGCAGCATAAATGAATGAAAAAACAAAAAAACTTAGAAGAAGAAATATTCCTCCTTTTTTCATATTTTCCTTCCTTATTTATTTTCTATTTTTACTGAATCGATCATTGGTTTGTTAATTTTTACGTTAATTTTATTTTTTTCTGACTCAAACCAAGTGTCAAATTTTTCTTTTTCCAATATTCTTGCGAGTTTTGCTTTTACTGCGTCAAATGTAATTGGAGAGCCAACTCTCTCACCCAATTTTTTTATGATATGATAACCAAAATCAGATTTTATTACGTCAGAAGTTGCGCCTAATTCTTTCAATTCAAAAGCTGCGTGTTCGAAGACAGGCACCATATCTCCTTTTGCGAACCAGTTCAATTCTCCGCCATTTGCTGCAGAAGATCTATCTAAAGAATTACTACTCGCTAAAACTGCGAAATCAGCCCCAGCCTTTAATTGTTGCAAAAGATTATCGGCAACAGCCTTATCAGAAACCAAAATATGCGCTACTTTCACTTCTTTTGGGCTATCGTAGTATGCTTTGTCTGTATCATACATTTTTCTCACGTCTTCTTCAGTCATTTTAAGATCGCCATTTTCTCTTAAATCTTTTATCAAATCAGCAATTAAGGTCTGTCTTTCAAAATTTTTTAATTTTGCAACATAATCTTCTTTTTTATCATACCCTCGTTTTTTTGCTATCTCGAGCATTACGGCTTCTTTCATCATTCCGTCTGCAATTTGATTTTTCCCCTGCTCAGTCTCAACAAAACTTCTGTCGTAATAATTTGCAGCTTCTGTAAGACGATTTTGGAAATCTTGTTTTGAAACAGTTTCATTTCCCGCGGAAATAACTACATCTTTTTGTTTTTTACAACCAACGGAAAACAGTAATGTGGCAATAATTAGATAACTAGAAACTCTCAAATTTTTCATTGATCAACTCCTTTTTTAAAAAAATTCAAAACTTATACATTTAAACTACTGTGTAGCAACAGAAAGCACACAGCGTAAGTAAGATAAAAAACGCCAAAAAACTTTATTTGAGGAGGATTATAACTAATTAAAAAAATCCTTGCAAGATTTTTTTTAACAAATTAATTTTCTCTGATTTATTATCTGGCAAATTACAAAGATCTATCGTATTAAAATTATTTGAGCTAAATCTTATAAAATTTTTGTAAGTTTGCGCCAAGTCTAAAATTTTATTCACGTCGATATTTTGGTTATTCGCAAAATCGATTTTTATTTTATTTTTAATCTCATTAATTGCCAAAATATTTAGCTTTTTCGCAAAAATCCTGATTTCCGAAAGCTCTATAAAATTTTTTAAGACCGGAGGCAATTTCCCAAATCTATCAAGAAACTCATTTTCGATTTCCTCAATTTCCGAATAATCCGTAATATTTAACAGCTTTTTGTAAAAATAGAGTCTTATCGCCGGATTCGAAATATATTGATCCGGAATATAAGCGTTGATGTTCAAATTAATTTCAGCGTTGATATCGTCATGACTTCCAGAATTTGCTTTATTCAAAGCCCGATTCAGCATATCCATGTAAAGTTCGAAACCCACCTCTTTGATATAGCCGTGTTGCTTTTTCCCGAGTATATTGCCGGCACCGCGTATCTCGAGATCCCTCATCGCGAGTTTGAATCCTGCTCCAAAACCTTGGAAATTCTGAATTGCTTCTAGACGTTTTACAGCATTAGAATTGAGATTGATGTCATTCGGGTAAAGCATGTAGCAAAACGCCTTCTCGTAGCCACGACCAACTCTACCTCGCAATTGATAAAGCTGAGCCAAGCCCATTCTCTCGGCTCCATCAATAATCATCATATTTACGGACGGAATATCCAAGCCGGACTCAACAATCGTCGTTGCCAGTAAAATATCGTAATCTCTGTTTACAAAATTCGTCATTATCTCATCGAGATCGCTATTGCTGAGATTCGCATGAGCCACCGCAATTTTTGCATTCGGCGCTAGTTTTTGTATTTCTATTTTTTTCTGTTCGATATCTTCGATTCGATTGTAGATATAAAAAACCTGTCCACCGCGAGCAAGCTCAAAATTTATTGCTTCTTTCACGATAATTTTGTCGTATTGCGCGATTTGTGTCGAAATTTCCTTTCTATTCGGAGGCGGCGTTTCGATTAGCGAGATATCCTTGACACCATTTAAAGCCATCGACAAAGTTCGAGGAATTGGAGTTGCGCTCAAAAACAAAAGATCGATATTTTCCTCGAGACGTTTTAATTTTTCCTTATCTTTTACTCCGAATCTGTGTTCCTCGTCAATTATCACAAGACCCAAATTTTTAAATTTTATGTTACTTCGCAAAACCGAGTGCGTCGATATCACAATATCCGCTTTGCCATCTTGAATCAATTTTTTGTTTTCTTTCAATTCTTTGCCAGAACAAAACCGCGAAAGCATCACTATTTTTATCGGGGAATTCGCGAATCTTTTCGTGAAGCTACTAAAATGCTGTCTCGCAAGAATTGTCGTCGGAGCTACCAACGCCACTTGTTTTGAGTTAACGCAAGCTCTGAAAGCTGCTCGAATGGCAACTTCGGTTTTACCATAGCCAACGTCACCACAAACCAAGCGTTCCATCGGCGTCTCTCCCTCCATATCTTCTAAAACGTCTATAATCGCATTTTTCTGATCAATCGTCTCATCAAACGGAAATGTCGCTCTAAATTCTTCCTCATACGCCGGATTTGCCTCGAAGTTGATACCTTTTATCGTCTTTCGTTTGGCTTGAATTGCTATGATTTCGTTCGCAAGCTCAAAAATCTTTTCCTCAATTTTGCGACGCGTTTTTTCCCAAGTCACGCTATCCAATGTGTCAAGAATTGGCTTGTATTCTGCTTCTTCGTTCGAGTATTTGTGCACGAGATTGAAATCATAAATCGGTACGTATAATTTATCGTTATTCTGATATTCGAGAGTGATGTACTCAGAAGTTCTATCGAGAGTTTGAACTTTGTTGAATCCCAAAAATTTGCCAATTCCAAAATTATTGTGAACCACGTAATCGCCAATTTTGTAGTCGAAAAAATTGTCTTTAAAAACGTCAAAATTTTCAATTTTTTGGTCGGATTCAGCTTCTAAATAATCTCTGTCAAAAATATCTCGTTCAGTCAAAATCGCGACTTTATTTTTTCTCGATATAAATCCCTCGCGCAAAATTCCGGAATAAAAATCGATTTTCAAATTTTTCAATTTTTCAGAAATAAGATTTCTTAGAGAGTCTATCTCGTGATTTTTGTACAAAACTATGTTGATTTGAAAATTTTCGTTTTTGAGTTCTTCAAGCTGTTTGTAGAGGAGGTTTTGCATTCCTTTCAAGTTGTAGGTTGGCTGAATTTGCATGTTAAAAATTCTGTCTTTTTCGTATACAAAAGACTCGAGCTGAATCGATTCAAAATCCTGCAACAAATGCTTCGTGTTATTCGTATAATTCTGATTATAAATCAGCAAAAAATCTTCCCGAGAAAAATAATCAATAATTTTTGTGTCGCTGTCGTCAGAAAAATTCCGAATAATAAGGCTCTCAATTTTTTTACTTCTACGCTGCGTCAAGATATCAAACTCGTAAATTGCCTCTATCTCGTTATCGTCAAAAATAATTCGAACAGGCGTTTCCAAATCTGCAGGCCATAAATCCAAAATTTCTCCTCTCACGCTAAAATCAGTTTTTTCGTATACCTCGTCTTGATTCGAAAAACCAAAGCTGACAAGTTTTTGCGTCAATTCCTGCCTCTTAAAAATCTCGCCGGTTTTTAACTCAAAAACTTCTTTGTTAATTTTTAACTTTGAAATCGTATTTTCAAGGAGACTCGAGTTGTTTATGAGTATAATTTTTTGGTTTTTATTGAACAATAAATTTTCGAAAAATTTTGGTCTTTCAAATGAGTTTTTAGACGGTAATTTTAAAACTTCAACCTTTTCCCGAAAATTTAAAAAACTCAAGAAAAACGCGATTTCGTACTCGACAAAACGCGAATTTATCGTGTCATCTAAAATATATAGAATTGATTTTTGCGTATTTTTTAATGCTGAAGCTGCCAGAAGACTTATCGAAGTGTTGCTGAGGCCGGAAATTCTGTGGCTTTGACTCGAGTATTCTTTAAAAAACGGGTCGAAAATATTTTGGATTTGAGCTTGCATTTGTTAATCCTGAAAATTTTTTGGGAAAAAGTGACGCGAATGAAAAGTTAACATACAAAAATTTTGTTTTTTATCTCAACGCAAATTTTCATCACTTTTCGCGTTGTATCGGAAACCTTGAAAGTTTCGCTGGTTCTCACTCCGACAACCCATACGATTTCTTTTTCTGTAGACAGCAAAAGAAAATCGTTTCTCTTTGCCACATCTATTTTCTCGTCAATAAAAAATCGATTTAATTTTTTGTAGTTTTGCATTCCGAGCGGCTTGAATTTGTCACCGGCTTTACGAAAACGAAAATTTAAATTTTCAGATTTTACCAATTCAAAATCCAAAAAAATACAGTTTTTATTCGTACAAATTTCGTTTTTTTTGAGCAGACTCACATCAAAAATTTCTATCTCGAGAAAAAAATCGTCAATTTTTCCTGATTTTTTGTTTTTCAAAAGTTCATTAAATTTTTTTAAATTTATCTGCTCTTTATCCTCAACATTTCCTTTTTTTTCAAGCTTTAAAACTTTATTTTGTCTCGTCACAAAATGATTTGATTTCAAATGAAATTTAAAATTTTTTCTGCCTTCGATTAGTTCAAAAAGTTTCGATAAATGTTTAAAATCCGCTTTTCCCCTAGCAAAAAATGCTAAAATATTTAACCTAACTAGCCTTTCATACTTAAAATATTCATCTAGATTTAGCGCGATTTCAGTATTTTTTGATAAAATAAAACATTTTGAAAAATTTTTTGCAATACTAAAATTAATAAAAAAATCCGATGACAAAGCAATATTTTTTAAATTTAAAATATTTTGTTTGAAATTTTTGTTATATTTTTCGAGGCTAGGAATCAAGTCAAGTCTAAATTTATTCCTCGTGAATTTTTTCGACAAATTTGATGAGTCCAGCCGAAATTTGATCTTATTTTGCACCAAAAATCTCTCGATATCTGACTTAAAAAACGTCAAAAGTGGTCGAACAATCTGCACCCTTTTGCGTGCGTCCAAAAAACGCGATTCCGGTATGCCCGAAAGTCCGCTCAGCCCGGTTCCTCGAAGGATGTTCATCAAAACGGTTTCCACATCGTCGTCAGCGTTATGCGCCAAAAAACAAAATTCTATCTTATTTTCAACGCAAATTTTTTCGAAAATTTTATATCGAAAATTTCTAGCTTTTTCCTCAATTCCGGTTTTAGATTCAAAATACGTTTCCTCGACAAAACATTTTATTTTTAGATTTTTGCAAAAATTTTTCACAAAAGCTTCGTCTGCTTCTGATTCTTTCCCTCGCAAATTATGATTTATATGAACCGCAAAAATTTCAAAATTAAACTTTTGTTTTAAAAAGTAGAGCATAAAAAGCAAAAATATAGAGTCAGAACCACCGGAGACTGCTACTAAAATTTTGGTTAAAGCCCCTTTTTCCCTGATACAAAATCCAAAATTTTGGACCAAAATATTCTCTAATTTCTCGGTAATCTTTTCAATACTCATATTTTGTTAAAAAATCTAACCTAAATTTTTTGCTATGAATTTTCCATCGGGATAACCTTTTGAAGCAAAAGTATGTTTTTTTACTTCAGAAGCAATTATGCAATTTCTTCCGATACTAATTCCGTCAGGAATTTCAGCAGATTTCCCAATGACTGTGATCCCACTAAAAAGATGCGTCGGATAAACTTCGTTTTTTACACCCGGAAAATCGCCGCAGCCAATTACGCAACTCTTTCCGACATGAACGTTTTTATCAATTATACATCGATCTATTTTTGCGCCCTCATCTATAGTCGTATCATGAAAAACAATCGAATCTTTTATTTTTGCGCCTTTTTTGACTCGCACGCCCGGTGAAAGTATTGAATTTTCAATTTCTCCATCTATTTTGCAGCCTTCCGAGATCAACGAATTTTTAACATTTCCTTCGCTAGAAACATAAGCCGGATTTCTGTCTGCAACGATTAAACAGTTAAAATTCGTCGTGATTTTCCAATCGTCCAAATGCATCTTGTTATTTTCCGAAAGTAAATCCATACTAGTTTCCCAGTACGCGTCGATAGTTCCGACGTCTTTCCAGTAATCGTCAAATCTATAGATATACATTTTTTTATCGAGATTTCCTGGCAAAATATCTTTCCCAAAATCATGATGAGAGTTTTCTTTGACAGAATCTTTTTTCAATTCTTTTATCAAAACTTCCTTATTAAAAACGTAAATTCCGAGGGAAACAAGATTACTTCTTGGATTTTTTGGTTTTTCTTCAAACTCTATGATTCTATCGGATTTATCGACTATAATCGTTCCGAATCTAGACGCCTCCTCGATAGGAACTTCCATAGAAACTACTGTGACGTCGGCATCTTTGGATTTGTGAAATTCAATGAGTTTCGAATAATCCATTTTATAAATATGATCACCCGACAAGATTAAGACTCTCGTCATATTTTCAAACTTGTTTATAAAACTCAAATTCTGATAAATTGCGTCAGCAGTTCCGGCATACCACGACGAATCCGAATCTCCTGTATACGGCGGCAAAATTATTGCGCTACGATTTTTTCCGTACAAACCCCAACTCTCGCCGGTCTGGATATGGTCTATCAGTGACGAAGGTTTGTATTGCGTAAGAATTCCGACGTTATCAATGTAGCTGTTCATGATATTACTAAGAGTTATGTCGATAATCCTATAAATTCCGGCGAACGGAACTGCGGGTTTTGCTCGATGACTTGCCAAAATATTAAGCCTACTTCCTTGTCCGCCTGCGAGAAGCATTGCTACGGTTTGTTTCATTCGAAAAACTCCTTATCGAAAATAAAAAAAACTTAACAATTATACAAAATTTTACATGTTTTTTACATTAAATAATTCATTTATTTTTCGCTATTTTTACAACATTTTTGTCTAGATTTTCAGGACATTATAGCAAACTAAAAATAAAAAAAGCCCGACGGAATTAACCGACGAGCTTTGAACTTTCATCGAGACAAAAATTATAAAAAAATAGCGGGTGGCGGGAATCGAACCCGCCTAACTAGCTTGGAAGGCTAG
This sequence comes from bacterium, assembly GCA_031551405.1. Lineage (GTDB taxonomy): Bacteria > RUG730 > RUG730 > RUG730 > RUG730 > JAVBNQ01. The sequence goes on along the minus strand of JAVBNQ010000006.1, from coordinate 2,831 downwards.
GACTTTACCACTAAGCTACACCCGCAAAAAATTTGAAAACGATTTTATTAAAAAAAACAAAAATTGTCAAAATTAAAAATCTGGATAGGGAAGGATTCGAACCTTCGTAGAACATAGTTCGACAGATTTACAGTCTGTTGCCTTTAGCCACTCGGCCACCTATCCAAAAATATTTGTATTATATACTTAATTTTTTTCGTCTTGTCAAATTGTTTATATCTTGTTCATGACTCAACAAAAAATTCCTTCAAAAACTCTTCTTTTGTCACAATTTTCTGCTCGCCGGACGTCATATTTTTTATACTAAAACTGCCGTTTTCCTCGATAAAAATAACCAGTTCCGCTTGCAAATGGTTCGCAGTCCGCATTTGCGATTTTATGCTTTTTGACTCGCCATTATAAAAAACGCTAAAATTTTTCTCTCGAAGCATTTGGATAATGTCATAATTCGCCAAAATTTGTTCAGCGTTTTTATTTGCATCTGTCGTCACAAAAAATACGCTTTTCTTATCGCAAAAATTTCTTTCCTCGAGAAGTTCTGCAATTCTATCCTCTCCAATCGCAAAACCGACGGCAGGAATGTCCTCGCCGCTAAATTCTCTGACTAAATTGTCATATCTCCCACCGGCTGCTATCGCGTCTTGAGAACCGAGCTTTGTCGTCTTGATTTCGAAAACCATACCAGTGTAATAATCCAAACCTCGAACGAGCGATTTATCGACTTCAAACTCTATTTTTTGAACAGTCAAATATTTTTGTAAAAGCTCAAAATCTTTTTTACAATCGTCACAAACAAAATCCAAAATTTTTGGCGCATTTTTTAGTAAATTTTTACAATTTTCGATTTTACAGTCAAAGATACGTAAAATATTTTTATTTTTTCTCTCGACGCAAGTTTCGCACAAAATATCTGAATTTTTATGCAAATATTCACTCAAAATCTCCGAATATTTTGTTCGGCAATTATTGCATCCGACGGAATTAATGAAAAGTTTAGTTTCTTTAACGTTTATTTTTTCAATGATTTTCATTGCAACAGAAATAATTTCTGAGTCGATAAACGGATTTTTTGCGCCAAAAAATTCAGCGCCAATTTGATGAAATTGCCTGTATCTTCCAGCTTGAGGGCGATCATACCTAAACATTTGCCCGATATAAAAAAACTTTTTATCAATGCCGCTTTGCAAGAGATTATTCTCAACGCAAGCCCGAACCACAGGCGCAGTTCCCTCAGGCCGAAGAGACAAAAGTCTGTCTCCCTTATCCTTGAACAAATACATTTCCTTGGAAACAATATCGCTGTTTTCACCGAGACTTCGAGTGAAAATTTCGCCGGTTTCAAAAATCGGCGTCCTCATCTCCTCAAATCCAAAACTTTTGAATACTTGTTTTGCTGCCTTCTCCAAAAATTCAAACTTATTCGCAAGCTCGCCAAAAATATCGCGAGTTCCACGCACAGCTTTATATTTTATCATTAAGTTTCCCTCTCATTTCCGGATTAATTTTTTGCCAAAACGCTCGTGTTCACTAAAAATGCAGCCGCAATAATTTTGCCTGTAAAGTCCGGTATTTTTATAAATTTCACAACCTTCTTTCCAATTTTCACGAAAATCTTTGTAGTAAAAATCGAGTGTACTGTTCTCAGCCAACTTTTCTCCAAGTTTTTTTATTCCCTCATTATCTTGGTAAATACTGTACAAAAGCGAAGTTGTAAAAATTTTTATATTCAATTGCTTAGCTTTTTCAATCGTTTTTAAAAGCCGAATTTCGTAGCATTTTTCGCAACGATTTTTTTTATCTTGTTTCAATTCGGGAAAACTTTTTATTTCTGACAAAAAATCAAGCCAATTTTCAAAATCGTAATTTTCTTCAAAAATTATATTTATATGATTTTTTTCGCAGAATATTTTTAAAGCGTCTTTACGTTTTTGGAATTCTTGAAATGGCGAGATGTTCGGGTTGTAAAAATAACAAACAATTTCATACTTTTCATGGAAATACGAGTGCAAATAAGCAAGACACGGCGCGCAACAAACGTGTATTAAAATTTTTCCCATATAAAACGATATTTTATATTTTTTCGCGATTTTGTCAATAAAAGCAGCGCTAGCCAAAATAAAAAATGTAAACAAGTAACTCTCTTTACCGCTGTCGTTAACGGAAAAAAAATAAAGGTGAAAAGTTTATTGTTTCATTTCTCAAAAAATATTTTTCAAAATTTAACTCAAAAAAAACAAAATTTCTCGTTTTTTGCGTTTATAAAACTTTTTTATTTTTCAGCCCTCACGATGAGATTTTCATTTTCCACATGCGCGGGTCGTTGCACGATGGGCAATATAAAGAGGCTCCGCCAACAGAGTTTTCAAAAAACTTCTTGAGTCTGTTAAGCATGCCGACCGCAGGTCCAAAACTCGCTTCACTCCGTTTCGCTCATACAGTTGCGAGCATAGATCGCATGTCATTTAACCCCCCCGCCGCAAACTTCGCACCTTCCTAAAGATTTTTCGTATACTTTTAAGAGTCTCCATATAATAAATTTTAAAACCCTGTTTAAACTTTCTCATTCTCGCAAATTTTTTTAGTTTTTATTCTACTTTTTGTAAATTTTTATTGTTTTTTTTTTTGGTTTTAGCTCAAAAAATTACTCGCATTTTTTTTAAAAATCACCATCATTAAGTAAAACACAAAAAATTTACATAAAAAAATCGCCCACCGGCCTTTTACAACCGGTAGGCGATCTAAACTCACGAAATAATCTTTGTCTATCCTTAGGCTGCTGACGCCATGTTTTTGTAATCTGTAATTAGATCTTTTGAAGCTTTGCTATCCAA
>JAVBNQ010000004.1:0-166059 GCA_031551405.1 bacterium | reverse complement strand
CTTTATTTTCTTTTTTGACATTGCCCAAAAAAGAAACAAAAAAGGCTAGTCTGCTGTACCTCAGAGATAGGGAAAAAATTTTATAAAATCTAAATTTCTAAAACTCGCCACAAAAAATTGGGCTCAAACAGTTAGAAATTTCAAACGATTTTCTCAATTTTTTCCATCTTCTCTTCACTATGCAGACATTTAAAAATAGAAGAAAAAAGAAAAACTCATAAAAAGGACAAAAAAATCTCACGAGAAAGAGAAAATTTAAACAAGGTTTTTAAAATTTATCGTCTGTAGGCTCCTAAAAGTAGACCAAAAAAACTTTAGGAAGGAACGAAAAAATTAGGCGGGGGTTAAATAAGAAAACCCTGCTCGCAACTGTATGAGCGAAACGGAGTGAAGCGAGTTTTGCGAGGAAAAGCCTAGGAAAAGCTCGAAAAACCTACGGCTTTGGAGTTGGTTTTTCGAAAAAAAGAACGCCGCATGCAATATTTCTAGCCTAAAAACGTGTGGACTTGAGACGAAAAAACGAATTTTTGAGCAAAAAACGATGGATTTTGTTTTTTTTTGAGATATACTGAGAAAAACATTTGTTTAAAATGAAAATCTTATCGTGAGGACTGAAAAATAAAAAAGTTTTTTAAAGGCAAATAAATTCCTGAAATTTTAAATCGATGGCGTTTGAGCTGGTTTTCCTTTGAAGAAAGAACGCTGTGTGCAAAAGTTTTTAAATAAAAATATGAGTGCTAGCGTTGAAAGTAAAAAAAAAGTGTAATTAATTGATAATGGAGAAGGATTTTGGATAAAAAAAAATATAATATTTCATTTTTCTTCCCAGCTTTTAACGACGAGGGAACAATTTTTGAGATGGTCGAGGAGGCCACTCAGGTTTTGGATGAGATTGCAGAAGATTACGAAATCATAATCGTAAACGACGGAAGCGTAGATAACACTGGCCTAAAATGCGACGAGGTAGCGCAAAAATATCCAAAAGTAAAAGTAATCCATCACAGATTCAACCTTGGATACGGAGCCGCTCTAAAAACCGGTTTTGCAAATTCAAAATACGAATTGATTTTTTACACAGACGGAGATCATCAGTTTGATATTCAAGAATTGAAAAAATTTATAAATTATATTCCCGAGTATGATTTGATTTCAGGATTCAGGCTAAATAGAGCTTACGACAACGAAAAAACGCGTAAATTTTCGTCAGATATCTATAATTTTTTTGTGAAAATAGTATTTGGTTTAAAGCAAATAGATATTGACTGCGCATTCAAACTTATGAAACGTGATGTCGTGAAAAATTCCGAAGATTTTATAAATAGCGCATTTATCTGCGCAATTTTATTTTATGAAGCGCAAAAAAAAGGCAAAAAAATTTTGCAACTCCCAATAGCACACTTTGAGCGAAAATACGGAACATCGTCGTCATTCAGTTTGCTTTTTATAATAAGATCCGTCGTAGAATTATTTGAAGCGATCTGGAATGTAAAATATCGAGAAAAACTTTATGCTATGAGGCAAAAAACTATAAAAAAATGAACAAAATTAAAATCCTAGATTTAGATACGATTGAAAAAATTGCGGCAGGCGAAGTCGTCGAGAGGCCTTATTCTGCTGTCAAAGAATTGGTCGAGAACGCAATCGATGCAAAAGCCGATAAAATCACTATCGATCTCGGCGAAGATGTAACTGATTTTATTAAAATTAGCGACAACGGCGTTGGAATGAATCACGAGGATTTGAAACTTTGTTTATTGCCGCACACGACGAGTAAAATCCAAAATATAAACGACTTGGAGAAGATTAAAACTTTTGGTTTCAGAGGAGAAGCGCTGTCGACGATCGCAAGAATTTCAAAGCTTGAGATAAAGACGAAACAAGCAGAGTCTGAACTCGGATTTTCTTTGGTGAGTGAGGGTGGTGAAATAAAACAAATTACAAAAGCCGGCCTCACGACTGGAACTCAAATAACAATTAACGATTTATTTTACAACACGCCTGCTCGAAAAAAATTCTTAAAATCGAGCGCTACCGAAATTTCACACATAATTTCCAACCTTGAAAAAATTGCGATTTCTCATCCTGAAATTTCATTTCACATGAATGTAAAATCAAAACCAAAATTAAACTTGTATAAAACTGACGAGTCAAAAAGGCGAATTTTAGATATTTTTGGTGACGAGATCAGTAATTTTTTGATCCCGCTAAATTTTGAAAATAATTTTGTAAAAATTTCAGGATTTGTATCGAGTCCAGACTGGATTGAAAAAAGTAAAAATAAATATTTTACCTTCGTTAATAGACGTAGCATCATCTCAAAAATTTTGATTTCAGCAATAAACGAGTCCTACAAAGAGCATGTTTTAAAATCCAGATTTCCCGTCATATTTTTATTTTTGGAATTGAGCGGAGAATTTTTCGATGTAAACGTACATCCGCAAAAGATAGACGTGAAATTCGTCAACGAGCGTGCGATTTTTTGCATTGTAAAAGATTTAATTTCACTCGCGCTGCAAAATAAAAATAACGAAAAAATTTTAAATTACGAGGAACAAAAAAAAGCAAATCTTGAGAATTTTGGAGATAAAAATTTAAAATTTGAAGAAAAAAATGTTTTAAAATTTGATAAAAATATTTACAAAAAAAATTCTGCCCCGTCTTATACAAAAGTTTTTATTCCGGAAAATTACAAAAAAAATTTTTTAAACGCTTTTGAAAAAATTCATTCAACTCAAAAAATTACTGAAATTTCAGCTAAAACTCCTGACGAAAAAAATTTCAATAAAAATATTTCACCGTCTCAAACTGAGTCTATTTTCCCAATACAAAATGATATAAAAGTTATTGGTTGGCTTCCTGAGAAATTTATACTCGCGTTTAACTCGAGAAAAGATTTGCTTATTTTTGATCAACACGCCTGCCACGAACGTGTCAATTACGAGATTTTGCGGAATGATTTTGAGTCAAAAAGAGTCGAAGTTCAAGGGCTTTTGATTCCGACAGTTGTAAATATTTTAGCGAGTAAAATTGATATTGTTTTGAAAAATTTAAAAAATTTCGAAACTTTTGGATTTTTCGTGGAACATTTTGGCGATCGAACGCTTAAAATTACTGCAGTTCCGTCGATAATTCAAAACGGAAACGAAAAAGCGGCTCTTTTGGAAATTATCGAGAATTTGACTGAAAAAGACATTTTATCATCAGAAGAAATTATTGACAAAATCATAAGAATCGCTTGTAAAAATTCAATAAAAGCAAATCAAATTTTGAGTTTTCCGGAAATGCAAAAATTGATCGAACGTCTATTCCAAACCAAAAATCCATACAATTGTCCGCATGGTCGTCCGACGATTATTTCTTTTTCCGAAAACGAGATTGACACAAAATTCGGCCGCAAAAATGTCTAACAAAATCATTGTTATCGTCGGAGCAACCGCTTCCGGAAAATCGAAAATAAGTTTAGAACTCGCAAAAAAAATTAACGCAAATATCATAAACGCGGATTCCAGGCAAATTTACAAAGAAATTTGTATCGGGACAGCGAAACCCACAAATCAAACGCAAGAAACGGTTTTTTGGGACGAAATAAAACATTTTGGGTTTAATTTGTGTGGCGTTTACGATAATTTCAATGTTGCGAATTTTCTGGATTATTTTAACGAGAAAGCTGAAGAAACTTTTGAAGAAAACAAAAATTTAATTTTATGCGGAGGGACCGGACTTTATCTCGACGCTTGTATTTTTGGGCTTTCTAAAATTCCGGAAATTTCTGTTGAAACTAAACAAAAAGTGCGTAAACTTTACGAGGAAGTTGGACTTGAGGAGTTGGCGAAAGTTTTGCGGCAAAATGATAAAATAACAAACTTAGATGAGAAAAATCCACATCGCGTCATTCGAGCGCTTGAAGTTTTTCTCGAGACGAAAATTCCTCTTGCAAAATGGCACGAGCTTAATCCAAGAACAAAAACAAATTTCGAGTTTGAAATTTTTGGACTCGAGCTCGAACGGAAAAAATTGTACGAAAAAATTAACAAACGCGTGGATTTTATGCTCGAAAATGGAATGTTGGAAGAAGCGAAATTTTTGAAAAAATTTAATTTTAAAGACGAGGGAATAACAAAATTTGGTATCGGTTACAGATATTTGATATATTTTTTAGACGGGAAAATGGATTTTGATGAAGCCAAAGAATTGATGAAAAAAGAAACAAGGAATTATGCAAAAAGGCAATTGACATGGCTGAGAAAAGACGAGAATATTCACTGGATAAATGCGGAACAAAAAGAAAAAGAAACTTTAGATGAAATTTTAGCTTTTCCGACTGAAAAAATCGATTTTTGATAAAAAGAATTTTCGTAAAAATGGCTAAATTAACAAAACAAAAGGATTTTATTTTCCATTTCGGAAAATAGTGGAATAAAGTTTTAGATTTATTTTACGATGAAAATATTTTGCTACTCAAAAGAAATTAAAGCAATCTAAACAATTTTACGATGGAGTTTACATCTTGCAAAAACTTAAAAAAGATATTTTGATCATTGGTTCAGGAATAGCAGGGCTGACATGCGCTCTTAAATTGCCGGAAAATTTCAAAATCGCAATTATCACAAAATCTAAAATAAAAGAGTCTAGCACTTTTTATGCTCAAGGCGGAATTGCTGCTGTCTCGAGCTCCGAGGATTCGTTTTTGACTCATATCGAGGACACGCTCACGGCCGGAGACGGACTTTGTGACAGAAACGTTGTGGAAAAAGTTGTCGAAAGAGCGCCGCAATTAATTGACGATTTAATCAAATGGGGAATAGATTTTACGAGGTTTAAGGACGATAGAAACTCTTATGATTTGACGAAGGAAGGCGGTCACACAAAACGTAGAATTTATCACAAGGATGATATGACGGGAGAAGAAATCGAAAGTAAACTTGTTGCGAATATTTTAAACAAAAAAAATGTAGAAATTTTTGAAAATCGCATTGCTATCAATCTCATTACGACGGAAGAACGCGGTAAAATCATTTGCAATGGCGCGCATGTCTTGGACAAAATGACCGGTGAAGTGATAACTTTTGAAACCGGCTCTGTAATTTTAGCGAGTGGAGGCTCCGGAAAAGTTTATCTTTATACGAGCAATCCTGATATCGCGTCAGGCGACGGAGTAGCGATGGCTTACCGGGCCGGAGCCGAGATTAGCAATATGGAATTCATCCAGTTTCACCCGACGTGCTTGTATCACAAAGACGCAAAATCGTTTTTGATTTCTGAATCGATGAGAGGCGAAGGCGCAGTTCTAAAATTGCAAAATGGTGAGGAATTTATGCGAAATTATCATAAATTACGCGAGCTCGCACCTCGAGATATTGTCGCTAGATCGATTGATTCTGAAATGAAAAAGCTTGGTATCCCAAACGTTTTTCTTGATATTTCCTTCAAAGACGCAAATTTTGTCAAAGAACGCTTCCCGAATATTTATGAGAAATGCAAGACGTTCGGGTTTGACATTACAAAAGAGCCTATTCCCGTCGTGCCTGCAGCTCATTACACTTGCGGCGGAGTTAAGACGGACATCCACGGCCGAACGAATCTCGAAAATCTTTTTGCGATTGGCGAAGTCGCGTGCACTGGACTTCACGGCGCTAATCGTCTTGCCAGTAATTCACTTCTTGAAGCGTTGTTTTTTTCGCAGCAAGTCGCAGTTTACTTGAGCAAAAATTTTACGCCGTCTACTCACAAGAATATTGAGCCTTGGAATAAAGGCAGCGCTGTCGACAGTAATGAACTCATAATGATTCAGCATAACTGGGAAGAAATTCGTAGGTTAATGTGGAATTATGTCGGAATTGTTCGCTCGAAAAAAAGGCTGATGCGAGCAAAACGGCGGATTGAGCTTTTGATCAGCGAAATTCAGGAATATTACTGGGATTTTACGATTACTTCGCCGCTTCTCGAACTGAGGAATTTGGCGACTGTAGCTAAGCTTATTATAGAGTCTGCATCTCGGAGAAAAGAGTCGAGAGGTTTGCATTTTAATCTTGATTATCCGTCGAAACTTCATGAAGCAAAAGACACAATTTTGAGCAAAAAAATTCTGTAAAAAATTTTTAAAAAACGAAAATCTTGAGGGAAAATGTTTTTCAAAAAAAGGTTTGATAAACTAAAAAATATTTTAGAAAAAAATAAAGTCAAAGCATATCTCGAGACAAATCCGAAAAATATTTTTTATCTGACGGGAGCAAAAGATAGCGCGTATCCAATTTTTGTCTGCAAAAATAATTCGTATCTTTTGGCGCCTGAAATGCTCGCAAATGATTTCGCGAATACTTTGACAAAAAATCATCTTGAGAAAGCTGTAACTATTTTGACTATTGGCTCGGGATCAAAAAATCTCAGAAATTTGAAAGAAGCGTTACTTTTTATTCGTGAAAAAGAATTATTTAAAGCTTTACATTCAGATTTTTCGAGTCTAAATTTTGCTTTTTATAAAAACTTGGAAATCCTCGTTGAGATAAAAAATTGTGAAAATTTTGTAAATTATCTGAGAATGACAAAAGATTCTCACGAAATCGAAAAAATCAAATTTGCGTCGAGAAATACGTTTTTGATTGCAAAACAAATCCCGAAAATTTTGAAAAATAACGAAAATATTTCTGAGAGCGAGCTTGCAAAAAAAATCGATATTTTGTCGATAAAAAAATGCGGAGACAAGGCTTTTGATACGATCGCGGCGTTTGGTAAAAATACGCAATTTCCACACTACGTCCCGTCGAAAGATTGCTACGTCGGCAACGAAGTTTTGGTGGATTTTGGTTGTAAATTTGAAGAATATTCGTCAGATTTGACTCGAACATTTTTTGATCCAAAAATTTCTTCAGCAAATTACGTAAAAATTTACAAAATCGTCGAGGATGTACAAAAATATTTGCTAGATTTTGTGAGGCCCGGCAAAAAAGCATGCGAAATCGATCAAAAAGCTCGTGAACTTTTTGAGAAAAAAAAAGTTGAAAAATATTTTATTCACTCGACGGGACATGGAGTCGGTCTCGATATTCACGAAAGACCTTTTTTGAATAAATCCGATGAGACAATTTTGAAGGAAGGAATGACGATCACGATTGAACCCGGACTTTATATCGAGAGTATCGGTGGCGTGAGAATCGAAGACACAATTTTGATCACAAAAAAAGGTTGCGAGATTTTGACGAGATAGAGGATGGTTTATGTTGAAAATTTTGATGTTAAAATCAAACAAAGCTTATCTTCCGGAAATAGAGGCTTACAAAAATTATTTTTCTGATTTTGCGGATGTAAAAATTATAAATCACGACGAAATTTCGCAGATTTGTCAAAATAAATTTGATGTTGTTTGGAAATTTATGGGTTTTGATTTTGAACCTAATTTTTTTGTAAAAAAAAAGAATTTTAGACCAATTTTGATTCACGAATATCCATCGCTTTCAACCGGCTTTTTGGCAAAATTCAAAAATAAAATAAAAAAAATTTTTAATCAAAAACCGGATTTGCGAATTTTTTTGAATGAAAATATCAAAAATGAATTTAGATTTGTCGATGAGGTCCCATTTTGTTTGCGGGACATGGGAATTGATAAAACTTTTTTTGAGTTTTCTAAACGTGAAAATACTGAAAAAATTTATGACTTCGTTTATATCGGAGAAATTAACGAAAATCGGCAAATTCACAAACTTCTGGAAAAATTTACTCAAGGCAAAATGCTGGATAAAACAATTCTTCTAATCGGAAATCCAAAAAAAAAGATTTACGAAAGATTTAAAAATCACAAAAATATTATTTTTCAAGGATTTGTGCAGTATTCTTTGATTGCTGAATTTGCTTCACGAGCTAAATTTGGCGTTAATTGGATTCCAAATAAGTATCCTTTTAACCTTCAAACTTCCACAAAACTGCTAGAATATCTAGCCTTGAATCTCAAAATAATTAATCTTTCTAACGATTGGTCTCAAGCTTTTGAGAAGAAAATGGAAGCAAAATTTTTTAATATTCAGAGTTGTGAAGAGAGCTTTGATTTACAAAAAATTGAAAATTTTGATTATAAAAACCCGGAAATGGCAGATTTTGCGTGGGAAAAAGTTTTGGAAAAATCAAAAATAAAGGAAGCAATTTTAAAACTGAAAAATGAAAAAATTTGAAATTTGCGAGAATATCGATAATTTTGCCATAAAAAAAAAGCCGATCGTTTTGGCATTCGGAATGTTCGACGGACTGCATTTAGGACATCAAAAAGTCATCAAAAAAGCGCAGCAAATCGCGCAAAAAATCAACGGAAAAACATTTGTTTTGACTTTTAAAACGCATCCAAAAACTTTTATTTCAAACTCAACAAAAACGAGAATTTTGACAACAAACGATGAAAAAATATTTTTGCTGAAAAAATTCGGATTAGACGGAATTATTTTTTTGGATTTTGATAAAAAAACTAAAAATCTCGAACCAAAAGCTTTTCTACAAAATGTTTTGAAAAATAAAACAAATTTTAGTGCACTTGTCGTCGGAGAAGATTTTCATTTTGGAAAAAATAGACGCGGAAATGTTTTGACATTAAAAAATCTAGCGAAAACTTTAAATTTTAAATTTTTCATCGTGAAAAATAAAATCCGAAATAAAAAAAAGATTTCAAGCACAGAAATTAAAAATTTGATTTTGCGAGGTGAGATCGAGAAAGCGAATAAGTTGTTGGGTTACAATTATTTTGTACAAAATAAAGTAGTGAAAGGCGATGAACTCGCTCGAACTTTTGGTTTTCCGACTGCAAATCTCGATCCTTTGCATCTTGAAAATAAGGTTTTGCCTACGGGAGTTTTTGTCGGACTCTCTGAGCTCAAAAATCAAATTTTTGACTCGGTAATCAGCGTCGGATACAAAAAAACTTTGAAGAAAGATAATGAGAAATTGTGCGTCGAGAGCCATTTGCTTGGGTTTGATAAAAATATTTACAACCAAAATTTAGACGTGAGTTTTATAAAAAAAATTCGCGATCAAAAAAAATTTAAGGATTTAGCGGAATTAGTCGAACAGATCAAAAAAGATGTGAAAATCGCAAAAAATATTTTTAGAAAACTGCGAGAAAAAAAGTGAAGCATATTCCGGTTTTATTGAATGAAACGTTGAAATGTTTAGACTTGAAACGAGGGAATTTTGTTTTGGATGCAACTTTTGGCGCCGGCGGACACAGCGAAAAAATTCTCGAAATTATATCGGACGAAGGCAAACTTTTTGCATTTGAGAAAGATGAGAAAACTTATGAAGCGGCTGCTCGAAAATTTTCAGAACACAAAAATTTATTTTTATTCAACGACAGTTATTCTGAAATGGATAAATATTTGCAAACTTTTGAGGGAAAATTTGATGCAATTTTGTTTGATTTGGGCGTGTCATCGATGCAACTCGACGAAGCAGAGCGTGGGTTCAGTTTCAAAAACGATGGACCTCTCGACATGCGTTTTTCAAAAAAAGAACCTTTTTCTGCTCAAGACATTGTTAATAATTTTAGTCAAGAAGAGCTGAAACGAATTTTTTATGAGTTTGGAGAGGAGAGATTTGCAGGAAAAATTGCGAAAAAAATCTGCCAAACGAGATGTAAAAAGAAAATAACGTCAACTTTTGAGCTTGCAAAATTGGTAGCAGAAACGGTGCCCAAAACCGGAGCGAAAAATCCTGCGACAAAGGTTTTTCAGGCTTTGCGGATAGCAGTAAACGACGAACTTGCGACGGTTGAAAAAGGCATAAACGCTTCGATAAAATATCTGAAACTGGGCGGTAAAATTGCGGTAATTACTTTTCATTCGCTTGAGGATCGAGTCGTCAAAAATATTTTCAAGGATTTGTCGTCTGATTGCGAATGCCCGCCAAAAATGCCGGTTTGCAGCTGCCACAAACAAAAAATCCTTGAACTTATGACCAAGAAGCCGATTTTTGCATCGAGCGAAGAAATCAATTTCAATAAACGTTCGCGGAGCGCGCTGCTTAGAGTCGCGAGAAAAATATGATTGAGAAATTTTTTGCTTCCAAGTAAAAGAACAAACGCGAATTTTCTAAAAAAATGTTAAAAAAGATTCTTTTGGCACGAATACCGAAAGATCGAAGAAAAACAGAAAATTCTAAAATTTAATCTATAAGAGGACAAATGTTTTTAAAAAGAATATTTTTTTTATTTTTTGCGCTAATTTTTGTTTTGTTTTTGCACATAAGTCTGAGTTATGTTTTCAATATTGACAAACTTTTTTTGCCGGATTTTCTGCTGATTATTGTGCTGTTTCTCTCGATTTATTTTGATAATAGCGAGGATTTAATTCTCATTTTTTTGCTGGGTTTATTAAAAGATATTTTTGAAATCGGAGTTATGGGCTCGAACTCTTTTATTTATCTGATTTTGTTTGTTTTTATAAAATTCATACTCGATAAACTTTACAAAGATAATGTTTTAAATCTATTTATAATTTTATTTTCTTCGTCGCTATTTTATTATATTTTGAAGTATTTTTTGTATTTGATTTTAGGTTATAGCGTTTATTTTAATTATTTTTTTATCGTAAAAACTATCATTTTGGTTTTAGTTTCTCCTCTTATTTTTAAAATTTTAATCAGACAAAATATTTTAGCAAATACTAAAAATGTCACAGATTAATTTCACAAAAAATGAAAAATTACTGATAGAACATAAGCTGAGCAATCTATTTTTTCTAGTTTTATTTTTATTTTTGTTGATTTTGTCGAGGCTATTTTTTTTGCAAATTTTAAAATATAAGAATTTTAAAAAATTTTCTGACAATAATAGAATTTACACAGAAAAAATCGTTGCTTCACGAGGCAAAATTTTTGATTCAAAAGGCAAAATTTTAGTTGGTAACCGCAAATCTTACAACATCGCGCTCTATAAATCCGGGCTGAATTTTGATGAAATTGACGGAATCTTAGACGAAGTTTCGAGCTACTGCGATGTGATTGACAGAAACAAAATTTTTGCAGAATTTAAAAACAAAAAATTAGAATACATTACGCTAGCCGTCGATATTCCGGAAGAATTGATGTGGACATTGACGGAACAAAAGTATTACCTTCGAAATGTTGAAATTATAGAAGATAGTATTCGTGATTACAATTTTGGTTATGAATCAGCGCATATTTTTGGTTATGTGAGCAAAATTTCTGATTCTGAGTTTTCAAGGCTTCAGAACGAAGGTTATAGACTGAACTCCGTTATAGGGAAAACTGGACTCGAAAAACAGTATGAAGGTTATTTGCGAGGCGTAGAAGGTTTGAGGCTTTTTGAAATCGATGTTCACGGAAAAAAACGGAGATTGCTTGAGGAAGTTGAGCCAATTGCAGGTTTTGATTTGGAGCTTACGTTGGACGCGGAATTGCAGGCAAAGGCTGAAAATACAATAAAAAATTATCAGGGAACAATCGTTGTTTTAGAAGCTAAAACTTCGAAAATTTTAGCAATGGTTTCATCTCCGGGTTATGACGCAAATCAGTTTTTGTATGAAATTAATGAGGAAAAAATCAGTAGTTTTACAAATAAAGATTTGCCTATGCTGAACCGCGCGATTCAAGGCGCTTATCCTCCGGGCTCAATTTTTAAACTAGTCACAATTCTTGCGATTTTGGAGGAAAAAATTATTTCGCCAAAAGCCAAAGTATTTTGTTCAGGTGGAGTTTATTTGGGAAAAGAAAATCGATATTTTCGCTGCTGGAACAAACATGGTCACGGTGAAGTAAATATGTTGCGAGGATTTACAGAATCTTGCGACGTTTATTACTACGAAATGGTTTTGAAGCTTGGAATCAGCAACCTGTCGAAGTATGCAAAGGCCTTTGGTTTAGACAAAAAAACCGGAGTGGATTTGCCGTACGAGTTGAAAAATACGATGCCGGATCGCGAATGGAAATACAAAAGATTGAAAGAGGGTTGGTACCAGGGCGATACTTTGAATACTGCGATTGGACAGGGATATTTGCTTCAAACTCCTCTCAGCATGGCTCAAATGCTCGCGACATTTTTAAACAGAGGCGTTAGAAATACGCCGCATTTAGTCGAAAAAATCGTTAAAAATAATAAAACCGTTTTTCGGTGGAAGCAAAAAATGACAGCAGATTTAACGATAAACGACAATGCTTTTAGTTTTTTGTCGAAAGCGCTTAGGGAAACTGTCAAATACGGAACAGGTCGAGGAGCGTATGTTGATGGGCTTGATATAGGTGGGAAGACGGGAACTGCTCAGAATCCTCACGGTCAAGATCATGCGTGGTTTGTTGGATGTATGCCGGTTTCGAATCCGGAAATCGTAGTTTGCGTTTTTATCGAAAATGGTGGTGGAGGCGGTGGAGTTGCCGCGCCGCTCGCTCGAGAAATTTTTGGTTGTTACTCGAACGAAAAAGCTGATTTTACTAGTAAATAGCGGGAAATTTGACGACGAAAGTTGTCCCCTTGTTTTCATTTTCAACAAGCGAGATTTCTCCGTTATGAAGTTGCACAAGATATTTTACGATTGCAAGCCCTAGTCCTGTCCCACCAGTAGCCCTTGCCCTCGACTTATCGACGACATAAAATCTTTCGAAAATTTTAGTGTGATGCTCTTTTGGGATTCCGATTCCGGTATCAGTTATCGAGATGCCTAGGAAGCCTTTTGATGCTTCACAAGTGATTGTGATAGCGCCTTTTTCTGTGTATTTTATCGCGTTGTCTATTAAATTTACTATTATTTGTTCAATATTAAATATATTTGCTTGAATTTTTGGCAAATATTCTGGAAAATTCGTATAAAATTTTAATTTTTTCTCTTGGATTTTTGGGATAAAAAGCTTGGTGGTTTCTTTTAACATTGGAAGAATATCAATGCTTTCAAATTTTAATTTATTTTTATCTTTAATTGTATTCTCTAGCGACGATAATAGTAGTAAATTTTTTGTAAGAGAATTCAATCTGAAAACATGTTTTTGAATTATACTTACATGGGATTTTGCAGAGTCAGGTAAAGGCTCGTCTTCAAGCATTTCTAAAAAGCCTGTGATTAAAGACAAAGGAGTTTTGATTTCATGCGATGCATTTGCTATGAAATCTTTTTTTAGAAGCTCAAAGTTTTTTGCTTTTGTTATATCGTGAAAAGTCATCACAAAATGATGATCTTCTTTTGCAAAAATTAATGTGAATAAGAAGAATTTATTCTCGCGTTCAAATTCAAAATCTGCAAAATCAGTATTTTCATTGAAAATATTTTTGTTTTCTTTGATTTTTTGAAAAGTATCGTCGATTTTTCTATTTCTAACAAGTTCCCAATAATATCTTCTGTTTATATTTTGAGACGACAAATCGAATAAAATTTTAAAAGCCTCGTTGTGTAATACGATTTTTCCTTTTGAATCCAGCAGTAAGATTCCGTCTGAAACTGATGAAAAAATTAATTCAAAATTTTTTTTATTAAGCGAAAGTTCTGTGAACAAATTTTCTAAATTTGATGCCATATTGTTAAAATCAGCATTCAGATCCTCAAAAATATTTTTAGCAAAATGTTTTATTCGCGTTTTAAATTTATGTTTTGATATTTCAATTAAACTCGAGCGAATAGCCTCAAATTCTTTTGTATATCTCACCAAAACCAACCAACTTAAAGTTACAGATGCAAAAAAAACAATGAAGATTAAAATATACAGTTTCTGAGAAATTTGCGATGTGAAAAATAAAATAGTCTCAATTGGCGCTGCAACTCGAATGATGAGAGAGATTTTTCCATTTATTTTTTGTGGGGTTGCGATGTACAAAAACTTTTTGTTTAATGAGGAGCTGTATCTAATTGATATCCCGGAGGAATTGCCGCGAAAAATATCTTTAATTTCGTCTCGATTCATGTGATTCGTGGTATGTTGAAAATTCGTGTCACTCTCAAAAATAGGTTCCCCGGTCTCATTAATAATCGTAATTCTGCAATTCATTAAAACTGCAAGATTTTTGATTAATTTATCGAAATTTTGTTTGTTTTCGAGATTTGTGGGAGTTGCGAGGGCTTTTATAACTTCTGCGTTTGAAAGAAGTCTTTTCGAGAATTGATTTATGTTTTGTTGTTTTATGAGTTTTGTTGAGATGAGAAAAAATAAAAAAATTATGAAAAGCGAGTTGATAAGGAACAAAAGGAAAAATCTTTTAAAAAACACACTTTTAATGGCTTTCAAATTTATAGCCAATCCCGTGGATGTTTTTTATCATGCTGCCACAATCTTTCAGTTTTTCGCGTAAATTTTTTATGTGAACGTCGACTGTTCTGTCAGTCACAAATTTGTCATCGCCCCATAAGTAATGCAATATTTTTTCTCGAGAAAAAACCAACCCGGGATTTGACAAAAGTAATTCTAAGATTTTGAATTCTATTTTTGTGAGTTTTATATTTTCGCCATCAACGCTTACGCAAAATTTTTCTGATTCTAATTTTATTTTCCCGTTTTTATCCTCAAGAAAATTTGTTTTTTCCAATAACGGCGAGCATCTTTTTAAAACGACTTTTACTCTTGTAATTAGCTCTTTTATGGAAAAAGGTTTTGTGAGGTAGTCGTCAGCTCCGCATTCAAGCCCGAATACCTTGTCGGATTCGTCAGATTTTGCGCTGAGAATGATTATGGGGACATTCGAATATTTTTTGTGAGCTTTCAAGAGTTTACAAATTTGAAACCCATCGATGTTTGGCAGCATTAAATCTAGAAGTATTAAATCGGGAGTTTTTTTGTTCATCTCGTCAATGAAAGTAGAAAAATTAGCAAAAGTTTTAACGTCAAAAAAATCTTTGCTAAATGCTAAGTCAATTAGCTTTAAAATATCTTCTTCATCGTCGATAATATAAATTAATTTATTCATGGCAAACTTATACTTTATTCTAAAATTTTTGTCAAATGTATCGATATAAAACAACAATTTTTTGTTTAAGAATTTTTTTCAAGCTCTACGATTTTATCTCTTAACTCTGCGGCTTTTTCAAAATCCCAATTATTCGACGCGACTTCCATTTCTTTTTTTAATTTTTTTATTAGTTCGGGTTTATTTGCGATATATTTCAATTTCACGTCTTTTAAAATGTTTTTTTTCTTTTCATCGTCAAAATTTTTTCCATACTCGCTAAGTTCTGTATCAATTTCTTTTTTTATAGTTTTCGGAGTAATTTTGTGTTTTTCGTTATATTCGAGTTGTAATTTTCGTCGTCTGTTCATTTCGCCAATAGCTCGTTCCATCGAGCCAGTAATCGTATCCGCGAACATAATAATTTTGCCATTTATATTTCGAGCAGCTCGTCCGGCAGTTTGAACCAGCGAGCGTTCTGAACGCAAAAATCCTTCTTTGTCCGCGTCAATAATTATGACAAGCGAAACTTCCGGCAAATCCAAGCCCTCTCTGAGCAAATTTATCCCGATCAGACAATCGAATTTTCCCTCGCGAAAATCCGACAAAATTTTTACTCGATCCAAAGCCACGATTTCCGAATGCAAGTACTTGGCTTTTACGTTGTTTTCTATCAAATATTCCGACAATTGCTCAGCTAATTTTTTTGTCAATGTCGTAATCAAAGTTCGCTCTTTACGCTTCAAAACGATTTTGATCTCGTCGAAAATACTTTGCATCATACCTTTTGTTGGGCGAATATTTACGATCGGATCCACCAGTCCGGTCGGACGAACGATTTGTTCCACGACTTGGTTTTCAGATTTAACTAGTTCGTAGTCTCCGGGGGTTGCTGATAAAAATACGACGGGATTTACCATTTTTTCGAATTCTTCAAATTTTAGCGGTCTGTTATCGAGAGCTGACGGCAATCTAAACCCATAATCAACGAGCGTTTCTTTCCTCGAACGATCCCCGTTATACATTGCTCGCAATTGAGGAATAGCGATGTGCGACTCGTCGATAATTGTAAGAAATTTTCCGCCAAAATAATCGAGCAGACAAAACGGCCTTTCGCCTTCTTTTCGTCCCGTCAAATGCCTAGAGTAATTTTCAATGCCATTGCAATAGCCCATTTCATTTAAAATTTCCAGGTCATATTCTGTCTTTTGTTTGAGTCTTTGTGCCTCGAGTAATTTTTTTTCTTTTTCAAGTGTGGCTAATCTCTCAACTAATTCTTGTTGTATGCTCTCGATTGCAGTCTCTAATTTTTGTCTCTGTACAACAAAATGTTTTGCCGGATAAAGCACGAAAAAATCGTGAGATTTTATTACATCTCCGGTGAGAGGATCGAATGAAATTATTCGTTCGACTTCATCTTCGAAAATTTCAATTCTAATCGCGTATTCGAGATATGGCGGAAAAATATCGATCATATCCCCTTTTATTCGGAATGCTCCTTGACTAAAATCCACCTCGTTCCTGAAATATTGCATGGAAATCAGATTTTTTAAAAATTGCTTTCGAGCCAATTTTTTCGCTTTGTCGATGAACAAAATCATGCCCTTATAATCTTCGGGAGAACCTAAACCGTAAATGCATGAAACGCTTGCGACTATAATGCAGTTTTTTTGGCTGAGAAGAGAGGTCGTAGCTCGGAGGCGGAGTCGATCGATTTTTTCGTTGATGGAGGCATCTTTCTCGATATAGGTGTCAGATTGAGGGATATACGCTTCCGGCTGATAATAGTCGTAGTAGCTGATAAAATATTCGACATTATCGTCCGGGAAAAAGCTTTTAAACTCAGAGTACAGTTGTGCTGCTAGGGTTTTGTTAGGCGACAAAATTAGCGTCGGAAGTTCCAATTCTTTTATTACATTTGCGATAGTAAAAGTTTTTCCGGATCCAGTCACGCCGAGCAAAGTTTGATAATTTTTGCCAGATTTTATGCCAGATACAAGTTGTGAAATAGCTTTTGGTTGATCGCCGTCTGGTTTAAATTTTGATTTTAGATGGAATATTTGAGTCATTTTTGTATTTTTTTGAAAATTTTTAATTTAATAATTATACTAAAAAGTTTGTTATATAGCATTAAGAATTTTTATTTTTTTAAAAAGGTTCTTTAGCGTTCTTTAGTAAAAAGATTGTTTTTTGAAAATTTTAACTAGAGAAATTTTGATTTTTTTTGTTTTTCTATGTCAAAAAATTAAAAATAAAAGTTTTTTACAAAAAAATTGACTTAAGATTTCAAAAAAAATATAATTTCGAGTTCTTAACGCTATTCATTCGGAGGAAAAATGAATTTAGGGATCAAACAATTTTACGGAGAATTAATTTTTTCGAGAGAGGTAATGATTCAAAAGCTTAGTAAACAAGTCTATAATAAACTTCTTGATACAATAGAGCGCGGCGAAGCTCTCGATCAAACGATAGCCGGCGAGGTTGCGCATGCAATGAAAGAATGGGCTATAGAAAGAGGAGCTACGCATTTTACTCACTGGTTTCAACCTCAGCGAGGAGGCACTGCGCAAAAACACGATTCTTTTGTGTCCTATGACGAGAATAATGAAATAATTGAGAGATTTTCTGCAAAAGAACTTATTCAATCTGAGCCGGATGCGTCTTCGTTTCCTTCTGGCGGAATCCGTTCGACTTTCGAAGCAAGGGGATACACTGCTTGGGATCCGACATCTCCTGTTTTTCTACTCGAAGCGGGGCACACAAAAACCCTTGTAATCCCATCAGTATTTTTGTCTTGGACAGGCGAGGTTTTGGATTCGAAAACTCCTTTCCTTCGCTCGATTACAGCTCTGAACGAAGCCGCAATAGATTTACAAAAGTTCCTCGGAAATAAAAATGCTAAACGTTTAAAAGTTTATGCTGGCCCTGAGCAGGAATATTTTTTATTTTCAAAAAAATATTTTGACACGCGTCCTGATTTGAAAGCTTGTAATCGTACTTTATTCGGCGGGAGACCTGCAAAAGGACAACAGATGGAAGATCATTATTTTGGCTCGATTAACGATAGAGTTTTGAAATTTATGGAAGAGCTCGATAAAGAATTGTACAGACGAGGAATACCGTCAAAAACTCGGCATAACGAAGTTGCTCCGAATCAATTTGAGGTCGCGCCGCTTTATCAAGAGGCAAATCTCGCGATAGACAATAATTTGCAAATTATGGAGCTGATAAAAAAAGTCGCACTTCGTCATGAGATGGTAGCTATTTTGCATGAGAAACCGCTCGATGGAGTGAATGGATCCGGCAAGCATTACAATTGGTCGATCGGCGACAACACCGGCACGAATTATCTCGAGCCTTCGAAGTCTCCACTCAAAAATATTACTTTTTTGATGACGATCGGAGCAGTTCTAATTGGCGTTAAGAGGTTTGGCGGAGTTCTGAGAGCTAGCATAGCCGATGCCGGAAATGATTATCGTCTCGGAGCTAACGAAGCACCTCCGGCGATCATGTCAATTTATCTCGGGCAATATCTCGAAGAATTGTTGGATTCAATCCAAAACACTACAAAAATCACTGAACAGAAAGTAAATGAAATCTCGCTTGGCGTGCAGAATTTGCCAAAAGTTAATAAAGATACGTCTGACAGAAACAGAACTTCTCCGATAGCGTTTACCGGAAATAAGTTTGAGTTCAGAGCTATCGGCGCTTCTGCGAATTGTTCAGATACTGCGACCGTTATAAATCTGTTATGCGCGTATGGGTTTGATGAAATTTTGAGACGTATAAAAACTCAAAAAGGCAAAGAAGTAAAGCAAAAGGCGCTTGAAGTTTTGAGGGAAGTATTGAAAGAAACGCGAGGAGTGCGGTTCGAAGGAAATAATTATTCTCTGGAATGGCAAAAAGAAGCGCAAAAAAGAGGGCTTCCAAACGCAAAAAATACACCTCAAGCTTTGGAGCTGATGCTCGAGAAAGATGTTGTGAAAATTTTTGAAAAATATAAAATTCTTTCAGCGCGAGAATTGCATTCAAAAGTAGATATAAAACTTGAAACTTATATAAAAGTCAAAGATATCGAATTTAAGATGGCGATTAAAATCGTGAACACTTTGCTTTTGCCCGGAATTGTGGATCAAATAAATGATTTTGGGAAAGCGATTGAATCGACGGAAAAATGCAAAATTAAAAATGAAACATTGAAAAAAGATATGCAAAAATTAGTCGAATTATACGGAGAAATTAGAAATTACGCGACGAAAATCGAAAAATTTTTGGAAGCTGCAAACAAAAATCACGATGATTTATTCAAATTGGCTTATATGTACGCGAAGGAAAATATCGATCTTTTGGAGAAAATGCGAGATAATGTCGATATTGCAGAGGATTTAGTTGCGGATCGATATTGGCCAATGGTTAGTTATCAAAGGCTTTTGTCGGAGCTATAAAAATTCGTTTTTGTTTGCATTCTAGCGACGATTTAACTTTAACATAAAACCACAAAATATTCGTTGATTACTTTTTTTTATTTTTATATAATTTTTCTCATTTTTATTTTGTGAGGACGAAAAATCATGAAGATTAACGAGAATTCTTATTTTACGCATTTTCCAAAAAAACAAGGACTTTACGATCCAAAATTCGAGCACGATAATTGCGGTGTTGGATTTGTTTGCGATATAAAAGGCCGAAAATCGAATGACATTGTGAACAAAGGTCTCGAAGTTTTGGTGCGAATGACTCACAGAGGAGCAGTCGGAGCTGATCCTTTGACTGGCGACGGAGCCGGAATCTTAATAAAAATGCCTCACGAATTTTTGCAAAATGAAGCCAAAAAAGCAAACGTGACTTTGCCAAATTTTGGCGATTACGGCGTTTTTGTAGTTTTTTTGCCAAAAGATGAGAGCGAAAGAACTTTTTGCATAAAAACGATTGAAAAAGAAATTCTTGATGCAAATTGCAAGCTTCTATTGACGAGAGACGTTCCGATAAATTCTGATGCAATTGGCAAAACCGCTCAAGCGACCGAGCCACAAATCAAACAATTCTTTATCGAGAAAAACCAAAATACAAAATCCGGATTGGAATTTGAGAGACAATTATACGTGATTCGGAAAAAGATCGAGAATAAAATAAAAAATTCGGATTTGAAGGAAAAATCGTTTTTTTACATTCCGAGTTCGTCGTCACAGACTTTGGCTTACAAAGGACTTTTGATGCCGTATCAAGTCCAGGAATTTTATTTGGATTTAAAGTCAAAAGATATTTCATCGCCGATTGCTCTCGTTCATTCGAGATACAGTACGAATACATTTCCGACGTGGGATTTGGCGCAGCCATTTAGATACCTGGCTCACAACGGAGAAATCAATACGCTTCGAGGAAATATCAACTGGATGTCAGCTCGTCACAGTTTGCTAAAAAGCGAGCTTTTGAAAGCGAATATGGAAGATCTTTTGCCGATAATTGTTCCAGGCGGTAGTGACTCAGCGGCGTTAGACAATATGGTCGAGCTTTTGGCATTGACCGGAAGAAATTTGGCTCATCTTATGCTAATGCTCGTTCCGGCTGCTTATGAAACGAATCCGTTTTTATCCGAAGACGCAAAAGCTTTTTGCGACTACCACGCTTGTATGATGGAGCCGTGGGACGGACCGGCTGCTTTGGCTTTTACAGATGGAAATCAGATCGGCGCTGTTCTCGATAGAAACGGTCTTCGTCCTGCGAAATATATCATCACAAACGACGATCTCGTCATAATGTCATCGGAATTTGGAGTTTTGGATATTGAGCCGAAAAATATAAAAACAGCAGGAAGACTCACTCCTGGAAAAATGTTTTTGGTGGATACAAACGAAGGCAGAATTATTGGCGACGACGAGCTAAAAAAACAAATCAGCGCTCAGAAGCCTTATAAAAATTGGCTCGAGAAAAACTTACTGAATTTAGACGACGTGAAAATAGAAAAAAATGCAAATTGCGACGAGATAAAAAATTTACTCGAGATGCAAAAAGTTTTTGGCTACACGCGAGAAGATTTGAAATTGATTTTAAAGCCGATGTTAGAGGAAGGAAAAGAGCCGGTTGGCTCGATGGGCGACGATATGCCGAGCGCGATTTTGTCGAAAAATTCCAGGCTTCTTTACACTTATTTCAAGCAACTTTTTGCGCAAGTCACAAATCCTCCAATCGATTCAATTCGAGAAGAAATAGTGATGAGTCTGACGAGCTTTTTGGGACCTGAAAAAAATATTTTGGAAGAAACAGAAGAGCATGCGAAAAAAATAAAACTCAAAAATCCGATTTTGACCAACGAAGAATTGGCAAAATTCAAAAATATAAATCAAATCCGGCGAGATCTAGAGGCAAATAATTCAGGAACTTCTGTAAATGATAAAATTTCGAAAAATGGCGCGTCAGAATCGTTTATGCCTAACTCTAATTTTAGAACAAAAACAATAAGTTTGCTTTACGACGTGAAAAATGAAAACGCTTTTGAAAAAAGACTTGACGAAATTTGCGACGAGGCTTACAACGCTTTAAACGAAGGATTTTCTTTTATTCTTTTGACTGATCGAGAAGTAAATCAGGAAAAAATGGCTTTGCCGGCGCTTTTGGCGATTTCGACTGTTCATCAGTTTTTGATCAAAAAAGCTGTTCGAAAACGCGTTTCTTTGATTTTGGAAAGCGGCGAGCCGAGAGAAGTTTTTCATTTTGCTCTACTTTTTGGTTACGGAGCCGACGCTATCAATCCGTATTTGGCTTATAAATCCGTTGAAAATATCCTCGAAAATGAAAAATTGGAAATCACAAAAGAAAAAGCTTTAAAAAATTATATTCACGCCGTCGAGACTGGGATTTTGAAAATCTTGTCAAAAATGGGAATTTCTACTCTTCAAAGCTACAAAGGCGCACAAATTTTCGAGGCAGTCGGAATCGGCGAAGAAGTGATAAATAAAAGTTTTACTAATACGCCGTCGAGAATTGGCGGAATTGATTACAAAATTATTCAAAAAGAAACAAAAATGCGTCACGATAAAGCATTTATTGGTGAGACTTTAGGCGATGGATTCTCTCGCGAAGCGGCGAATATTGCTCCTGCAAGGACAATTTTGGATACAGGCGGATTTTATCAGTGGCGAAAAGATGGAGAATTTCATCTTTGGAATCCGAATACAATTCCGACTTTGCAAGAGGCAGCAAAAAATAACGACTACAAAAAATACAAGGAATTTGCCGGATTTGTAAATAATCAAGCCGAAAATCCGACGACCTTGCGAAGTTTGCTGAAATTTAAAACGCAAAAAAGCATAGACATAAATGAGGTCGAATCCGAGGACGAAATCGTCAAAAGATTTTGTACTGGAGCAATGAGTTTTGGGTCGATTAGCCAAGGAGCTCACGAGACAATGGCGATTGCGATGAATAGATTGAAAGGCAAATCGAACACAGGAGAAGGCGGCGAAGATCCGGAGAGATTTTTCACAATGCCGAATGGAGATTCTCGCCGAAGCGCGATAAAACAAGTTGCGTCTGGCAGGTTTGGCGTCACGTCGAATTATTTGGCGAATGCGGACGAGATTCAGATAAAAATTGCTCAAGGAGCAAAACCTGGCGAAGGCGGACAGCTTCCAGGACACAAAGTCAGCGTGACAATTGCAAAAACGAGATACACGACTCCAGGAGTTACTTTGATTTCACCGCCGCCGCACCACGATATTTACTCGATCGAAGATTTGGCTCAGCTGATTTTTGACTTGAAAAATGCGAATCCAAAAGCTCGCGTCAGCGTTAAACTTGTATCGGAAATCGGAGTTGGAACAATTGCAGCCGGAGTCGCAAAAGGGCACGCTGATATGATTTTGATTTCCGGTGGAGACGGAGGAACAGGAGCTTCACCTCTCAGTTCGATAAAATACGCCGGGCTTCCGTTTGAGCTCGGAATTTCTGAAACCCACCAAACTTTGGTATTAAATGACTTGAGATCACGAGTCAGGCTTCAGACCGACGGACAAATTAGAACAGGTCGCGACATTGTAATTGCAGCGATTTTGGGAGCTGAAGAATATGGAATTTCGACGGCTTGTCTCATTGTGATGGGTTGCGTGATGTTGAGGCACTGTCATTTGAATAATTGCTCTCTCGGAGTAGCGACGCAAGATGATATTTTGCAAGGAAGATTTGCCGGAAAAGTTGATTCCGTCGTGAATTACATGAGATTCGTTGCTAAGGAAGTCAGAGAAATTATGGCTGAGCTCGGAATCAGAAAAATCGACGAGCTTATTGGCAAAACTGAGCTGCTCGAAGTTAATAAAGAAATTTTGCCATGGAAAGCAAAAAATATTGATTTTTCGAAAATTTTGCACAGTCCAAAAATGTCTGAAAATGTCGGAAGATTTTGCATAAAAAGTCAAGATCACGGAATAGAAAATGTTTTGGACAAAAGCTTGATTTACAAGTCGCAAAAAGCTATTCAATCTCGCGAAGAAGTAAAATTTGAATCAAAAATCGCTAATTTTGACAGAACAGTCGGAGCAATGCTCAGTTACGAGATTTCTAAAAATTACGGAGAAATGGGTTTGATTGACGATACGATTCAGGTAAAATTCGACGGAACAGCCGGGCAGAGTTTTGGCGCGTTTTTGGCAAAAGGGATAACTTTTGAACTCGAGGGGCTAGCGAATGATTACGTTGGAAAAGGTCTTTCCGGCGGAAAAATTATAATTTATCCGAATAAAAACACGGATTATCCAGCTGAGAAAAATGTGATAATTGGAAACACGACTTTTTACGGTGCGATTCATGGCGAGGCTTATATTCGAGGAATTGCAGGAGAGAGATTTTGCATCAGAAATTCCGGCGTCAATGCTGTAATCGAGGGAATTGGAGACCATGGCTGCGAATATATGACCGGCGGAAGAGTCGTGATTTTGGGCGAAACAGGACTAAATTTTGGAGCTGGAATGTCAGGCGGAATAGCCTATGTTTACGACAAAAACGGCGATTTCAAAAATAAATGCAATATGGAAATGGTGGCGATTGAAGAAT
The DNA here is from genome assembly GCA_031551405.1 of bacterium. Taxonomy (GTDB): domain Bacteria; phylum RUG730; class RUG730; order RUG730; family RUG730; genus JAVBNQ01. The sequence continues at coordinate 142,160 of JAVBNQ010000004.1, read as the reverse complement.
TAGACGACGAGGATTTGGCGACTGTAAAAACGCTACTCAGAAATCACAAGAAATACACGAACAGCGAAGTTGTCGAGAAGTTTTTGTCCGAGGGTGAGATAAAAAAATTGGTAAAAATTATTCCGCTCGAGTACAAAAAAATATTAGATCAAAAAAAGCTTGAGCAGAAATTGGGAATCGATGTTCAGTGCTAGGAAAAATGAGTTTACTAAGGGATTGATGGGAGCAAAAAGAACATAACCAAAATTTTTGGTACTCATTATTCTGAATGGAATTTTTTTTAGCTTGGATATTTTGCGAGGATTAAGCGCTTTTTCGGTAGTGGCTTTTCATTCATTGAAAGATCATTTTGTGCTTGGTTCGTCGCAAAATACAAAAATACTGTATTTTGTTGGCTTAAGCTTGAGACATTTGGTACCGCAACACTTTAACTTTATAGCTCGATATTTACAACATTAACCAGATCAGCCTTTAAACGTTTTAAAAATTATTTATAAAAATAAAAATACTAAGATTTTCCGGAAATGTTGGTAAAATAAATGAAAAAAACTTTTTTAAAAACGGTAGGATTCTATTTTTTCATAGCAATAGGCGCACTGATCGCGTTTATATGGTTTGAACTTACAGGCTTTAACTTAAATTTTAGTGGTAACGATCAAAACAAAAAAATTATAAGAAAGGATAACGTTCAAAAAACATATTCCTGCGATATAACAGGGCTTTCATTAATAACTATTGATACAAACAACACTAATGTAAATGTTGTACCTTCGAAATCAAATGAACTTGAAGTTATTTATTTTGAAAATTCCGATGAAAAATATAATATTTTAAAAACGCAAAATGGAATTTCAATAATTTACAAAAATTACAATCCGCCAAAAGGAACTTTACTTCAAAGAACTCCTATTGTTAAAGGTGGAAATCCTTCAAGGTACGAAGACAACGACCTAATCATAGCAGTCCCAGAAGTTTATCATGGCGATATAGATTTTTTCTCTAAAAGAGGAGAATCATGGAATTGGAAGCCTTTCTTATTTAATGGTCCTTTTAAAATTAATGGACTAAAAAATCTTAATAATCTAAACATTGATTTCGATAATCTTTTAACTATTGAAAATGTTTCATGCAAAAATAATATAAACATAAAAACAGATCTAGACTGCGATTTAACAAATGTTTTTTCTGAAAGATCAATTAAAATAAATACCGTTCTAGGCGAGGTTAATTTAGACAATGTTTCAAGTAAAAATATTTTATATGTGAAGTCACATGATGGCCCAATAAATATAAATAAAATATATTCCGATAGAATATATCTTCGTTCTACGATAAAAATTAGCGGTACTGTTTATGGGAAAGAAAGTGATTACGTTATAAAAAATAAGTGGGAGTATGGCATTGAAATACCTACTGTAGAAAACCCAGAAAATAAAAAAATTTTGATTGTAAACCGTTACTCGGATATAAAATTCACAGTGTAACATTTCCAGAAATTGAGCGGCTATTGCATTTGTGTTTCTGCAGAAAAAAATATTGAAGACTCTTTAAGATGCATCAAGCAAAGATTACTTAGAATTTATCCACCTTATTTTTCTCAATTATTTTTGGATTTATTTGTGTGTTTTTGTTTATTAAACTGAATTAACAAAGTCCGCGCAATTGCCGAGTTTTCAGGATATTTTGGTGTCTTTGCCTCTAATAAAAACTCCGCAAATAAATTTTAATGGCGCATACTGGACTCTGCAACATGAAATACGTTTTTATTTGTTAGTTTTTGTTTTGCTTTTGTTGTTTAAAAAATATTTTTTTTATATTTTTGATTTAATAACTCTTTTTTTATTTTTCAATTGCATCCAACGACTTGGACTTAATAATATTTTAAATTTTGATACTTTTTTTGTACTTCCCAGGACTTGGCATATGTTTTACGCAGGAACTCTTGTTTATAGAATTGTTAAAAATTTTTATTCACCAAAACTTTTCTATGATTTAGTTTGCTTAGTTTTTTTTATATTTGCCTTTAAAGATAAATTTACGACAGGGGTTGCTCTTTTTATTCTGGTTTTGAAGTTTTTTGACCAAAGGATAAAAGAGCTGACTTTTTTACAGCCTCTATTCAAATTAGGCATGATTTCTTACAGTTTATATTTATTGCACATTATTATAACTCCACGGATTATTGGGTTGTGTGTTAGACTATTTAGTTTGAATAATTTTGCGATATTACTCGTTTTTTTATTTTTTGCTTTACCAGTTACTTTGTTTATTTCGTATTATTTTTATAAATTTTTTGAAAAGCCTTTTTGCCATAGAAAAATTTGAAAATAAATATAAAAAATTATTAACTTATAAAAATTCCGGGAGAAACTTAAGATGAAAAAAGATCCAAAAGGTTTTTTAAAAATAAAAAGAAATGCTGCGAAATATCGTTCTGTTCAAGAACGCGTGAAAGACAATAAAGACGTTTTGCAAATGAAAAGCGAGGTTGAATCCCGCGAGCAAGCCCAGAGATGTATGGATTGCGGAACTCCGTTTTGTCATTCGGGTTGTCCGCTCGGAAATATTATTCCAGAATGGAACGAACTTTTGGCGTTTGGAAAATGGGAAGAAGCATTTTTGCTTTTAAATTCAACAAATATTTTGCCGGAAGTTACAGGCAGAATTTGCCCTGCGCTTTGCGAAGCGGCTTGCGTGCTCGGAATCAACGACGATCCTGTGACGATTCGAGATAATGAACTCACGATTATTGAAAAAGCTTTTTCTGCCGGACTCATAAAAGCAAATCCTCCAAAATTTCGAAATAACAAAAAAGTCGTTGTCGTAGGAAGCGGACCTGCGGGCTTGAGCGCAGCTTCATTTTTGAATCAAAAAGGTTATCAGGTCACAGTTTTTGAAAAAGACAATAAAATCGGCGGGATTTTGAGATACGGGATTCCGGATTTTAAACTCGAGAAAAGTATTTTGGATAGACGAATAAAAATTTTACAAGACGAAGGAATAGAATTTAAAACAAACGCAAATGTCGGAGAAAATTATAAAACTGACGAGATTATGAAAAATTTCGACGCGGTTGCGATTGCGATCGGATCAAAGGTTCCGAGAGATTTGAAAATTCCAGGACGCGATTTGAAAGGAATACATTTTGCAATGGATTTTTTGGTTCAGTCGAACAAAAGAATTAGCGGCGAAAAATTTAGTGAGGAAGAAATTTTGGCGACTGGCAAAAAAGTCGTTGTAATAGGCGGAGGAGACACTGGAGCAGATTGTATGGGAATTTCGCACAGACAGGGAGCTGTTTCTGTGAACCAAATCGAAATTATGCCAAAACCTGGCGTTTGTCGTCCTGAAAATATGCCTTGGCCGAAATATCCGATGATTTTGCGAACTTCGTCTTCGCACGAGGAAGGTGGCGAAAGAGATTGGTGCGTTTTGACCAAAGAATTTATCGGAGAAAACGGCAAAGTCAAAGCTGTGCGTTGTGAGCGAGTCGAATTTGGTCCGGACAAAGATATAAACGGTTGCCCGATAGTGAAAGTGGTTCCGAATAGCGAATTTGAGCTTTTGGCGGATTTGGTCGTACTCGCTATGGGATTCACAAATCCTGAACAAGGTGCAATTGTGAAAGATTTGAATTTGGAGCTTGACGCTAGAGGGAATATAAAAGCAACCGAAAATCTCATGAAAACAAATTCTGAGAAAGTTTTCGTTTGCGGAGACGCGCGTCGCGGAGCTTCGCTCATAGTTTGGGCGCTCTACGAAGGACGAAATGTAGCGCAAAAGATCGACGAGTTTTTGAGATAAAATCAATAAAAATTTTGGAGCTAACACATAATATTTAATTTACTGATCTTTGTAGATGATAAAGAAAATTCTCTCGTTTTTTACTTCGACAAAACTTTTTGTTTTTTTCCGTCTACACGTCAGAATTTTCATTTTTTCCGAGCGCGGCTTTTTGCCATTGCCCAAAAAAGATACAAAAAATGCTAGTTTGCTGAACCTCAGAGATAGGGAAAAAGTATTGCATACGGCTTATTAGCAGAGGACATGCGGTCAGCAATAACAAATGAGATTGCTTCACTTTGCTCGCAATGACGACGTGTTTTTTTCGCGAAGCGGCGAAATATTGCTAGTCCTGCAAGGACAAATTTTTTCCACCTTCTCTTCACTAGGCAGACACAAAGTAGATAGAAAAAGAGAAAAAGAAACGGAATTTGTTGACTTGAATAGAACTTTATTAGCGTCAGCCCAAAAATTTAAATTAAACCCAAAAAAATTAGAAGAATTCAGAAGAATTCAAAGGAGTTTTTGGTATGAAAAATCTGAGTTTGCTTTCAAAGTTCAAAAGTTTCAGGTAACTTATTTCAATTTTTTTAGTGAGTTTGTTGTTTCTTTCGAGCTTTAGTTTGCAAGCTACGACGTATAACATAAATATCGGAGAAACTTATTCGACTTTGGAAAATTTGCGAGGAGCGAGCGTTTTAGCTGACGGAGACGAAATCGTTTTACATAAAGCCGACGATAGTCTATTATCTCCGCCTTTCATTATTTCAAATATAGCAATTAGTCTAAAATCTGCTTCCAATGCGCAAATGACAATCAGCACTGGGACTTCTATTACAAATTTTTTTAGTGTTTCTGCTTCTACTTTTAACGTCGAAAATGTAAAATTTGCAAACGGACTTAGACTTGGCGAAAGTGGCGGAGCAATAAAAATGGTCGATTCTATTAGCACTTTTTCAAATGCATCTTTTGAAGGGAATACATCTGTCGATACTTTTATTGGCGGTGGAAAAGGAGGAGCATTATATTTAGAAAAATCGAGTGCAGATTTTCGAGATGCAATTTTTAAAAATAATCAGGCTGTAGACGGCGGAGCAATTTATGCTGATAATTCAATGAAACAACGATTTTTAGAAATAATAAAAGCTCTACAACATTTACAGCTTCTGGCAGCGCTATTTGCGCGAGTAACCAATCAAAGTTGAATTTTTTTGGAGACGCGTTATTTGAAGGGAATGCGTTAGCAACAAATGGTGGAGCTGTACACGCAAAAGAATCAGAGCTAAATTTTGCAGCAGTAAATTTTACAAATAATGAAGCTCTTTCATATGGCGGAGCAGTTTATGTAGAAAAATCGACTGTAAATTTTTCAGGAAGCGTAGCATTCAACTCCAATAATGCAGGAGCTGCTTTATCACCACAGGGTTATGGAGGTGCGATATATTCGAATGACTCAAATTTGAATTTTTTGGGAGACGTAGTATTCATGTCTAACAATGTGGGAAATCCTATAGGCTCACAGGCTTTTGGAGGAACTATATCTTTGACGGATTCAAGTTTAAATTTTTATGGAAATGCGATATTTGAAAACAACAAAATACAGACTGAAACTGGTTTTGGCGGCGGCGGCGGCAGCATCTACGCTACTTCTGTTTTAACAACTAATATTCTAAATTTTAAAAACGCAATTTTTAGGAATAATGAAGCTGTACTGGCTAATAATGCCACTGGCGGCGGCGGAGCAATTAATATGCAGAATGGAGGAAAAACTTAGTTTTTCAGAAAGCGTATTATTTGAATCTAACAAGACAACGCTGAACGGAGGAGCTTTATATTTTTTAAATTCAGCCTGGTCTCACAACTCTTTCAACGCCGATTTTACTAATGCTATTTTTAAGAACAACGAAGCTGATGTTTTAGGCGGCGCGATTTTCGTAGCTGAGAATGCGACGTTAAATTTTAAGGCAACAGAATCTGCAGTTTGGTCAGGCAATAAAGCAAATGGCGTTTCAAACTTGATGTATTTAGACAAAATTGGAACAATAACGATAAATTTTGATATTTTAGACGGAAAAACGTTAAAAATCGAAGATCCGATCACAACGACAAAAGGGACCGGAAAAGTAGAAATAAATAAAACCGGACTTGGGATTTGGAGTTTGGGAGGAAATAATAAATTTTTGATTGACACGGATTTTATAATTTCCAGTGGAACATTCGAGCTTTTAAAAGATGCTACTATTTATTTGAATTCAGAAAAAGCGACAAACTTTAGTCTTGGAAGCGGAACAACTTTTATCACAAATCTGACATCAAAAATTACTGCAAAAACAGTGGAAATAAAAGACGGAGCAAAACTTAAGATCGAAGGAATCGGAAATACAGAAGCTGGAATTTACAACAATAAAAATTATATCGTCACAAATGACACGAGTTCTTATGTTCCTGGACAAAATAGTTCTTTTAGTTATAAAAATAACTTAGTAGACGTGTATTTTTCTCAAAATACGGATGAAAATATAATTGGTAAAAATTTTGACTTGATTTTGAATGTGAAAAGTTTAGGTGAAGTATTCCAGTTTGACCCAATAATCGATTTTTTCAGGACGAGTAATTTTTTGAATCAAGAGCAAAAAGATTTGTTTGACAATATTTACGCCAATGGAAATATATCGGAAAGTTTGCAAAAAGATTTTCAAGATTTTGGGAAAACATTAACCGGCGACATGTTTTTGGCGTCAAATCAAGCTACGCTCGGACAGATGAGTACGATGAACAGACGAATCGGGAATAGGCTCGACAATTTCCATTTTGCGGACAGCCGAGAAGGAACGCAATATGCAGCGCTGGGACTTATGACTAACATGAATTTCAATGCAGATGAAAAAAATAAAATTTGGGCAATGGTTTCGTCGAGAAAAATTGAGCAAAAAGACCAAGCTAAAAATATTGGCTACGACTATGATCCGATGGGAATCACGATTGGTTACGACAGGGTTTTGGATAAAGTGGTAATCGGAGGAGCTGTTCATCTTGACAATGGCGAAGTAAAATCCAAAAATGACAGCACAAAAACGAAAATTGACGGAACGCTTTTTAGCCTTTATGGAAGCTACAACGAAGAAAAATGGTATTTGAATACAGGAGTTGATTTTGGTTTTTCGACGAACAAAGAAGAAACATATTACAAATTATTTAAAGCGAAAACTGAAGGCGAGTACAACACAAATTTGATTGGAATAAACGGCGAATTTGGATATTTGGCGTATGAAATCGAGATTATAAAATCGCAAATAGTTCCGCATCTTGGAATAAATATCGCAAGAATAGACACTGGACAATTTTCAGAAAAAGGCGACTCAAGCGTTGCTCGTATTGTCGACAAAGTGGAAACAAATGTTATCGAGCTTCCGATAGGCTTGAAATTTACGAATACAGTAAAATTCGACAAAAAATACGCGAATTATTTAAGCTCATTTTTGGATGTGAGTTATGGCTTGAATTTGGGAGACAAACAGACGGAAACGACCGGAAGATTTTTGGCTTCTTCGAATGACGAATGGAAAATAAAAGGCGCAGAACTGGGCGACGCAGTGAGAGTAAAAGTTGGATTAGATCTGACGATGTTTGAAAAAGTGAATATTGGAGTTGGCTACACGATGGAAATGCGAGATGATTATACAGATCAGGAAGTGAACTTGAAATTGAGCTACAGTTTTTCAAATTGCAATATTTTCAAAAGCTGCAAAAAAAATAAAAAAAATGATGTAAAAAATAACAAAACTGAAAAATTAGAAGAAATTAAAGTAGAAAAAATAAATGAAAATAAAAGCCAAGAATTGCAGGAAGTTGAGCAAAGAAATTTAGAAATTCAATTAAATAATACGATTCAAGAAACTTCGACTGAAGTTGTTTTAGCGAGTTAATTAAAATTTTTTCCTGCTGATTTTCGGCTGGAGAATTTGTTTTAGTTAACTTCTGAATTTAATTTTTTGTAATTAAGTTTTGAAAAAAATAGAAAATTTTAGTGAGACAAGAGGCGGATTTTGAATAGATAATTTTTTAAATAATTTCGTAAAATTTGGATTTCAAAAAGGAAAAATATTTATGAAAGTAGACGGAATGCGAAAAATCAGCTATGGAATGTATGTCATAAGCGCTAGGCTCGACGATAAATTTAGCGCGTGTCTTGTGAATACTGTTTTTCAAATCACAGCTGATCCAGTGATTTTCGCAGTCAGCGTTAGCAAAAATAATTATTCGCATAATTTTATAGAATCGAGTAAAAAAATCGCGATTTCAGTTTTGACTACAGATGCTGATATGAAATTTATCGGGAATTTTGGCTTTAGAACCGGACGAGATTTCGATAAATTTGCCAATGTAAAATACAAATTATCGAGCATTCACAATTTGCCGATTATGATAGAAAACACTTGCGCTCTTATCGAGGCAAATGTAATCAATCAATTTGATATGCTGACTCACACGATTTTTTTTGCAAAAGTCGATGAAACAGAAGTTTTGAATGGCAAAACTCCGATGACTTACGCATATTATCACGATGTGATCAAAGGCAAAACAGCGAAAAATGCGCCGACTTATAGCGCGATGTAAAATTAAATGAGAGGATTTTAATGAATAAAAAAGGTTTGACTTATAAAGACGCCGGAGTAAATATTAAAGCCGGAGATAATCTCGTCGACAGAATAAAGGTTTTGACGAAAAAGATGAATTCAAAAAATGTTTTGAGCGGAATCGGCGGATTTGGCGGAGCTTTTGAGATTTCCGGCTACAAAAATCCGGTTTTAATCTCTGGAACAGATGGAGTTGGAACAAAACTGAAGCTAGCTTTTTTGCTCGACAAACACGATACGATTGGGATAGATTTGGTGGCTATGTGCGTCAACGACATAATCACGAGCGGCGCAAAACCTTTGTTTTTTTTAGATTATTTCGCGACTGGAAAACTGTCACTCGACAAAGCCGAAAAAGTGATAAAAGGAATCGTAAAAGGCTGCGAACAGTCCGAAGCAATTCTTTTGGGCGGAGAAACTGCTGAAATGCCAAGTTTTTACAAAGATGACGAATATGATTTAGCTGGATTTGCAGTTGGAGTCGTTGAGAAAAACGAGATTTTGGATGGAAAAAATGTTAAGTCTGGCGATGTTCTGATTGGGCTTCCGTCGAGCGGAGTTCACAGTAACGGATTTTCTTTGGTAAGAAAAGTTTTTAGCGAAAAAGAATTGGTTAAATATTCAAAAGTTTTGCTCGAACCGACGAAAATTTATTGGAAAGACGTGAAAAATTTAATAAAAAATAAAAAAATCAAAGCCTTGGCGCACATAACAGGCGGCGGATTGCCTGGAAATGTTCCAAGAGTTTTTTCAGAAAATTTTGATGCGATTATCGACAAAAAAAGCTGGGAAGTTCCTGAAATTTTTAAAATAATGCAAAAAAAAGGCAAAATTTCCGAAGAAGAAATGTTTAATGTTTTTAACATGGGAATCGGGATGGTTTTAGTCGTCGACAAAACGAATGCTAGCGAAATTCAAAAGCAAATAAAAAATAGCGTGATAATTGGAAAAATTGCAAAAGGTACCGGAAAGGTCGTTTTGAAATGAAAAATATAGCTGTTTTGGCGTCAGGCGGCGGCTCGAATTTGCAGGCGATTATCGATGCGATTGAGTCAGGCGACATCAAAAACGCCAAAATTGCTGCTGTTATTTCGAATAACAAAAATGCTTTTGCTCTAGAAAGAGCGAAAAAACATAATATCGAAACTTTTGTTCTCGTCGTTAACGATAATTTGTCTCTTTCCGAAAAAAGAAAAAATTACACCCGCCAAATAATAAATATCTTAAAATCCCAAAAAATTGATTTGGTTTGTCTAGCAGGATTTATGTTGATCTTGGACTCTGAAATTTTTGAGCCGGAATTTTACAAAAACAAAATTTTGAATATTCATCCCTCGTTACTGCCTGATTTTGGTGGTGTTGGGATGTACGGTAAAAATGTTCATAAAGCTGTTTTTGAGAGCGGCGTAAAAAAAAGCGGCGCAACTGTGCATTTCGTGATCAATGAATGCGACAAAGGTCCAATCGTCCTTCAAGAAGCTACCGATATTTCCATCCTCAAATCTCCTAACGAAATTGCTACAGAAGTTTTAAAAATCGAGCATAAAATTTATCCAGAAGCAATAAAAATGGTTTTAGAAGAGAAAGTTGTTTTTTAGATTGAGAAACGCGTTATAAAAAAATAGCGTTGAAGTTTTTTAGTATTTAATGCTAAATTTAGAAAAGCTTGGCTTTTTGGCGCCTAAACCAAATGAGCATTTTAAGAACGATTTGTTACGATAATTATAAATTTTTATATAGTAACTGAAAAAATCCCAATAAGGAATAATTAACTTGAAAAAAACAATATTAACAATGTTTGCTGCGATTTTATGTTTTTCTGCCTTTGCTTATTCAGACGTAAATAAAGAAGAAATTCGTGCGGTTTGGATTGCCACTGTATGCAATATGAATTGGCCAAAGTCAGTAGGAATTAAAGAACAACAAAAAGAAATGACTGAAAACCTAGATCTGCTAAAATCATTGGGTTTTAATAGAGTTTACTTTCAAGTCAGATGCCGCAATGACGCTATGTATAAATCCAAAATGTTCCCTTGGTCAAAGTGGCTCACTGGAACGTTAGGTGAAGATCCTGGTTGGGATCCTTTGGAATTTATGATAGCAGAATGTAAAAAGCGAGATATTATATTAGAGGCGTGGATAAATCCATTTTTATGTGGAAAAAAATCTGATGGATTTGATACTCAGGCATATATTGATAAGCTGCCAAAAAAAAATCCATTAAAACAACATTCGGAGTGGATTGCCGCGAGTGACGACGGCTGGTGTATGTTAAACCCAGGGATTCCGGAAGTAAGAAAATTGGTAATCGATGAAGGGGCTTATATAGCAAAAAAATATAAAGTAAATATTCATATGGATGATTATTTTTACCCTTACCCACAAAATAAAGATGCACCTGTAATTTTTCATGATGAAAAAGAATTTTCCCAATATGGTCATGGTTTGTCTCTTGATGATTGGCGTAGAAACAACATAGATGTTTTTGTTAAAGAACTTTATTTTAAAATTAAATCTATAGATAAATCTTTAGTTTTTAGTATTTCGCCTTTTGCGATATGGAAAAATTCCATCGAAGACGGCGGCTGTGGAACGAATGGATTAGAGAGTTATCATAAAATTTATTCAGATTCGGTTAAATGGGTAAAAGAGGGTTGGATAGACTACATAATTCCGCAGATATACTGGAATATAGGCTTTGAAATAGCCGATTATAGTTCTCTTGCTAATTGGTGGAATAATATAGTTGAATCTACAAATGTAAAGTTAATAATAGGTCTTCCTGCTTATAAGCTAGATCCAAACTCTACTAATAAAGCATTTCGATCTTCTCAAAGTATAAAAGATCAGCTAGATTTAAATTCCACACTTAAAAATGTTTCCGGATTTTCGATTTTTTCACTTACTGCATTGAAAGATAATGTGCTTAATGTAAATCAAATATTTTCGAATGAAGAAATTTAGATGTTTAAAAAAATTATTTTATTTTGTAGTTTTTGCTTTTTTGTTTTACCATTAACGTTGTTTCCAAAAAATACATTTAATCTTGAAAGTATGACAATCGACAATAAAATAGGACAAATGATATGTTTGGATTTTAGGTTTTGGGATGATGAAAATTTACAGCAAACAGATGAACTCGGAACTGTTACAGAAAATAAAACCGAAAAACAAAAGCCTGTTACAGAACTTAATGAAGAAATTAAGGAAATCATTGCGAAATATAATATTGGAAGTGTGGTTTTATTCTCACAAAATTTTCAAAATAAAGATCAAACTAAAAAGTTAATTTACGATTTACAAAAAGCAGCTAAGGATGCAGGCAATCCACCGCTTTTTATCTGTGTTGATCAAGAAGGCGGAAGAATCGAACGATTTGCTTTTGATAGAGAGACTTTGAAAAATAATTCTGAAATTAAAACTGCGAAACAAGCTTTTAAAAAAGGGAAAATTATAGGTAAGGAACTCAAAGAACTTGGCATAAATTGCAATTTTGCTCCTGTAGTAGATATAAACAGCAATCCTGAAAATCCAGTGATAAATGTACGTTCATTTGGAGAAAATGTAAAGGTTGTTTCAAAATTTGGGAAAAAATTTATGAAAGGATTACATTCGCAAAATATAATTTCAACTGCAAAACATTTTCCCGGACACGGTGATACAAAAGTGGATTCGCATTTTGGTCTTCCAAGAATCGATAAAACTTTAGAAGAACTGGAGAATATGGAATTAAAACCATTTAAAGCAATGATTGATTCCGGCGTTGATATGGTAATGAGCGCGCATATTGAGCTGCCTCAAATTGAAAAAAATACCGTGATTTCGAAAAAAGACGGCGAACAGATTTTTCTTCCGGCGACTTTATCGAAAACTATTTTAACTAACTTATTAAGAAATAAATTGAATTTTAACGGTATTATTATAACGGATGCTATGGATATGAAAGCAATTTCGGAAAATTTTGGCGAATCAGAAGCTACAAGATTGGCAATTAAAGCAGGCGTAGATATGGTTTGTATGCCTGTGGTATTGAGAAATAAAAGTGACCTAGCAAAACTTGATGGTATTTTTGAAACTTTAAAAAGTGCTATAAAAGATCAAGAAATTTCAATAATTCAGATAAATAGTTCAGTTGAACGTATTTTAAAATTAAAAAATAAAGTTTAACTTTATTCAATTTAAAAAATGTCATATAATTCAAAAATTCATTGATATTTCAAGTCTAAATTTCTCCCCTGAAACTGCTGAAAAGTTTTGAGAGTCGAGCATAAAATTTACCCAGAAGTTGTAAAAATGATTTTGGATAAAAATTTATAAAAAACAGGAGATTTACAATGAAACTAAAAATTTTTTTAATTTCTCTTCTGGCAGTTTTTATTTTTTTGGGATGCTCATCGTCATCAGATGATAAAAAGGTCGAGCCGGCAAAGGCAGCTATTGTTCTTAGTACTTATCAAGTTATATGGGGCGGTAATTATCCAGTTTTAAGAGGGAATTTTATTATGACAAACACCGGAGGCGGGACGTTAAGTGGATGTACTTTTACTGTCTATGTAAGAGTTGACCAAGGTTATAAAATAAGTGAAAATTTGCGTTTCTCTATTTCTGGATTGGCTCTTCCGACAGGGCAAAGTACGACTGTTACGCTAAACTCAACGAATCAAATGCCGGGAAATTACGATTATACCTTGGGAACATTCAGATATTACAGTCAGATTCTAGAAATTTACTTAAATCCAGATTCTGTGGTAATTTTATAAGCGTTTGCCTAACATAAATAAAATTTGAAATAAATTTTCGACATGAAAAATCGCAAAATAAGTCAGTAGAATAAAAAATAAATTTGAGGTTTAATAGATTTTGTTTATAATAGAAAAAAATAATTTTATGGGTCTTGTATGAAATTTTTTAAAACAGTGTTCATTTTTATTTTTTCTATGTTTCTATTTTTATCTTGTTCCTCGAATGATTCAAAAAAAAGTACGCCACCAAATGCCTCAGTATCTCTTGATTATTATCACGTAGTATGGGGTGGAAGTTTCCCGGTATTGCAAGCAGATTTTGTAATCACAAATAGCGGCGGCGGAACTTTAAATAGTTGTAAATTTGAAGTTTTTGTACGAACCGCTTCCGGTGATTACAAAATTTTAAACTTTCAAATAAGCGGGCTAGGCATTCCTTCCGGTATGAGTTCAACCCTAACTCTTAAATCTCTTAATGAAGCTCCGGGTAATTATTATTATGATTGGATTACTCAAGTTTTTCATTATAATGATACAATTACGGTAATTCAAATTGTTTCGGGATCAATAGTAATCTCTTAAAAATTGGGGGGTGACCAGGCCTCGACAGTAGTAATGGAGATAATATTGCAAGTCAAGTTTCGCTATAAACTTGTAAAAAATAGCAAAAAAATAAACGACGAATTAAAAGTCAAATTAATGCCAAAGGTAATGCCTGGATTCCAGGTAATGCCAATGGCGATAGCTGCTTAATTAAGTAGCGCATTTTTGATTATTTTGCCTTTCGGATAGTCAGAAATGTTAAATTTAGAAAGGCTTGATTACTCGGCGGTAGTAACGGGATAATCAATATTTTTGCTGTCTAGTCCAACAAAATCTTACGGCTTGAGAGTTTGTTTGGCGAAATAAAAACAGCCGATAAACTTGTAGATTTATTATTAAAATGCTTCTGGACGCGGGTTCGATTCCCGCCACCTCCACCATTTTGTAAAAAAGTAAAGCTCGTCCGTTAATTCTGGCGAGCTTTTTTTTATTTTTTGTTCAAATAGATTCTTATTGTCAAAATAATTTAGAATTTGCTATACTTGCTGGCTTAAAAATCTTGCAAATTTTCTGAGGTGAAAAATGAAAAATTTAGAGTTAGAAATACTGAGGCATTCGACAGCGCATTTGATGGCGAGTGCTGTTCAAAAATTATTTCCGAATACGAAATTTGGAATAGGCCCGGCGATTGAAGACGGGTTTTATTACGATTTTGACATGGAAAAAAGGCTCGAGCCGGAAGATTTAGAATTAATCGAAAAAGAAATGCAAAAAATTGCAGAAGAGGATTTAGTTTTTGAAAAAATAGAAAAAACTAGAAACGAAGCGATCGAGTTTTTCACAAAAAAAAATCAGCCATACAAAGTTGAAATTATTAAAGACTTGCCGAGCGAAATACAAGAGGTTTCTTTTTTTAGAAATGGAGATTTTGTTGATCTTTGTAAAGGACCGCACCTCGAAAGAACTAGCGAAATTAAATATTTCAAGCTTTTGAATCTCGCCGGAGCTTACTGGCGCGGAAATGAAAAAAATCCGATGCTTCAAAGAATTTATGGTACAGCTTTTTACACGAAAGAGGCGTTGGATGAATATTTAAAAGTTTTGGACGAAGCAAGATCTCGAGATCATAGGACGCTTGGTCGAGAATTGGATTTGTTTAGCGTGACGGACGAAATTGGCGGCGGGCTCGTTTTGTGGCATCCGAATGGCGCGAGGGTACGAAATGTTTTGGAGAATTTTTGGCGTGACGAGCATTTCAGAAATGGATACGAAATTTTGTATACTCCGCATATCGGAAAATCGACACTTTGGGAAACTAGCGGACATCTGGGATTTTATAACGAAAACATGTATTCTCCAATGCAGGTTGACGACCAAGATTACATCATAAAACCCATGAATTGTCCGTTTCATATTTTGGTTTACAAAAATTCGCATCATTCATATCGTGATTTGCCTCTCAGATGGGCTGAACTCGGAACGGTTTATAGGTATGAACGTTCTGGTGTTTTGCACGGACTTATGCGAGTCAGAGGTTTTACTCAAGATGACGCTCATATTTTTTGCGCTCAGGAACAGATGGAAGACGAAATCATTCGCGTTTTGAAATTTTGTCTCAAAATGCTTAAAGATTTTGGGTTTAGCGAGTACAAAATTTATGTGTCGACGCGTCCGGAGAAAAAATTCGTCGGGAAACTGGAAGAATGGGAAAGGGCAGAAAAGGCCTTGATGCGAGCGATTGAGCTTGCAAATTTAGAATATGAAATTGACGAAGGTGGGGGTGCGTTTTACGGGCCCAAAATCGATATAAAAATCAAAGATGCTCTAAAGCGAGAATGGCAATGCTCGACGATACAATTTGATTTTAATTTGCCGGAAAGATTTGATATGACTTATATCGGAGCTGACGGAGGAAAACATCGGCCGTATATGATTCATAGAGCGCTTTTAGGCTCTATCGAAAGATTTTTTGGGATTTTAGTCGAACATTACAAAGGCGCGTTTCCGGTTTGGCTGATGCACGAGCAAGTCAGAATTTTGACGATTACGGAAAAGCAAAACGAATATGCAAAAAATATTTTTGAGAGATTGACGGAAGCCGGAATTCGAGCTTCAATTAATTCCTCTAATGAAAAGTTGGGATATAAAGTCAGAGAAGCTCAAGTGCAAAAAATTCCGTTTATGTTAATTATTGGTGAAAAAGAGCAGGAAAACAATACAATTTCTGTCAGAAATAGAATAAATAAAACTTTGGAGCTTTCGGATTTGGGAAAATTTATAGATTTTGTTCTCGATAAAGTCCAAAATAAATCCTTGACAGTCGAGTAAAAATTTTGTATTTTTTAAGTTAAATTTTAAGTAAAGTTTCTACTTTCACCTCGAGCTAATTTACAGCAAAAAGGTTTTTTATTATTTTATTTATAAATTCGAATGATTGTTTAGAAGTTTTTTAAAAAGTTGTACATTTTGGGTGTTTTTTACGTCTCAAATTGTATGTTTTTATTTTGAAACAAAATTTAAAAAATGTTTTTAAAAAATAAATTAGTTCGGAATCCCAAATTTTAAAATTTAGATAAAAAATAATAAAAGACGATTTTGCTTGTTAAAAAAGCGAGGTCGTCTTTTTTTTATAAAATTCAGGTGATGATTTTATGCTAAATTGGAAAATATTTGCTATTTTGTCTGCATTTTTCGCAGGATTAACGGCAGTATTGGCAAAAATAGGAATAAGAGATATTTCCACCAATACGGCGACTTTAGTAAGAACAGTCGTGATAGCAGTTTTTTTATGTATTGCAATGAGCTTTAGGAATGAATGGAATAATTTTGCAGTTATAAGCAAAAAGAGCTTATTATTTCTCGTGCTTTCCGGTATTGCAACCGGATTTTCCTGGATTTGTTATTTTCGCGCTTTGAAGTCCGGCCCTGCGTCTCTCGTCGCGCCAATTGATAAATTAAGTCTAGTTTTTGTTGTCTTTTTATCGATTTTATTTTTGGGTGAAAGACTTGGTTTGTATCAGTGGCTCGGTGTTGGGTTTATAACAGCCGGGACATTGCTTATAATTTTCAAATAAGTTGTTAAAAAACTGGTTAAAAAAATAAAAATACGTAGAAAAACTACGAACTTGGAGGCAAAAATCATAGAAAAATTTCGCGTAAGCGGTAGTGTCAAAAATTTTAAAGCAAAATCAAATGTCCCTCACGAAGAATATCTGGTAAACCAAAAAATTACTTTTCCAGAAGTACGCGTTTTGGACGCAAAAAACGAAATGCTCGGAGTCATGAAAACTCAGGACGCAATTTCATTAGCTGAGTCGAAAGATTTAGACTTGATTATTATGACGGAAAAGGCTAATCCACCAATCGCAAAAATGATGGAATATGGTAAATTTATTTACGAAAAAGAAAAACAAAAAAAAGAATCCAAGAAAAAACAAAAAGTAACACAACTTAAAGAAATTAAACTTAGAACAAAAATTGGAGCTCACGACTTAGAGGTAAAAACCAAGAATATCGTCAAATTTTTGGAAAATAAAGATAAAGTCAAGGTTTCCGTAGCTTTTTTTGGCAGAGAAAAAGAACACACTGATTTGGGCGCAAAACTTCTCAATAAAATTATAGAGTCTACAAAGGATTATGCAGATATTGAAAAACCTATTGAGATGTTAGGAAATAATATGCTCATTATTTTGGGACCGAAAAAAGACAAATAGGAGGAATTTTTTACAAAATGGTTAAACTAAAAACGCACAGCGGCGCAAAAAAAAGATTTGACATTTCAAAGTCTGGGAAAATAAAACATAAAAAGGCTTTTGCTCGTCATATTCTCACAAAAAAAAGCTCAAACAGAATGCGAAAACTCAGAAAATCTGAAAATTTAGCAGGTTTAGACGCAAAAAATATCAAAAAACTTATACCTTACAAATAAAATTTTAACACGGAGGGAAATTGCATGGCTAGAGTCAAAGGTGGGATGTTATCTTTAAAACACAAAAAAAAATATTTTAAACTTGCGAAAGGCTACAGAATGGGTAAAAATAATCTTTGGAGACATGTCAAAGAACAAGTCGAGAAAGGTTTACAATATGCTTACCGAGATAGAAAGCAAAAAAAGCGAGATTTTAGAAGCTTGTGGATCACGAGAATAAATGCAGCTGCTCGAATGTTCGGGATGTCTTACAGCAAGTTTATGTCGGGGCTAAAGAAAGAAAATATTATTATTGATAGAAAAATTTTGGCAGATATTGCATACAATGATATCGAGACTTTTGGGAAGATAGTCGAAAAAGTTAAAAAATCTTAAAAATGAAATTTTTTTCGAATCCATCTGTAAAATTAATACTTGGATTTCTTGGCATAATATTTTCGGGATTTTTAATTTTACTTTTGCCTTTTATGCGAAATCCTGAGTTTAAGCTTTCGATTATCGATATTCTTTTTACTTGTACATCAAGCGTTTGTGTGACTGGGCTTGCAACTTTGGATTTTGGGCAATATTTTACGCTAGCCGGGCAATTAGTCGTGCTTGGGTTAATTCAGCTCGGCGGTTTAGGTTATATGACGATTATCGTCGTGTTTTTGGCACTGGTTAAAAAAAAGTTATCGATTTCTGACAAAATCACTACTCAGTCGTCTTTCGGTAAGTTCACGATGGGCGGCTTGAGCAATTTTGTGAAGTATATTGTGAAAATTACGTTTGTTATTGAGTTTATCGGCGCAATTTTTTTATTTATTTGCTGGGTCCCAAAGTTTGGCGTTAAAGCGATTTATTATTCGATTTTTCACGCGATAAGTGCATTTTGCAGCGCTGGCTTTAGCCCTTTTGGGAACAATCTTGCGGATTTTAAAAATAACGGTTTTGTGCTTCTCACCATATCGTTCCTGATAATTTTAGGCGGAATCGGATTTCTCGTTATTAATGATGTTATCGATTACAAAAAAAACAAAAAATTGACCTATCATACAAAAGTTGTTTTGCTTGTGACATTTTGTTTATTAATTATCCCAACATTGTTATTTCTCGTCACAGAATTTAACAATCCTTCGACTATCGGAAATTTGCCATTCATAGATAAAATTATATCTTCATTCTTCACGTCTGTCACATCGAGAACTGCTGGCTTCAGCATTTTCAGCTACAACAATTGCTACAGCTTCAACATTTTTATGAGCATATTTTTGATGTTCGTAGGAGCATCACCGGCAGGAACAGGCGGGGGAATCAAAACTTCAACGTTTGCGATTCTAATAAAATCGTTTTGGGTGAAATTCACGGGTGCAAAAAAAGTTTCGATTTTTAAGAGGCAGATTGACGACAAAGTTGTTGATAAATCGTGGGTTTTGTTTTTTTCCGGGATTTTAATTTGTACATTTTTTACTTTTCTTCTTTTGCTGATCGAGAAAAATGCTCCGATCACAGAGATTTTATTTGAAGTAAGCTCAGCTTTTGGGACTGTTGGACTTTCGATGGACTTGTCGCCAAAGCTTAGTATTTTTAGTAAAATTTTGGTGATGATTTTAATGTTCACTGGAAGAGTTGGTCTTTTGCTTATAGTTTGCGGATTTTTTGTGAATTATAAAAAACTGGAAATTCAATATCCAGAGGAAAAAATTATTATAGGGTAAAAAAAATGAAACAAAAAATAAAACAAATTGGCGTGATTGGGCTTGGTATTTTCGGGCAAAGTCTCGTCAAAGCCTTATCTAAAAGTAACTCGGAAATAATCGCGATAGATTTGGAAGAAGACAGAGTAAAAGAAACTGCAAAATTTATCAATAATGCAGTAAAAGCTGACGCAACCGATAAAAATATTCTCGAAGAATTGGCGTTTAACGAGATAGACGAAGTCGTGATCGCGATTGGAGATAATCTCGAAGCCAGCATTCTGATCACGATGCTGCTAAAAAATCTTGGTGTAAACCGCGTAATTGTCAAGGCAAACTCCGCTCTTCACGCAGAAGTTTTATCAAAGGTAGGAGCTGATAAAATTATTTTCCCGGAGCGCGACGAAGCCGAAAAACTTGCAAAATTTTTGATGTCGTCGAATATTATAGATATCATAGATTTTTCCGATGATTATAGCCTTGTGGAAATAAAAGCTCCAGGAATGTTGATTGGTAAAAATTTGTTTGAGTCGCAAGTAAGAAATAAATTTGGAATCACAGTCGTTGCGATTCGAAAAAAAATGCCATATTTTACCGACGCCGGAGAAACGAATTTTAAAGAGGTTTTCAATATTTTTCCTAATGCCGAAGTTGTAATCGAAGAGGGAGATATTTTGGTAATAATCGGCGAAAACTCTAAAATAGGAAAGTTTAAAGAACTTGAGGATTAAAATTTACTTGATTGAAAATAAAGTTTTGGAAAAAACTAAATTTTTTCATTTTGTTATTTTTTCGTCTTAAAAATCCAACAGAATGCTTTGAATTGAGAAATATGCAAAAAAATTATACTTCGAATTACGTAAAAATTTATTTTTGGCAATTTTTGTCATTTGCTACGCATTTTTTGTCGATGTTTGTTGTAGTTCCAAAAATTTCTACGATTTCGAGTGTTTATGGAATTTATACTCTATGCATTTCGCTGATAATTTTTTTTGGTTACGCTGACATTGGATTTATTGCGTCTGGAGTTAAATATGCCGGCGAAAGTTATGCAAAAAATGATCACGACGATTTGTTATCGATTATTGGATTTTCTACGTTTATTTTTTTTGTTTTTTTGTTTTTGATTTCGATTGTTTTGCTGGTTTTTGCCTATAATCCAAATATTATCATCAAAAATATATCGAACGAAGCGGAGTTTTTGATAGCAAGAAAACTGCTCTTTATCCTGGCGATTTTTGCTCCGATGACAGCTTTACAAAAAACATCGAATCTTTTGACAAGTGTTCGATTGGAAGATTACATTTTTCAGAGAATAGTAATCGTTGCAAATCTCACAAAAATTGCGACTGTTTTTTATTTTTTTAACTCAAAAAGAAGTGATATTGTCGGCTTTTTTTTCGCGTCACAGTTGATTACTTTTTTATTCAATGCTATTGGCTTTTTTTATGTGAAAAATCGCTATAAAATTAATCTGAGAAATTATTTTGCAAAATTCAAGTTTGATAAAAAAATTTATGATAGACTAAAAAATCTAGCTTTTAGTGGTTTTTTTAGCGCACTTTTGGCAATTTTGTATTTAGAATTAGACAGCGTGTTTATTTCGAAGTTTTTGGGATCTGTAGCGACGGGATATTACGGTATAGGTTTGACAGTTTTCATGGCCTTAAAAGCTATAAATTCATTATTTTTTTTGCCGTACTTGACGCGACTCTCACATTTTGAAGGTTTAAAAGACAATAATGCATTCAAACTTTTTTTCTTCAATGCTTTAATTTATACAGTTCCGGTCGTAATTTTTCCGGTTTTAGCAATAATTTTGCTCGCAAAAAATTTGGTTTTTTGTTGGGTTGGCCAAACTTACGTGCCGTCGATTTATGTTGTTCAATTGTTGGCCGGATGTTTTATTTTTGGTTCACTTTTTTACATGGGCGCTCATTTCGTAATGGTCAAAGAAAAAATTAAAGAAATCAATCTTGTTAATGCGATTAGCGCAGCTATTTTCTGGACGGGAATTTTGTTTTCTTTCAAATATTTGAATTTTTATTCACTCGCAATTTTCAAATTTATTACTTATTTTTTTATAGGAATTTTTTACGTTGTCGTTATTTTGAAATTTTTTGAGATAAAATTTTTTGATTTTTTCAATCAAATTATTAAACCAATTTTACTCCCGTCGTTATTAATTATAATTTTTTTGTATTTTTTCAGGCAAAAACTGCCTATCGAAAAAAGCGGTAGAAATTTTCTGATAGTAATTTCTTCAGGGATTTTTTCAACTTGCGTCGGAAGTTTAGTGTATTTTTTTACCTCAAAGAGATTTCGAGATTTTGTGATAGGAAAATTGAATTATTTTCGAGTTTTAAAATAAATAGAACTGACGCAGTTCGTGCGTTAAATGGAGAAAAAAATGTTACTTTTTTATGATACGACTTTACGAGATGGAGCGCAGACGGAAGGTGTGTCGTTTACTCTCGAAGACAAACTCAAGATTGTCAAAAAACTGGATGATTTTGGGATCGACTATATCGAGTGTGGTTGGCCTAGCTCGAATCCGAAGGATATGGAATTATTCAAAAAAATTAGGAGTTTTAAGCTCAGGCGTTCTAAGATCACGGCTTTTGGCAGCACGAGATATAAACACACAAATCCTAAGGAAGACAAAAATTTATTAGGAATGCTCGAAGCTATGCCTGACGCGGTATGTATTTTCGGGAAAAGTTGGGATTTGCATGTGAAGGAAGCTTTAAATACTACGCTCGATGAAAATCTGTCTATGATTTTTGATTCTGTAAAATTTTTGAAGGACAATAATTTTGAGGTGATTTATGACGCCGAGCATTTTTTTGATGGATATAAAAATAACGAGGCTTATGCGATAGAGACTGTAGTCGCAGCTCAAAAAGCCGGAGCAGATTTTATCTGTTTGTGCGATACGAACGGTGGAAGTTTGCCTTTTGAAATTGCAAGTATTATCGAGACTGTGAAGAAATTCGTAACAAAGCCGCTAGGTATTCACACGCATAATGACGCCGGGCTAGCCGTTGCGAACTCTATTGTTGCAGTCAAAAACGGTATTTCTCTCGTACAAGGCACGATAAACGGCTATGGCGAAAGATGCGGCAATGCAGACTTATGCTCAATTATTCCGACGACAGTTTTGAAGATGGGCGAGACGTCGAATTTGGATTTGGAGCGTTTGAAAGAAGTCTCGTATTTTGTGAGTGAAGTTGCAAACAAAGTTCCACAGGATAATCAACCATATGTAGGGTATTCTGCTTTTACTCATAAAGCCGGAATTCACGCTAGCGCAGTCGCAAAAAATTCTAAGACTTACGAGCACATAGATCCAACTGATGTGGGAAATAAGCGTCGAGTTATAATATCCGAGCTGTCCGGAAAAAGTAATATTTTGGCAAAGGCGAAAGAGCTCAATATAAATTTAGATAACGAAGAGAAAATTCAAGAAATTTTAGATTTTGTAAAAAGGCGAGAAAGCGAAGGGTATCAATTTGAAGGAGCTGAGGCGTCATTTGAACTAGCTCTCAGAAAATTATTGCCAAATTATAAAAAACCGTTTGATCTAGAGAGCTTTAGAGTTATTACCGAAAAAGATTTGAAAGGCGTGATGAAGTCAGAAGCTACGATAAAAATTAAAGTCGGGGACATCGAGGAACACACTGCATCCTGTGGCGACGGACCGGTCAATGCTCTTGATAATGCTTTGCGAAAAGCTTTAGAAAAATTTTTCCCGAGCATCAAAGAAACAAGTTTAACAGATTTTAAAGTGCGTGTAATTGGAGCAAAAGGCGGAACAAATTCGAAAGTGCGTGTTTTGATCGAGAGCCGTGATTTTAACGACGAATGGACGACAATTGGAGTTTCAGAAAATATTCTTGAAGCATCGTGGGAGGCTTTGGTGGATGCTTTTGAGTATAAAACTTTAAACGATCAAAAATAAAAACACACTACGGGATTTTGCATTATGTATAAATTATTCTGTGGTCAACTTCCCAGCGAAAATACTTTCTGCGGCGCATGTCTAACAAAAATATTGCGAATAAAAACGAAAAAGTTTATAATTCAAAAATTTGTTTGAGAACAAAATATATTCACAAAACATCCG
This sequence comes from bacterium, assembly GCA_031551405.1. GTDB lineage: Bacteria > RUG730 > RUG730 > RUG730 > RUG730 > JAVBNQ01. Next base: position 118,725 of record JAVBNQ010000004.1, on the reverse strand, counting down.
AAAACTAGGAGGCAAAATGCGAGAAATAATTGCAAATCAAGATTTACTGGCGTATTGCGGTCTTTATTGCGGAGCTTGCAAACAATATTTGGCAGAAAAATGTGAGGGTTGCAAGAAAAATATCAAATCTGAAAAATGGTGTCAGCTGAAAAATTGTTGCAAAGAAAATAATTATCAAACTTGCGCGGACTGTTCTACTTTTGCGACGACAGAGAGCTTGAAAAATTGCAAAAAGTTCAATAATATATTTTCAAAAATTTTTTCATTATTATTCAGATCTGATCGGGCTTCTTGTATCGGAAGAATTAGAGAAGTAAAAAGTGAAAAATTCGTCGATGAAATGGCGAAAAATAAAATTTGCAATAAATCGGTTTATTATCCGGAGGGGAAAATTGGAAGCTAAAGCGACGAGAGTAGGTTATGGAGAAGCGATCCTTGAGCTCGGGAAACAAAATAATGACATTGTGGTTTTAAGCGGAGACGTAACTTCTTCGACTGGATCACATTTATTTGCGAAAGAATTTCCGGCGAGATTTTTTAATATTGGTATTTCTGAGCAAGACATGCTTTGCGAAGCCGCGGGACTTTCGCTAATCGGTAAAATTCCGTTTGTGAGCACGTATAGCATTTTTGCGACCGGACGTCCGTGGGATCAGTTGCGAAATACAATTTGTTATTCGAGCCTAAACGTAAAGATAGTCGGAACTCACAGTGGACTTCTTGTTGGTCCGGATGGAGCTACGCATCAAGCTCTCGAAGATATTGCAATTACACGAGTGATTCCAAATCTAAAAGTAATTGTTCCGTGCGATTATATCGAGGCAAAAAAAGCGACAGTTGCTTTAGCAAAAGACGTTGGACCGGCATACCTTAGACTCGGGCGTGAAAAGTTGGAAATTATTACGAGCGATGATACGGAGTTTACCATTGGAAAAGCTAACGTGATGAAAAACGGTAAAGACGTTGTAATTTTTGCTTGTGGAACTTTGGTTGCAGAGGCGATGAGAGCTGCTCAGTTTTTAGAGCACGAGCATATTTCCGTAAAAGTTGTCAATGTTCATACGATTAAGCCGCTCGATGTTGACACGATTGTTGCTTCAGCTCGGGAAACTGGTGCTTGTGTGACGTGTGAGGAACATCAGATTGCCGGAGGGCTAGGTAGCGCAGTTGCTGAATGTTTGGCGCAAAATTTTGCAGCTCCGATAGAAATGATAGGAATGAATGATAGCTTTGGTGAGTCCGGCGAGCCGTTCGAGCTTTTGGAAAAATACAAATTAAAAGACGTGAACATAATCAAGGCTGTTAAAAAAGTTCTGATACGGAAAGGGAAAATTTAAGGACCTGCTTTCTAAGTCATGACTTTTTGAAAAAATTTACTTGTTTTGACTTATTAAATGGGTTTTTTAAAAACTATTTCGCAATTTTAAAAGCTAGAAAAAACAAAATTTTTTAAGTCACTTCACAAAAAATATGAATTATAAAAATTACATTAAAATGCCGCTTCTCGAACTAATTTCAGAAGCTGATAAACTTCGTAAAAAGTACAACAAGCCTAGCATAGAGATTTGTGCGATTATAAATGCGAAATCCGGAAAATGTTCCGAGGATTGCAAATATTGCGCACAATCAAGATTCCACGATACAAAAATCCAGTCCTACCCTCTCAAAAACGAAAATCAAATTTTAATGGAAGCTGTTAAAGCTGAGAAAAATAAAGCCGAAAGATTTGGCATTGTCACGAGCGGAAATAGGCTCACTGACAGCGAAATAAACGTAATCGCTAAAGCTGTCAAATTGATCAAACAAAATACTCGGCTTTCGGTTTGCGGTTCTCTCGGAGCATTGAGGAAAGAGCATTTGCAACAATTGAAGGTTGCAGGAATTGAGAGATATCATCACAATATAGAGACATCTAGAAATTTTTATTCGAAAATTGTTTCAACTCATACTTTTGACGAAAGGATTGAGACGATAAAAATAGCCAAAGAACTTGGGTTTTCGATTTGTAGCGGCGGAATAATCGGGCTTGGTGAGAGCTGGGACGATCGAATTGATATGGCTCTCGAGCTAAAAGATTTGGGAATTGATTCGGTTCCTATCAACATTTTGACGCCGATAAAAGGCACAAAGCTCGAGTATAATACAAAACTTTCTTATGTCGACATAATCCGAACTATTGCGATTTTTCGGATAATTTTAGAGGACAAAACGATTCGCCTGGCAGGTGGACGCGAGGTGAATTTGGGTGATTTCCAAGGCCTCGGATTTGCCGCCGGAGCAAACGGATTTATGATAAACGGCTATTTGACGACTGACGGACGAAGCGTTGAAGTTGACTGGCAGCTAGCCAGGGAAGTAGAGAAATTATGGATAGAATGTTAGACGAGCTTAATAGCCTTGAAAAAAATTCGCTTTTGCGGGAACTGAAAAGCATATCTGAAATCGACGATATTTTTGTAAAAATTAATGGAAAAAAATATCTGGATTTTTCTTCAAACGATTATTTAAATCTCTCGTCTTATCCTGAGATTATAGAAAAATCGATTGAAGCTACGAAAAAATTTGGCGTAGGTTCTCGAGCTTCGAGGCTTTTGAGTGGAAATTTGGAGCTATTCGATGAGCTTGAGCACAAAATCGCAAGGTTTAAAAATAAAGAAGCGGCTCTCGTATTTAACTCCGGTTATCAGGCTAATGTTAGTTTATTTGCTGCGTTGTTCGAAGACTGCGATGTGATTTTTGCTGACAAGTTCATTCATGCGAGTATTATCGATGGACTAAAACTTTCTCCGGCAAAATTTTTTAGATTTAGGCATAATGATTTGTCTCATCTTGAAAATTTGTTGAAAGCCAACCGTTCGAAATTCAAAAGAGCGTTAGTCGCTACGGAAAGTGTTTTTAGTATGGACGGAGATATCGCGCCTCTCGTTGAGATTGTAAACCTTAAAAAAAAATACGATTTTGAGATTTTTGTCGATGAAGCGCACGCGACTGGGATTTTTGGAAAAAATGGTTCCGGGATTATTGAGCAGCTGAATCTGACGAGAGACATAGACTATATTTTGGGAACTTTTAGTAAAGCTTTGGGCAGTTTTGGAGCTTATTTCGCGTCGACAAATCTTGTGAAAAAATACTTGATAAACAAATCGCGAAGTTTCATATTTTCGACGGCTTTGCCACCCGGCGTTATTGCTGCTAATATAGCGAGTCTTAATATAGTAAAAAATGAGATGGAAAGACGAAAAATTTTAATCGAAAATTCGGATTTTTTTCGCAATCTTTTAAAACAAAATTTTTTTGAAATTAAGGGCGAAACTCAGATTACTCCAATTTTGTTTCGAGATGAAGCGAAGACTTTGCAAATCGCGCAAAATTTGCAAAAAATTGGTTATTTCGTAATTCCTATCAGATATCCGAGTGTTCCCAAAAACGAAGCGCGGCTCAGGATTTCTTTGACATATAAACACTCGAGGGATTTCTTGGAAAAGTTCGTGAGCGATCTTAAAAAAATTGTTTGATGATTTCGAATCAACTGACTGGAAAAAATTTAATGAACAAAAATCAAGTTTCAGAATTGATCGCATCTCTCCAAAAAATTTTTGGATTTTCAGTAGAATTTTTAAATTTACTCCTTTCAAAAAACCTCAGAACTCCTTCTCAAATCCGAAAGTTTCTGAATCCCAAAATCAGTGATTTAAAAAATCCATTCTTAATCCACGATATGAAAAAAGCGGTTTTAAGAATGCAAAAAGCTATCAAAAATAACGAAAAAATTTTGATTTATGGCGACAAGGACGTAGACGGACAAACCAGTGTAAGTTTGCTGCGAAATATTTTGCAAGATTATGGTCTTGTGGCGGAGTTTTATATACCGTACGACGAAGGCTATGGTTTGCATAAAAATAGCGTCAATTTGCTGCTTCAAAAAAAAATTGATTTACTCATTACGGTTGATTGTGGTATTACCAATAATTCTGAAATCGAATTGATAAACTCGCACGGGATTGACGTGATTGTACTCGATCACCACGAAGTGATAGGAGATTTGCCTCGTGCTGTCGCAGTTGTAGATCCAAAAATTCTTGTCCCAAGTTACGATTCTGATACTGAAACTCTTTGTTTGAAATCTCTCGCAGGTTGCGGTGTTGTTTTTTATTTTGGCTGGGCGCTCAAGATGAGCTATGCGCCATACTTTGACAAAAAAATTGTGGCGATTGATTTGGAGACTACCGGTCTTAATCCTCAAGACGACAAAATCATCGAGATTGGCGCTAGCGTTTTTGAAAATGGTTTGGAAATCGATAAGTTCCAACGACTAGTGAATCCCGGACAAAAAATTTCGCGATTTATATCTGAGTTGACGACTATTACTAACGAAGAATTATCAAAAGCAAAAATTTTAGACGAGATTTTACCTGATTTTGTAAAATTTTTGGAGCAAGCGGATTTGATTCTCATTCATAATGCAAAATTTGACTTGGGATTTTTGCAAAAACTTGAGAATGAAAGCTTAAATTCTGTTTTGAATTCAAAAAAGATGATTGACACTTGCGAGCTGACAAAGATTTTGTATCCAAATATTTCGCATAAACTTGCGGATTTAGCGAAAATTTTTCACCTCGAGACAAAAGTTTTACATAGGGCTTACGATGATGCTGAACTGACGCAACGGCTTTATCGCGATATTTCTTTCAAGTCGGATTATGCGATCATGCATTATTTTAAAAAGTACATAATTTTTTCTGCGCTTGGTACGATTAGCGACGTGATGCCGTTGACAGGTGATAATAGATTCCTCGTGAAACATGGGCTAACCAAACTTAAAAATACGAATATTTTGAGCCTAAAAATGCTAATCGAAGAAATGATAGATGATCACGAAAAATTAACTGCAAAATATATTTCTTGGAATATTACGCCTATGTTAAATTCTGCCGGAAGAATGGGGAAAGCTGATTTGGCTGTTGAATTTCTTTGTTCAAACGATGAAGCTTGTATTCTGGAATTGCGAGATAAAATCATGGAGCTAAACAAAGCCAGAAAAAATATTCAAACAAGAGATCAAAAATTAGTTGAAAAATTGATTTCGGTAAATTACAACCAACTGGAAAAATTTATTTTTGTAGTTCATCAAAGTTTGAATAAAAATGTATCCGGACTAGTTGCGTCGAGCTTCGTTAAAAAATGTAAGAAACCGGTTTTTATCGCGACGCAAAATGGAGACGAAATCGTTGGTTCTGTCCGCGCACCGGAAGGCTCAAATATCGTTTATTTACTTGAAAAATCGAAAGATTTTTTAATGAAATTTGGTGGGCATAAACTTGCTGGCGGCTTTACTTTAAAACTCGAAAATTTGGCTGATTTTGCGCAAAATTTGAAGATTTTGTTGGACGATTCAGCTGTTTTCAAAGACAAAGCTGAACTAAATTTTGATTTAGAATTAAAAGCTGAGGAAATTAGCGAGCAATTTATTAGGGAACTTTTTTTGCTTGAACCTTTTGGCGAGGGCAATCGAATTCCAATACTTTTTTTTAAAGATGTGAAATTTGAAGATTTTGGTTTTATTGGCACTGATAAATCACATTTTAAAGGCTCTATAAAGACGCGAGATGGAATTATTGAGACGATTGGTTGGAGTTTTAAAGAAAAATTGAATGGAAAAAATAGTGCGGAAATTTTTAATTTTACAGCTAATTTTGAAAAAGATTTTTATAACGGAAAAGCGCGTGTGAGATTAAATATTCTGGAAATATTTTAAAAAAATTTTGTTTTTTAAGACACCGCAAAATGTAATTTTTCGATATTTTGTTTTTCAATGCCTAACAAAAAACTTTACTTTTCCCACGGATTTTTATACAATTACCGTTTAAATTACCAAAAAATAGGAGAATTTTCATGACAACCACAAAACTTAATAAAGAAGAGATAATTTCTCAGTTCAAAGAAAATAACGGAGACACAGGATCTCCTTCTGTTCAAATCGCGCTTTTGACATACAGAATAAACGAACTGACCGAGCATTTCAAGACCCACGTAAAAGATCATTCATCTAGACGGGGTTTGCTTAAATTAGTCGGCCAGAGGCGAAGAATGCTTAGTTATCTCAAAACGAACGACGAGAGTAAATATAAAAACTTAATTTCAAAATTAAACTTAAGGAAGTAAAATAATGACAGAAGTCAAAAAAAGTATAACGTTTGCTGGAAAAAATTTAACTTTTTCAACTGGACTAGTAGCAAAACAAGCAAATGGAAGCGCTTTGGTTCAGTACGGAGATACCGTTATTTTATCTGCATTTGTTCATCAGGAATTGAAAGCCGAAATGAAAGGTTTGGATTTTGTGGCGTTAATGGTTGACTATCGAGAAAGGACGTATGCAGCTGGCAAAATCCCGGGTGGATTTTTTAAACGTGAGGGGAAACCGAAGGATTCAGAAATTTTAGCAGCTCGTCTTATTGATAGACCTATCAGACCGCTTTTTCCAAATAATATTGGTCGAGAGCTTGCAATCAACATTCTTGTTCTCTCTTATGACACAGAAAATAGTCCGGATTTACTTGGGATTTTAGGAGCATCTTTGACCGCGTGTCTTTCCGGAGTGCCTTTTGCAGGTCCTATTGGAGCGGTCAGAATAGGTTATATCGATGATCAGTTGGTTGTAAATCCTATAGAAAAAGATATGAAAAAAAGTTTGTTGGATTTGGTTGTAGTTGGAACTGAAGATAAAATTACTATGATCGAAGGAAATTCCCAAGAATTACCGGAAAATCTGATAAATCAAGCTCTTGTTTTAGCTCAGAACGAAATTAAAAAGCTCGTGCAATTTCAAAAAGATTTCATAAATGAACTGAAAATAGAAAAAATTTCAGCTTGCGAGTGCGATGCGAGTCAGAATAGAGAAGCTGAGATCGAGAAAATTTATGCCCTAAAAAAAGATGAAATTAAGAATACTTTGTTAATTTTTGAAAAATTGAAGCGTCAAGATGCGATGGAAAAATTCAAGAAAAGCTTGCAAGATTTGGTTACAGATGACGATGAGCAACATTCAAAAGCTTCTGCGATTTACGAGGCTTTGATTCAGAAATCTTTTAGAGAGCTCGTCACAGTTGATAAAAAAAGATGTGACGGAAGAAGTTTAGACGAGATACGACTGATTTCATGTCAGGTCGGTATTTTGCCAAATAGAGTTCATGGTTCCAGCCTTTTTACGAGAGGAGAAACGCAGTCTCTCGGAACTGCCACTTTAGGGAGCCCAAAAGATCAGCAAATTATGGACGAGCTTTCAGGTGATTTTAAAAAAAGATTTATGCTTCACTATAATTTTCCGCCATTTTCTGTTGGAGAAGCAAAAACTTCACGTGGACCTGGACGACGAGAAATCGGTCACGGGAATTTAGCGGAAAAAGCTATTGAAAAAATTCTTCCGTCGCAGGAAGATTTTGCGTATTCGATTAGAGTGGTGTCAGATATTCTAGAATCCAATGGATCCTCATCTATGGCAAGCGTTTGCGCTGGATGTTTGGCTTTAATGCATGCCGGCGTTCCGATTAAAAACCCGGTGGCCGGAATTTCTATCGGTCTTGTCCAAGAAAAGGAAAGTACATTACTCGTAGATATCGCCGGTCTTGAGGATCATTTTGGCGATATGGATTTCAAAGTCGCAGGCTCTAGCCGTGGAATTACTGCTATTCAGATGGACTTGAAGATCAACGGAATTTCTGTTGATTTAATCCCGCAAATTTTGGAACTAGCGAGAACTTCTCGATGCAAAATTTTGCAAATAATGCAAAACACAATAAGTTCACCTAATACTGAAATGTCAGCTTTTGCTCCAAAAATGGAAAAAATTACAGTGCCAAAAGATAAAATTAAAGTAATAATCGGGTCTGGCGGACAAAACATAAAAAGTATTGTTGAACAAACAAAAGCTACGATTGATATCGAGGACAATGGTGACGTTTATATTTCTGCAGTTTCGAAAGAAAGCTTTGATCTCGCAAAAAGTATGATTTTATTGTATTCGCAGGACGTGGAAGTTGGCAAAATTTACAAAGTAAAAGTAGTGAAAATCATGAATTTTGGTGCTTTTGCTCAGATAATCCCTGGCAAAGAAGGCTTGATACATATCTCACAAATGTCTGAAAGAAGAGTAAATAGAGTAGAGGATGTTTTAAAAGAGGGCGACGAGGTGATGGTAAAAGTTCTGTCAGTCGATGATAATGGAAAGGTAAGTCTTTCAATGCTAATTTAACTCGCGAAAAATTATTTCGAGGGAAAGATGGAAAATTTAATTGGGAAAAAAGCAGGCGATATTTGGCGATATCTTGACGAGGTTGGAGAAACCTCTAGTTTTGACATAAAAATCAAACTTGCAATTTCGAATGCGGAATTATTTTTAGGGCTTGGCTGGTTAGCAAAAGAAAAAAAGATTGCTCTTGAAAAGCTCGACAAAGGCTACAAAATAAAAAAATATAGCTAATGACAAAAAAATCGATTCATTCAAAAGAAGAAAAGCAAAACGTTTCGAGAAACTATCTTTTATTTTTTTTGTATTTTATTTTTTCACTTGTGATTTTTTATTTTTTTTCATTTTCAAATAAATCTGGTGTAGTTGGTCCGTTTTTGTATCATAATTTTTTTTACTTATTCGGTGAGGCCATTTATTTTATTCCTCTTTGTTTTTTTATTTTTTCTTTCCGCTTCCTCGATAAATCAAAAATAAATTATTTTTTGTTTTTTTTAGGTTTTGTTTTTCTGCTTATTTTCAGCTCGATACTTTTTGACGCTGTTTTTCAAAATTTGCAGGGCGGAATCTTTGGGCGAGAATTAGTAAAACTTTCGTTTTTTTTAGTCGGGAAAACCTGTACTTTTTTGCTGGCTTTTTGTTTTATTTTGATCGGATTTTATCTAATCAACGTTGCATTCATTCAAAAAATTTTTTTCTTGTTAGAAAAAAGTTTTGCTTTGATTTTAAAAGTTTTACGGAATTTTGTTAGACTAAAAAAAGCGAAAAAACCGGAAAAATTAGAAACTCAACCAAAACAAGCTTTGGATCCAGAAAAAAAAGAAAATTTCGATATAAAAAATGAAAAAGATTTAAATTTTTTAGAAACACAAAATTCAAAATTTTTGAAAAACGTAGAAACTCAAAACGAGCAAAATGTTGAACAAATTAATCTCATCAAAGAATTTGAAAATTTAGATACAAAAAAGATTGATAAAGATTTGTCAGGAGGGGAGAAGAATTTTGCTGAAGAAAATTTAAATGCCTCTTTAGAAAATCTGGACAATGAGAAAGAATATGTTTTGCCATCAATCGATTTATTAGACAAACCCCAAAATAACAATATTACGATTAGCGAGAAAATTTTAAAAGAAAATGCTGCGATTTTGCATAAAACGTTGCAGGATTTTGGGATAGCTGCTGCAGTTACGGATATTACACCGGGACCAGTCATCACTCGATATGAGATTGAGCTGGAGCCGGGCGTGAAAGTAAGCAGTATAATCAGCTTGAAAAATGATATTTGCCTCGCGATGAAGACGCAAAATATTATGCTGATTGCTCCGATTCCGGGGAAATCTGCGATCGGAATTGAAATCCCAAATCACGTCGCACAGCCGGTTGTCTTTCGAGATATAGTCGACTCAAAAGAATTTCGAGCTTCGAAAACTTTTTTGCCTTTTGCTATCGGAAAAACCGTTTCTGGTAGAAATTTTTTGACCGATATTGTAAAAACGCCGCATTTACTTATTGCCGGAGCGACTGGTTCAGGAAAAAGCGTTTGTATTAACACGCTCATAATGAGCATTTTATACTCGAAAAAACCGGATGAAGTAAAATTCATTATGGTTGATCCTAAAGTTGTAGAATTGACGTATTATCAGAATATTCCACATTTGTACAGCCCGGTGATTACGCATCCCAAAGAAGCATCGAAAGTTTTACAGCAAGTCGTTTTTTTGATGGAGAAACGCTATCAAACATTTGCTGAAGAAGGCGTACGAAATATCGAGTCCTACAACCAAAAAATGATGGCGGAGAATCGCCAGAAAGAATTTTATCTCATTGTGATTATTGACGAGCTAGCGGATTTAATGCTCACTTGCCCGAAAGACGTCGAGGAATCGATTGTGCGGCTCACGCAAAAAGCCAGAGCCGTCGGTATTCATGTTGTTTTGGCTACGCAAAGGCCATCAGTTGATGTAATCACGGGAATTATTAAGGCGAATTTGCCGTCTAGAGCTTCGTTTCAGGTGATGTCTAAAACAGATTCAAGAGTCGTTTTGGATACAAATGGAGCTGAAGATTTACTCGGACGTGGAGATATGCTTTTTCTCGAAAATGGCGCTGCAAAACCAATAAGGCTACAGGGCGCGTTTTTATCGGAACAGGAAGTTAAGAGAGTCACGGATTTTGTGAAAACTCAACGAGCTCCTGATTATTTTCTTTTTAATCAATTCAATGCACAAATTTTTGAGCAAGAGTCAGATGAGTTAGGCTCTCCTAAAAATAAAAATTTTGACGAAGATTTGAAGCGAGCGTTAAATTTGATTTTAGAGCGAAGAAAGATTTCATACGAGTTAATGCGTGCAAATGGTTTTGGCGGACCAAAAACCACAAATTTGATAAGTTTGATGCAGACAAAAGGATTTATAGAAAAGCCAGCCGGTTCACAAAAATGGGAGATTGATTTCGAAGCTATTGAAAGGTATTTCCGCGATAATTAGTTTTAAAAAACTTAAAATTTAGTGAGGAGGTTTTAAAAAGTTAAATTTTGTCCAATTAGAATTAGATTAATTTAAATTTTTAAAAGGAGTTTTGATATGAGTTTTAAAATAAATTTTTCAAAGTTAGTTTTATGTTTTTTTGTTGTTTTTATGTTTAGTAGTTTTGGGAGCATTTTTTGTGAAGCAATGAATCAAGACCTTCTCTTAAAAAATTTACAACAAAAAGGTCAGTCTGTAGATTGCCTTCAACTTTCTTTTATTCAAAAAATTGAAAACCAAGAATTGAGAGATGAATCAAGAGGACAAATTTTTTTCAAATCTCCGAATAAATTCAGAATAAATTACGACGCGACAAATGTAACATATTTTTTTAATGGTTCTGTTTTAAAAGTTTATGACAAAATCAGAAAACAGGTTGTGATAAAATATGATGCAAATTTAACAAACGAAAAAGATTTTTTTGGAAAAGAATTGATAGGATTTTTCAAGTTTGACAGAGCTTTTTTTGATCGCTACAAAGTTGAATCTTATTGGGAAGAAAAAGATGCATACGCAATAAGCGTAAAAGATGTAACGACTACAAATGATAAAGTCAAATTATTTATAGATAAGAAAGCTTTTGTTCCAAAAAAAATTGTTTGGGAAAAAGATTACGTGAAATTTTTTGTTGAGATTTCTGATCTAAAATTTGATACAAAGATTGACGATTCAGTTTTTGAGTTTGATGTAAAAAGTGTGAAAGACTTGAAAGTCGTTGAGGTTTAATTTACAATTTTTTAATACGCGAGGAGGACATAACGATGGGAATGACTATTACAGAAAAAATACTTGCCAGTCATGCCGGGAAAAGCGAAGTGAAACCGGGCGAGTTTATCGAGGCAAACGTTGATATAGAATTAGCTAATGACGTTACTGCTCCGCTCGCTATAAAAGAATTTAAATCGCTCAAAATACCCGCAGTTTTTGATAAAGAAAAAATAGTTTTGGTTCCGGATCATTTTACTCCAAACAAAGACATAAAATCGGCTGAGCAAGCCAAGATTTTGCGTGATTTTGCGAGGGAGCAGAATTTAACGCATTATTATGACCAAGGAGAGGTTGGAGTCGAACATGCACTTCTTCCTGAAAAAGGAGTGGTAGTTCCAGGAGATTTGGTGATTGGAGCTGACTCACACACGTGTACTTATGGTGCGCTTGGTGCGTTTTCGACAGGCGTTGGGTCGACGGATTTAGCTGCTGCCATGGCTATCGGTAAAGTTTGGCTAAAAGTGCCTGAAACAATAAAATTTGTGATTAACGGAAAGCTGCCAAAATGGGTTTACGGAAAAGATATTATTTTGAACATAATCGGTAAAATCGGAGTAGACGGAGCCTTGTATAAAGCAATGGAGTTTTGTGGAGAGACTATCGAAAATTTAAATATTTCTGACAGAATGACGATTTGTAATATGGCCATTGAAGCCGGCGGGAAAAGTGGAATAATTGCTCCAGATGCTATCACAGAAGAATACGTAAAGACGCGAGCAGAACGCAAATACAAATTTTTTGCAAGTGATAAAGATGCAAAATATTCTGACGTGATCGAAGTAAATGCAAAAGATTTGGAACCACAAGTAGCATTTCCGCATCTACCGTCGAATGTGAGAAAGATTAGCGAAATAGAAAAACTAAAAATAGACCAAGTTGTAATTGGATCTTGCACTAATGGAAGGATTGAAGATTTAAGACTGGCAGCAGAGGTTTTGAAAGGTAAAAAAGTCAATAAGTATGTTAGAACACTTGTTATTCCAGCGACGCCTCTTATTTATAAACAAGCGATGGACGAGGGCTTGTTTTCGATATTTTTAGAATCAGGAGCAATAATTTCTCCTCCGACTTGCGGGCCTTGTTTGGGTGGACACATGGGAATTTTAGCGAAAGGCGAGAGAGCTTTGGCGACTACAAACAGAAATTTCGTTGGACGAATGGGTCATCCTGAGAGCGAAGTCTATTTAGCGAATCCGGCGATTGCAGCAGCTTCTGCAATTAAAGGCGAGATTTCAAGCCCGGACAATCTGTAAAAAAGTAAAATTAGGAGCAAAAGTATGAAATTTAAAGGCAAAGTTCATAAATACGGCGATAATGTAAACACGGATGAAATAATTCCTGCGAGATATTTGAATACGAGTGATGAGAAAGAGTTGGCTGCTCATTGCATGGAAGATATTGATTTTGATTTTCCAAAAAAAGTCAAAGCTGGCGACATCATCGTTGCAGGGGCAAATTTTGGCTGTGGCTCATCGAGAGAACACGCGCCAGTTGCTATCAAAGCATCTGGAGTTTCATGCGTGATAGCAGAGACTTTTGCGAGAATTTTTTTCCGCAATGCGATCAACATCGGCCTTCCAATAATCGAGCTGGAAAATATTGACGAAAAAATAAGACAAAGCGATGATTTGGAAATAGATCTTGACAATGGAATCATCCGAAATTTGTCTACTTCAAGCGAATTTAAAATTAATAAGTTCCCGGAGTTTATGCAGAATTTGGTCAATGCCGGCGGACTGATGAAATATGTCGACAAAAAATTGAAAAAATAGAATCGTTTTAGGCGAGATAGCGGAGGGGCAATGCTGATTTATATAGATGGAAAATACTACTCAAAAGACGATGCAAAAATTTCTGTTTTTGATCATGGTCTGCTTTATGGGGACGGAGTTTTTGAGGGACTTAGAATCTACAACGCCAAAGTTTTTAAACTGGATGAGCATCTGGACAGACTTTATGCCTCAAGCAAAGCTATATTACTAAAAATTGTGTTATCAAAAAAAGAACTTTCTAATGCGATCATTGAAACTGTCAAGAAAAATAAGATGAGAGATGGATATATTCGCGTCGTTGTAACGCGAGGAATGGGTGATTTGGGGCTCGATCCAAATAATTGCAAGAAGTCGTCGATAATTATTATCGTTGATAAGATAAAGTTGTATCCAACTGAACTTTATCAAAAAGGAATGAGCATAATTTCTACGTCCGTTCGAAAAAACAACTTGGATTCCATAAATCCACGCATCAAATCTCTCAATTATTTGAATAATATTTTTGCAAAACTTGAGGCAAGGCAGGCAGGAGTTTTAGAAGCCGTAATACTAAATAGAGAAGGTTATGTCTGCGAGTGTACTGGTGATAATATTTTTATTTATTCAGATGGAGTTTTGAAAACTCCACCGGTTTATCTTGGGGCGCTTAAAGGGATTACTCGGGATTTTGTATTGGAAATAGCTCAGAAAAGTGGAATAAAAACTGCAGAAATGCCTTTTTCTCAGTATGAGCTTTATACTGCAGAAGAATGTTTCTTGACCGGGACAGCGGCAGAAGTAATCCCAGTGATAAAAGTCGACGAAAGAGAAATTGGTTCTGGCGTTCCCGGTAAGATTACAAAAAAAATAATCAAAAAATTTAAAGAAGAAATTTCAAAATAAAATAGCAGGGCAAATGGATTTAAAACAGATTTTAGAAGATGTGAAAAGCATTGCTTATGAAGCAGGGAAATATGCTTTTTTCCGAATGAATGACATAAAAACTTTGGATTTTAAAGAGGATAATTTTGCGAATATTGTAACTGACGTCGATAAATTGACGGAAAAAATAATAGTAGATCATTTGCGTCAAAAATATCCGGATTTTAGTATTTTATCCGAGGAAGGGAATAATTTTTCCGGCAAAGATTATAAGTGGCTCATAGATCCCATCGATGGAACGAGTAATTTTGTACACGGATTTCCATTTTACGCTGTATCGATTGGACTTGAGTTTTGTGACGAAATAATTTTAGGCGTAGTTTATAATCCTGTTTTTGATGAGATGTATTATGCGATAAAAAACGAGGGAAGTTTTTTAAATGGAAAAAAATTAGCTGTAACAAAAAATAAGACACTTTCTTCCAGTTTGCTTGCAACTGGATTTGCGAATAATTTTCACGCTGACCCAAAGGTCGTAAATTTGTTTTTTGATTTATTAAAAAAATCGTGCTCAGTAAGACGAATGGGTTCTGCTGCACTTCATCTGTGTTATCTTGCAGCAGGAAGACTCGATGGTTACTGGGAAATCGGCCTTTCTCCGTGGGATACAGCCGGCGGAATACTCATTCTGACAGAAGCCGGAGGTAAAGTCACAGATTTCTGGACGGATTCTTTTTCGCCTTACCTCAAAACAATTCTTGGAACCAATTCATTAATCCACACCGAAATGCAAAATATAATCAAAGAGATTTATAAATGAAACGTGTCGCAGTTTTTTTGGACCGCGACGGGACAATTAATTACGACTCTGATTATTTATGCGATGAAGCCAAGCTAGAACTTTTGCCCGGAAGCGCTGATGGAATCAAACTTTTGAACGATGCAGAATTTTTGACAATCGTTTGTACAAATCAGTCTGGAATAGCTCGCGGTTATTTTTCCGAAGACAAATTGCAGCAAATCCACGAAAAATTAAAAATTCTTTTGAAAGAAAAGGGCGCGTTTTTAGACGAGATTTTTTATTGCCCGCATCACTCAGATTTTGGGAATGAAAAATATAAAAAAGACTGTGATTGCCGAAAACCAAAACCGGGAATGATTTATAAGTCTTTACAAAAATACGATATTGACTTGCAGAAATCGTATGTTGTCGGCGACAAGATTGCGGATATTTTGTTTGGGAAAAATTTGGGATTGAAAACAATTTTGGTTTTGACAGGTTACGGACAAGAAAGTTTTAAACGGCTGGATAACTCGAGTCAGCCGGATTTTGTGGCAAAAAATTTGAAAGAAGCCTGCGAGATAATCGTATCGGCAATTGACGAGAAGAAATAATACGTTTGGAGCAATTTTTATGGAATTACGAGAACTGAATTTTTTATACGAAGAGCTGAACGAACAAATCATAAATTTCGCGAGGTTCCTTTGATCTTGAAAATAAAAAAGCTAAATTGCAAGAGTTAGAGTCAAAAAGTTTAGACGAGAATTTTTGGAAAGATCAAGGAGTTGCGCAAGAAATTTTGCAAGAAATTACTCGAATAAAACAAGATTTGGAAATTATCGAGAAACTTTCGATTGAATTGAAAAATATTTTTGAGCTTTATAATTTAGCGATTGAGGAAAACGATGGAAAACTCGTTTTAGAGCTGGACAAAGATTTTGCGAATTTTAAACAAAAAATTGCGGACCTCGATATAAAATTGAAACTTAGCGGTAAATTCGACAGAAATAGCGCGATAATCACGCTTCACTCCGGAGCGGGCGGAACTGAGGCTTGCGACTGGGTTGAAATGCTTTTTCGAATGTATCAGCGCTGGTCAGATAAAAAAAATTATAAGCTCGAGATAATCGATATTTTGCCTGGCGACGAAGCCGGAATTAAAAGTGTAGTTTTTATGATAAAAGGCGAGTATCCTTATGGTTATTTGAAGTCGGAAATTGGAGTACACAGGCTCGTACGAATTTCGCCGTTTGACGCTAATAAAAGGCGGCACACGTCTTTTGCGTCTTGCGACGTGATTCCGGAAATTACAGACGATATAGATATAAAAATCGAGGAAAAAGATTTGCGGATTGATACGTACAGGGCGAGCGGTGCCGGCGGGCAGCACGTAAACAAAACAGAATCTGCGATACGAATTACTCACATTCCGACGAATATTGTTGTTCAATGCCAAAGCGAGCGTTCTCAGCACAAAAATCGAGCGACTGCGCTCAATCTTTTGAAGGCGCGTCTCGTAGATCTCGAAGAAGAAAAACGTAGAAAAGAAAGTGAAAAACATTACGACGCAAAAGGAGCGATTGCCTGGGGAAGTCAGATCAGATCGTATGTTTTTTGTCCTTACACGCTAGCAAAAGACCATAGAACTAACCACGAAATCGGAAATATTCAAGCAGTTCTCGACGGAGAAATAGACGAGTTTATTTCCACATACCTAAACCAAAAATCCTAAAAAATGTTTAAATTCGTTGATAATAAAAAAGAAAAAAATTTAATTTTGCTTAGCGGATGGGCTTTTGACTACAAAATTTTTGAAAGTTTTGCGGAAAAATTGCCGTACAACCTCATTTTCCCAAATTCAAATGCAATAAATCCTCGAGATTTGAGCGCTGAAATTTGCAATTATGTTAAAACACACAAACTTGAAAGTATAGACATTTTTGCTTGGTCAATGGGTGTTTTTATAGCAATGGATTTTTTGCAGAAATATGCGCAGGATTTTGCTATTAAAAAAGTATTTTTGGCTTCGGCAGCGCGAAATTACAGCAAAAATTCTATCTCAAAAATCAAAATTTTTTTAAACAAAAACAAAAATTTGTATCTTTATAATTTTTACAAAAAATGTTTTTTTGACGAGAAAAAATTTGAAGAATTTGATAAAAATTTTGGCAATTATTATCGAGAAAATTTTGATTTGCAGATTTTAATGAGAGATTTGGAGTATTTGGAAGGACAAAAGTTCGAGGTAGAATATTTAGAAAAGTTTAAAAATATCGAATTTTTGATTGTAAATTCAGAAGACGATGAGATTGTTGAAAATCCTAAATTTTGTGATGGAGCTGAGGCAGAAAACGTAAAGATAAATTTCCTCAAAAATTATGGGCACGCGTTTTTTCTAGAGAATGAAAGCTTTTTGCCCTTTAAGGACAAGCAATAGACTCCGCTTCGTGCGGACAGTTTTTCAGCGAAACATTCTGATTTTGTTAAATATGTCGACCGCTAGGTCTGCCGATCGCAAGTTTGAAAGAGCATTTCGTGAGTCAAAACAAGCTCGTCAAAATTTATCAGAGATTCGTTGTTTTTTAATTTGTCGATAAAAAAATTGATCTCATTAGTATGCCCCATGTCTCGCTCTAATTTTGTCAATTTTTTCACAATTCCGTTTTTCGAATACTCGGCTTTTTTGTAATTATCTATGACGACCGCCGAATTATCGCAAAACATTTCAAGGCGCTCTCTCGAAAAACTTGTGTCTCCGACTGACGAATATTGAATATTCGCAATTGAACCATCCTCGTAAGTGATCGTAATGTTGAAATTTTCATCAGAAGTTTTTTCAGTTTTTGCACTCAAAACAGTTTGTAAATTCGAATATCTCGATTCGATCAAAAAATTTGCCAAATCTATAAAATGACAACCTTCTCCCAAAATTCTGCCTCCGCCTTCTTCGTTATGAAGCCAATGCTCTAGCGGCAAAAATCCGGCATTTACCCTGTAAGTCAGCATTATTGGTCCGACTCGATTTTGTAGAAAATCTTTTGCTTTTTGGATGAACGGCGAAAATCTTCTGTTAAATCCGACCATCAAAATTTTATTTTTTTCACGATAGACTTTTTTGATTTTTTCGAGTTCGTCTGAGTTTAAACAAAGAGGCTTCTCAACGTAAACGTTTTTTCCATTTTCCAAAGCTTCAATCAAAAATTTTGCGTGAGTATTGTGCCTCGTAGTGATAAAAATCGTATCGATTTTATCATCTTGCAATAATTTTTTGTAATCCGTCGTAGCATACTCAAAACCAAATTTTTTTGCAGAACTAGCTGCGCTTATTCCGCTAGCAGTGGCAAGTCCGACGAGATTTACGTCTTTTCGCGACTTCAAAACCGGCAGAATATATCCTTGCGCAAAACTTCCTGCTCCAACAAAACCAATATTTAGAACCTTCGGTTCTTTTTTCCCACCACTAAATTTTGAATTTGTCAAATCCATTTTCGTTTCTTTGTCTTTTGAGCTAGATTCCCCCAAATAATCGAAAATTATCGCCAAATATTTTTCTTTTCCGGACTCGATCATTTTATAAGCTTTTTCAGCATCTGAAATATCAAACCTATGCGACACGAGACTTGCGACATTTACTTTTTTTTCACCGATTAAATGCAAAAAATCCGTCATGTTTTCCATCATGGTTTTTGCAGTGTAATTGTATGAATAATCTCTCGAGTTTTCCTTGTAGTAAATGTCAGCTCCAAATCCTCGCGAAATTACAAAATTCAATTCTTTTTTATAAAATTCTTCTCGCGGAATAATGATCGGCATTGCTCCGACTAAAATTACGCGGCCTTTATTCCTGGAAATTTTACCTGAAAGCTCTATTGGAAAATTATTTTTACTGGCAGCTGTGATGATAACGGCGTCAGCTCCAAAATTATTCGTGAAAGCATTTACTCCGGCAATCACGTCGCCTTTCATTGGATTTACACATTCGTCAATTCCAAAACTTTTCGCTAGTTTTATTTTGCTGTCGTCAATTTCGACTCCTAAAACTTCCGCTCCGAGAGCCTTTAGAATCTGAATTACTATTTGTCCCAAAAGCCCGAGTCCGATCACAACAATTTTTTCGTTTTTTTTAACTTGCGTTAGATGGACAGAATTATAGGCTATCGCTCCCAGTCCGACGAACGAAGCTTCGATGTCATTCACAGAATCCGGGATTTTGATAAACCAATCTTTCGGCACCAGGTTATATTCGGCGTGAGAGGCGTAAACCTCGCCGATACAAGCGACTCTATCGCCTTTCTTAAAATCTGCGATATTTTCGTCAACTTCTTCGATTTCGCCGCTCAAGCTGTATCCCAAAGTAATCGGCGTATTTAGTTTATTGAAAGCTTTTTTCAGAGTGAAAACCAAGCCTTCCTGTTTTATGTTGTTGAACAGAATTTTGACCAAATCAAGCCTGGAAAACGCTTTTTCGATCAAGTTCATTTGCGCAGTTTCGATTTTTGTGCGTTCTGTGCCAGCGCTTATCAATGAATTTTTTGTTTTTATGATGCATGCATTTTTTTTGAGACTAGGGTAACCGACTTTCTCGACTTTTAGTTCGCCTGTTTTGTAGTTTTGAATGATTTGTTTCATGTTGAGCTCTTATCCTCATAAATTTGAATGAAATTGCTTGAGTTTTTTTGTAAATAAATCAAAATTCCTAAAAATATCCAGAAAAATATTCCGAGATATGGAGCATTAAGAGCCGGCATAAAGCTCATTAGAACTAAAAAATATATGGAACTTGCTGAAAAAAGCAAAAAATTATAGAAATTTTCATCGTCTTTTTTAGTTTGCAACATAATTTTTATTGAATCCTTTAAAATTATAAAAACTAAAAATAAAAACATTAAAAGACCGACAAATCCTGTTCTGAAAAAAATTGCAACATAGGTGTTGTGAGGATCAGTCCAATTTCTGTCTTCGCCATTTTCAGAATAATATGCCTTAAATAATTCTTGTGGTCTAAATTTTTTGCCGAAACCATTACCTAAAACAGGCGTTTTTAAGCCTTCTCGTATAAAACCTTTCCAAGCGTCTAATCTCCATTTGGAATTTAGTTGGGATACGTTCACTTGATCTTCAACATACATTTCGGATAAAATTTTAACCATGCTATCATTTTTATTAATTTTTAAGTTTTCGATTACGTAATTGTCTTTCTCGTTCTTATCTAAATTTTCTTTTTCTTTTATTAAAAAATCTGTAATTTCTTTTAGTGTAATAGCTTTAAAGCTTTGTAAATTTTCATAAAATCTTAAAATTTTTTGACTTCTAAATAAAAACGTTGTTTCACCGGCGTTTTTTAAATCTGTAATAAAAATTTGTAACTCTGCATCAGAAATTGCAACGTTTTTGTTGTCTTTTTTCAAGTCTTTAATAAAATTAAATATTTCATCAAGGCTTATAGATATCAATTTTTCTTCCGATAATTTTGTATTTGCATCTTGAATGGGCGTATTTTTAGTAAAATTAATTATTGTTTTTGCCTTTTGATAAAAAAAATTTATATTTTGTCTACTAAAAATAGAGGTTAAAGAAATTAGCAAAATAATCCCGACAATAGTTATTTTAAAATTTAAATTTTTTAGAATTTTTAATTTTATTGAAATAATAAACACATAAGCCAAAGCAAAAATAGTACCAAGCCAACTTGCTCGGCAGTTATAATAAAAAAACTGAAAATAAATAGTTAGGAAAAATAAAGTGTATAATACATAATTTGTAAATTTATTTTCTGCTGAAGGGTCTTTTAATATTTTAATAAAAAGAATTAAGCTAGACATAGCCATGTAAAAATAACCGTAATTGAGATGATAAGGAATCAAGAAATTGTCGACTAAGAGTGTGTGAGTAAAAGCTCCAACTACCACAACGATTTTAAAAATTTTTAACTTGCCTATGTCAAAAAAATTATAAATAAATAAACCAAAAATAGCATAATAAAATATTGCAGATTCTCGAATAATAAAATTTTTATCGTCGAAAGAAAAAAAGCCTTTTACTAAAGAAATCAGAAATAACAAAATAAAAAACAAAAAAGTTTTTTTATATGGGAAAATATGTGAAAAATTTTTTGAAGTAATTTTTTTATAAAACAAACATAATAGACTGAAAACAATAAAAAGTTCAACCGGATATATATGAAAAATTTTCGTATGGCAAAACTGTCGGCTAAAAATCGTTATGCAAAATGTTAGAATAAAAAAAATCATAGCCCACAAATTATTAATAGTTAAAAACTTTTTCATTTGCTTAAACACCTTTTTGTTAAATTAAAAGTTTTGCAATAGCTTCAGCCATTTGCATTGTCGTCGCACTACCACCAAGATCATAAGTCATAAATTTCCCTTCTTTTATGACTTTAGAAATCGCGTTTTGCAAACTTTTCGCTTTTTCAGTTTCTCCGATATAGTCGAGAAGCATCGCAAAAGACGCGATCATTGCCGTTGGATTTACTTTGTAAAGTCCTTTGTATTTTGGCGCGCTACCGTGAACAGCTTCGAATAATGCAGAATCTTCGCCTATATTTGCTCCTGGCGCAACTCCAAGTCCACCGATAAGTCCGGCGCATAAATCCGAAATTATGTCTCCATACAAGTTCGGCAAAACTAAAACATCAAAAAGTTCCGGTTTTTGCACGAGCTGCATGCACATATTGTCAATCAATTTTTCGTCATAAATTATTTCAGTGTAATTTTTTGCGACCTTTCTCGCCACCTCATAAAATAATCCGTCGGTAGCTTTCATAATATTTGCTTTTGTGATAGCTGTCACTTTTTTGCGATTATTTTTTCTCGCAAACTCAAATGCGAATTTTACTATTTTTTCCGTCGCTTCTTCAGAAATCGGTTTAATGCTTATTGCGGAATTTTTTCGTATTTTCCCGTTAGAAAATTCGATAATTTTGTTAGCTTCTTCAGACTTCGCAAAATACTCTACTCCGGCATACAAATCCTCAGTGTTTTCTCTCACAACGACTAGATCAATATTTTGAAATTTTGTCTTGATTCCCTCGAAAGATTTGGCGGGTCTCAAACAAGCGTAAAGATTCAATTCTTTTCGCAACGCAACATTTACGCTGCGGAATCCGCTACCGATTGGTGTTGTGATTGGTCCTTTTAGCGCAATTTTATTTTTACGAATAGAGTCCAAAACTTCCGTCGGGAGAGGCGTTTTGTATTTCTCAATCGCGCATTCCCCGGCAATAACTTCTTCCCACTCGATGTTTAATCCTGTAGCAGTTGCCACAAGCTTTGTAGCTTCTGTGATTTCTGGACCAATTCCATCTCCGGGAATCAGTGTTACGACGTATTTTTTACTCATCGATTTTAAACCCCTTGTTTTTCTTAAAATGTTCGACGAGTCCACCGTCGTTCAAAAGTTTTAACATCAAATCCGGGATCGGTTTGAATTTTATTTCCTCGTTTTTTGTCAAGTTTTTTATAACGCCATTTCCTAAATCAACCTGCAATTTATCGTTTACGTCAATTCTATCGGTGTCACACTCGATTAAAGGTAAGCCTTTGTTAAAAGCATTTCGGAAAAAAATTCTGGCGAAAGATTTTGCAATTACTACAGAAATACCTGCGTAAATTATTGCGATCGGCGCTTGCTCACGAGATGAGCCGCAACCAAAATTTTTTCCGGCAACAATGAAATCTCCTTTCGTAATTTTGCCATAAAAGTTTGAGTCCAAATCTTCCATCACGTGTTTTGCGAGCTCATTGTAATCCTCGCATTGGAATTTGTATCTACCGGAAATCACGTAATCCGTGTTAATGTCATTGTCATTTCCGTCAGGTTTTGTAAATCTATGAACTTTTCCTTCTAAAATCATTTTTTGACTCCTAATTTTGTAAAAGTTTTATTTATAATTTCCGCCGTAAATCCAGACAGCATCTGAAATTCTTTCGTTTTCTGAGAATAAAACGTCTATGCAAATATTTTTTCCTTGGCATGGAGTTTTGATTATGTTGTGAGTGCAAGGGGAACAAAAAGTTTTTTTATAATAAACTTCTTCATCTAAATATGAAAATTTTTTCAAGAGATGAGAAGGATCTGTCGGACCCCAAAAAGAAGTCGTTTTTATTCCCATAAGTCTAGCAAAATGTAAAAGTCCGGAATCTACACAAAAAAATTCGTCACAAATTGAAATATATTGAATAGATTCTCTTAATTTTAATTTTCCGCACATATTTTTAAATTCTATATTTTTTAATTCAAGGCTTAAAAAATCTATGATTTCTTGCGCGGATTTTTTATCATTTTTTGATCCAAAAAAACAACAAATAAAATCAGCATTTTTGTCGAATTTGTTCAAAAAAACTTTTTTCCAATGTTCTTTTTTTAACATTCTTTCCGGTGCTAAATCCGAGCAGGCATGTCCAATTCCTATAGTTTTTTTAGGATTTTTTGTAAAAATTTTGTCTTTTGAAATTTGTTCTAGAAAAATATTTTTTACTTCAGTATCAGGCAAAAGTTCGGTTCCAAATATTTTTGCTATTTGTTCGTAAAAAACGAAGATTCCAGCTTGTTTGTTAAAATATAAAAGGTGCGTAGAAATATATCTTTTGAAAAAAACAGTCGAAAAATAAAAAGCAATTCTATTTCTCGCTAACGTGAATAAACAAAATAAAGTCGAAAGTCTGCTATAAATTTCAAGATCAATTATTGTGTCTATTTTGCCAAAAACGTGCCAAAATACTTTTAGGGACGAAATTAACAGTGTAAATATGTTGGTGTCGTCGATAGTATATATCTTATCAAAGATTTCCAAAACTTCAGAAAAAGATAATGTCGTTTTTGTAGTTATTAAGATAAATTTTTTGTTGGGATATTTCTTTTTCAATGCTAAAATTGACGGATAAGCGACTACTAAAGATCCTCCACCAAGCATTTTTAGAAAACAGATATTTTCACGGATTTCCAATTTATGGTTTCGTTTAGAAATCCTGCCAATTAAAAAAACAAAAGGCTTTATTATGAAAAGTGCAACTCCACCAATATAGAAATCTATAACTTGTTTCAATTCAAGTCGCATATAAACCAATCCGGATTTAAATTAATAGTATATAAAAATTTAAAAATAAATATTTGAATTTTTCATATTTATTTTCAAAGCTATCTGAAATAATCATTGTATTTTTTTCTTTGATTTTTGGATCAAATTTTTCAAGTGTATTACCAATAAGCCCGTTTTTGAAATAAAAATTTTCGGTATCATTAAATTGAATTATGTATTTATCCGGAATAGCTCTTGGCTTTATAAGATAATCAGATTCATATCTTACAAGCTCTAAAATATCATTTTGGTTTGGAATGTTTTTTACAATATAAACTTCTTGGTTTTGTGCTAAATTATTCCTTTTAACTAAAATATCAAGTAGTTTTTGAAATTCTTTTTTGTGAGAATAATTGTTAGAAATATTAAATAAAGTCTTAGCTACCGCGTAGTCGGACATTGTATTAGCGAATTTTTCCATTAATTTGATCGAGCATTTGTTTTCAGATGACTCCGCTCCAAAAGGAAGCCTGAAAACAATTAAAAGGCAAATTAAAATCGCGATAGATTTTTTAAAATTTGAAAAATTTTTTTGAAATAAATACCTGATACCAAACAATGAAAATATAACAGTAAATAAAAATAAATGTCTTGGAGTAAAGGCATGAACCATTGCGTGCTGCCTCATAAAAAATTGCCAGACAAGACTCGCAAAAAGTAAAACCCAAAATAGAGTTTTATTATTATTTTTTGACTTTGTTCCGCCGTATAAACACGCAAAAATCATAAAACTTCCAAAAAACCAAAGGCTTGAAACAAAAAATTTGAAGGAATGCTTAAATAAGCTGTACGAGATAGCATTTTTCCCAACGCCTTCGATGCGTAAGGTCGCTGCTTCGGTTAAATCGCGGAGTGCGTTTTTTGCAGAGCCTAGCGCAATCGAGTTTTGAATGAAGTGCAAAATGTAAGGAATCGAAATTATTAAGCCTAAAGTTAAAAGGAAAATAAAAATTTTTTTATAATTCCAAGTTTTATTTTTTAAATTAATTAATGACGGATAAAAGCCCAAAATAAACAAATAAGGCGCTGTCTCAAAACTAAAAAATCCACTAAAAAAACCTGCAAGAAATAGTAAATAGAGCTTTCCGGAAATAGCGCCCAAAAGTCCCAAACACATAAAAAAATCATTATAGCTAGCTTGATGTAAATTTCCGGCCCAAAAAATAAAGCATGGACTTGAAATAAAAAAAGCAAGCCCTATTCTTGTCCAAGATTTTTTATGATCGTCATCTTTAAGTAAAAAAGAGAAGATTTTAAACAAAACAAAAATAGTAAATAAGCTAATTATAAGTAAGAAAATCTTTTGCAGATAAAAATTTTGGATTCCTGTTTTTAATAAAAATCCACTAACTATATCCGGTCCTCCGGGATAATGAGTGTATAAAAATTTATTTGTTCTATAATTTTCCGGCAACTCAATTTCAACTTTCTCTATAACAGGTAAGAAAAATAATTTTTTAAATCCAAGGTTATTAAAATTTATTCCTGCTGTATAAGCGTTAAGTTCAGAAAAAATATCTTCGTGATAATGCTGAAATCTTGCGGATTTTTGTGAATATCTTTGTATCGTAAAAAATAAAAAAATTAATACCGATGAAATCAACAAAAAAATAGAAAAATAATTTAAAAAATTTCGAGTTTGTAAAAAATCCTTCCTAAAAATATTTAACATTTCAGAAAATTTCTAGGATCAGCGATCCTTCCTTCTATAGCAGAAGCCGCGACTGTCGCAGGCGAGCCGAGATAAATAAACGCATTTACATTTCCCATTCTGCCTTTAAAATTTCGATTAGCAGTGGAAATTACTTTTTCTCCATCGCTAGGAACGCCGTTGTGAGTGCCGACGCAAGGCCCACAGCCAGGAGTTACGACTGCAGCTCCAGCTTCAATAAAAGTTTGAATATAACCTTTTTCGATCGCTTGAAGCAAAATCGTTCTAGACGCAGGAGCCACTACAAAACGAATATCTCTGTGAATTTTTTTGCCTTTCAAAATATTCGCCGCGATTTCCAAATCCTCGATTCGTCCATTCGTGCAGGTGCCAAGAACTGCTTGTTGAATTATCGTCGGCTCCAAATCATCGATACTACAAACATTGTCGACTGTATGAGGCATTGCGATTTGCGGCGTCAAATTCGTCAAATCGTATTCGTAAATTTTTTCATATTTCGCATTGTCATCTGATTCTACTGGCGTAAAATTTCGACTTGTTCGTCCTTTCAGCCAATTTTCTGTCTTATCGTCATATTCCATAATTCCAAATTTTGCGCCCATTTCAATCGCCATATTGCAAATAGTCATTCTCGCTTCCATTGACAAATTTTTTATTACTTCTCCGATGTATTCGCAGGCTTTGTAAGTCGCGCCGTCAGCGCTCACTTGCCCAATCAAAAACAAAATCAAATCTTTTGCATAAACGCCTTTTTGCAGTTTCCCGTTGCAGACAAATTTTATCGTCTCAGGAACTCTGAACCACGTTTTTCCGGCAATCATTCCGGCTGCAACATCAGTCGATCCCATCCCAGTCGCGCAAGCATTGAGCGCTCCGTGAGTACAAGTGTGCGAGTCTGCTCCAATTACCAAATCTCCTGGCAAAACGTGTCCTTTTTCCGGAACAAGCTGATGACAAACTCCATCGCCAATGTCGTATAGAATTATTCCTTGCTCTTTAGCAAATTCTCGAATTTTTTTATGAATAGCCGAAACTCCGGCAATTGGACTCGGGCAGCTATGATCCAAAATCATAGCGCATTTCGTCGGATCAAAAACTTTCTTTGCCTCCATTTTTCTGAAAGAATCGATGATTACTCCGCTAGTTCCGTCTTGACCAAATGCGAAATCTATTTCTGCAATCGCAAGCTCTCCGGCTTTGATATTTTTGCCGGCGTGTTTCGACATGATTTTTTCGACCATTGTCATTCCAAGACTTGATTTTTTGTTATTTTTGTTGTCCCACATAAAAATCTCCTAAAATTTGTATATCAATTTTTTACAGTTTCTACAGCGATCCTTCGTATTTTCCAAATTTCCCGTCATAAAATTTGTATTTTTTTGGCGTAAATTTCAATAAAGTATAATCCCCGCCGTCTTTTCCGTCTGGATAATACAATTGCCAGCTATCGTCCCAAAAATTGTCTTTCAAATTTTTATCTTTACTTTCCTCGATTTCGCCGATCAACAAAATTCCCTCGAAAGTTTCCGGATTTGTGTAGTAAACCGAAGCATTTTTATTTTTTTCGATTTGTTTGGTTTTTAGCGAATGTGTATTTGTCGTGAAATAAATAGTTTCAAAATTTTCTTTTTTTATTTTGGATCTTAAATGTGGAAAAGTTTCGAAATTATGCAAGTTCATCATGCCTCGCGTTTCCGGTTCATTGCTCAAATTAATAGTCGATAAATCGCAAAAAATAGATCTGTTCAAAAATAAAATGATTTTTTTTATAATTTCTTGTTTTTGCATATTTCCTCCTTCTTCCTTCCGAAAGTTTTTTAAAAGGTTCGCTATTCTTCCAATTTTCCTGTGGAAATTTTCACGGTCCGAAAATTTGTCAGATTTATATTTTTGTCGTGAGAAACGAGAACAATTGTACTTTTTTTATTTGCCCAGATTTCGTCTAAAATTTTATAAATATTATTTTTGTTTTCAGCGTCTAAATTTCCGGTCGGTTCGTCAGCAAACAAAATTTCCGGTTCATTGATCAAAGCTCGTCCTATTGCGACGCGCTGTTTTTCTCCACCTGATAACTCTATCGGAAAATTCTGTACTTTTTTAGAAATTCCGAGTTTATCGATCAGAGCATTCGCTTTACTTTTAATTTCAGAAAAATTTTGTTCTCCGAGTAAAATCGCAGGCATTGTGATGTTTTCTAAAACAGTGAATTCCGGCAGTAAGTTATAAAATTGAAAAATAAAACCAAATTTTTTTTGTCTAATGTACGTGATTTTTTTGTCGTTTTTGACTGGTAAAATTTCGTTGTTTAGAAGAATTTGTCCGCTGGTCGGCTCGCAAAGTCCGCTCAAAATATTGAGAAGGGTGCTTTTTCCGGCGCCAGATTCTCCTGTGATATAGACGATTTCGTTTTTGTAAATTTTGAGATTTACGTTATTTAACGCTCGAAATTTTTGATGTGACGATGGCAAATAATCTTTACAAATATTGACGGCTTCGAGTAGAACGTTTTCGTCATTCATCGCGGATAGCCTCAATTATATCTGCGTTTCCTGCCCTGAAAGCCGGGTATAGCGACGATAAGATACATAAAAGCAGAGTTCCGATTACAACAAAAATGCTTTCCAAAAACTTAAATTCAACTGGAACTCTCGATACAAAATAGATTTCTTGCGGCAATTTTATAAAATCATAATTTTTTAGGAAAAACAAAATAATGCTCGAAAAAATTATTCCGCAAATTATTCCAATTATTCCGATAAAAAGTCCCTCGTACAAAAAAATTTTTATGATACTTTTTTTCGAGAAGCCAATCGTTTTCATGATCCCGATATCTTTTAATTTTTCGATACTCATGATAAGTAGCGACGAGACAATTCCAAAACTTCCGACTATAATTATCAAAAAAAGAACAATTGTCATCACAATTTTTTCCATTTTTAAGGCTGAAAAAAGGCCTTTGTTTAGGTCAAACCACGTCTCAACGAACGCTTTTATTCCGAGGCCCGTCTCAATTTTTTGTTTTAGCGGTTCGAAATTGTATAGATCGTTCAATTTTACACCAAAACCGTGGATACGTTCCGGCATGTCAAAAATGTATTGCGCAAATTTCAGATTGATAAACGCAAATTTTGAGTCAATATCATAAATTCCCGTCTCAAAAATTCCGCTTACTTTGAATTTAAAAAAGTTCGGAATGCTTGGAAATTTGAAAAGATCAATATTCGGAGAGATAAAAATTAGCTCGTCGCCTAAAAACGCTCCAAGCTCTTTCATCAAGGCGCTTCCGACGATAATGCCGGATTTTTCAAAATCAAACATTTTGCCATATTTCAAATATTTTGTAATATCTGTAATTTGTGTTTCGCTTTTTTCGATTCCTTTTAGCAAAACCGGCGAGCTGTAGTTATTTTTTTTAAGTAATCCATTTCCGACGACAAACGGACTTATCGCTTTCACGTTTTTGAGTTTTTGAATTTTTGACTCAATATTTTTGTAATCTTTTTGAAAGTTTTTCCCGAGCTGAACAGTGATGTGAGAATTGACTGAAAAAAGTTTTTGCGTAAAATTTTTCTGAAAACCGTTTATTATCGACAGAGCGACTATTAACGCCGTAATCCCTAGTGAAATCCCGAGTACTGCAAGAATGTTTATGAAAGAATGAAAAAATTTTTTCCGAGGAGAGTACAAATAACGTAAACTTACAAAAAATGATAAATCCATCAGTTTTCAGGTCTTAAATGTGGGAAAAATATAACATCGCGAATAGACGGAGAGTTCGTTAGCAGCATTATTAGGCGGTCAATGCCGATTCCAAGCCCACCGCACGGTGGCAGACCGTACTCTAACGCTCGGAGATAATCGTAATCCACATCGCAAGCTTCTTCATCGCCTTTGGCTTTTGCTAGCGCTTGCTCTTCCATTCTGAGTCTTTGTTCGATTGGATTGTTGAGCTCAGAGTAAGCGTTGGCAATCTCTCGAGTCGCGATGAATAGTTCGAACCTTTCCACAATTTTTGGATTATCGAATTTTTCTTTTGCGAGAGGGGACCAAGCTTTTGGAAAATTATAAACAATCGTCGGATTTACGAGATGATGTTCGACTTTTGCTTCGAAAATTCTATCATAAACTTTTTGAGCAGTCGCGTCTCCTTCGTATGAAACTCCAAGTTTATTCGCAACGTTTTTTATGCCTTCCAAGTCATTCAAAAATTTAAAATCAACTCCTGCATATTCTTTGAACAGCTCTTCCATTTCGACGCGTTTCCATTTTTTAGAAAAATCGATTTTTTTATCGCCATACTCGATTTCAGTCTCACCGGGATGAACAAAATCGAGGCATGAACAAATAATGTCCTCGACCAAATCCATCATATCATTATAATCTGCAAAAGATTGATACAGCTCGAGCATAGTAAATTCCGGATTATGTCTTGTCGAAATTCCTTCATTTCGGAAATTCCTTCCAAGCTCAAAAACGCGATCTAATCCTCCGACGATAAGCCTTTTCAAGTAGAGCTCCGGCGCAATCCTTAGAAAAAGCGGCATGTCGAGAGCGTTGTGATAAGTTTTAAAAGGTTTAGCAGCAGCGCCGCCGCAGAGAGTTTGCATTATCGGAGTCTCGACTTCAAGAAAATTTTTTTGGATCAAATAATTTTTCATATGCGAAATAATTTTACTTCGCGACAAAAAAACTTTGCGAGAATTATCGTCAATATTCAAGTCAACATATCTTTGCCTGTATTTTAATTCCAAATCGCTCACTTCATCGTATTTAATTTTTTCACCGGTTTCAGTTTCTCTTTCTTTCACGACTGGCAAAGCTCGCAAAGATTTCGAAAGCATAAAAACTTCTTTTGCTAAAACTGTGATTTCTCCGGTTTTCGTCTTAAAAACAGTTCCTCTGACTCCAATTATATCGAACATGTCAAATTCTTTAAAAATCGCAAAATTTTGAACTCCGACGATATCTTCTCTCACATAAATTTGAATTTTGTCATACCAGTCGCGAATGTGCAAAAAAGTCGCTTTTCCCATTTTTCTCAGGGAAATTATTCTTCCGCTAACTTTTATCTCATCGGTCGATTCCTCGCCTTCTTTGATCTCTTTAAATTTTTCGTTTATTTTCGATAGATTTTCTGTCCTCTCAAAAATCGCAGGAAATGGATTTACGCCCATTTTTTTTAGATTTTCCATCTTTTCTAGTCTTTGCTGCTTTAAAATATCTAGGTTTTCCATTGTTCCTCTTTAATGCCAATTAATAAATTTTGTTTTATAATTTTTGTTCAAGTTTATAATTGAGAATATGCAATTTTAAATTAATTTCCTGGAACATTAGTATTTTTCTGCAATGATCCAGATATTTTTTCCAAATAAACGATTGAAAAAAAAGTCTCCTGTTCGGCTTATTGGAAATAAAAATTTATCATAGAAAACTATGCTGTTTTGATTAAGATTACCGTCTCCTTTGTTAATAAATTTGTACAGTAAGGAGGCAAAAAATCCAAGACTGTCCGCGTACCGAGCTTTTTTTAGAGGTCGCAAATTGGAATTTAATACTATTTTTGTGAGCATTTTAATGTTGTAACGTCGTAAATGTCCAACTTTTTTATCCATGTTTGAAAATAAAAAGTTGAAGGCCGGAACATAGATTAAAATTTTACCGTCTTTTTTGAGTTTTTTCGTCCAGTTTTTTAATGTTTCTTCATCGTTTTCTATGTGTTCCAAGACATTTAGGGAATATAAAAAATCAAAGCTTTCATTGGATATTTCATCGAGACACTGCTTTACTTCAAAGCCATCTTTTTTCAACAAATCTGCCTGTGAAGCGTCTGGCTCAAAACAGACTACGTTATGGCGATTTTCTTTTATTTTTTTTGCAAAAAGCCCAATTCCGGCTCCAATATCTAAAATAGTGTCGGACGACGAAGGGCAAAAATTTAAAATGAGAGAAAGCAAAAAGGAATTATAGTTGTTTGCTTCTTGCATTATTACCAAATTATTTGTGCCTGTATATTCAAATTGCATTTGTTATTTCTCGACTTTAAATTTTATTTAATTTCTATTGCAAAAAGTTCTTGTCCATATTCAACCGGAAGCCCATCTTTTGTGTGAATTTCAGAAACAATTCCTTCGAAATCCGATACAACTTCTTTGAAAATTCGCATTGCTTCGACGTAGCCTAAAATTTGTCCTTTTGTAACTCTGTCGCCAACTTTTACATCTTCTTTCTTTCCTTTTGTCGACAAGCTTACAAACGTTCCTACAAATTTTGAAGTCACGGATTCCTTCATGTTGTCAGGATTTGAATCGACAACATTGCTAGAATTTTGCGTTTGAAAGTCTTGTGTTAAAGCTTGCGTGGGATTTGTGCGTTTTATTCGAAGTTTCACAGCCTCGCGTTCCCAGCAAAGTTCTCTAATATCCGTGTTCTTTACAAGTTCAAAAAGATTTTCTATTCTTTTTACGTCCATAAAAACTCCAATTTTTACTAGAGATTAATCGCCTTTTCTTGAGGCGAATTATTTGTTATTGAGCTTTTTCTCTTGCAGAACAGTCGCAAAAGACTCGAGTCTTATTTTTGTTCGCTCACTCAAGAATCCTGGTCTATCTTCTTCGATAGTCAGTATCGGAATATCAATTTTTTTTCTAAACGAGATGTCATCGACTTGCTTGTGGCAAAAACTTTGAACATAATGAACCAAGCCGTCGAGCTTTCGTTTTTCAATTTCTTGTTTAATATTTTGGATTCTAAACTCGATGTCATAAGGATAAGTGTAATCCAAATATTGTTGCAAATATTTTTTTATAAATTCGTCTTGATTTTCATAATTAAAGTCAAAATTTTTCGTAAAAGTGAATTCTCGAGCGGTTTCATTGAAAATGACTTTTACGCCGAGCGAGTCAAGAAAATTGTAAAACTCAGGTATAATTGTCGGTACACCAATTAAGCCAAGTTTAAGGATTTTTTCAGGGTTTTTCCCCGATATAAAATTCGAATTTCCTAAAAACTCATCCAAGTTTTTTTCGAATATTTTGTAGTCACTCGAAAAATCAGAGCTTGAAATTTGCCAAAGATGTAAATCAATATTTTTGATGCCTAGGTTTTTGTAAGCTATCTCGTCTAAATAAAAAAGTTTTTTTCGAATATTGAATAATTTTTTGTGTACGGAAATTATATCTTGCCAAGTGACGTTAAAAATTTCCATTAGATCGATAATATTTTTTAATAATTCCTCAAGAGTTTTTTTGTAAGAATACGAAAAATACAAGAGTTCAAAATTTTTTGATAAATTTACGTTTTTTATGACTTCAAACAAAGTTTTATTGCTGCTGCAATCTCCCTCGACAACTGCAATGATTTTTTCTATTTTATCCTCATATTTTTTTATGACGCCGTAAAGTCCTTTTGTCCAAGCGCAGAAATTCCTAGGAAATCCTTCCAGTTCGCTTGTATTGATAAACTCGTTCGGGTTTTCGGAGGATATAAAAATGTTATTCAAATCAAGTGGAATTTTGTTTGCCGCAAAAATTATTTCTACGGGAATTGTACTCGTGAATCCTATTATTTTTTTGTCAAATTTCATTTTGTAAATTTATAAAAAAACAAAATACACCCGAAATTTTGCAAAATCGGATGTATTTTTAATTTGGTAATAGCTAAAATTTTCAAGTTGAAGATTAAAGTTATGCTTTATATTTTTTCTTTTCGACTAATTTTTTAATTTTTTTCTGGCCCATCCAAGTTTTTTCATGCGTTTTAAGATTTATGAGCTCAAGCTCGACTTGATAATATTTTAAAGATTTTCCTTCAAGAGTATCAAAAATCGTATTTATTTGCCCTTTTAACATGAAATCTGCGCCTGTTTCTTGGTCCATTTCTTTTTTTGTTTGGGCACTTGAATGAGTGGCTTGATCCTGCTTTTCATCTCGTAATTCTTCTCTTTCGCCCTTAGCAGCTACAAAAGTAATTCGTCCTGAATTGATGAGCGCGTTTTCTAAATCTTTTGTGATAGTTTGAACATTTATGTGTTCTTCAGCTCGGTTAACGACGGTGCCAACAATTACAACAGGTTTTCTTGCATTTTTTGCAGCGAACTCTTCTCGCCAATAGCTTCCAAGACATTCGTTAATCATTGATTGAGAAGTTATTTGAGAGTCAGAATCGTTCCAGTCGCCACTTATGTCGACCATTTCATTGCTTTCCATTCTTGAAATTTTTACAGATTTTGCGCATCCTACGATAAAAAAGAAACTGAGCAATAAGATTAAATATTTTTTCACTTTTCCTCCTAATTTTTCAGCTAAAAAAAATTTAAAAATTGTTTTTCAGCCGATTTTTTTTTAAAATAATCGTTTTTGATTTTTATATCCAATCTTTTCACGATGGTGCCATATAATGATAGAAAAACAAAGAATTTATGCATAAAAATTTTATTTTAACAATTCTTTTTGATAATCCTCTATTAAAGCCTCAAACAAATCGTCCATATCTCCATCTAAAAAAGCCGGCAAATTATGTCTCGTAAAACCTATTCTGTGATCGGTAATTCTGTCTTGTGGATAATTGTATGTTCTGATTTTTTCGCTTCTATCACCTGAACCAACTTGCTGTTTTCGATTTGCAGAAAGTTCTTCGTTTTGTTTTTGGATTTCTAGATCTAGTAGCCGGGCTCTCAAAACTTTCATGGCTTTGTTTTTGTTTTTGAGCTGCGATCTTTCGTCCTGACAAGAAACTACAAGTCCGGTCGGCAAATGTGTGATCCTCACAGCCGAGTAAGTTGTATTTACGCTTTGACCGCCTTTTCCTGATGAACAAAACGTATCAATTCGCAAATCTTCTTGTTTAATCTCAACGTCGACGTCATCAGCTTCCGGTAAAACCGCAACTGTGACCGCCGAAGTATGCACTCTTCCGCTAGCCTCTGTGTCCGGCACTCTCTGAACTCTGTGCCCACCGCTTTCAAATCTCAAAAAGTTGTAAACTTCGTATCCAGTCACCTGAAAAATTACTTCTTTAAAACCGCCAAGCTCAGTTGGATTTGAGTCAATAAGTTCTACTTTCCAGTCTTTTTTTTCCGCAAGGCGAGAATACATCCTGAATAAGGCGCCTGCGAAAAGAGCAGCTTCTTCACCGCCAGTGCCAGCTCTGATTTCGACAATTGTATTTTTGTTAGCAAGTGGATGTTTTGGGAGAAGCAAAATACGCAGTTCTTCTTCTAAATCATTTTTTTTAGAAAACAGAAGCGTTTCCTCTTCAAGCAACAATTCCAACATTTCAGGATCTTGCTCTGATTTTTTTGAGTCAAGTATTCCTTCTAGTTCAGCAACAATTTTTTTGTATTGACGATACTTTTCGACTTTTTCTTTATAATCCGAGTGTTCTTTCGAGTATTTTTTTAAGAGATCCAAGTCACTGACGATATTTGGATCAAGCATAAGCTGTTCTAATTCGACAAGTCTTGCCTCAAGTTTATTCAATTTTTCAAACATAAAAAATCCTTAAATTTTAGAAGCCTCTTCGTTTTCTTTTTCCATCACGGATTTTAGAGCGGCAATTGCGATTTCAAGCTGCTTGTCATCCGGTTCTTTCGTCGTGAATTTTTGGAGCAAAAGTCCAGGTGAAAAAAATATTTTCGTCCATTTTTTATGAAAATTGTTGCTTAAAAAGCGGATAATTTCATACGAGATCGATGCGATGATTGGTAAAATTAGAAGACGTAATAAAAATTTTAGATAAAAAGTTTCGACTTTGAAAATTGAGATCAAAAATATGCTGAGAATTATAACGATGAACATAAAGTTTGTTCCGCAGCGAGGATGAAGTGTCGAATATTTTTTTGCATTTTCAACGCTGAGTTCGTCGTTATTTTCAAAGGCAAAAACTGTTTTATGCTCAGCTCCGTGATATTCGAAAACGCGTTTTACATCTTTAAAAAATGAGATCACAACAATGTAAAGCAGAAAAATAATTAGTCGCAATATTCCATCGATTAAATTGAAAATCAAATGATTCTGTGCGCTTACAAAATTGGATTTTATGATATTCGTGAACCAGAGTGGCAATAAAACAAATAAAAAAATTCCAAATGCAAATGAAATTACGAGTGAAATCGTCATCTCAAAATTATGATTTTTTTCTTTTTTGGGAGTTTTTTTTTCCACTTTATTTTCTTCGTAATCAAGAGAGTAAATTTCTGCTGAATACGATAATGTTTTAAAGCCAAAAATCATAGTTTCAACGAGAGCAACAATACCTCGTAAAAACGGTTTTGCCAAAATTTTATATTTCGAAACAATACTTTCAAATTTTTCTATTTTGATTTCAATATCGCCGGACTTGCGTCTAATAGCAATTGAATAATATCTCGGACTTCTCATTACGACGCCTTCGATCACAGCTTGGCCGCCGATCAATATTTTT
Source organism: bacterium (assembly GCA_031551405.1). Lineage (GTDB taxonomy): Bacteria > RUG730 > RUG730 > RUG730 > RUG730 > JAVBNQ01. Next base: position 82,585 of record JAVBNQ010000004.1, on the reverse strand, counting down.
TTCAAGATTTTGTCTCCTGTAATTATCACGAAAAAGTATTAACTCATTAAATTTATTTTGTAGTTTTTTGGTAAGAACCGTATTTCTTTTTGAATTTATCGACTCGACCTGCAGTATCTACAAATCTCTGTTCTCCCGTGAAAAACGGATGACAATTTGAACAGATTTCAACTTTTATCGTAGGTTTTGTAGACTTTGTCTTGAACGAGAATCCACAAGCGCAAGAGACAGTTGTTTCCTCATATTTTGGATGTATACCTTTTTTCATTTTTTCCACCTTTTGTATTCCTGTCAATGCAAGAATCGTAGTATTTAAAATTTTAGTTTTTCATTTTAATGATTTCTTTATTGTATGTCAAATATAAATTTTTTATTATCGCGCCAAGGTGTTTTTTTACACAGTTTATGATTTGCATTTTCCGTCATAAATCAAAATAGAAAATTTGAAAACTCCAGGATGCTATCTAATTGAAAACGAAAAAATAAAAAAAGCAGTTTATTTTTTTCTGGAAATCTTGTAATATTTTAACTTTATTTAAGACGAATTCCCACAAATTTATTCTAAATGAGGCAAGTTTGAAGTTAATATTAATTTATTTTTTTCTCCTTTGCGGCGCATTTTTTGCATGCGCGGAAATGACACTTTTATCGTTATCAAAATTTGAATTAAAAACTCTCGTGCATGATCCTAGGTACAAAAAATTACTGCTTTGGCTAAAAAATCCTGGACGCTTTATTGTCGGACTGTTAGCAGGAAATAATATAAGCAATATTGGATTCAGTGCTATTTACAGCATTTATATTCTTAAAAAATTTAGTTTCCTTAAAATTAGTCCTTTTATTTCAAATATTTTTTCATTCATTACAGCGACGTATATTATTCTTGTTTTTTGTGAGATTATACCTAAAAATCTTGGAAGATTGAACGCTAATCTACTTATCCGCTATCTCTACAAACCGCTCATCATCTCTCTTAAAATTTTATCGCCGGTCGTTTTTATATTCGACATTTTCGATAAAAAATTTTCTAAAAAAAATAAAATTCATGATACAAAATTGACTATGGCAGACATGCATAGTTTTGTGGATTATATCGAGGAACAAGGAGTAATAGAGGAAGATTCTGAGGATATCATACATTCTTATCTAGATTTGCGAACACAAAAGGTCAGAGACATAATGGTTCCGCTGGAAAAAATTTGTTCCATCGATATAACGACTAAAAACTTTATTGAAAAAGCTTACGAGATCGGTCGGTCGAGAATCCCTGTATTTAAAGGAGAAATTCACAATATCGTCGGATTGTTGTATGCAAAGGATTTGGCGGCTTTTGTTTTTGACGATAAGGAGCTTGATCTATCAAAAATTTTACGCAATGTAGTTTACGTCGAGTCAAACGATAAATTGAAAGATGTTTTTAAGTATTTTCAAAAGAACAGGAAACATATGGCAATTGTTCGCGAGAATAGTGAAGTAGTAGGCTTGATTACAATGGAAGATATTTTGGAAGAAATTATTGGTGAAATTTTTGATGAATACGACGTAAAGAGGAAAAAAATATGATGCCTTTTCCTCAAATTTTTTTGATAATATTTTTTTTAGCTACAGATTTTATTTTTTCAGGAATAGAAACTGCACTGGCTTCGATAGAATTAGAATCAAATATAGAGGATCTGCCTATTGACGAAAAATCTGCTAAAATTTTGAAGTTATGGAAAATTAAACCTTGGCGTATTTTGAATTTTTTAGTCATATGTACGAATATTTGTACTGTTGCAATCTCGTTAATTAGTGTAAATTTGGCGATTAATTTGAGCGAAAGTTTAGGTGTTTCTCAAAATTTTTTACTCACTTTATCGTCGATTACAGCTATAATGCTGGTTTTTTTATTTGGAGAGACGTTCCCGAAAATTATAGCACGAAATTATCCGACATTATTTTTTTTGAAAACCATTAAATTTGTCCTATTTTTCTGGGACATTATGACGCCAATTAATAATATTTTCAACAAAACTATGATTTGGATTTCCGGCGTTTTCGGATTCAAAATATTTATGAAAAAAAATCTGAGAGAGCAGGATATAAACGAGATTTTAGATTTGGTCGAACACGAAGGCAGTATCGACGAAACTGAGAAAGAACTGATTGAATCCATGATGGCTTTTGACGAGTTGACAGCAGGATCGATCATGATGCCAAAATCGAAGATGGATTGTATCACGCTAAATGAAAATATCGAATCAGTGCTCGAAAAAGTGAAGCTTTGGAAACATTCAAGAATTCCGATTTATGAAGGCGAAATCGATAATATCGTCGGGCTTTTATATGCAAAAGATTTATTGGTTCTCAAGGAAAATCGGGATTTGGTGATTTTAAAAGATATGTTGAGGCCAGCGTATTTCATCCCTCCAACGAAAAAAGTGCGGAAACTTTTGGAAGAATTTAAAGTTGGACATTATCATTTGGCAGTAGTCGTCGACGAGTACGGCTCGGTTCAAGGAATGCTAACGATTGAGGATATTTTAGAGGAGATTTTTGGAAATATTTTGGACGAATACGATGTGCTCGAGCTATCAATTCTGAAGCATAAACAAGGGGCGTTTTTAGTAAATGGAGACATTGAACTTGATTTTCTCGACGATAAATTGCATTTGAATTTGGAAAAAAATTGTCCCGATGAAGTGAGAACTTTATCCGGATTTATATCTTTTGTGTCCGGTAAAATTCCAAAAAAAGGCGAAATTATTCGTTATAAAAATATAGTTTTTTGGATAAAAGAAGTCGATCGGCGTGTCGTGAAAAAAGTTGTTTTAAAGGTTTTAAATAATATTGATTTGAGCGAAACTGAGACAGATGACAATTAAAAAAGAAGGAAAGAATGTCTAGAGTTATTGCAATAGATTATGGCTTGAGTCGTACAGGAATCGCAATCAGCGACGAAACCAAAACTTTGGCGCGAGGGCTTAAAGTCGTTGCAAATGAAGGCGAGTTGAGAAGAGAGCTGAGAGTTTTGGTTGAAATGTACAAGATTGACAGAATTGTCGTCGGTATTGCAAAAAGATCAGATGGTTCTCTAGGAGAAGTGGGAGTAAAAGCAGTTGAAGTTGCGGAGCATTTGAGGCAAGAATTCGGTGACATTATTGAGTTTTTTGAAGAAGCGATGACGACTCGCGACGTTCAAGACAAAATGCGAGAACTTAATATTCCCATCAAAAAATACAAGTCCGAAATTGATAAATATGCTGCCGAAATTATTTTACAGGAATATTTGAGGAAAAGTTAAGACGACTTACGAGGATTTATGTTAAAGAGAATAAAAGTTTGTGTTTTTATTACGCTTATTTGTTTTTTTCAGGCATGTAGATTTATTGAGAATAAAAATACTCACGACAACACTGACAAAATTATCGTAAAAATTAAGCCCGGAATGTCATCTCACAAAATCGCGGAACTTTTAAAAGACAAAAAACTCATCAATCATCCAAAATTATTTCTGCTTTTTGTCAAGCTAAAGAATGCAGAAAAAATGCTTAAACCTGGAATTTTTGAGTTTAGCCTTAATTCGAGTTACAACGAGATCATAAAAAATTTAATCGACGGAAAAGAAGTGTTGATAAAAGTGACGATTCCCGAGGGCTGGAGCAGTTTTGAAATCGCGGAACGTCTCGAGTCGCGCGAGCTTGGCAGCAAGCAAAAATATTTGGAATTAATCGAGCATCAAAAACTCGAAGGATATCTTTTTCCTGACACATATTATTTTAGTTCGGTGTTGAGCGAGCAGCAGATTTTAGATGAAATGAAGCAAAATTTTTTCAAAAACGTTGATCCAATTATCGAGGAAGCCAAGTTGAAAAATTTGATGATAAATTCCGTTTATGATACGATAATTCTGGCGTCAATTGTCGAAGAAGAAGCCATGCTAAATCGCGAACGGCCGTTAATCGCGTCAGTTTTTCAGAATAGGCTCGCTCGTCATTATCCACTGCAATCTTGCGCGACGGTCATTTACGCTTTCAAAAAGGACTTTGGTGTGAAAAAATATCGCCTTTTATATAAAGATTTGAATATCGACTCAGTTTATAATACTTACAGACGGAAAGGTTTGCCGCCAACGCCGATCTGTTCACCAGGCTTAAACTCGATAAAAGCGGTGATTTATCAAAAACCTACAAATTTTATGTTTTTTTTGAGAAGCAAAGCAAATAATGGCTCACATGTTTTCTCAAACAAATATGCAGAACACGTCGAGGCAAAAAAAACTAACATTGGTTAATCTGGAAATTAATTAAAAATACGAAAAATTTTTATTGATTTTTCTCACTAATATTTGAAAAATAAAAAAAAATTATTGCTATTTATTTGCAAATCGGATATATTGAAAGACTAAAAATTTCATGAGAATTTTGGAGACATAGCCAGAGTTTTAAACAAATTTAGGAGGACAAAAGTAATGTCTAATATTACTATGAAAAATTTGTTGGAAGCCGGTGTTCACTTTGGACATCAAAAAAGAAAATGGAATCCCAAAATGTCAAAATACATTTTTGGCGTTCGGAACAACATTCACATCATCGACTTGCAAAAGACTGTCAAGGCGTTAAAAGTTGCGCATCAATACGTTCGCGATGAAGTAGCGCAAGGTAAAAACGTTTTATTCGTAGGAACCAAGCGTCAAGCTCAAGAACCGATCGAACATGAAGCAAAACGTTGCGGAATGTTTTATGTGAACAATCGTTGGCTCGGCGGAATTATGACGAATTTCGCGACAGTGAGCAACAGCATTAAAAGATTAAAAAGTTTGGAAGAGTTGAAAAATAGCTCGACTTGGAGTAAGCTCAGCAAAAAAGAGATTGCCAGACTTGAAAAAGAATATCAAAAATTAAACAAGAATTTAGCCGGAATTAAAGATATGCCGGGATTACCAGATGTTTTGTTTATTATCGATCCGGACACTGAAAAAACTGCTTTGCAAGAGGCAAAAAAGTTAAACATACCTGTTGTTGCCATCGTAGATACAAATTGCGATCCAGACCAAGTGGATTATGTTGTTCCGGGAAATGACGATGCGATTCGAGCGATTAAACTATTTGCTATGATTGTGGCTGATGCTGTCGTCGAAGGAAAAGAGATTTTACAAAAAGACGCGTCGTTTGAAATGGATAAAAAAGACGAAAGCGAAAGTCTGGATAATTCAGGAGTTGAAATCACAACTGAAGAAATTTAACAAAATTTACTTGGAGGAAAAAGAGAATGACTATAAAAGCTAGCGACGTACAAGTTTTACGAGAGAGAACAAATGTTGGAATGCTAGATTGCAAGAAAGCTTTGGAAGAGGCGAATGGAGATATTGAAAAAGCGATAGTGATTTTGAGAGAAAAAGGGATCGCGAAAGCTGCTAAAAGAGCGGACAAAGAGGCAAAAGAAGGATTGATTATTTCATACATTCATCCTGGAAATAAGCTCGGTGTATTGGTTGAGGTAAATTGTGAGACGGATTTTGTTGCGAGAACAGATGATTTTATGAATTTAGTGAAAGAATTTGCTATGCAGATTGCAGCTGCAAATCCTATTTATATTTCCAAAGACGAAGTGCCGGAAGAAAAAATTAAGCAGGAATCAGAAATCACTAGAAAACAACTTGAAGCGGAAGGGAAACCAACAAATATTATCGATAAAATTTTACCTGGAAAACTTGAAAAATATTATTCTGAAGTTTGTTTGTTAGACCAAGTTTCAGTTAAAGATTCCAGCGTAAAAATAAAAGATATGCTCAACGATTTCACAATAAAAATTGGCGAAAAAATTGTAATAAAACGTTTTGTAAGATTTCAGCTAGGAGAAAATTAGATTGGAAGCTGCTAAGTACAAACGCGTCTTAATAAAAATCAGTGGGGAATCTTTGTCTGGCAATCAGGCTGTAGACACAAATTCTGAAATCATTGATATTTTGGCAGATCAAATAAAATCTTTGAATGCTCTGTCAATTGAAATTGCGATAGTAATTGGCGGCGGAAATATTTGGAGAGGAAGTTTTGGCAATGAAATTGGACGTGTGACTTCAGATTACATGGGTATGCTTGCAACTTTAATCAACTCTTTGGCTTTGCAAAGTGCTCTTGAATCTCGCGGTATTCCGACTAGAGTTCAAAGTGCGATTGAAATGCAAAAAGTCGCAGAACCTTTCATCAGAAGAAAAGCTATTCGTCATTTGGAAAAAGGTCGTGTAGTGATTTTTGCTTGTGGGACCGGGAATCCATTTTTTACGACGGATACAGCAGCAGTTTTGCGAGCAGCAGAAATTGAAGCTGACGTGATTTTGAAAGCTACGAAAGTCGACGGAGTTTATAGCGATGATCCTATCAAAAATTTAAGCGCCGTGAAATACGATTCGATTAATTACGACGAAGCTGTGATGAAGAATTTGAAAATAATGGATGCAACGGCTTTTTCGCTTTCTAAAGAAAAAGGAATCCCGATTATAGTTTTGAATATGAAAAATAAAGATAATATTTTGAACGCGGTTTTGGGTAAAAAAGTCGGAACTTTAGTTAAAAGCTAAATTAAATATAAAAAACAGGAGAAAAATTATGAAAAAAATTACTAAGTTAATTTTTGTTTCTATCTTTTTATTTTCGTTGTCTTCCATTGGTTTTTCCCAAGAAACTGAATTAAAAGGATTTAAAATTGGAGTTTTAGTTGGATCAGCAAGCAGCGATTGCAGAGACATGAATAAAGCTATAGAAAAAATATATAATAGTCTACCTAATATCAATATTTCTAAAGAAATGGAAACTATTCCTACATCTAGTTTTGCTTTTGGCCTGGATATTGCAAAAAAAGTTGCTCCGGAAATTTCTGTTGTAGCTAGAATTTTAAGTTGGGAAAGCGGAGAAGGAAAAATTATGTATGAAGATCTCATTTTTAAAGACATCTATGAAAATAAAATGAAAGCCTCAAATTTTGCATATTACATTGGTGGAGCATACGAAAAAGAATTAAATGAGAAAATAGAAGTAAATGGCAAATTATTAGTGGGTATGAGTAATTTTAAATTTAAGGTGGATGGAAAATATTCACCGAATGGAGTTGATTATTTTTATGATAATATTTCTGACTCAAAAAATACCTTTACCTCGGATATTTCAATAGGTTTAAATTATAAAATTGTTGAGAAATTTAGCATTGGATTCAGTCTTGGTTATACATTTCTAAATATAGGGAAGCTGGATAAGTTTACAAACCCAGGACAAAATATAGAATTTGATATGAGTGGCGGAAACTTTTTAGCTAATGCGAGTTATAGTTTTTAAGTAAATAATTTTAAAAACAGAGAGGTATTATGGAAAATATACAAAGCGTAAAGCTTCTGTTAGAAGAAAAAATGAACAAAACTATCTCAAAAATGGGAGAAGAGCTTGCTACTTTGCGAACTGGAAGAGCAAACGCCGGGATGCTCGATATGATACGAGTTGAGGCTTATGGTGAGATGATGCCGATCAATCAGCTAGCAAATATTAGTGTTCCGGAAGCCAGAACAATCGAGATAAAACCCTGGGATTTGGGAAATTTAGACGCAATTGAAAAGGCGATTCAAAAATCTCAACTTGGCATTACACCGAATAATGATGGGAAATTGATAAGATTGATTTTGCCGAATATGACAGAAGAATCTAGAAAAAATTTGGTAAAATTTGCAAAAAAAATTGAAGAGCAATTCAAAGTGATGATTCGCAATGAAAGACGAGACGCAAATGAAACTTTAAAAAATCTTGAAAAAACAAAGCAAATTCCGGAAGATATGTTGTTTTCAAGCGAAGAAGAAATTCAAAAAATGACAGATAAATTCATCAAAAAAATCGACGATATGATTCAAAACAAAGAAAAAGAAATTATGGAAGTTTAAAGCCTTTTTTAACTTCCATGTCTGCAATTTTTCCTTCATTAAATCCTCTGAATTTCTTTGTTGTAAAATAAAGCCATCCTCACAAAAATATTCGAAATAATTATACCATCGAGGTAAAAAAATGAAAAGCGAAACTGAAGTAGTGAAACAAATTTTGGAGAAATACGGAAACGACGCGGCAAAACTTATCCCGATTCTCCAGGAAGTTCAGGAAGAATTTAGGTATTTGCCGGAAAACATAATGTCGTATATTGCGACTGAATTAAAAATCCCGCCTTCGAAAGTGTTTGGAGTTGCGACGTTTTTCGCACATTTCACTCTCACTCCAAAAGGCAAAAATATTATCAAAATCTGCGACGGAACAGCCTGCCACGTAAAAAAATCAGAAGACATCATAAATTCTCTGCAAAAAAAGTTTAATTTAAGCAAAGACAAAATTACTAGCGACGATCAGCTTGTGACTCTTGAAGTGGTTTCTTGTCTCGGAGCTTGTGGACTTGCGCCGGTTATAGTCGTAAACGATGAAGTTTATGGCGAAATGACAGTTGAAAAAGTGAACAAAGTTGTCGACGATTTAATGAAGGAGGCAAAATAATGCGAGTCGAATTAGATGCTATAAAAAAAGAGTTTGATCAGGTTTTGTCGTCGATAAACAAAAGAATCGTGATTTGTGCCGGAACTGGTTGCGTTGCGAATGGCGCTTTGAAAATTTATGACGAGCTTTTAAAAATTTTGAAAGAAAAAAATTTGAAAATAACGGTTGAGCTAAAAAAAGAAGACGAAGGAAAAGACGTAAGTATTGCGAGGAGCGGCTGTCAGGGTTTTTGTCAAATGGGGCCTCTCGTCACGATTTTGCCGAATGAAATTTTGTACACAAAAGTAAAAGTTTCTGACGTGGCCGATATTGTGAATGAAACTATTTTGAGCGATAAAATCGTCGATAGACTTTTGTACGTGAATCCATCGACGAAAGAAAAATGCAAAGGCACGAAAGAAATTCCGTTTTATACTAGGCAAACAAGATTAATGCTAAAGAATTGTGGACTCGTCGACGCAGAATCGATAAAAGAGTACATTCAAGCTGGCGGCTACAAAATGGCTGAAAAAGCAGTCGTAAAAATGACGAGCGAGGAAATTTGTAAAGAGATTTTAGAATCCGGCTTACGAGGACGAGGAGGCGGAGGATTTCCGACCGGTAAAAAATGGGATTTGACTCGAATAGAAAAATCTAGCAAAAAATACGTTATTTGTAACGGAGACGAGGGAGATCCTGGGGCTTTTATGGATCGAAGCGTTATGGAGGGAAATCCGCATAGTGTTATCGAGGGAATGTTAATAGCTGCAATGGCAATCGAAGCCGATGAAGGTTATGTTTACGTTAGAACAGAATATCCGCTCGCAGTTGAGAGAATGAAAAAAGCGATTGAATCTGCGAAGAATTTGGGCGTTCTTGGCAAAAATATTTTCGGATCGGATAAAAATTTTGAGCTGCACGTGATGGAAGGAGCTGGGGCTTTTGTTTGCGGAGAAGAAACTGCTTTGATAGCTTCGATTGAAGGGAAACGCGGAATGCCATCTCCAAAACCGCCATTTCCTGCACAAAAAGGTTTGTGGCAAAAACCGACTGTCATAAATAACGTAGAGACTTTGACGACTGTGCCGGTTGTGATGAATATGGGCGCTCAAGAATTTAAAAAAATAGGAACTCCTGGCTCTGCTGGAACTAAAACTTTTGCAGTGACTGGAAATGTTGTTAATACCGGACTTATTGAGGTTCCGTTTGGTACAACTTTGGGTGAAATTATCGGGAATATCGCCGGCGGAGTTGTCGACGAAAAAGGAAATATAAATAACGACTCTTTCAAAGCTGTTCAAATTGGAGGACCTTCCGGCGGATGTTTGACAAAAGAGAATTGGAATTTGCCGATAGACTACGAATCGTTAAAGTCAGTCGGAGCAATGGTCGGATCAGGCGGACTTGTCGTGATGAATGACTCAACGTGTATGATTGCGATTGCAGATTTTTTCATGCATTTTACTCAGAACGAATCTTGCGGAAAATGCGTTTTGTGTCGAGAAGGAACCAAACAAATTAAAAATATGCTCAAAGATATTCGAGAAGGCAATGCGACGGATGAAACGCTGATAAACCTTGAAAATTTGGCAAAAGTCGTTCAAAAAGGTTCTCTTTGTGGACTCGGAAAAACTGCTCCAAATCCGGTTTTATCAACTCTCAAAAATTTTAAAGAAGAATATAATTGTCATGTTCATAAAAAAAATTGTCCGACTGGAAAATGTACTTCTCTCGTTTCTTACAAAATTCTCGAGGATAAATGTATCGGTTGTACGGCTTGCGCAAGAAAATGTCCAGTCAACGCTATTACCGGCACTGTGAAATCAGTTCATAAAATCGATCAAAATTTGTGTATAAAATGCGGAGTTTGCGAGACAACTTGCAAATTTGGCGCAGTCGTGAGAGGTTAAAAAATGTCAGAAAAATATTTGATTGTCGATAATCAAAAAGCTTTAATTGAAGGCGAAAAAAATATTCTTGAAGTGATTCGGAAATTGGGAATCGAGATCCCGACTTTTTGTTATAATCCGGAACTTTCGATTTACGGAGCTTGTAGAATGTGTATCGTCGATTGCGAAGGAATGGGACTTGTTGCAGCTTGCTCGACGCCTCCTCGTGAAGGAATGGTGATAAAAACAAACACAGCAGAAGTTAGAGAACTCAGAAAAACGGTTTTGGAACTGCTTTTGGCGAATCACTCGCAAAATTGCTACACTTGCTCTAAAAGCTACGGCTGTTCGCTCCAAGAAATGGCAAAGAATATGGGAATTACAGATATAAGATTTAAACGTCGTCAGAAAGAATCTCCAAAAAAAATTGGCATATGTTTGACCCGCGACGAAAATAAATGTATTTTGTGCGGTCAATGCGTCAGAGTTTGTGAGGAAGTGCAAGGTGTTGGAGTGATCGATTTTGCTTACAGAGGCTCGAATTCTTGCATTGCGACTGCTTTTGACAAACCGCTTGGAGCATCAGAGTGCGTTGGCTGCGGTCAGTGCGCGCAAGTTTGTCCGACGGGTGCTTTGGTCGTAAAATCTGACATTGAAGCAGTTTGGAAGGACTTGAATAATAAAAATCTGATGGTGGTAGCTCAAATTGCGCCTGCAGTCAGAGTCGCGATCGGCGAAGAATTTGGTCTCGAGCCCGGAGAAATTACGACGGGAAAAATGATCACAGCGCTTCGTACGATTGGATTTGATAAAATTTTTGATACTTCGTATAGTGCAGATTTGACGATTCTGGAAGAAGCGACGGAATTCTTGGATAGAGTCAATAATAATGGAACAATGCCCCTCTTCACGTCGTGTTGTCCGGCTTGGGTGAAGTTTGTTGAAACTTATTATCCTGAGCTCACGGCAAATTTATCGACTTGTAAATCTCCTCAGCAAATGTTTTCTGCAGTTTTGAAAAATTACGGACCAGAACTTTGGAATATAAAAAAAGAGAATTTACGAGTCGTTTCAATAATGCCTTGCACAGCGAAAAAAGCGGAAGCTGCTCAAGATAAATTTAAAGCTGACGAAAATTTTGATACAGATTATGTTTTGACGACCCAGGAATTTGCGCAAATGATAAAAGAAAGCGGTCAAGATTTCAAGAATTTGAAAGACGGCGAGTTTGATTCGCCTTTCGGAGAAAAAACAGGCGCCGGCGTGATTTTCGCGAATTCCGGTGGTGTGACAGAAGCCGTATTGAGATTCGTTACTGACAAGCCGAAAAGCGAGTTTGAATTTCAGGAAGTTAGGGGTATGGAAGGAATCAGAGAAGCAGATATAAGTTTGGGCGGAAAAACGTTCAAAATCGCGATAATTAGCGGGCTTTTGAACGCTCGAAAAACTATTGAGGAAATGAAGCAAGGAAAAGTGAAATACGATTTTATCGAGGTGATGACTTGTCCTTGCGGATGTGTTTCCGGTGGCGGACAACCTGTTTCAAAAAATCGAAAATTCAGGAAAAAAAGAACTGAAGGAATTTACAAAGACGATAGAGCGAGCGAACTGCATAAATCGCAAGAAAACCCGGATATTAAAAAACTTTACGAAAAATATCTCGAGAAACCAGGCAGTCATAAAGCTCACAAGATTTTGCACACTCATTACAAAAAAGATGAGACTTTGAAGAAAAAATATGGGGTTGACAAAGATTAACAAGAATTTTTTATATCGAGCCAAAAAGGACGTTTGCAAAAGCGTCCTTTTTTTTATATTTTATTTTTTTACGTTTGTAGCGGTTGTATTTGCGTACTATGATTTTGATTTTACGAGTGCGGATGAGCTCAACTATTTTTACGAATCCGGACTTATTGACCAGGCTACTTACGAGGAATATTTGACGACTTTCGAATATTTTGAGGAAGAATTCAAAGATGGCGAAAAGTTAGGCGAAAAACAAAAATTAGACGTGAAATTTATTACGGAGCTCGATGATTATAAAGAAAAAAACAGTGATTTTACGAATTATTTGAAATTAAAATATAACGTTAAAAATTTTGAGTTCGGCGGACTAGGAATTTATCGAAATGTTTTCGAGCGAAATTACGACGAAGCGCAGCATTTTTTTGCCACTGAAAAATTGGACAAAAAATTGGATCTCGAGAAGTTTTACATAAAATATTCGGCAATTTCCTCAAGCAAAAAAAGCGTAAAAACTACTCAAAAACCCCAAAATAAAAATGTTTTGAATAACCCTGAAAAATCAGAAGATTTCGTAAAATCAAAAACTTTTGTCGACGAAGTTTGGCTTGGGAATTTTCAAGCAAGATTTGGAATGGGCCTCACTTTTGGTCTTTCGAATAAGTTGAAGGAAGGGTTTTCCGAGGATTTGAATTTGCCTTTTCGCAGGAATATTCCATACGAAAAAACTACTAAAAAGGAATTTATAAACAATAATTTTCTGATGGGAGTCGGAATTTATAAAATTTTCAAAAATTTTGAATTTTATTATGCTTATTCGAGTTCTGAAAATCCTCTCGATGCTATTCAAGTCAAAAATATTGGCGGCGAAATCAAAAAGCAAACTGTAAATAGTTTCGATCACGAGGAAATCCAAGCCGCGTCGATTGTTTACAATTTCATAAATTTTTTTAAAGTTGGCGGAGTTTATTATTCTGCGAAAAATGAATATTTTCATGATTTATTTAGCACGAAAAATTACGAAGGAAAAGGGCTTTTTTTCGACTTGAATTCCAACAATTTTTTCTATAAAAACGAAATAAGCTTCGCCAATAAGAGTTCGGCATTTGTAAATAAATTCGGGTTTGATAATAAAAAGGATTTTGATTTTTATGTTTCATATCGGAATTATGATTTTAATTACGAGAATCCGTTCTCAAACTCGCTTTCCTTGCATCCGGACAAAAAATATTTTAAATGCAGCGACGAGGAAGGCTTTAGATTTAGCGGTAATTATGGTTATGATTTTTCTCGAGTGAGAAAGATACAATTTAATTTTGAAAGCGACGTTTTTCAATATTCGAAGAAGCGAATTTACGACTCAAAAACGAAAACTTATAATATTTTCGCTTTTCCAAAAACTGTGAACAAAACGTATTTTGCACGGACGAGATTTACAAATCAAAACATTTTTTACGAGGTTGGTTATAGATTTTATGATAGAGATGTTGCGGAAATTGCGAGAACTTTTTACAAACGAAAAGACGAATATCTCGACTATAAAATCGGTTACGATTTAAAAGCTTTTAATTTTAGCGCAAAATATTCGAAAAAAATCAAAGGAATAGATATTCCGGAATACAAATATTTTTCCGAATACATGAATTTTTATCTCAAAATTTTGTTATTCAAAAAAACTTTTTTTCAGCTCAAATGAATGTTACAGATTCGAATATTTCTTCGATTACCGATGATAAGTTTTCATATATTTTTGGACTAAACTCGAGCTTGAATAAAAACTTTAGCCTAAAATTTAAATGGTATGTGAAAGACAATTTAATGAAAAAAGTGTTTGATGTTTACGACGAGGAAGAGGCTTCGCAAATATTTTATTACGACAAAGATTTGCTGAATAAATGGTATTTTGAGTTTGAGTATAAGTTTTAGGAGTTTGCGAGTTGGGAATAGATCCAAATCCAGATCAATTTTGGACTCACGTTTCTATCAAAAAAGTGTTTTGCTTTTAAAAATAATTCGAGGTTTTTTGCGTTTTTTTTGCTCGAGAAATTGGCATTTTTGTTTATGATGAAACTTAAAAAATTTTCAAATATTTCTTTATCTTTTGCCAGATTTTCCCAATTTTTTTGCATTTGTGACGAAAAATTTTTTTGATTTAAGCTTTCATAAATCTCCAAGAATTTTTGAGACGTCTCATCGTTTTTTTCGCCACTCAGCAAATTTTTTGCCTCTTCGAGATTGTTCCCGGAAATAAGCAAAGCATTTTCGATAGCTTTTGCATCTTGGTTCAAATTTTTGCTAAGAACTTGAACTTTTTCGTCTTGAGTCAAGTCTTTGAGTTTTACAATTTGACATCGGGAAACGATTGTTTTTAAAAGATTGGATAAATTTTTTACGATCAAAATTATGACTGTAAAAAGCGGTGGTTCCTCGAGGGTTTTTAGGAAAGAATTGGCGGCTTCACGAGACATTTTTTCGGCGTTGTCAATAATTACAAATCTAAAAATAGCTTCGGTTTTTTTGTATTGCAATTCTTTTTGAATTTCTTTTATGTCGTCAATCGAAATATTTTTGTTTTCCTCGTTCCAGATTTTGATTTCCGGGTGAGTTCTGTTATTTATTTTTTTGCAGTTTTGGCAAGTTTCGCAGCTCGTAAAATCCGCGAGATTTTTACAATTCAGCGTTTTTGCAAATTCCAATGCCGTTTTTTTTCGACCGGACGAATTTTCTCCAACGAAAATATAAGCATTTGCAATTTTTTGAGATTGTATTGTGTTTTCGAGTATTTTTATTGTTCTATCTTGTCCGATTATGTCTGAAAAACTCAAAGTTTTACCTCGTTAAAAGTGCAATTTTTCACGCAAAATTTCCAACGTTTTTTTGTGAATCTCGTCTGGAGTTAAATTTGTCGTATCAATTACTTTGAATCTATAGGGATTTTTTTTCGCGATTTCCAAAAATCCGGCTCGGATTTTTTCTTGAAATTTCAAACCTTCATTTTCAAATCTGTCGAGAGATTTTTTAGCAAGCCTTTTTGTGGCGATTTTTGCGTCGATGTCAAAAAAAAGCGTTACATCAGGAACAGTCTTTTCCGTTGCAAAATTGTTTAAAAAATCGATTGTTTGCAAATCAATTTCTCTGCCAAATCCTTGATACGCCGTTGTTGAGTCGATGAATCTGTCGCAAATCACGAGTGTTCCATCTTTTAGCGCTGGTTTTATAATTTTTTCGTAATGCTCACTTCTCGCCGCAATCATCAGCAAAAGCTCGGTTTTTGTTGAAATTTCGTTTTGTTTGTCGAGCAAAAGATGTCGGATTTTTTCGGAAATTTCACAGCCGCCCGGCTCTCTCGTCACAATAAATTTCACGCTTCTAGCTTTTAAAAATTTGATCAACAGCTCGAGCTGAGTGCTTTTTCCGGCTCCGTCGATACCTTCAAGACTTATGAACATTTTTGCCTTCTTTTAAAAGCTGACGACAAATTAGCTTGAGACCTTTTAACGTCAAATCTCCGTCTAAAATATCAAAAATATTCGTGTGTTTTTCATAAATTTTAGTAAATCCGCCTGTTAAAATCATCTTAGCATTTTTTAATTGTTTTTGTTTTTTCAACTCTAGCTTAAAATATTTGACGCTTCCCAAAAACCCATAAAAAATGCCGCTTTGAATACTTTCAATTGTGTTTTTTCCAATTAAATTTCCGACGTATTTGAAATCGACTTTTGGCAATTTTGACGTCGTTTTTGCTAGCGCATTCGCCGAAATTCCTAGTCCAGGCAGAATTGCGCCGCCGATGTATTCTTTTTTCGAATTAATAATATCGATCGTCGCTGCGGTGCCAATGTCGACGATAATCGCCGGGAATGTGTAAAATTTTGCAGCTGCAATTGCATTTACAAGTCGATCAGAGCCGATTTCGTCGGGATTTTTGTAATTTATCGTTATAAAATTCGATATGTTTTTTGTATCAAGTTCGTGGAAAAAGGTGAGTTTGGATTTGATGTATTTTTGAATGGATTCGCGCAAAATATGTTCGATCTCCGGAACAACGCTTGAAATCAAAGTGAGCTCGATTTCTCGACAATCTATGTTTTGGTTAGTCAAAAAAAATGTCAATTTTATTCCAAAATCGTCGACAGTCGCGTTTTTGTCTGTAGAAAATCTTAGAGAAGTGATGTTGTTGAAATTGTTGTCATTCGTTGAAAAACCAATAATTATGTTTGTATTTCCGACGTCAATAAGCAATATTTTATTTTTTTTCATTTTTAATCTTTTTCAATAAATTTATAGCCAATTCCTTCGATAGTTTCAATGTATGCACTGTATTTCCCAAGTTTTTTTCTGATGTTTTCAATGTGTTTGTCGATCGCGCGTGGACTTCCGATATAATCTTGCCCCCAAATTTTTTCCATGATGTAACTTCTTTCGAGTACAATATTTGGGTTTAAGCATAAAAAAGTAATAATACTAAATTCTTTTGGTGTGAAGATTTGTTCGGATCCGTCTATAAAAAATTGGTGTTGTTCACTCAAAATTTTTAGATGCTTTAGCTCTATGACAGGCTTCATTTTATTTGACTGAGGAGTTGGATTTTTCCTACGGAGAACAGCGTTGATTCTGGCTATCAAAACATTTAGTTTAAACGGTTTTGTAACGTAGTCGTCTGCGCCTATGTCAAGTCCTTTCACGATATCGTCGGTGTTTATATATTTTGCAGTGATCATTATTATCGGCGTATCAAAATTTTTTTCAGATTCTTTTGCGATTTTACAAATATCCCAGCCTGTGTATGCACCAAGTTCTATATCGAGAATTATCAAATCAAAATCTTGTTCAGCGAGCATTTTGATTGCATTTTCTCCATCTCGTGACGTAAAAACCATAAAATTTTCTTGAATTAATGCTTCTTTTAGAAGAGTTAGAATATCTGGTTCGTCATCGACTAGTAGAATTTTTATTGTGTCCATACTAAATTCCTTTTTTATATTTTTTGAAAAATTTAGGTTTATGAAAACAAATTTTGGTTTAGTAAAATTATATTAGAAATCTTCATCTTCCGTATTGAATTTTTTTGATGCAATGAGCGTACCATCTTCTAAGTATGTTTTTGATTCCATTATAATACCGTTACTGTATGTGTTAATGCAGATAGGATTTTTTTGATTTTTATCGCTGTAAATTTTTGAGGAACCATCGTATTTATTTTTTTTAAATTCTGTCTCGGAGTTTATATTTCCACTTTCAAAGTACATTTTTTCTATACCTTCAAGCATTCCATCTTTATAGTTAACATCTCGTTTTATTTTTCCATTTTTGTGAAATTCCTGATAAAGGCCCTCGATCTTATCTTTTTTATAAGTTGCTATAGACTGCTTTTTACCATCTTGATAAAAACCTGAAAAAACGCCTTCTTTTTTCCCGTTGATAAGTTTTCCCGTCATCTTTATTGCACCATCTTGATAAAATTCTTTGTAGCCGCGTTCTACGTTATCGTTGGAATATGTCGTAGTTAAGGAAGTCTTTCCATTTTCATAAAACGCCTCGTAAAGCCCGGCCAATTCATCGTTAACATAATTGCTTTTTGATGCGACAGCTCCGCTGTCATAATAAAAAATTGTTTCACCATTTAGTTTGTTATTTTTGTAATTGCTGCGCATCTCGACATTTCCGTCAGAATCATATCTGCTACTAGTTCCATTTAAAACTCCGTTGTTGTACATCCATTCGTTTTCGAGTATGCCATCATCATCGTATTCTCGCGTTATTCCATTCAATTTTCCATTTTCATAGCAATATTCTATCATTCCATCTTCAAAAAATTCTTCTTTTATAATAGGAGTTGCGTGTAAAAACGTGGAAAAGAAAGTAAAAAATAACATTATTGCATTTATTTTTTTCATAAAACCTCCTCTTGATTTTTTATAATTAAATCGGACGAGATATAATTTTAAGTTTATATATAAAATTTTATTTTAAGTAAAGCAATTTTTAATGGAATTTCCAGAGACAAAGCCAGTTGTCCAACAAATCTGTAAATTAAAACCTCCAGTCGGAGCATCAAGATCTAGAATTTCTCCTGCGAAAAAAAGATTATCGATAATTTTTGAAGCCATAGTTTTTGAGTCAATTTCTTTCAAACTTATTCCACCGACAGTAATGATTGCTCTCTCGAAAGATTCAAGGCCGACAATTGAAAGTTCAAAGTTTTTTAACAACCTTACGAGATTTTGTCTCTCGTTTTTTGTGATGTTGTTGCAGGTTTTTAACTCAGGAATTCGTGATAAATTTATTATTGTTGGGATCAGTTTGTGCGGCAACAGATCGTCAAATGCATTTTTGAACATTTTGTTTTGATATGAAAGAAAATCGCGTTGAATCCTTTTATCTAGTTCGTCGATAGAGAGAGCGGGTTTGAAATCAATCGATAATTTTAGAGGCTCATTAGCCAAGCCTGTAATTTTTGACGATAAATCGAGGATTATAGGTCCGCTCATTCCATTAGCAGTGAAAATAGCTTCGCCGAAACGTTCTTCGATTTTTTTATCAAGGGAATCGAGGATTTTTATGTTTACATTTTTGAGACTGAGTCCTTCGAGATTTTTTATATAATCTTCTTTGCATTTTATTGGAACCAGCCCGGGACGAAGCTTTGAGATAGAATGTCCGAGTTTTTTTAGCCAATCAAAGCCATCTCCGGTCGAGCCTGTCGCCGGATATGAGAGTCCACCGGTTGCAAGGATAAAGTTTTTTGCGTAAAATATTTCGTCGCCAACTTTTACTGAATCGATTTTTTTGCCACTCGAATTTAATCCTTGAATTTTTGTGTTTAATAGGATTTCAACGTTATTTTTTTGCAGAGCTTTTGTGAATTTACCGACTATCTCGATGGCAGAATCAGAAACCGGAAAAACTCTTTCCCCTCGTTCAACTTTAGTTTTTATATCTAGTTTGTTGTTGAAAAAATCCAGTGTTTTTTGAATATCGAATTGAGATAAAGCGGAATATAAAAATTTGCCGTTTTTGTTTAATTTTTTTATGAAATCTTCGATGTCAGAAATATTGTTTGTTATATTACAGCGGCCTTTGCCCGTGATGCGTAATTTTTTACCGAGCACATTATTTTTTTCAATTAAAAGCGTTTTTGCGCCTTTTTGCGAGGCTATCAAGCTTGCCATCATTCCGGCCGCGCCGCCTCCGATTATTATTACGTCGTAATTTTTGTTTTTTATCATTTTGTCATAAATTTGTTTTGTAAAAAATTTAAATTTTATTATAATGAAAACCTATTTGCAGAAGATACAATATTTGAAAAAAACTGGCAATAAAAAGCTGTTTTTTAGCAATTGGAATTTTATGAAATTGAAAAATTTTAAACACAAATTAGAATATTTTTTCTTGTTTTTTTTAATATGTTTTTTTAGAAGTTTGCCAATAAATTTATGCTATAAAATATCAAAATTACTCGGTAATTTTATTTATTATTTTGTCCCAATTAGAAAAAAAACCGCGTATTACAATTTAAAACGAGCTTTTCCGGCGAAAACAGATAAAGAAATTTTTGAAATTATCCGCAAGATGTACATAAATTTTTTGTATTTCATCCTCGAGTCAATCATCATGAATCAGAAACTAAAACCTAGATTTGATGAGAATATAAAAATTTATGGAATTGAAAAACTGCAAGAAGCCTTTATTCGAGGAAATGGCGTGGTTTTGTATACGGCTCATCTAGGGAATTGGCATGTGATGGGAGCAAAACTGGTGGCTTTAGGTTTCCCGGTCAACAATATCGTAAAAAGGCAAAGAAATCCGTACGTTTTTGACGAAGAAATTAATGCGATGCTAGAAACTGGCATGAAGATTACAGTGCTGCAAAAAACTCCAAAAAATATTTTTAAAGCTTTAAAGGATGGGGACGTGGTAGAATTTTTGGCGGATCAAGACGCTGGAACTGATGGGGTTTTTATCGATTTTTTTGGAGAAAAAGCGTCAGCTGCCGTTGGGCCTGCAATATTCGCTTTGAAGATGAATGCGCCGATTATTTTTGCTATCGACATTCGAGACGATAAATATAAACATTCGATTTTTTTGGAGACCATCGATTCTTCTTCACTAGATGTAAATGACGAGAATGTCAAGAATCTGACGGAAACTTTATCGAAAAAACTTGAAGATTATATCCTAAAATATCCGGAACAATATTTTTGGCTGCATAAACGCTGGATGACTCGACCTAAAAATTAAAATTTTTATTATAAAAAATTTTCAGGAGATAAAAATGAAGGACGTGAAATACCAAATTAAAGGACAAGAATTTATTATTGAGGACTATAATAATGCGAAGGCTTTTTCGAGTTTTTTCCCTGCAATAGCCGGTGAGTGGGGAAAGCCGCTTTGGGTTTATTATGTCAATCGAGGGCAGTCGATTTCTTGCCTCGGAACAAAAGATAAAGATGGCGCAATTATTGAATTTAACGCTGCAAACAAGGCTTATCGCCAGACGTCAACACAGGGTTTTAGGACTTTTTATAAGGTGAATGGGCAATTTTACGAGCCGTTTCAAAATTCGCCAAATAACAAAGAAAAAAAAATTTCGCAGAGAATGCATATCACATCGTATCTCGTGAAGGTCGTGGATGTAAACGAGTCTCTCGGGATTGAGACTACAGCAGAATTTTTCACGCTTCCGAATGAAGTTTTTCCAGCTTTAATGAAAAAATTGACGATAAAAAATATTTCAAACAAAGATTTAACAATCGAATGTTTAGACGGTATGCCTATAATTTTGCCTTATGGTACCGGCGATTACATGCTTAAAAATATCTCTAGACTCGCCGAAGGTTGGTATAATGGCGTTTTTTATTCGGCTGAGAAAAAAGTTCCGATATATAAATTGCCAGTTGAACCGCTCGATAGACCAGAAATTATTCCGATTATAGGCGGAAATTTTTATGTGGGTTTCTATGCGAAAAATGGCAAAAATGAATTCCCGGAATTTATTATAGATCCAGACAATATTTTTGGTGAGGTTCGAAATTTTTTCTATCCTGAAGTTTTTATTAATGCGTCGCAATTCAAGAAAAACCCGAACTTGACCGGCAAAAACAAGACTCCATCAGGAATGGGACATTTTTCTTTTAGTTTAAAAGCCGGCGAAAACTTCGTTTACAATTCGACAGTCGGTCACGCAAGCCATGCAGGAGATATTGATTCCTTCGTCGATATTTTAATGGGAGGCGGTTATTTTGATGCAAAAGAAAATGAAAATAAAATTTTGATAAACAAGCTTTCTAACGACGTGTTGACGAAATCGTCGTTACAAAATTTTGATAATTACTGCAGTCAAAATTTTATAGACAACTTTTTGAGAGGAGGATATCCAATCACTCTTGGCGAAGACGATCATAAATTGTCATATTACATTTATTCGAGAATTCATGGCGATATGGAGCGCGAATACAATAATTTTATGATTTTGCCGGAATATTTTTCGCAAGGAAATGGCAATTATCGAGACGTGAACCAGAATAGGCGAAGCGACATTTTTTTCAACCAAGATATTTCAGACGAAACAATCGTCACGTTTATGAATTTGATTCAGACGGACGGATTTAATCCTTTGAAGGTTTTGGGAGTAAAATTTTCGATAAAAAATAAAGAAACGTTTTTGAAAGATTTTCAGACGTTATCACCTCAAGATTCTGATAAACTCAAAAAATATATTGAAAAACCTACGACAATTGGAAGTCTTTTCAATTTTGTCGAGGACAATAAAATAAAACTTGAGAAAAAAAATCTGCTCGAAAATTTGATAAAAAATTCAGAGAAGATCCAAGAGGCCAATCACGCCGAAGGATACTGGTCAGATCACTGGCATTACAATTTTGATTTGATTGAGGCGTATTTAGCCATTTTCCCGGATAAAATTGATGATTTGCTTTTTAATAATAAAAACTATACTTTTTTTGACGATTTTCACAGAGTAAATCCACGTTCCGAAAAATATGTGGTTTTTCAAGGAGAAGCTCGACAGCTAAACGGTGTTTTCAAAGATGAGGAAAAAGAGAATCTTATAAAGTCACGAACAAGCAATCCAAATGTCGTGAGGACAAATTTTGGTAAAAGCGAGATTTATAGAACGAATCTAATTAACAAGCTTTTGTCTCTCGTCGCAAACAAATACTCATCGCTTGATCCTGAAGGAATTGGACTTGAGATGGAGACGGACAGACCGAATTGGTGCGACGCGCTAAACGGTTTGCCTGGAATATTTGGTAGCTCAACGGCAGAGTCATACGAACTGCTCAGACTTCTCGAGCTCTTGCAAAAATATTTGACGCTTATTTCATTAGACGATTGGCAGACAACGAAAATTACATCTGAAGTTTTCGAATTATTAACGGAACTTGACGGAATTACCAAGCAAAATTCGAGTGATTTTGAGTTCTGGGATAAAACGCATAATGCAAAGGAAATCTATCGAGAAAAAACGCGATTTGGATTATCTGGCAGTGAGACTGAAATATCTATTGCTGAATTAAAAAAAATGTTGAATTTCATGCTCGAGAAAGTAAAAAAAGGCGTTGCAAAAGCTTTTGATGAGAAGTCAAAAGTGGTTGTAACGTATTTTGAGTATGCTGTTACGAAGTACGATGTTATCGACGGAAAAAAAGATAAAAAAGGAAATCAATGTATAAAAGTCAAAGAATTTAGAAGAAAAAATTTGCCGTTATTTTTAGAAGGGCCTGTTCATTATTTGAGGACAATGCCGACTCAAAATGCTGCTCTTGATTTGCATAAAAATATTTTGAAAAGCGGTCTTTATGACGAGAAATTGGATATGCTCAAAAATAACGAATCACTCAAAAATTTGGATTTGAATACCGGAAGGATCACTATTTTTACTCCAGGTTGGCTTGAAAATGAGTCAATTTGGCTGCACATGGAATATAAATATATGCTCGAGCTTTTGCGAAACGGTATGGCGAAGGAATTTTTCGATTTTGCAAAAACGAGTCTCGTTCCATTTATGGACCCGAACCAATACGGCCGCAGTATTTTTGAAAATTCTTCGTTTTTGGTGAGCTCGGCGCATCCGGAGCCTGAGATTCATGGTCAAGGTTTTGTCTCGAGACTTTCTGGTTCGACAGCGGAATTTATTTCGATTTGGATTGCGATGACGTCCGGTCTAAATCCTTTTTGCTTTGACAGTAAAGAACTAGTTTTTGTTTTGAACCCGCAAATTCCAGGCGAATTTTTCACAAAAGAAGATTCTGAAATAGAAGTTTATTGCCAGGAATGCATAAAATGCAAAGATAATGTTTCAATTCCAAAGAATTCGTTCGCATTCAAGTTCCTCGGAAAAACGTTAATAATTTACAATAATCCAGATAGAAAAAATACTTTTGGAGACGGTAGTGCGAAAATCGTAAGCTACAAGTTGACTTATTGGGATGGGCGAGAAATAGTCTTAAATTCTGAAAAAATTCAAGGGGAAATCGCAAAAGAAATTAGAGCCGGGAAAGTGAAACAAATTTTTGTTTTATTAAAATAATTTTAAAATTTTCTTGCAAAAAAAATTATATTTTTTGATTTTTAAAAAACTCGATGAGATTTTTAAGTTTTTTTGAAAAATCAAGTTTTTTTTGAAATTATTTTTTTGTATAAAAACTGTATAACTTTTATGTATATCGTCTTTAAAGTATTTTGTATAAAAACTGTATAACTTTTCAGCGTTTTTTATAAAATTATTAAGGTACTAAAAAAAGTGTTTTATTTAGAGGAAATTTATGAGGAAAGTGAACATAGGTATTATTGGCCTTGGAACTGTCGGTATTGGTGTGCTGAGGATACTTGAAAATATCAAGGGGAACATTCTCGGAAAAACTGGTGGCGAAGTCGTAATAAAAAAAATTGTTAACCGAACAATTAATAAAGACTGGAATTTTGATTTTGATCATTCAATTTTATCGACGAATCCAAGTGATGTTTTAGACGATCCGGAAATCGAGATAGTCGTTGAACTTATTGGTGGATACGAACCTGCTCGAGATCTTATTTTGAAGGCCTTGGAAAATAAAAAACACGTTGTGACGGCAAATAAGGCCGTTCTCGCAAAATATTGGGACGAGATCAATGAGACCAGCAAACAAAACAGTGTGTTGGTGTATTTCGAAGCTAGCGTTTGCGCCGGTATTCCTGTGATTCAAGGATTGAATGAGGGGTTAGCCGGGAACAAAATTAATTTGATTTGTGGAATTTTGAATGGAACGACGAATTATATTTTGACAAAAATGCTCAAAGATAAATGCAGTTTTGATACGGCGCTCAAGATGGCGCAGGAGAAAGGGTTTGCTGAGTCCGATCCGACGTTTGATATCAAGGGAATTGACGCAGCTCACAAGCTTGCTATCCTCGCGTCGTTGGCTTATGCAGCTGAGATTCACATTGACAGCGTTTATACTGAGGGAATCGATGGAATTGAGTTTGAAGATATAGATTTTGCGAGTAAGGAGTTGAACTTGATCCTAAAGCTTCTTGCGATTTCCAAAAAAACTAACGAGGGATTGGAACTGCGAGTAACTCCTGTTTTCCTCCCAAAAAATCATCTTTTGGCGTCAGTACAAAATGAGTATAATGCGGTTTATATCGTCGGAGACGCCGCGGGAGAGGTGATGTTTTACGGAAAAGGAGCCGGAGAACTTCCTGCTGCTAGTGGCGTAGTGAGCGATATTTTGTATGTTGCGAAACACATCATAAGTGGCACGGCTGGAAAAAATCAGTTTGTTGCTTATTCAAAGCAAAAAAAAGTTGAGATTTTGGATGTTCTCGATATAAAAACTAAGTATTACATAAAATTTGAGGCATTGGATAAACCCGGAATTCTAGGGCAGATCGCGACGATTTTGGGAAAAAATGACGTCTCCATTGCGACTTGTTTTCAACGAGAAATGAAGAACAATAGCATTCCAGTCGTGATTACAACTCATACTTCGATGGAAAGAAATGTTCGCAAAGCAATTGAAGAAATAGATAAGTTGAAAATTGTAAGTGGGAAAATCAGTTTCATTAGAATCGAGGAGAATTTGTAAATGTACCAGGGTTTGATTGATAAATATAGAAAATTTTTGCCAGTAAGCGAAAATACGGAAATTGTATCTCTCAGCGAGGGAAATACGCCGCTAATCAGGGCTTATAATTTGGAAAAAAATTTAGATGTGAAATTTAATATTTACCTAAAATACGAAGGATTAAATCCGACGGGCTCGTTCAAAGATCGAGGAATGACGATGGCTATCACAAAGGCGCGAGAAGAAGGCTCGAAGATTGTGATTTGTGCATCGACGGGAAATACGTCTGCTTCTGCCGCTGCGTACGCTGCTCGAGCAAATATGAAATGTATCGTGCTTATTCCTGATGGAAATATCGCGCTTGGTAAATTGTCTCAGGCTTTGCTGCACAATGCGGTCGTCGTTGCGATAAATGGCAATTTCGACGCAGCGCTAAGTATGGTCAAGGAAATTTCTGAAAAATATCCGATTACACTTGTAAATTCATTGAATCCTTACAGGATCGAAGGGCAAAAAACAGGAGCGTTTGAGATCGTAGAAGCGCTCGAAGATGCGCCGGATTATCAATTTATGCCTGTCGGAAATGCCGGAAATATCACGGCTTATTGGCGAGGCTACGTCGAATATAAAAATTGCGGTTTGTCAACGAAATTGCCAAGAATGATGGGTTATCAGGCTGCAGGAGCTGCTCCTATTGTACTTGGAAAGCCAATCGAAAATCCTGAAACGATTGCTACTGCGATCAAGATTGGAAATCCTGCAAGCTGGAAATTCGCAGAAACTGCAAGAGATGAGTCAAAAGGCTTGATCGATTTAGTTTCTGACGACGAAATTTTAGAGGCTTACAAGATGCTTGCAAAATATGAAGGAATTTTTTGTGAGCCGGCGTCGAGTGCATCTCTGGCCGGACTAGTAAAAGCTTTAAAATTTGACAAAATTGATAAATCAAAAAAACAAAATGTAGTCTGTATTTTGACTGGTCACGGGCTAAAAGATCCGGATAATGCTATAAAAAATTCTAATAAACCTCTCAAAATAAATGCGAATATTGATGAATTGTTGAAGGTTGTTGGGATTTAAGAAGGAAAGATGAATATTGCCGATGTGATTTTAAAAAAAGCTACTCTAGCAAAAAATGCCTCGTCTAGCTTAGTCGTTATAAATAACGAGAATAAAAACAATGTTTTAAACGCAATAGCAGAAATCATTGAAAAAAATATCGATGAGGTTTTGTTTAGAAATAGTATCGATGTCGAGGCAGCAAAGAGCGTTGGTTTGAGCGAAAGTCTTATCGATAGACTGACATTGACGGAAGAAAGACTTCGGCAGCTTGCAAATTCTGTTCGAGAAATTACAAAATTAGACGATCCGATTGGCGAAATTTTGGAGTCGTTTGTTAATAGAAGCGGACTTTTGATTGAGAAAAAACGAGTCCCGTTCGGTGTGATTGGAGTGATTTATGAGTCTAGGCCAAATGTGACGATCGATACAATCGCTCTTTGCGTTAAGTCAGGAAACTCCGTGATTTTGAAGGGCGGATCTGAGACGTTAAATTCTAATATGATTCTATCAGAGCTCGCGATAAAGGCTGCGATGGAAAAAGGCTGGCCAAGTGGAGCGATCGAATTTATTGATACGTCGAATCGAGAAGCAGTAAATGAGCTTTTGAAACTCGACAAATTAGTTGACGTGATAATACCTCGCGGAAGTCAAGCGATGATAGATTCTATAGTAGCAAATTCAAAAATTCCAGTCATAAAACATGGAAAAGGTTTATGTCACGTTTATGTGGATGAATTCGCAGATTTGGAAATGGCGACGAAGATTGTAATTAACGCAAAAGTGAGTCGCCCTGGAGTCTGTAATGCGCTCGAAACTCTTCTCGTAAACAAGACTATTGCTCAGTCGTTTTTGTCGGAGTTAACGAGGAAATTAGATGCGGAAAAAATTGAATTGCGAGGATGTCCGGAAAGTTTCCGGATTTTAAAGGATGCAAATATAAAGATAAAACTTGCGACAGAAAAAGATTGGGATGAGGAGTATTTGGACAAAATTTTGGCTATAAAAATCGTAGAAAATTTTTCAGATGCGCTTCTTCATATAAAAAAACACGGAACCTCGCATAGTGAGGCAATAGTTACAGAAAATAAAGAAATTGCCGAGAGATTTTTGCTTGAAGTTGACGCAGCGAGTGTTTATCATAATGCGTCGACGAGATTTACGGACGGCGGAGAATTTGGTCTAGGAGCCGAAATCGGCATTTCAACACAAAAACTTCATGCTCGCGGACCAATGGGTATTAAGGAGCTCACGAGTTACAAATACGTGATTCGCGGCACAGGTCAAGTGAGAAAATAGATGAGAATAGGATTATTTGCCGGCACTTTTAATCCTATTCACAACGGACATTTGATAATTGCAGAAACTGCTTTGTCGCAATTTAACTTGGACAAAATTTATTTTCTGCCATCTGGGAATCCTCCTCACAAAGAATCAAATTTAATTCACAAAAATCATAGATACCAAATGACTCTTTTGGCAATTCAAGACAATGCTCGTTTTTTTATTTCTCCTCTTGAAATGAGCCCAAAATTTAAATTTTCATATCAAACAATTAGTTTTTTTGCGCAAAAATACAAAAATGACGAATTATTTTTTATTCTTGGGTTAGATGCCTTCCTTGAAATTAAAAATTGGAAAAAAGGCTTAAATCTTTTGAATATGTGCAAATTTATTGTTATGTCACGCTTTGAAAAGACTAGCTTGAAATTAAAATCAGAATTTAAAAAATATGCACAAAATCTTTTTTTTGTAAATGATCTAGACGTGAATATTTCATCGACTTTGATTCGAGAAAGAATAAAAAATAATCTGAGCATTAAATATTTGACGCCTGAAATTGTGAAAAAT
This sequence comes from bacterium, assembly GCA_031551405.1. Lineage (GTDB taxonomy): Bacteria > RUG730 > RUG730 > RUG730 > RUG730 > JAVBNQ01. Next base: position 54,499 of record JAVBNQ010000004.1, on the reverse strand, counting down.
TATATCTACGAAAACGAGCTTTACAAATAATGAAACGTCTGGATTTACACGGAGTAAAGCACGAAGACGTTGAGAGAATCGTAGAAAATTTTTTGCTTTGCAATGACTGTCCTCTAGAGATCGTAACAGGAAACAGTGTGAAAATGCAGATTTTGGTAAAAAAAATTTTTGAAAAGCATAAATTTAAATTTAAAAATCACAGTGATTTTAATCTCGGAAGTTTTATTGTTTACGAAGATTAAATGCGAGGCAAGAGTGCAAATTACCGATGAAATTTTAATCAAAAGTTTGGAAGTTAAAAGGCTGATTGAACTGGCTTTAGACGAAGACTTGCAATATGGCGATGCGACATGCGATAGTTTACAATTTCTGGAAAACAAAAATATCGCGCTGACGAAATTTATCGCAAAAGAATCTGGAATTATATCAGGATTAATTTTGATTCCAATCGTGATTGAAATCGCAAAATCTAAAAAATATATTGCTGGAAATTTAGATTTGACGACTTTTTTTAACGACGGAGATTTTGTTTCTAAGAATCAAATTATTGCGGAATTGAAAGGTGAATTAGAGGATATTTTGAAACTGGAAAGAACGCTTTTGAATTTTTTGTCGAGAATGTCTGGGGTCGCGACTTGTACTCAAAAAATGGCTGAAATTCTCAAAAATTCAAAAGCGAAAATTTATGACACGCGAAAGACGATTCCTGGCTGGCGAATACCTGATAAATATTCGGTCGCGAGAGGCGGCGGACGAAACCATCGCTTGAATTTGGGCGAACATTTGCTCATAAAAGACAACCATTTAGAGGGAAATAAGGCGTTTGTTTTGGATTATTTACGGAAGCTCGACCGAAATATTGGAGCTCGGAAGTTAGTCGAAGTTGAAATCGATAATTTTGCGTATTTTAGCTACGACGAGATTTGGAATGCCGATATAATTATGCTCGACAATATGAATCTCGATGAACTGGAAAAATCCATATTTTTGATTCGAGACAGAGAGAAGGCCAACAAGAAAATTTACGAGATCGAAATTTCAGGCGGTGTTTCGATGGAAGACTTGGAAAAAATTAAGAATTTGGATGTCGACAGAATTTCGATGGGAAGAATTACGCATTCTGCTTCAAGTTTTGATATTTCTTTGGCTTTTTAGATTTTTTGATTTTATTTTTTAAATTTAAATTTGCGAGGGGAAAAAATTGACGAAATATATTTTCATTACTGGCGGCGTGGTCTCGTCGCTTGGGAAAGGAATTACGAGCGCGTCTGTTGGCATGCTCTTGCAATCTTTTGGCTACAAAGTCTCGATTTTGAAACTTGATCCATACATTAATGTCGATCCCGGGACGATGAATCCTTACGAGCATGGAGAAGTTTTCGTGACTGATGACGGAGCTGAGACAGATTTGGATTTGGGGCATTACGAGAGATTTTTGGGTCAGAATTTGTCGAAAAAAAATAACGCGACTACTGGGAAAATTTACAATTCCGTCATTACGAAGGAGAGAAGGGGTGATTATCTCGGAAAAACTGTTCAAGTCATTCCTCACATCACAGAAGAAATAAAAAATACGATTCACGAAAATTCTCAAAAGAACGATTTTTTGATCGTCGAAATTGGCGGAACAGTCGGAGATATCGAAAGTTTGCCGTTTCTAGAGTCTATTCGCCAATTTAAAAGAGACGTTGGCAGGACGGAAGTTTTGTATTTGCACTTGACGCTGGTTCCATTCATTAAAACTGCAGGAGAAGTCAAAACCAAACCGACTCAGCATAGCGTCGGGAAATTGCGCGAAATCGGAATTGAACCGGATATTTTGGTTTGTAGGACGGAAAACGATTTGCCCGAGCATATTAAAGGCAAGCTTGCGCTGTTTTGTAATGTTGAAGATCGAGCAGTAATAATAGAAAAAGACGTGAAATCCTGTATTTATCAGGTTCCGATTGATCTTAGAAGGGAAGGACTGGATAAGCTGATTTTGGATTTTTTTAACCTTAAACCAAAAAAAAATGGTAATATTAAAGCTTGGCTCGAGAATGTCAAAATTTACGAAGATTCGAAAAAAAGCGTGAAAATTGCGCTTGCCGGGAAATATATGGAGCTTAAAGACGCGTACAAAAGTATTATCGAAGCTTTAACGCACGCCGGAATTGCCCATAAAGCGAGAGTAGAAATTTTGTATCTGGACGTTGACGACGAGGATTTGCTCGAAAAATTAAAAAAAATCGACGGTATTTTGGTCCCCGGAGGATTTGGTTATAGAGGAGTCGAAGGCAAAATTAAAGTGATTCAATTTGCCAGAGAAAATAAAATTCCGTTTTTTGGAATTTGTCTTGGTATGCAGTGCGCTGCAATAGAATTTGCTAGAAATGTTTTGAAACAGAAAAATGCGAATAGCACGGAATTTGACGAAAAGACTAATTTCCCGGTCATAAATTTGATTGAAGAGCAGAAAAATGTTTCAAAAAAAGGTGGAACGATGCGACTCGGGCTTTATAATTGCAAGCTCGAGAAAAACAGTCTTGCGAATAAAGCTTACAAAAAAACAAAAGTTCAAGAGCGGCACAGGCATAGGTACGAATTTAATAGCAAATATCTTGATAAATTTGCAAAAGCCGGGCTGAAATTCACCGGAATTAATCCTGAAAAAAATTTGGTGGAAATTATTGAGCTCGAGAAGCATCCGTGGTTTGTTGGAGTTCAATTTCATCCTGAATTTACGTCGAGATTCATGAAGCCGAATCCGCTTTTTGTGGATTTCGTAAAAGCTGCGATTTCGAAAAAAATAAAAAGCAAATAATTTTTATTTAAGTAAAGCAAATAAATTTATTGAAAAATTTAGCGAGTTGTTTTCTGAAAAAATGATTGAGGGAAAATGAAAACATTTGTAATAAAATTTGGCGGAAGTTTGTTCTCGAATAATGTGAACAGAAATAAGTTTTGGGAAGACGTTAAAGATTTAATTTTGGCAGGAAATCAAGTCGTGATCGTTCACGGCGGAGGGAAGGAAATTACTTTTTGGCTTGAGACGCTGAATCTTGAGACGAAATTTGTGAATGGGCTTCGTTATACCGATGAGAAAAGCGTGGAAGTCGTGGAGATGGTTTTATCCGGCAAAGTAAACAAACAATTGACTTCGGAGCTCTCGAGATTTGGAATAAACTGTGCCGGGATTTCAGGACGAGACTCGAACTTGATAATCGCTAAAAAGCAAGATGAGCTTGGTTTCGTCGGAAAACCGGAAAAAGTGAACGCAGGGTTTTTGCAAAAACTTTTAAATGCCGGAATTATTCCAATAATTTCTCCAGTTTCGACGACTGAAATCGGCGAAATTCTAAATATAAATGCCGACGATGCAGCTGACGTCATCGCCACTGAGTTAAAAGCCGAAAAACTCGTTTTTATGACGGACATGAAAGGTGTGATGCTCGATCAAAATGACGAAAAATCGGTTGTTCAGATATTGGATAAAAAATTGGCTGATGAATTAATAGAGCAGAAAATTATCACCGGCGGAATGCTGCCAAAAATTAAGTCGAGTTTCAAATCTCTCGAACTTGGCGTCGAAGAAGTTAGTATTATTGATGGGAGAGAATTTGGGATTATCGAAAAATTTTTAAAAAATAACGAGATTTTAGGTACGAGGATTGTGAAATGAATTTTATAGATCGAGAAAAAAATAGTTTTGTGAGTGTTTACAAAAGATTGCCGGTTTGTTTTGTACGAGGAGAAGGGAACTATCTTTGGGATGAAAATGGGAAAAAATACATCGATTTTTTGACTGGAATTTCGGTTTGTTCGCTCGGACATTGCAACAAAGCAGTAAGCGATGTTATAAAAAATCAAGTCGATAACTTATTGCATATTTCAAACATTTTTTACAATATTCCGCAACTTGATTTGGCTGAAAAATTAATCGAACTTTATGGCGAGAAAGCTAAGATTTTTTTTGCGAATAGTGGTGCGGAAGCCAACGAGTGTGCGATAAAACTTGCTCGGAAATGCGGGAACAAGGACATTCGAAAGAGGTTTGAGATAATTAGTTTCAAAAATTCTTTTCACGGAAGGACAATGGCAACTCTGACTGCCACAGGACAAGAAAAATTTCACGACGGATTTGAGCCTTTGCTCGAGGGTTTCAAGTATGCTGAGATAAATAATATGCAAAGTGTGAGGGAAAATTTTAGCGAAAAAACTATTGCGATTATGCTCGAGCTCATTCAAGGTGAAGGAGGTGTTGCGGTTTTGGACGAAAAGTTTGTGAAGGAAATCGCTGATTTTTGTAAAAAAAATGATTTGATTTTCATTGTTGACGAGATTCAGACGGGGCTTGGGCGAACAGGAAAAATGTTTTGCTACGAGCATTTTGGAATTAAGCCTGATGTTGTAACGCTTGCAAAGGCTTTAGGCGGAGGCTTGCCACTAGGAGCTGTGATAATAAACGAGAAGTACAAAGACGTTTTGACTTATGGAACTCACGGCACGACTTTCGGCGGGAATCCAGTCGCTTGCCGAGCAGCTCTCGAGGTGATAAAGCAATTGACCAAAGAAAGACTTGAGAATGTTGAGAAAATCGGTGAATACTTCAAAACCCGACTTTTAGATCTGAAGAAAAAGCACAATTGTATAAAAGATGTTCGAGGGAAAGGTTTGATGCTTGGAGTTGAACTAGAGGCTGAAATTCCAAATTTAGTAAATATTGCTCTTGAAAAAGGCTTGGTAATCAACGTTGTTCAGCAGAAAATTTTGAGATTTTTACCGAGTTTTTTTATCGAGCGAGAAAATATCAAGTATTTGATAAAATTTTTAGATGATGTTTTAAATTAATCGGAAAATTATCCAACGAGGCAAAAAATGGAACAGACAGAAAGGCTTCAAAATTTATTAGAAAAAAGTCGAGAAGCTTACAGAAAATATTCAGTTTTTACGCAAGAAAAAGTCGATTACATCTTTAAAATGGCGGCTTTGGCTGCGAATAATGCTCGTCTCGAGCTCGCAAAAGATGCTGCAAGCGAAACTGGAATGGGAATTGTCGAGGACAAAGTTATAAAAAACCATTTTGCGGCTGAATTCATATACAACAAATACAAAAACGCAAAGACTTGCGGAGTAATTGACGAGAATTTTGCGGGTGGAATCAAGAGAATTGCGTCTCCGATTGGAATAATTGCCGGCGTCATTCCGACGACAAATCCTACGTCTACTGTGATTTTTAAAGCTCTTCTCGCTCTTAAGACAAGAAACGCCATAATATTTTCGCCTCATCCGCGAGCAAAAAATTGTACGATAAAAGCTGCTCGAATTATTCTCGAAGCTGCGGTAAAAGCCGGAGCGCCGGAAAATATTATTTCTTGGATAGACGAGCCGAGTCTCGAAATGACGCAAAATTTAATGAAAGAATCGGGTTTGATTTTGGCGACTGGCGGACCGGGAATGGTGAACGCGGCTTATTCTTCCGGGACACCGTCGATTGGAGTCGGAGCTGGAAATACGCCGGCTTTTATAGATGAGACTGCAGATGTGAAGCTTGCGGTTAATTCGATTATTTTGAGCAAAACTTTTGACAATGGCGTTATTTGCGCATCGGAACAGTCTGTCATTGCGCACGAGAAAATTTATGAAGACGTGAAAAAAGAATTTGCATATCGAGGATGCCATATTTTAAGCAAAGACGAGCAAGAAAAATTGCGGCAATTTATCACAAAAGATGGAAAATTTAACACAATTATAGTCGGACAAAGCGCAGATAAAATTGCAGAACTTGCAGGTTTAAAACTTCCCAAAAATGTGAAAATTTTAATAGTTCAAATTGAGAAAATAGGACTTGAAGAAATTTTTTCCGTTGAGAAATTGTCGCCGGTTTTGGCAATGTATAAGGCTTCCTCGTTTAATGACGGAATGCAAAAAGCGGAAAATTTGGTGAAATTTGCCGGACCGGGACACACGAGCGTTTTGTACACGGATCCTCAAAATTATGATAGGGTTCAGCAATTTAGCCAAAATCTTGAGACCGGACGCGTTTTGATAAATACTCCGTCGTCACAAGGGGCGATTGGCGATATTTACAATTTTTATTTGGAGCCATCGCTGACTCTCGGGTGCGGAAGTTGGGGAAAAAATTCTGTGAGTGAAAATATCGGAATTAAGCATTTGCTAAATATAAAAACTGTCGCTGAAAGGAGGGAAAATATGCTTTGGTTCAAAGTTCCTTCAAAAATTTATTTCAAAATGGGTGCTTTAAAAGAGGCACTGAACGACATAAAAAATAAAAAACGAGCGTTTATTGTGACGGATAAAATTTTGACGCAGCTTGGAATTACAAAAAAATTGACTGAAAATCTAGAAAATCTCGGGGTTGAATTTAAAATTTTTGATGACGTTGAAGCTGATCCGAGTCTTGACACTGTTCAAAAAGGTTTGAAAGTTTTGCAGGACTTCGACGCTGATACGATAATTGCGATCGGTGGCGGCTCGCCTATCGATGCTGCGAAAATTATGTGGGCAATGTACGAAAATCCTGATCTTGATTTTGCCGGGCTTGCGTTGAGGTTTATGGACATAAGAAAGCGGATTTATAATTTTGACGAGCTTGGCAAAAAAGCGATTTTTGTCTGTATCCCGACGACATCTGGTACCGGCTCAGAAGTCACTCCTTTTGCTGTAATTACCGATACAAAAGCGAATATGAAATATCCTATTGCAGACTATGGTCTAACGCCAAATATCGCGATTTTGGATCCTGAACTCGTCTTGAAAATGCCGAAAAAACTCGTGGCTTATTCTGGTCTCGACGCGATGACGCATTGTATCGAGGCTTTTGCGTCGATGCTTGCGACCCCTTACACTGATTCTCTGGCAAAAGAAAGTCTCAAAATGATTTTTGAGTTTTTGCCGAGATCTTACAGAAATACCGACGACATCGAAGCAAAAGAAAAGATGCATTATGCTGCGAATCTGGCTGGAATGGCTTTTGCGAACGCATTTTTGGGGCTTTGTCACTCGATGGCGCACAAGCTTGGAGCAGCTTTTCATGTGCCGCACGGACTTGCGAATTCGATGCTAATCACGGAAATAATCAAGTACAATGCGACAGATAATCCTACAAAACAAGGAATTTTTCCTCAGTATAAATTCCCAAATGCGAAGGAAAGATATAAAGAATTGGCGGATTTTTTGAAATTGGAAGGGAAAAGTGCTGACGAGAAAGTGCAGAATTTGATTAAAAAAATAGAAGATTTGAAAAGTGAAGTTGAAGTGCCAAAGACGTTGAGTGAATTTGGAGTCAATGAAAGCGAATATTTTGCAAAAATCGACGAGCTTGCGGAAAATGCGTTCGACGATCAATGCACGTCGGCGAATCCGAGATATCCGTTAATCGAAGAGATAAAACAAATTTTTAGAAATATTTTATAAGTAAAATTTTTGCCTTTGGTTTTTGCGCTTGAAAAAGAAAAAAGAACTTTTCCATTTTCGTCTTTTTTCTTACTTTATATGTCTGCCTATCTCTGAGGTCAAGCAGACTAGCGTTTTTTGTTTCTTTTTTGGGCAATGTCAAAAAAGAAAGATAAAAGAACGCCGCGCTCGGGAAAAATGGAAATCCTGAGGAATGGGCGGAAAAAAAATCAAAAAGTTTTGTCGAAGCAAAAAAACGTGAATTATTTGTTTTTTTGAATTTTTCCTATGTGAATAAAATTTTTCGTTTTTCGGCTATCGACTGCCGCTTTTCTTTTCACAAATTGTTTTCACGAGCTTGGTTCATTTTCTTTTGCTCGTCCACAAAGAAAATGAACCAAAAGAAAACGACGCCCTTAACATTCCGGATATAGGGAAAATTTTTTTAAAAATCTAAATTTCTAAAGAGACTCGCAGCCCAAAAAGGGGCTCAAACAAGTTTAGAAATTTTAAACGATTTTTTAAAAAATTTTCCACTTTCCTTTATGAAGGGGTTTTGAAAAAATTACACCGTAATTTTTAGAGAAAAAAACAAAAAATAATTTCTCTCATTTTTCAGTTCGGGAAATCTTTTTTCGACTTGAACAGAACTTTATTATGTGTCAGCTCAAAAATTTTTGTTGAAATATAAATCTAAACTTCTTTTTCATCCTGCAACATTTTTTTAATTTTTTGTAATTGTTCGTCGAGTTCTTTGTTTTCAATCATTTTCAACGCCTCGTCAATCATTTTTAAAACAACGTCTTTATTCTTACTGTAAAAATCAGCTACAATTTTGTTGTATAAATCGATTTTTATGTTCATTTGAATGCTGTTCAAAATTTTATCCAAATCGTTTTTTATATCGACATTCAATCCTTTCTCCTTCAATTTGTCCTCGCACATTTTTGAGGCTTCGTTGAATTTTTTTTCAGAAACGAGCTTTAAAACCTGATTTAAGAAATCCTTGTCTTTATTCGATTTTAATTTGATTGAAAATTCCGTCAACGTTGCGTCAAATTCCTCGTCTTTATTCAAATTGCTTAATGCGAAATCACATAAACTTTTGGCAATTTCGTAGTTTTGCTTGTCTGCTAAATTAGAAATTTTTCTGATGAATAATTTTTTTACGTTTTTTGTAAGCTCAGTTTTATTTTTTGTTTTTTCACATCCTTCCTTGTAAATCGTCAAAATTTTATCGAGCTCAATACTTTCTTTGTCGAGCATGTCTTGAATATAAAGTGTATAAAAAAGTAATAAATTATTTTGTAAATTTTCATCGTTTGGAGTGATTTTTAGAGCTTCGTTTACATATTTTAGAGCCTTTGAATGGTCTTTTTTGTTCGAAGCTTCTATCGACAAATTATTTAAATGTCCGACTAGATTATTTACAAAAATAGGAGAATTTGCAAAATAAAACCCTTTTTTTAAGTTTTTAAAATTCTCATTATTAAAATTTTCATTACCTCTCGTTAAAAATAAAAGGCTCATCGCCTCCAAAAGATTCAAACTTTTTTTGTCAGATTCTGTGGCACCAGCCAGAATTTGCTTCATTATTTCGTCAGTCGGATTAAAACCGTTTTCATGAGTCGTTTCGACATTTTGGTTGTTGGCGATCACGTAGAAATGCGTCGGAAGTTGAACTATCCTCACGCTTATTCCAAAATCACTCGCTAATATCGAAAAAAGAATTGAGCTTGAGAGCGCGTTATAAGTTTTTTGAGCTAAAATGTTTTGGGCATAGCTGGAGTCATTTTTGTATTCTTTCAAATAGTTTTGGTGTAAAAATTTCAAGATTTTTTTTGATATCTCGTCTTTATCTGTCAAATTTTCGTTTTTTATTTCGGACTCCAAATTTTTTTTGAGCTTTGCAAAATCTTTTTGATAATTTATATATTTTTTCTCGTCGTTGATTCCGGATGCTATCAAAAATGCGTCATAATTTGTATGCCTGTCTAGTTTTCCATCGTCTATATCATCAAAAAATGTTTTTTCAAAATTTTGTAATTCATTTGCATTAAAAATCACAAAATCCGACGATTTCGAATAGACAAAAGAAAAATAAGAGAATAAAAATAGAGTGAAAAATAAAGTTTTTTTCATTTTTTTATATCCTTTTTAAAAAAATTTTACTCGCTTTGATAAATACAGGGTTTTAAAAATCGCACAAGCAATTTTAAAATTTAGAAAATTTTAGAAAAAACCTTAGAAATTATCAGCCTCCGCCCATAAAATATAAAATCTCAATATTATCGTTTTCTTTAACTTTGATTGCCAAAAATTCGTTTTTTTTGATTATTTCACCATTCAACTCGAGCACAAAATTTTGTTTGATCGCTAAAATTTCAATTAATTCGTTCAAAAAAATTTCAGTTTGATTGATATTAATATGTTGCGTTTTTCCGTTTATAGTCAACTGCATTTTTTTATTCCAATTCCGCCCAATTTTTCCCTTTTTTCATGTTTACTTTCAGAGGAACTTTTAGTTTAACGGCATTTTCCATGATTTTCGTTATGATTTTCGAATAATCTTCGAGACAAGATTCTTTGATTTCAAACAAAATTTCGTCGTGAATTTGCAAAAGTATTTTTATGTTATTTTCTTCTTCAAAATGTTCGTAGAGATCTGTCATCGCTTTTTTTATAATGTCAGCCGAAGTGCCTTGAATCGGCGTATTTATTGCGATTCTTTCACCGAATTTTTGCATTTGAACGTTTTTATTTTGCAGTTCAGTCACAAACCTTTTCCTGCCAAAAATCGTTGAAACAAAGCCATTTTTACGAGCATTCTCGATGGTTTTGCCGATGAAAGTTTTCATTTGACGGTAATTTTGAAAATATAAATCGATAAAATTTTTGGCTTCCTCGAATGAAATGCCAAGTTCATCTGCGAGTCCAAACGCGCTTTTTCCATAAATCAAGCTAAAATTGATTTTTTTTGCAACATTTCTCTCATCTTTTGTAATTTCGCTGGTCGGTTTTGAAAAAATATAGCTTGCAGTAATTTTATGGATGTCGTCGTGATTTTGAAAAGTTCTAAGCATTATCTCGTCGCCGGACATGTCTGCCAGAACTGCCAGATCGATCTGCGAATAATCGAATGAAACCAGCAAATTTCCATCGTTTGCAATAAAAGCTTTTCGTAAGTCAGAGCTGATTTCGCTTTTTTGCGGGATATTTTGCAAGTTTGGATTAGATGATGAGAGTCGACCGGTATTCGTATTCGTGTAGTTGAAATGTGTTCGTAATCTGGAATCCTTTCCGACGAGGCTAAAAATTGGTTCAATGTAAGTCGTCAAAATTTTGTTCAGTTCGCGGTACTTTAAAATTATTCTCGGAAGCTCGTGGATTTTTACAAGCTCAGTTAAAACTTCCTCAGACGTCGAGAAACCGGTTTTGCTTTTCTTTTTCGTTGGGAGATTCAATTTAACGAACAAAATTTCGGCCAATTGTTTAGGCGAATTTAAATTAAAAATAGCTCCTGAAATTTTATACGCTTCTGCCACGATTTTGTTGATGTTCGAGGTAATTTCGTTCCTAAATTTTTGTAAATATTCCAGGTCGATTTTTATGCCGTTTTCTTCGATTTCAGCCAAAACTTTTGAAAATTTTAACTCGATATTTTTGTAAATTTCGTTTAAATTTTGTTTTTTCAGCTCGTCTTTTATTTTTTCTGCTACTTCAAAAATATTTTGCACTTTTTCGTTGTGAGAGATTTTATCCGAATTTTTCCCAAGGTATTTTTGCAATACGGCTTCGAGATTTTGAGACGACATATCCAAAATATAAGCCGCCAAAACTACATCGAAAATCTCAAATTTTTTCGAATCTAATCCAAGTTTTTTTAAGAACTTGAACAAAAACTTTGAGTTGTCAGTGTAAAAATTTTTAGCGTTTGAAAAAAAAGGTTTAAGTTTTGTGAGTTCAAAATCCAGATTTTCAGTGTTAATTTTATAAATTTTCTCTTTTAAGTCAAAAACAAAAACAGCGTCTTCTGAAAAAGTGATTGAAAAAGATTCGTTTTTTGAAGCTTCATCAAGATTTTCAGTTAAATCTTCGAATAGAATTTCGGCTATTTTTTTCGTTTGATGATTATTTTGAGGGATTTGCAGTTTTTTAGAAAAATTCTGTAGTTCTCTAACGAGAGAATTGAACTCAAAATTTCGCAAAAATTTTAAAAAATCAGGGTTATCAAAATTTTTTTTGTCAAAAACGCAATTTTGCAAATCAAAATCTATCGGTACATTTGTATCGAGTTCAACCAGTTTTTTACTTAATTTTAAAATTTCAATATTTTCGTTTTCAGCCAATTTTTTTTTGTATTTTGGCTCGACAGTTTCTAAATTTTCCAAAATTTTTTCGATTTTTCCATATTTTTGAATCAAAAACTTCGCGCCTTCATCGCCAATACCTTTTATTCCGGGGACATTATCGCTTTTGTCGCCTGTGATCGCCAAAAAATCCGTGATATTTTCAGGCATAAATCCGTAATTTTTCAGCACAAAAGTTTCGTCGATCACATCTGTTTTCGGCAAAGGCAGAACTTTCGTCGTAGAATTTATAAGTTGGATTACGTCTTTGTCTGAGCTGACGATGAAAAGATTCGTTTCAGCTTTATTCGCAATCGTCGCAATAATGTCATCGGCTTCGTAATTTTGAAGTTTGAACGATTTTATCTTCATGGCGTCGAGAATTTCAGAAATAATCGACATTTGCGGCACCAAATCCGCTGGAGTTTCTTTTCGGTGGGCTTTGTAGTCCGGGTATAAATCCTGACGAAAAGTTTTTCTTGCTGCGTCGAAACATACACAAAAATAGTCGATTTTATGTTCGTTTGCGAGCTTGAAAATTAGCTTTAAAAAACCGAAAATAGCGTTAGTTGGAAAACCTGATGCGTTTTTTAAATTTGGAATCGCGTAAAAAGAACGGTACAGGGCGCCATTTCCATCGAGAATGAATAAGTTTTTTTGGTCCATTATTTTGGTTTCCCGACGGTTTGCCCTACAATTATTTTTTGATTAGGCTTCAATTTTAAAATTTTCGTTAATTTTTCTTTATCTACATATCCTCGGACTACCACGTTTAGTCCTTCTGAAGCACAGTAGAGATAAACGTTTTGTGACGAATGTCCGACGTCAATCCCGGCAGTTAAGTTTTTCTCGTTTTCGTCAGCAGTGCCTATTTTATCGTAGTCAGAAACGTAAATCATATTGACGGGCGCTTCAGCTACAAAATCTTGCACGCCGGCATCTTTCCTGAAATCTCCAGAAGAAATGAGCGTTAGTTCACTGGCCTTCGCATTGTAAAGATAAGCGCCTGACTCAAGGATTACATAAATATCGACTTCTTGTTTATTTCTCGAGCTTGGCACAGTTTTGAGGCCCAAATCTTTTCTATTGATTCCGCCGGCTGCCCATAAAAGATTCGAAAGTTCTTGAATGCTTAATTTTTTATTTGAAAATTCGCGTGATGATTTCCTGTTTTTTAATACTTCCATCAGCGGCTTTCCTTTTTGTAACTCCGGTTCGTTGAGTTTTATCGTCGTAGAAATATTTTTTTCGCTTTGAGAGTTTGAAAATACGAGAGTAGTTCCGAGCCCAAAAAGTAAAAAAGTTAACAGAAATTTTTTCATATTTTGCCTCCAGTTTTTTTATTAAACTAGCCGTTCTTTTTTTAAAAAAAATATTGACGAGAACAAAGTCGCTAAGCCTCCGAGAAGTGTAAATACAATTCTCTCAACTACAATTGGGAAGGAAAAATTATGAGATGAGCCCATAAGCAAAATTAAAAATAAAGTGGTAAAAACAGTTTGTGTAGTGTAAAAATCAGGCGGAACTGCGAGCCAAATAAAAACACATGATGTAATCATAATGTCAAGAATAAATAGGTTAAAATGTAGGTACCAAATCAAACTTCCGAATAAACAAGCGATGAGAGTCCCTAAAATCCTTTGAGAAACGCGCTTTAACGTGCCATGTTTACCGATTTTTAGCACCATCACGCAGGTCAGTGGCATCCAGTAAGCATGTGGATACGACGTGAAATTGATTAGTGCGACGCCAAGCGACAGTAAAAAGCCCAGTTCGATAAAATACAAAAAATTGAAATTATAGAGTCCGAAAATTAATTTCGAGTCTGATGTTTGTGGTGGTGGCAGCGGAGTAATTTTTATTGGCTCTTCGCAGAGATATCGTCTTTTAAAATAAATCGTCAGCCCTAAAAAAAATTCGAAAGTAAAACCTAAGCTAGCTCCTAGAAAAGTTTGTAAGACGGAAGGTCTCGCAAAATTCACAAAAAACAAAATCGCAGTAGGAATTATGATGCTTGTCCAATTGTGAGGGAAAATTTGTCGCCAAAATGCAAAATTAAATGCTAGCAAAAATACGATTAAAATGTCGAAAAAGAAATTAGTTTGCCTGAACATCGAGCCCAAAAATGCTGATATTGAAAAAATGACAAGGGTTTTGAGAGCTAGGCTCAAACGTCCTCGAAAGTTTCCTTGGAAGTTAAGATTAGTAATGCTCCTCGCGCTTACCAAAAAAACCACGGAAAATAAACCAAAAAAATGATAATTAATCCCGAGAGAAAAAGCAACTACTGCCGCTGTAAAAAAAGCTTTTTGCATCCTAGATAAAAAATATTCGAACTCTAAAAATTTTAAGTTTGGAAATAAATTTTTGTCCCTCATTTTAAAAGCATCTTTTTTCTTGTTTTTTTAGACAGAAACCGCTTTTTTGATCGCATTGGTAACAAATTTCATTTTTTAAATATTTATCATCGAAAAAGTCTAAAATATTTTCAAAAGTTGTTTCTGCGATATTGTGTAACGCTTCTTCCGTAAAAAACGCTTGATGCGACGTGACCAAAACATTTGGAAAAGTCAAAAGCCTTGCCAAGACATCGTCGTCGATCATTTTGTTCGAATAATCCTCGAAAAAATAATCGCTTTCTTCTTCATAAACATCGAGTCCTGCAGCAGCGATTTTTCCATTTTTGAGTCCCTCAATTAATGCTTTTGTATCGATGAGCTCTCCTCTGCCGGTATTAATAATTATTACGCCGTTTTTCATTTTTTTTATACTTTCGTTATTTATCAGATATTTAGTTTCTTTTATGAGAGGACAATGCAAAGAAATAATTTTTGCGTTTGAATATAATTCTTCGATTGAAACGTAATCAAAACCAATTTTTTTTGCATATTCGTAATCCGGGTACGCGTCGAACGCTAGAATTTTCATTCCAAAACCTTTCAAAATTTCGATCAAACATTTTCCTATTTTTCCAGTTCCGATAATGCCAGCCGTTTTTCCGTGCATATCAAATCCCAATAGCCCGTTAAGCGAAAAATTTCCATCGCGAATTCGGTAGTAAGCCCTGTGAATCTTTCGGTTTAGACTCATCATCAAACTGGCAGCGTGCTCAGCTACAGCGTGCGGCGAATAGGCCGGAACTCTCGCAATATTTATATTTTTAAATGCTTTTTTTAAATCGACATTGTTGTATCCCGAACAACGTAAAGCTATAAATTTCACATCATAACTTTTTAATTTTTCGATTACTTTTTCGTCTAAAATATCGTTCACAAAACAGCAGATTACAGAAGAGTTTTTTGCTAAATCTACAGTATCAAGGTTTAGTTTATTATTGAAATATTTAATATTAAATTTGTATTTGTCTAGATTTGAATATTTTTCAGCAAGCGTTTTTTCAAAAGAAACTTTGTCATACGGTTTTGTATCGAAAAATGCGATTTTGATTTCTGTTTTCATCTATTTTTCCTTGATTTTAAAAATCGCTCTATCAGCAAAAATATTTGGCAAAAATTTCACTAAATTTTCATTTTTTAGAGAATATTTGTTAAGGATTTTGATGTTGTTGTTTTTGCAGAAATGCGAGAAATCTTTTATGCTGAAAAAATGAACGTTTGGCGTGTTATCCCATCTGTAAGGGAGCTTTTTTGTGACTGGAGCTTTTCCTTTGAAAAACAGCGAAACTCTTGAGTCAATAAATGCAAAATTTGGGAAACTCACGATTACTTTTTTCCCAACTCTGAGCGCCTCTCGCAAAACGTAATTTAAATTTCGGATTTGCTGCAAGCTCTCGTGTAAAATTACAAAATCAAAACTTTTGTTCGGAAAATCCTTGAGGCCGGCCTCGATGTCACTATGAAAAACGCTCAATCCTTTTTCAACGCAATTATAAATGCATTCGTCGGAAATCTCGATTCCATAAGCTTTTGTATTTTTTTTGTTTTTTAGATAAAGCATCAATTTTCCGTCGCCACAGCCTAAATCCAAAATCGTAGAGCCATCTTTTATCCAGTCAGCGATTAATTCGTATTCAAAAAAATTTTTATCCAATTTTGCCTCGTAAATTATTTTTGGTTGAAATTATTGATTTCGATAATTTGGAATGGGATTTTTATTTTTTCAATCTTAAACCTATCGTGAAGTTTTTTTATAAAAGCGTGTTTAAGTAGGAAGTGTCCGACATATTCTGTTGTTCGGAGTACTACAGACATACTGATATTCGACGATCCAAAAGTATTGAACCTAATGATTGGCTCAAAATTTTGTACTGCAAACTCGCTTTCATTTAGGGTTTGTTTCGCGATTTCTTGAGCAATTTTTTCAATAAAATTGAGATCAGAATCATAGTGAATTCCAACTTCGACTACAAAATTCATTTCTTTAGTCGGTAAATTATAATTAGTGATTTTAGAATCAATAATTTTTGAATTTGGAATTAAAATCATAGTGTCATTGAGTGCTTTGATTTCGGTGTTGCGAGCATTTATGTCGATTACGAAGCCTTTCTCTCCGGAATCAAGCTCGATAAAATCGTCAATTTTTAGTTGCTTGTAAGTGATCAAATAAAAGCCGGAGAAAAAATTAGCGACAGAATCTTTGACTGCCAAAGCAATAGTCACACCTCCAACACCTAATGTCGCTAATATCGGTGTGAGTGAAATTTTGAGGCAGCTTAAAACAATGAGCCCTAGAAGAAGGACGCAAATTACTTTTACCAAATTTCTAAAAATACTCATCGACGCTAATTCATGATCGAATTTGTCCAAAAGATCATTTACCAGAAAATTTAGAGCTTTTAAAACCGGGAAAATTAGAGAAATCAAAAGTAAAATGAAAATGGATTTCTCTAGCAATTCCTGTATTTTGTGAGGGAGGTTTAGCCCGAGAATTATAATAGAAAGAAAGCATAACGTTAAATAAAAAACTAAGTGTTTTGAGAAATGTAAAACGAATAAAAAATAATATTTGTCTTTTTTTTTAATTGGCTTTTTCAAAAAAATTTTTCTGAGTCTGAAAAGCAAAATTATCAATATAACAAAAAATAAAAATAAAAAAATTTCTGACGTGTTTAACATATGAACTTTTCCTGTTTAAATTTGATGTTTGATTGTACTTTTATGAGAATTGAAAGTCAAGCGTTCACTAAAAAATTCAGACGTAAAATATAAAAATAAAATGGTTTATATGTAGCACTAAAATAGTTAATATTCGCCGTAAAAAAATCCAGTAATAAGAGCCACAATTATAGAAATTATGAAGCTTAGAAGATTCCTTAATATTGTGATTTTTGTCCCAAAATATTCCTTTTCGAGCGGGAATGTTAAAATTCCGACAGTCATCAAAGTTCCAGTAAAAGCTGATAAAATTGTGTACGATACGCCTTTTGAGAGTAGAATTGCGCACATCGGGAAAGCTACGAATCCCGGCATTAAGGCTATTGATCCCAGC
This sequence comes from bacterium, assembly GCA_031551405.1. Taxonomy (GTDB): domain Bacteria; phylum RUG730; class RUG730; order RUG730; family RUG730; genus JAVBNQ01. The sequence continues at coordinate 37,307 of JAVBNQ010000004.1, read as the reverse complement.
CCTGACGCGATAAAAAGGGAGGTGAGTTTGTTTTCACCAGATAAAAGAGCAAGAATCGTTCTATCTGGAATGAAAAAAAATAGCAGAGTTACAAATATAACTGTTAGTAAAAGAGTTGGTAACATATCTAAAAATCTTGAAAATGCTAATTTTAAAGACTTTTTAGTGTTCTCTCGGCTGAAAATAAATGAAATGATCAGACAAATGAATACAAAAATGTATAAAAAATACATAGCTCTTTTTTCCCGTCAGATTTAGATTTTGTATATTGCGTTTAAGATTTTTTTTTCTTGGCTACGCATTAATTTTATTTCATCGTCCGTAGCATCTTTATAGCCAATCAAATGTAGCATTCCATGAATTATTAAGAGAGCTATTTCCTCATTAAAAGAGATATTGTAAAGTTTGCTTTGTCTGCTTGCAACCTCGGGACATATAAAAATTTCCCCAAAAATTCCTGGCATAGTTGCCTCAATTTTTGATCCTGCGTCGATTGGGACAGAAATGACGTCGGTAATTATATCGAGATCAAATAAGTTTTTTTTGAGATTTCGAATTTTTTGAGTGGAGACGAAAGATACGAATAGTTCTAAATTTTTGAAATTTTGATATTTTTTCAGGTTTATAGATATGAATTTTTTTATGACGTTTTCGCAAAAGGTTGAATCGATTTTATATTTTCGCTGGTTATTTAATAATATTATCTTCATCTTTGTTTTGCGTGAGTGATGGATAACTGATTCGATTGTGATAAATTCCCGACAAAGTATTTATGAAACTTTTTGAGATAATATTCAAGTCGTAGAGAGTAATTTCCGCATCGTCGAGTTGTTCATCTATAAATTTTGCATTAATTATTTTGTTCACGATAGATTTGATGTTCGTGTGCGAGAAGTCGTCAGTGGAATGCATAGCGGCTTCGACGCTGTCAGCAAGCATTATTATAGCTGCTTCTTTTGAACGCGGTTTTGGGAAAGGATAGCGGTATTTTTCAGGATCTACGTTTTCTTCGTCAAATTCTTGTTTTGCTTTATCGTAAAAATATGAAATTATACTGTTGCCGTGATGTTCCTCAATTATGTTAATAAGTTTTTTGGGAAGTTTCAATTTTTTGGCAAAAGCAACGCCGTCCTTGATGTGCGACGTGATAATTAGCGCACTTAGGTTTGGTGAAAGTTCGTCGTGTTTATTCATTTCGAATCGTGATTTGTTTTCGATAAAATAATCAGCTTTCTCGATTTTTCCTATATCGTGATAATATGCTCCTGCTCTCGCCAAAATAGGATTTGCGCCTATTTCGCGAGCCGCAGATTCTGCTAAATTTCCAACGATTAAACTATGATGATACGTGCCCGGCGCTTCAACTAGCATTCTTTTGAAAACTGGTTGCATGAAATCTGCTAGTTCGAGTAATTTGATATTCGTCGTGATTGAGAAAAAACTTTCTAGGTATGGCAATAAACCTATGACGATGATGCTAGACATCAAACCGTTTACAATGCCCCAGACGATTAGTGTAATTAGTTCGTTTGCTTCCACGATAAAGAAGAAATGCAAGGTAATGACTGTGATTAAATTCACAAAACCTATGTAAACGCCAGCTTTTGCAATGCTTTTTCGATTCATTATGTTGGTTGTACAAATTAGAGCAGTTAAGCACATAAATAGCATTGTTATAAAAATTAAAAAATTGTAATCATAAAAAATTGTCATTGTTAGGATTAGCAAAAATGAAATAGTAAAAGCGACTAGTGGCCCTAAAAACATGTTCAAGAGCATTGTAGCTGCGGATAAAGGGGTCGCTAAAAAATTAATTTTTGCTGTATTTCGACAAATCAAAATTATAAAAATAAACGAGATGAGAATAAGTCCGATTAGAACGACGGAATCGTCACAATTTAGTAGCTCTTTGTCGTGTTTTTTGAAAAAATAGATCGTAAAAAAAGAGAAAATTGTAATTAAAAATAAGATTCCAAAAAAAGTTTTGTGGAAAAAGCCAAATTCGTAAACAAAAATAAGAATTAAAGTTAGAAAAATAAAAATACCTACAACCCAAGTTGGTAAATGGATATCTTTTGTGAAAATGTTTTCTTTACGAATTTTATATTTTTTTTGCGTGTTTTTGTTTAGATATTGAACGATTTTTAACAGTAAATCTACCAATCGTTTTCGCCAATCTATAGCCATAATTTGCCTTCTTTAAAAGATAGTTTGAGATTTAAAACAGTAATAATACCAAAAAATTTGTAAAAAACAAGATTAAAAAGCTTGATATACTGAGATATGTGTTTTAGTTGATGGATTTTGTTTTTTATCTAGAGTTAAAAAATTAAAATTCCAGAGTATTAGCGTGATGAATGTTATCAGTTAATTATTTAATTGCAAAAATTTTGCCAAATTTGTACGATATTTGACTAAATTTCCTTATAAATCAAGAGGTAGTCATGAAAAAAGCGTTGAATATTATAGTCGGAATTTTGATGAGCGCACTTTTTGTATATCTTGTATTTCGAAAAATAGATTTTGCTCAAGTTTTAATGTACATAAAAAACTTGAATTATTTTTGGATAATTGCATTTTCTGTTTTTTCAGTTTTTACTTTTTATTTACGAGGATATCGCTGGAATATGATCGCAATGGACACAAAAAAAAATTTCAAAACAACGTCGGAATTTTTTAAATATTTTGTAATAGGGAACATGTTTAATAACATTTTACCATTGAGAATTGGAGATTTGGTGAGAGCCTACTTGATTGGTAAAAAAAATGATCTCAAGCAAAGTTATATGTTAGGAACTGTGATTATAGAGCGGGCATTTGATGTTTTATCTCTGATTGTTTTGCTTTCTGTAGTAGTATTATTAGAAAGAAATATAGATTTTCCTCCAATTTTTAAACATTTAGCAACTCTGGGTTTAGTGGGAGCTATTCTAGGCTTTACTTTTATTCGCTACTTCAATAAATACAAAAGTTTTTTAGTTCGAAAAATCAACAGCCTCCATCAAGTGAAAATTCTACGCAAACTTACAAAATTTATTAACTCTGTTATGGACGGTTTTTCTGTATTAAACAATAATCATCATATTGTAAAAATAATAGTTTTCTCGTTGGTTTTATGGATCGTTGATGGAATTCCGTTTTATTTAATTGGTAATTCTTTTGGATTTCATATCGGAATTTTTCCGTTTATGCTTGTGATGATTTGTGTTTGTTTCAGTACTTTAATTCCGTCTGGACCGGGATATGTCGGGGTTTTCGAGGGAGCTTGTATTTTTGCTTTAGGCCTTTTTGGCGTAGATAAAGAGCTTGCTGTTGCATATGCGTTAGTTTTACATCTATTGCAAATTGTGATTGTGACAATTACGGGATTAATTTTTTGTTTCAAAGAAAAAATTTCTCTGAAAAATTTTAATCCAATTAAAAGCGGAAATTATGTCGAATAAATTGTGTTTTGCGATATTAAAAAATTGCTAAACAAGACTTTTTTTGATAAAATGACAAAATCTTTAGACTCTGGAGGAACCAAATAAATGAAACGTAGACAAGTGTCAATGGACGGAAACAGCGCGGTGGCTCATGTGGCTCACGCCACAAATGAAGTGATAGCAATTTACCCAATAACGCCTTCGTCTCCGATGGGAGAAGTTTGCGACGAGAAAACAGCTCGTGGAGAAAAAAATATATGGGGCACTATCCCAAAAGTTGCAGAATTGCAGTCAGAAGCCGGAGCAGCCGGAGCAGTTCACGGAGCGCTTACTAGCGGAGCTTTGTCTACGACGTTTACAGCATCTCAAGGTTTACTTCTCATGATTCCAAATATGTACAAAATTGCCGGCGAACTTACGCCTACAGTTTTTCACGTAGCAGCTCGAGCTATTGCAGCTCAAGCGCTAAATATTTTCGGCGATCACAGTGATGTGATGGCGTGTAGAGCGACTGGTTGGGCGATGCTGGCTTCGAGCAATGTTCAGGAAGCAATGGATTTTGCGTTAATTTCTCAAGCAGCGACGCTTGAAGCGAGAGTTCCATTCGTGCATTTTTTTGAAGGTTTTAGAATATCACACGAGATTCAAAAAATCGAAGAATTGACTTTTGAAGATATGAAAGAAATGATCGACGACAAATTAGTGAAAGCTCATAGAAAAAGGGGTTTGACGCCGGACAATCCTGCGATCAGAGGAACTTCACAAAATCCTGACGTTTATTTCCAAGGACGAGAAGTCGGGAACAAATATTACGACGCTTGTCCAAATATTGTTCAAAAATATATGGACAAATTCGCGAAACTTACAGGCAGACAATATCATTTGTTTGATTACGTCGGAGCTAGCGACGCAGAAAAAGTGATTGTTGTAATGGGCTCAGGAGCAGAAGTCATTCATGAAACAGTAAATTATTTGCTCAAAAAAGGCGAAAAAGTTGGAGTTTTAAAAGTCAGATTATTTAGACCTTGGCAGACGATAGATTTTATAAATGCAATGCCAAAATCCGTGAAAAAAATCGCAGTCTTAGACAGAACGAAAGAACCTGGTTCTTTGGGCGAGCCTTTATACGAAGACGTTCGAACAGCGATCGGCGAGGCAATGGAGCAAGGCAACAAAAAATTCGAGCATTATCCGAAAATAATCGGCGGAAGATTTGGGCTCGGATCAGCAGAATTCACGCCTAGCATGGTAAAAGCGATTTTTGACAATTTAAGTTTAGACACTCCAAAAAATCATTTCACAGTCGGAATTAATGACGACATTACCCACACAAGTTTATCTTTAGACGAAAATTTTCACATCGACGACTCGCAAACTCATCAAGCAATATTTTATGGACTTGGATCTGACGGAACAGTCGGAGCTAACAAAAATTCCATAAAAATCATTGCAACAAAAACCGATAATTACACTCAAGGCTACTTTGAATACGACTCAAAAAAAGCCGGCACAATGACAGTTTCTCATCTCAGATTTGGCAAAAACCCTATAATGAGTCCGTATTTGATCACAAAAGCTGATTTTGTTGCTTGCCACAATTTTTCATTCATCAACAAATACAACATGCTCGACAGCGCAAAAGACGGAGCTGTATTTTTGCTCACTTCGCCATTTTCAAAAGAAGAAATTTGGAAACACATTCCGAACAGAGTAAAAAAACAAATAATTGACAAAAAATTAAAATTTTACATAATCGACGCGATAAAAATCGCGGAAGATCTTGGACTTGGCTCGAGAATAAATGTGATAATGCAAACTGCGTTTTTCAAAATTTCGAAAGTTATCGACGAAAATATCGCAATCGAAGCAATAAAAGACGCAATCAAAAAAACTTATGGCAAAAAAGGCGACGCAGTTGTGAATATGAATATTGCAGCTGTAGACGCGGCTCTCTCAAAAATCGTTTTGGTTGATACGCAAAATGTTGAAATCGGGCAAATTGATGAGTTGAAAGTTGTTCCTGAAAACGTTCCTGCTTTTGTGAAAAATGTGACGAGTAAAATTTTGAAACGAGAAGGAACGAGCATAAAAGTTTCCGAAATGCCAGACGACGGAACTTGGCCGGTCGGGACGACAAAATACGAAAAACGAAATATTGCGGTTCATATTCCGGAGTGGAATTTGAATACTTGTATTCAATGCGGAAGATGCTCGACAGTTTGTCCGCACGGCGTAATTCGAATGAAAATTTACGACGAAAAAATTTTGGAAAAAGCGCCGCAAACCTGGAAATCCGCAAATGCGATTGGAAAAGGCTTGGAAGGCAAAAAATTTACAGTTCAAGTCGCGCCGGAAGATTGTACCGGTTGCGCTTTGTGCGTTTCTTCGTGTCCTCTTCCAGCTGAAAAAATCGCTCTCAAAATGATTCCTCAGGAACCTGTTAGAGACGAAGAAGAAAAGAATTTTGAATTTTTCTTGAATTTGCCAGAAGACGAACACATGGACAAAAATACTTTGAAAGGAGCGCAGCTTTGCACGCCATTATTCGAATTTTCTGGAGCTTGCGCAGGTTGCGGCGAGACTTCGTATGTCAAGCTTTTGACGCAACTTTTTGGAGATAGACTTTTGGTGGCAAATGCGACGGGGTGTTCGTCGATTTACGGCGGAAATTTGCCTACAACTCCTTACACGACCAACAAAGATGGACGAGGTCCTGCTTGGTCTAACTCGCTTTTTGAGGACAATGCTGAATTTGCTCTCGGAATGAGAATGACTGTAGACAAATTCAATGGTTTTGCAAAAGAATTGATTGATAAAATTTTGGAAAAATCCTGCGATTGCAATACTCCTGATTTGAAAAATTTATTGACTGAAATAAAAAATTCTCTTCAAACTAATCAAAAAGAAATCGACGAAATGCGAAAAAATATCGCAAAATTAAAAGAATTGATTTCCAGCTGCGAGTCAGAAGAAGCGAAACAGCTTTTAAGTTTGGCGGATTATTTGGTGAAAAAATCCGTTTGGGGTCTAGGCGGAGACGGCTGGGCGTATGATATCGGATTCGGCGGACTCGACCACGTTTTGGCGTCCGGCGAAAATGTCAAAATTTTGATCCTAGACACAGAAGTTTATTCGAATACTGGCGGACAGGCTTCAAAATCAACTCCGCTCGGAGCAGTAGCAAAATTTGCTGCCTCCGGAAAACGAGTTGCAAAAAAAGATATGGGAATGATTGCTATGAGCTATGGGCACATTTATGTCGCAAAAGTTGCTCTCGGAGCAGATCCAAATCAACTTATCAGAGCTCTTGTTGAAGCTGAAAGCTACGATGGACCAGCTCTCGTGATTGCTTATGCTCACTGCGTGGCTCACGGTTATGATTTGGCTCAAGGTCTCGAGCAACAGAAAAAAGCGGTTGCCAGCGGACATTGGCAGCTTTATAGATACAATCCTACTCTTGGTCTCGAGGGCAAAAATCCATTCAAGCTCGACAGCAAAGAACCTACGATTTCTGTAGCAGATTATGTTTATAATGAGAACAGATACAAAATGCTGAAAAAATCTGATCCTGAAATGTCGGAGGCTCTCATAAAAGAAGCTGATAGACTTGCAAAACAAAAATACGCGATGCTCAAAAAGATGAGCGAAAGCGCGGAATAAATTTTAGTAATTTGTAAATTAGAAAAAAACTCAAAGGGGCTTTTTCATGTCTAAAAACTCAAATTTTTTTTCTAAATTCAAAAATTTCAAGAAAATTACTTCGATTTTTTTAGCGAGTCTTCTGTTTTTTTCGAGCTTCAATTTACAAGCTGCGACGTATAACATAAATGTCGGAGAAACTTATACGACTTTGGAGGCACTGAGGTTAGCGAATGTTTTGGGTGACGGGGACACGATAGTTTTGCATAAAGACGATAAAAGCACTTCAGTTTCAACATTCAATATTTCGAATATGAAAATTACTCTCAAATCTTCCTTTGGCGCGCAAATGTCGATTAGCACCGGAACAATCGCAAATAGATTTTTTAATATTTCAAACGGCAGCCTTTTTAATGTTGAAAATATAAAATTTGAAGGCGGAAATTCAGGAGCAAATCCCGGCGGCGCAGTCAATATTGAGAATTCAACTGCAACATTTACAAACGTAGTTTTTGCAAACAATAAATCCACCAATAACAGTGGAGGAGCGATTCGCGCATATGATAACGTAAGCCTAAATTTTGCAAACGCAACTTTTAAAAATAATGAAGCTGTCAACTATGGCGGCGCGATTTATGCAGGTACCAATGTCAACGTAAATTTCACAGGAGATGCGTTATTTGAAAATAATATTTCAACCAATTCCGGCGGCGCGATTTATTTGGACAAATCTTCAGCAACATTTAATGGAACGGCAACTTTTTCAAACAATAAGTCCGGCGCCGGTAAAAGCGGAGGAGCTATTTTAGCAGACAATAAATCCTGTCTGATTTTTAATTCAGGCGTTACTTTTGAAAACAATTCATCCGGATACGGAGCATTGGCTATTCTCAATGGTTCAACAGGAGTTGTAAAGGGCGCGGCTGAATTTAAGAACAATATTGGAACTAATGAAGGTTCAGCAATATGCGTGGCGTACGATAATTCTTTGCTTATTTTTGAAAATAAAGTCACATTTTCGTCAAATACAACCAATTCCGGTGGCGCTTTACTTGTAAATGCCGGTACGGTTATTTTTAATGATAAAGTTCAATTTTTAAATAATTCTTCAATAGCTTCAAGGAGCCATGTATATATTGGGCGTTTCTACTTCTTCTTTTAAAAATGATGTTTTATTTGAAGGAAATAAAGCTCCGTCTAATGGTGGAGCTTATTATGCAGAGTCTACTTCAGTAAGTAATTTTGAGAACGCTATTTTTAGAAATAATGAAACCGGAGCAAATGGCGGAGCAATATTTGCTCAGCAAAATGCAATTTTAAATTTTAATAAAGATGCATTATTCGAGACAAACAAATCCACTACAAATGGTTTAGGCGGAGCTTTATATTTACAAAATTCTGCAAAAGCAAATTTTGCGGATGTCACTTTCAAAAATAATGAAGCTAGAAATTCAAATGGCGGAGCAGTTTATATGAAAGATTCTACAACGTTAAATGTTACAGGAAACGCTTTGTTTGAAAATAATAAGGCAAAAACCGGCGGCGGTTTATGTATAATAGATTCGAGAAGTATGGCTAATTTTTTTAATGCGACCTTTAGAAATAACGAAGCTAATTCTCTTTCCGGCTACGGCGGCGCTATTTATCTCAATACTGCGGCTTTAAATATTGCGGGAAGCGCTTTGTTTGAAAATAATAAGGCTGCGTATGGAGGCGGCACATATATAAAGTTTGGTACGGCTAATTTTTTTAATTCGACATTTAGAAATAACGAAGCAGCTTATTTTGGCGGAGCAATATATGCGGATGTGAACGCAAATATAAATTTTGCTATCACAGATTCTGCTGATACTGAAACAGTTTGGGAAGGAAATAAAGCAAACGGTATAGGAAATTTTATGTATATCAATCCTTCGACTCTCAACGAGATGATAAAAATAAATTTTGACATAGCTGATCAAAAAACTTTGAAAATAGAAGATCCTTTTACATCAGCTCCCGGAATAGGAAAAGTAAAGATAGATAAAACAGGGCTTGGAACTTGGAGTTTGCGAGGAGATAATAGATTTAATTCTGATACTGATTTTACAATATCAAGCGGGACATTTATTTTGCAAAATAATTCCAACCTCTATCTAAATCCAAATCTAGATACAAAAATTACAATAGAATCTGAGACTACTTTTGTTACAAATTCATCTGCGCAATTGACTGCAAAAAGAGTGGAAATAAAAGACGGAGTAAAATTAAAACTCGAAGGAATCGGAAATATAGCAGACGGGAAACAAAGTTTACAAAATTACATAATCACAAATGATACGAACTCTTATGTTGCCGGAGAAAACAGCTCATTTGTTTACACGAATAATTTACTGAAAGCCTATTTTACGGAAAACTCAGAGAATGCAGCTGGCAAAAATTTTGACTTGATTTTAAATGTAAAAAGTTTAGGCGAAGTATTTAAATTTGACCCAATAATCGACTTATTCAGAACAAAAGGCGTTTTGAGTCAAGAACAAAAAGATTTATTTGACAATATTTATGCTACCGGATATATATCTGAAAGTTTGCAAAAAGATTTGCAGGATTTTGGAAAAACTTTAACCGGCGACATATTTTTTGCGTCAAATCAAGCGACTTTTGGACAAATAAATACTTTGAACAGACGTATTGGAAACAGGCTCGATAATTTCCATTTTGCGGACAGCCGGGAAGGAACGCAATTTGCAGCTTTGGGCCTTATGACTGACATGAATTATAATGCAGCAGAAAAAAACAAAGTTTGGGCGATGATATCTTCGAGAAAAATTGAACAGAAAGACCAAGACAAAAATATTGGTTACGACTATGATCCGACGGGAATTACGATTGGTTATGACAGAGTTTTGGATAAAATTGTAATCGGAGGAGCTGTTCATCTTGACAATGGCGAAGTAAAATCCAAAAATGACAGCACAAAAACTACAATCTACGGAACGCTTTTTAGCCTTTATGGAAGCTACAACGAAGAAAAATGGTATTTGAATACAGGAGTTGATTTCGGCTTTTCAACGAACAAAGAAGAAACATATTACAAATTATTTAATGCGAAAACTGAAGGCGAATATGATACGAATTTGGTTGGATTAAATGGAGAATTTGGGTATTTGGCATATGAAATCGCAAGCATAAAATCGCAAATAGTTCCACATGTTGGAATCAATGCAGCTAGAATCGCGACTGAATCTTTTGTAGAAAAAGGAGAAGCTAGTCTTAGCCGAATTATTGACAAAATGGAAACAAATGTTATTGAGCTTCCGATAGGCTTGAAATTTACGAATGCAATGAAATTTGACAAAAAATACGCAAATTATTTAAGCTCATTTTTGGACGTGAGTTATGGATTTAATTTGGGAAATAAACAGACGGAAACGACTGGAAGATTTTTGGCTTCGTCTAATAGCGAATGGAAAATAAAAGGAGCAGAAATTGGTGACGCTATTCGCATAAAACTTGGAGTTGATTTGACGATGTATGAGAAGTTCAATGTTGGAGTTGGCTACACGATGGAAATGCGAGACGATTATACTGATCAGGAAGTGAATCTAAAAGTTAGTTATGCGTTTTAGTAAATAAATTTTGTTAAATTTTTGAAGAATCAATAGAAATTGGAGAAAAAATGTCTTTATCAATAGGAATTGTAGGTTTGCCAAATGTCGGAAAATCAACGCTTTTTAACGCAATAACGAATGCCGGAGCAGAAGCTGCGAATTATCCCTTTTGCACGATTGAGCCGAACACAGGAATCGTCGCTGTAAAAGACGAAAGGCTCGAAATTTTGTCGAGCATTACAAAAAGCAAAGACATAATTTATTCAACGATAAAGTTTGTCGATATCGCAGGTCTCGTCAAAGGCGCTTCAAAAGGCGAAGGACTTGGCAATAAATTTTTGTCGAACATAAGAGAAGTTTCTGCGATTATGCACGTTGTGAGGGCTTTTGAAGACGAAAATATCGTGCATGTTTCAAACAAAATTGATCCGATTAGCGATATAGAAACCATAAATTTGGAGCTCATGCTTTCAGATATGGAAGTCGCTGAAAAAGCCGTTTTAAATATCGAGAAAAAAGCAAAAGTGACAGGCGACGCAACTTTAAAACATAAATTTGAAGTTTTGGATAAAATAAAAAAACAGTTAGAACAGGAAAAAAATATTCGCAGTTTGAATTTGAGCGAAGAAGAATTGGAAGCTGTCAAAGAATACAATTTTTTGACTCTGAAAAAAGTGATTTATGTAGCGAATATTAACGAAGAAATGATTGGAAAACCAAATAATTTGGCTGATGAGATTCAAGATTTTGCGAATAAAAACGGTGATGAATTTACGGTTATTTGCGCAAAAATAGAAGAAGAAATTTCAAAACTTGAGCTGAGTGAAAAAAAAGAATATTTGGAAGCTTTAGGGATAAAAGAATCCGGGCTCGACGTTATTGCAAAAAAATGTTTTAACCTTTTGGGTTTGCAGACTTATTTTACGTCTGGAGAAAAAGAAACTAGAGCTTGGACGATAAAAAAGGGCGACACAGCTCCAAAAGCAGCTGGCGTGATTCACACGGATTTTGAGCGAGGATTTATCAGAGCAAACGTGATTTCGTTCGAAGATTTTGCAAAATGTGACGGGCTAAAAAAAGCCAAAGAAGAAGGACTTTTGCGTCAGGAAGGAAGAGATTATGTAATGCGAGATGGAGACGTCGTAGAATTTTTGTTTAATGTTTAAAAAATAATACTCACTGAAGGAGATTGCGGATCAAGTCTGTGGCGATATTGAGTTTTTCTCAAAGCGGTGAAATATTGCGAGTCGTGCAAGTATTGCATACGGCTAAATATTTTGCAGAGACAAAAAATTTACTAAAAAATTTGTCCAGGCAGAGAAACAAAAAATATTGCCTGTGCCCTGCAAGGTTAAAATGTTAAAACATATTGTAATGTGGAAATTAAAAGACGAAAATAAAGATCAAAATATCAAAATTTTGAAAGAAAAATTTGAGGATTTAAAGACTAATCTTGATGTTATAAAAGAATTGGAAATTGGTAAAAATATAGAAAAATCCAATAATGCTTTTGACGTAGTTTTGTATTCGGTTTTTGAGAATGAAAAAGATTTGGAAGTATATCAAAATCATTCGCTTCATAAAAAAGTCGGCGAATTTTTGAAAGAAATAGTTTTAGAAAGAAAAGTTGTGGATTATGTTACTTAAAATGCGATATTTGAAATATCTGTTTTTGTCTATGATGTTTCTAGGATTTTTTTTATTACGGCCGTATCATTTGCAAGAAACCGGGCTTTTTTATGCTGGCGATGATGACAGCTATTTTTCTCATGCTGCGTCAATTGCGTTTGGACAGTTTCCAAATTATGAAAAAGAGTATGTCCCGACAGCTTATGCCAGCAAAGGTAACGTCCCATTGCATAGTATTGGACTAGGATTAATGGCTAGTCCTTTTGTGTTTTTGGGAGCGCAAATTGATAGACTTTTAAATCCTTCGATTTTTGAAAAAAGGACAAGAGAAGTTAATACAAAAAGCTGGGCAGGGTTTGGTTTTGTCCTGGCAACCATGCTTTATTTTTATTTAGCAATGATTTTTCTTTACAAAGGGCTATCTTTGCATTATGGTGAAAAGATTACATTTATCTCACTTTTGTTAATGTTAATTTTTCAAATATTGGGATTATATATTTTCAGACGATCTGTTTTTTCTCATATTTACGAGTTTGCTTTACAGAGTTTTTGCGTATATTTTTTACTTAAAAATCCAAAGCTATCTTTCAAATACTTGGTTTTGCTGGGACTTATAACTGGACTAATAACTCTTGTAAGATATAATAATTTTTTATTTAGCTTGATGTGGCCAATCATTCTTTTATGTTTTAAAGAAGAAAAATTCGTTTTTAAACAAAATATAAAAAATTTATTCATAGTTTATTTAGTCTCAGGATTTTTAATTTTTTTGTTTAAAATTTTTCCAATGTTGTTTTATGGAGCAAAGGAAGCTTATGTTTCAAATACTTTTATAAATTTTATTTCGCCAGTAATATGCGCAAAAAAATTTTTACACATAGTTTTTGGAATAGATTTTGGGTTAATATTTACAGCACCGTTTGTTTTACTCGGATTTGTATGGTTATTTTTTTACAAAGGCGAGTTAAAAAGGCGTTTAGTTTACATTTTATGTCCAATTGTTTTAAATATATTTTTAAATATTATTTGGGTTGGGACAATTCAAGGCTGTTGGTATGGTTATAGATATTTTTTATTTTCATTAATTCCTGTTATGATTATTCCTTTTACAGATTTTATTCAAAAAAATTGGGAAAAGCCCAAAGTTAAATTTTTTTTGATGTTATTAGCCATTTTTCCGATTTTATCATTACTAAGTTTTGAAGGAAACAATGCTCTTTCATTAGTGCAAAAAACTGATGGTTGGATAAATCTGACATATCAACTTGAAATTTGGAAGATGATATTTCTTCATCCTATTCAATATTTCGTCGTTATTTTTAAAGGATGTTTTTTGTATTTTTTATATTTAGCTGCTTTTTTATTTAATGTCACTAATAAATTGCCGGACATAGTTTTAAAAATATATCCTTATTTTAATATTATTCTTTTTATTCGAGTTATAATAATTTTTTTATTTCCTCTTGCAATATTTTGTATTACTAAAAAAATTGAAACTAAAAAAGTTTAAAGTAAAAATAGAATTAACTAAAATTTCAGGAGAGTTTTAATGTTCAGACATATGCTAAAGTCAAAAATAGAAAAAGTTTCGATAACTGATACGAATTTGGAATATCGAGGCAGCATCGGAATAGATGAAGATTGGATCGAAAAAGCTGATCTTTTGATAGGGGAAAAAGTTCAAGTTTTGAATTTGAATAATGGCGAAAGACTGGAAACTTATGTTGTTGCAGCTCCTCGAGGATCAAAAGCTATAAAATTATTTGGTCCTGCTGCGAGAAAAGGAATGATTGGCGACAGAGTCACGATTATTTCGTATATGATCGCAGACGACAACGAGGCAAAAAATTATTCACCGAAAATTGTTAGTTCATAGTTTTTAAATTATTAATAAAAATTATTCGTAGGAGTAGAAAATGAAATTAAAAATTACTGCTAGAAATTGCAAAATCGGTAAAAAAGATTTAGATTACATCAAAAAGAAATTAGCGGCTCTGGAAAAATTTCATATGCATCTCGATAAAGTTTTTTTGACTATTAAAGAAGAAAAATTAGTTTATGAAATGGAATTGATGTTAAAAGCTATGCACAAGGATTTTGTGATAAAGAAAAAGAGCGAAAATATTCAGGAATTAATTAATCTAATACTCGACAAAATGCTACTTCAAATGGCAAAATTGAAAGCAAAGGTCAAAAATCACTCGCATCCAAAGTCAATCGAGATTGTAACAGAAAAAGATTTGGTTCCGCATTATTCATTGGAATACAAGTCTCAAGAATCTCTCGATAAAATGACTCACTTTGAAGCTGCGGACAAACTTAATGAATCTAGCAATAAAATGGTGATTTACATCGACGCAAACACCAACAAACTTGCGGTTGCTCTTAAAAAAAATGAAAGTACTATAGAAATAATAGAGGCTTAACTTAAAGGAGGAGTGATGAATATCACTGATTATTTATCAAAAAACACTGTGAAAGTTTCTCTGGAGAGCGTTAACAAAAAAGACGCTATGGCAGAATTAATTGATTTGTTGCAAAAGGATGGGAAAATTACTGATAGTGCTCAGGCATTAGAAGTTTTGATGGAGAGGGAGGCTCTTGGCACTACCGGAATAGGACAAGGAATCGCGATTCCTCACGCAAAAATCGATTCTCTAGGCGATGTTTGCGCTGCACTCGGTATTTCCAAAAAAGGAATTAATTTCGATTCATTAGACGGAGAACCTGTTTATATCGTTTTTATGTTTTTGGCTCCGAGCAGCTCATCAGGAAAACATTTGAAATTATTGGCAAAAGCGTCACAACTTTTAAAAGACAAATATTTTAGAGAGCCGCTTAAAGAAATGACGTCTGTAGATGAGATAATTAACACAATAAAACAAGAAGAAGAATAATTTCCCAAAAAAGCCTTAAGAGGTTTAGATGATAGGAATAAGACTAGGTGAGCTTTATAATAAAAAAAAGGAAATACTAAAGCTTGAACTTCTTACAAAAGCTTGTAAATTGGACCAGCATATCACGATAGCTGATATAAATAGAACGGGACTTGCTTTTGCCGGTTATTTGGATCATTTTGCCTACAATAGAATACAAATCCTTGGAAATGTCGAGACATATTTTTTAGGCAATCTGAAGAGTGAAAATATTAGGCAAAGTATTTTAAATATACTGACCAAATTTGATATTCCATGTTTTATTATTACAAATGGTCTGACGCCGCCGGCCGAAGTATTAGAAGAATGTATAAAATTCGACGTTCCGGTCTTTAGAACTCATCTTCAAACTTCAGATTTTGTGAGAGAAATTGTTGCTTATCTCGAGGAAGAAATTGCGCCAAGAATTTCAATTCACGGAGTTTTGTTGGGGATTTACGGGCTTGGAGTCATCTTGACGGGGAATAGCGGAATTGGAAAAAGCGAGTGCGCTTTAGATTTAATCAAAAAAGGGCATCAATTAGTTTCTGATGACATTGTAAATATCAAAAAAAAACCCGGTGGAATCCTGAGTGGGTTTTCAAATGATTTTTTGGAATTTCACATGGAAATTCGAGGGCTCGGGATAATAAATATCAAACATTTGTTTGGGGTGAGCAGTACTCTTGATAAAACGAACATAGATTTTGTCGTTCAACTAGAGGAATGGGATACGAAAAAAACTTATGATCGCGTAGGTGCTCCGATTTTTTACGAAAACATACTCGGTATCGAAGTGCCAAAAATAATTTTGCCGGTAAAACCCGGTAGAAATTTAGCCGGACTTATCGAGGTTGCGACCATGAAACATCGTTTAAAAAATCAAGGTTACGACACTTTAAAAGAATTGAATTATAGTTTGAACGCAAAACTGGAAAAAAATTTAAAAGAAAAACCGAGTAAATAATGAAATACGAAGAAATCGTCTTAATTACCGGGATTTCCGGAGCAGGAAAAAATATTGCAATACGGTGTCTCGAAGATATTGGTTTCTTTTGCGTCGATAATTTGCCTATGACTTTCATTCCGGATATAATAGAAAAATTTACTAGTATTGATAAAAATATCACAAAACTTGGATTTGGAATTGATATCCGCGAAAAAGATTTTTTAAAAACTTTTTCAAAAATTATGGATTTTTTAGAGACGAAAAAATACAAGTTTAAAGTTTTATTTTTGGAAGCTGCTGATGAAGTCTTGATTGCGAGATTCAGTGAGACGCGGCGTAAACATCCGCTCGGCGGAGATAACCAAAATTTACTAGCCAAAAATATTGCAAAAGAAAAAAAACTCCTCGAGAATATAAGGCTTAAAGCTGACAAAGTCATAAATACCTCAAAACTTTCCACAAACGAGTTAAAAGATATAATCAAGAAATTTGTAACAACCAACAAAACTTCTAAAAAAAACACTTCGCTTATGATAAATCTCATTTCTTTTGGTTTCAAGTTTGGCGTTCCGATTGACGTTGACATGCTTTTTGACGTGCGTTTTTTGCCAAATCCTTTCTATATAGACAAAATCAAAATTTTTACCGGTAACGAAAAACCGATCGAGGAATTCATTTTTTCACAAGAAGAAACAGGTGTTTTTTTGAAAAAACTGGAAGATTTGCTTAATTTTTTGATGCCTCAGTTCGAGAAGGAAGGAAAGTCTTATTTAACTATTGCGATTGGTTGCACCGGCGGAAAACATCGTTCCGTCGCTATCATAAACAGACTCAGACAATATTTTCATGATAAAAATTATTCTGTCGGCGTTTTTCATAGAGATATCACAAAATGATAAAAAAATTTCTTTCGTTAAAGAAAACAAAAATACGTGATCAAAAAATTGTTGTCATCGGAGGAGGAACTGGACTCTCGTCGCTTTTGCTCGGACTCAAAAAGTATAACGATAACATCTCAGCAATCGTAAACGTTACTGACGACGGCGGAAGCTCCGGAAGACTGAGCAAAGAATTTGGGATTCTGCCGCCAGGAGACATTCGTAATTGTCTCGTGTCGCTCGCAAAGGAAGAAAATTTGATGTCAAAATTGTTCTCGTACAGATTTGGCGGAAAAAGTGAAATTAGCGGGCATAGTTTTGGAAATCTTTTTATTATGGCAATGTCGGAAATTTTTGGCAGCTTTGAAAAAGGATTGTTCGAGGCGGGAAAAATTTTAGCTATCAAAGGGCTTGTGATTCCTGCAACTTTTGAAAAGGTCAGACTTGTCGCCAAAAAAGCCGATGGAAAAACTGTTTATGGTGAAACGAGAATAAGCGCTTGTCCTTCGAAAATAGAGGAGATTTGGCTTGAGCCTAATAACGTTAGAGCTGCTCAAATTGCAATAAACGCAATAAAAGATTCAGACGTTATAATTTTTGGACCAGGAAGTTTTTACACGAGCATTATTTCGAATATTTTAATTGAAGACATCAGAAATGCTGTTTTGACTTCGAAGGCTGTGAAAATTTTCGTTTGTAATGTCATGTCTCAGCCCGGGGAAACGTCGGGTTATACGAGCTCGAAATATTTGGAAATTCTCGAAAAATATTTTGGGAAAAACGTTATTGACTATATTTTGATTAATGGGAAGGCTTTGCCGCAGGATTTGCTAGAAAAATACAAAAAAGCGAATTCGTTTCTTATTCATGATGATTTTGTGGAGTCAAAAACAAAAAAGATTCGAGAGGATTTATTTGGCGAAGAACTCTCAACTAACGCAAAATTTGCCCGTCACGATCCAAAAAAACTTGCGAGAGTTATAAAAAGAGTTATTGAGGGAAAATATGATAGGGATAATAGTAAATTGTCATAGAAAAATGGCGACTGAGATCAAAGAAGTCGTCGCTAATATTTTCGGAAAGCTTGAATTTTTTGAAGCTATCGAGGTTTTTTCTGCAGACGGAAAAGAAGGCACCATTGCAAAAGTAAAAAATATAATTACATCAGAGGCTTGGCAGAAGCTAGACGGAACTTTAATTTTTGTCGATATGTTCGGCGGAACTCCGGCAAATGCGTCTGCAATTTTTTTGAAAGAATCTGACAATATTGATATTGTCTCCGGCGTAAATTTGACTATGATTTTAAAAGCTTTAAATTCCAGAGATAATTGCTCAAACTTTAAAAATTTTGTGGACGAAATAATTCTCGATGGACAAAAATCAATTCTAAGCGTGAAAAAATTAATTTTCAGAGGTTAATTATGTCGATAGAAGTATTACGAATAGATGACCGATTGATTCATGGGCAAGTCGTGGAAGGTTGGATTTCGAAGCTTGATATTGCTGCGATTTGGGTCGCAAACGAGAGAATAGCTGGTGATTTCCTGCAGAAAACTTTGATGGAAATGGCTGTTCCTTCGAGAATCGAATTATTTGTCGGTGATATACCGGAAGTTTTGCAAAAATATAACTCAGAAAATGTGAAAAATAAAAAAATTATGATTTTGGTTGACTCGCCAAAAGATGCGTTTTTACTAATTGACGGCGGTCTGCAAATAGAATCAATTAACGTTGGTGGTATGCATTTTAGCGACGGTAAAATACAAATACTGGAGTTTATGTCTATAGACGTTCAAGATCTAGAATATTTCCGAGCAATCTCAAATAAAAACATTAAGATCGAGGGAAGACCTTTGCCGGATTTTGAAAAAATCGATATAATGAAAAAAATAATGAGATTTGAAAGCGAGAATAAGTGTGAAATATGATTAAAATTTTTATTATTAGTCTCGTCGCTTCTCTTTTGAATTTGGATAATAGTTTGATTGGAAATTTCATGGTGTCGCGTCCAATTGTTGTTGGTCCTCTCATCGGGATCATTTTGGGAGACATAAAAATTGGATTACAGATTGGAATTTATTTCGAGTTCTTGTTTGCTGATATTTTGTATGCCGGGACAGCGATTCCAATCAATCTCACGCTTTTTACGGCTTTAGTGCTCGGAACGATTTATGCTTTGCCGATCTATGGGGCAGAGATTTATATGTTTGTAATTTTAATTGCATTTCCGATTGTTTTTATTTTGCGGCAGGTTGAGACAGGGCTCAGAATTTTGAACTCAAATTTTGCAACTAATGTTGAAAAAAAAGTAAAAATTGGAAATTATTGTTCGATTACAAAAAACATGTTTTATGGAAATTTTATTTTTTTTGTTACAAATTTTCTGCTTTTATTTTGCTGTATTTTTCTGACAGCTGCAATTGCAAAAGTTTTGTTTTATAGTTTGCCGCAAGCCATGATTTATGCTCTAAAAAATACGTACGATTTATTACCGATTTTAGGTCTCGTCATAATGATAAATGTTTTCACGCAAAAACTGAAATTTTTTTAATCATAAAAACTTCGGTGTAGCTTGTGAGTTTATTTTAAAATGAAAAAATGGAATTGTTTTATCTGAAGTAACGGAAAGAAAAATTGCGGTTTTATAATTTTAATCAAAAGCAAGAATTTTAATTTCACGACTAAAAAAGTAGATTACAAAATTATTTTGCTAACAAAATTGTCTCGGAGGAAAAATGTGCGGTATCATCGGATATGTTGGAAATAGGATTGCAGACAGAGTTTTGGTTGATGGATTGAAACGCCTTGAATATCGCGGATATGATTCATCCGGAATCGCTGTTTTGCAAGATGATAAATTGGAAGTATTTCGCAAAGTTGGAAAATTGATTAATCTCGAGTCAATGCTAGCTGAAAAAGCTTTGACTGCAAGACTTGGGATTGGCCACACGAGGTGGGCTACTCATGGAAAACCCAGTGAACAAAATGCTCATCCACACTTGAGCGATAGCAGAAAAATAGCGGTTGTTCATAACGGAATCATTGAGAATTATGCTTCATTGAAAAGCGAATTGTCGAAAAAATACAAATTTAACTCTGACACGGATACCGAGGTAATTTCACATTTGCTTGAGAAATATTACGATGAGACTCAAGATTTACTCTCAGCTTTTAGAAAAGTTCGCAAAGAATTAAAAGGCTCTTTTGCAATCGCAGCGATTTGTCTGGAAAATCCCGATGAGATTTTGGTCGCGAAACAAAACAGTCCGCTTATTATCGGGCTTGGGACTGGTGAAATGTTTGTTGCGTCGGATATTACGGCAGTTCTCTCGTACACGAATAAGATTGCGATTTTGGAAGATGGAGACATTGCGGTACTTTCAAAAGCAGAATGCAAAATTTACGATGGAAATGATTCTACCGTAATTCGTGAGCCTAAGACGATAAATTGGGATCCTGTAATGGCTGAAAAAGGCGGCTACAAACATTTTATGCTTAAGGAGATATACGAACAGCCTGTTGTGATTGAAGATACTTTGCGAGGAAGAATTGACATTGTAAATAACGACGTGATTCTTGACAATATCAAACTCTCGGTTGATGATATAAAATCAATTTCTAGAGTCGTGATTTTGGCATGTGGGACTTCTTATCATTCAGGTTTGATAGGTAAGTTTTTATTTGAAGATTTGGTTGGACTTCCTTGTGAAGTCGACATAGCTTCTGAATTTAGATACAGAACTCACGCGAATGTTATCGATAAAAATTGTTTAGTAATACCGATAAGTCAGTCAGGAGAAACTGCGGATACAATCGCAAGTTTTGAAGAGACGCGAAAGATTGGTACAAAAAATCTTGCAATTTGTAATGTGATGGACTCGACTTTGGCTAGAAAAGCTGACAGCGTCGTATACACAAGATGCGGTCCGGAAATCGGAGTCGCGTCGACGAAGGCTTTTACTGCACAGCTGGCGGTTTTGTATCTGGTCGCTTTGTATCTAGGTAAAAGGCGTGGTTTTTTGCAGGACGAAAAAATTTCGGAAATTCTGAGTCAACTCGTTAAAATTCCTTTACAAATCGAAGCTTGTTTGAAAAACACAAAAAGTGTGATGGAAGAATGGGCAAAAAAATTTTATAAAATGCGAAGTTTTTTGTACTTGGGTAGAAACATAAATTATCCGATAGCTCTTGAGGGAGCTTTGAAGCTTAAGGAAATTTCGTATATTCACGCCGAAGGGTATCCTGCCGGCGAAATGAAACACGGGCCTATTGCGTTGATCGATGAAAATATGCCGGTTTTGACAATCGCGACCCAATCCAGCGTTTATGAAAAAATTGCGTCGAATTTGGCAGAAGCGAGGGCTCGAAATGGTCAGATTTTAGCGCTTGCTAGTGAGGGAAATGTCGAGATAAAAAATAACGCGGATTTCGTGTGTTATTTGCCGAAAACTTTGGATATTTTGTCGCCTATTTTAAATATTGTTCCACTTCAGTTTTTGGCGTATTTCATCGGAGAAATGCGAGGTTGCGACGTTGACCAGCCGCGAAATTTGGCAAAAAGCGTCACAGTTGAATAGGGGGAAAAATGACTTTGAGTTTTGAGGAAGTTTTTAGCAAAATAAAAGATCTTGAGACAAACAATAAACAAAAAATTAATAGAACAAAAGACGATTCCAAAAAAAATGTTGTAGAGTTTCGTCAGAAGAAAAATGTTGAAAAAATTGAAAAGATTGAAAAAATAGACGAGAAATTTGAAAAATATTTTAATGATGAAAAAAAGAAAATTGACGAAATTTTTCAACAAAAACGAAATGAAAGTGACGGAGAAATAAAAAGTTTAGCAGCGAATCTAGAGAAAAACGTTGAAAAAGCGATTGAGTTTTTAGAAACCAAAATTTAAATAAAATACAAAATAAACACGAGATAAACTTTTAGACGGCGAGGGAAAATGAAATTAATCGATATAAAAGAAAATCAAGAATTTAAATTGCCGGTTTATGTGATTTCTAGCGTTGAGAAAAAGAGTAAAACAGGCAAAAGTTATTTGACCGGAGAAGTTCGAGATAATTCTTGCGTTTTAAAGTACAATTTGTGGGACACTTCGAATAATTTTGTCACTCTTCCAAAAACCGGGTTTTATTACGAATTTCGAGGTATAGCAGAAACTTTCAACGGGACTTTGCAAATCAATCTTAAAACTGCGACTGAGCTCGAGCCTCATCAAATTAATGAATCTGACTTCAAAAAAACGTCGTCATTAAATCTTGAAGCTTTGTGGCAAGAATTTCAGAAAATAATCGCTAGTTTTCAGGACGAGTTTGTGATTGCCTTGACAAAAAATATTTTGAGCGAAAACATTATCAAAAAATTTAAAACTGCGCCGGCTGCAGAATATGTTCACAATGCCTGGGTTGGCGGGCTTTTGGAACACTCGATAGCCGTCGCGAAACTCAGTGATTTCACGGTAAACTTTTATAACCCTTATTTTGATAATAAATTAACTCGAGATATCGTAGTATTTGGCGCGCTTTTTCACGATATTGGAAAAATTTGGGAGTACGACAATGATTCTCCCAATATAAAAACTACTAAATGTGGCGAATTTTTGGGGCATATTTACATGTCTACGAAAAAAATAAGTGATGCGGCGAAAGAAATTAATAATGACAAAAAAACCGACGACAAACTACTAAAAATTTTACATGTAATTTTGGCTCATCACGGTAAATACGAGTGGGGAGCGCCAGTTCTTCCCAAAATTCCAGAAGCGATTATCGTGCATTACATGGACAATATCGACGCAAAAATTATGAATGCTTATGAAAATTTGAAGGATTTAAAAGACGAGTTTGCGCCAAAAAATTTTGTTCAAGAAAATGCAAGACTTTATAATGTTTTTTTAGACGAGCAATAAAAAGGATTTTTTGTAAAATAATGTTTAAAATAATTTCAAAAAAAATTATAGCGGAAAATTTAATAGAACTAGATATTTTGGCTCCGAATGTTGCTAAAAATGCAAAACCGGGACAATTTGTGATGATTCGTCTGGATGAGTTTTCCGAGAGAATACCTCTTACAATTGTTTCAACCTGTCTAGAGACTGATTCCGTAAAAATTATTTTTCAGATACTTGGCGTTTCGACGCAAAAGTTGGGCGCTTTAAATCAAGGCGATTTTATTCAAGATTTTCTTGGTCCGCTTGGGAATCCGAGTCAGATTCAGACTTATGGCAAAGTCGTTTGTATCGGAGGCGGAGTCGGAATCGCAGCTATTTACTCGATCGCAAAAGCTTTAAAATCTGTAAACAATAAAGTCTACTCAATTCTCGGAGTTAGAGCAAAAGAGATGCTGTTTTTGGCTGATGAAATGCGAGATTTGAGCGATAAATTTTTTATTACATCTAACGACGGAAGTATTGGGCAAAAAGGATTTACTACTGACGTTTTGAGCCAAATTTTAGAGACGGAAAAGGTCGACATGATTTTTGCAGTCGGTCCGATTCCGATGATGCAAATTGTTTTTGAGATCGCGAAAAAACATGACGTTTTGATGCGAGTCAGCCTCGAGGTTTTAATGCTCGACGGGATCGGGATGTGTGGTGCCTGCAGAATCACTTACGATGGAAAATCAGTTTTTGCGTGCGTAGACGGACCTGAGTTTGATGCGTATAAAATAGATTTTTCGGAAATAACTAAAAGGCAGAAAAGTTATTTGGAAAAAGAAAAAAAATCGTTAGAAAATTTGAAAACAAAATAATTTTGAAATATTTTTTTATTCAAAAATTGCATTTATCTAAAATTTTTTTTGAGAGAAAAATAGTTATTTTTTCAAAAAATCGTTAAAAATTTTTACTGGAGAAAAAATGAACATAGTCTTGACCGGTTTTATGGGAACCGGAAAAACTTCTGTCTCGAGTGAGCTTGCCAAAATTTTAGGCTGGGAAATGCTCGACACTGATCATTTGGTTGAAACGACAGAAAAGACAAAAATAAGCGAGATTTTTGCGAATTTTGGCGAAACTTATTTTCGGGATTGCGAAGCAAAAGTCATTGAGGAAGTTTCACGGCTTGACAAAAAAATTATTTCAACCGGCGGCGGCGCGGTTTTACGACACGAAAATATCAACAATTTGCAAAAAAATTCAATGATTATTTGCCTCGAAGCTTCGCCTGAAGAGATTTATCGTAGACTAAAAACTGACGATACGCGACCACTTTTGCAATCTGAAAATCCATTCGCTAAAATAAAAGAATTGCTGGCAGTTCGCCAAAATTTTTATGCAAAAAACAATTATTTTATTGATACAAACGGCTTAAATCCTACCGAAATAGCAGAAAAAATTGTTTCGTTTTTGCCTCGCGCTAGATTTGTAAATCTTGAAAATGACAAATCATATCAGATTTTTATTGGTAAAAGTTTTAGAGAACTTATTCATTGGCTTCCCGGAGCGAAAAACAGAAAAATTTTGATAATTGCAGATAAAAATATTGAAAAATTGTATTTGCCGGATTTGCTGGCGATTTTTAAAGGCAAAAATTATCAAGTTTCATCGTATGTTTTTCAAGGCTCTGAGGAATCCAAAAATTTTGAGCAAATAAATTTGATGTATAAAGCCTGCGCAAAAAATAATTTAGATCGCTCGTCTTTAATCATTGCTTTTGGAGGCGGAGTTGTCGGAGATATGGCGGGATTTGTGGCTGCGACGTATTTGCGAGGAATCGATTTCGTTCAGCTTCCGACGACGCTTTTGGCTCAAGTCGACGCCAGCATTGGCGGGAAAACAGGTTTTGATCTCGAGGAAGGCAAGAATTTGGTCGGAGCTTTTTATCAGCCGAGTTTAGTCTGGATCGATCAGAAATTTTTGAAAACTTTGGACGAAAGAGAATTTAAAAACGGATTGGCTGAAGTTGTAAAATACGGCGCGATTTACTCGAGAGAATATTGGGATTTTTTTGAAAAAAATATCGATAAAGTTTTAGCGAAAGACGATAAAATAATCGCGACAATGCTGGAAAAATCCGTAAATGCAAAAGCTTATGTAGTCGAGAAAGATGAAAAAGAGTCGAACTTGCGAAAGATTTTGAATTTTGGGCATACGCTGGGACATGCTCTAGAAACTTATGAGAATTACCAAGGTTTAAAACACGGAGAAGCAGTCGCAGTTGGTATGGAATTTGCAGCTTTTGTATCGGTAAAGCTTGGGCTTTGCGATGTGGAAAATTTAAAAAAACTCGAAATTTTGCTAGAAAAAATAGGTTTTGAAAATAAAAAAATCAGAAGGAAATTACAAAATACGGAAAATAATTTTGATATTACAAAAATTATTGAAATTATGTCGAGAGATAAAAAGTCTTTTGATGGGAAAATTGATTTTATTTTGCCGGAAGAATTAGGCAAAGTCAAGATTGTGGCTTTAGATTTAGAAATTATAAAAAATTTTTTAATAGATTGGAGGAAAAGTGGACAATATTAAAATTTTTGATCCTGAGATTTACGACGCGATTCAAAATGAGAAAAACCGTCAAAATAGCAATATCGAATTGATAGCATCGGAAAATTTTGTGTCTCGAGCTGTGATGGAAGCTCAAGGCACTGTTTTAACGAACAAATATGCCGAGGGTTATCCTGGTAAACGTTATTACGGCGGCTGCGAATTTGTTGATGTTTGTGAGGAGTTGGCTATTGCTAGAGCAAAAAAACTTTTTGGCGCAGAATTTGTAAACGTTCAACCTCACTCGGGAACAAGCGCAAATATTGCGGTTTATCTTTCAGTTTTGAATATCGGCGACACGATCATGGGAATGGATTTGAGTTGCGGCGGCCATTTGTCACACGGGCATCCGATGAATTTTTCTGGGAAATATTTCAATATTGTTTCATACGGCGTTTCACGAGAAACTGAAATGATCGATTACGAGGAGATGGAACGGCTGGCTCTCGCTCATAAACCAAAAATGATAGTTGCCGGAGCGAGCGCTTATTCTCGGACAATAGATTTCGAAAGGATTAGGAAAATTTGTGATAAAGTCGGAGCATTTATGATGGTTGATATTGCGCATATTGCCGGACTTGTTGCGACGGGTCTACATCCTTCGCCTGTTGCTTTTGCTGATTTTGTGACTACGACGACTCACAAAACTTTGCGAGGACCGCGTTCCGGCATGATTATGGCAAAAGAAAAATACGCTCAGGAAATCAATCGTACTGTTTTTCCTGGGATTCAAGGAGGGCCGCTTATGCATGTGATTGCAGCAAAAGCGGTTGCTTTTAAAGAGGCTCTTTCTGACGAATTTAAGGTTTATCAAAACCAGATTTTGAAAAATGCGCAAGCTCTATCAAATTCGCTAAAAAATAAAGGTTATCGAATAATTTCAGGTGGAACCGACAATCATTTGATGTTGGTTGATGTGTTGGCTTCGAAAAGTTTGACTGGAAAAGAAGCGGAAATCGCACTGGATAAAGCCGGAATCACGACGAATAAAAATACAATTCCGTTTGATACGCAAAAACCGTTTGTAGCGAGCGGGATTAGACTTGGGACTCCGGCTATCACAACTCGAGATATGAAAGAATCGGAGATGGAATTAATCGCAGGTTTTATTGACACAGTTCTTTCAAACCCAACTGACGAGAAAAAAATTGCTGAAATCAAAGCAAATGTGAAGAATTTGTGCCAAAAGTTTCCTCTCTATTAAATTTTTACGAGTTTAAAATTTCTGTTTTTTCTTTCATGGAGGAAAGTGGAAAAATTTAGGGAAATATATTCTCGTTTTTTTTGCACTAAATTTTGTTTTTTTGAAGTCCTCAGGTTTTGCTGGAAAAGAAAATTTTAAGTTTTTTGAAAACTTCTACTTTATTCAAATTTTACAGGTGTTTTAAAATGCAAAGACAAAAAATTAGCGAAAGAAATATCTCAATCAGAAAACAAGATTTTGAGGAAGTAGTTCTTGGCTATTTTGAAGATGAGGCTGTGAATGAGGCAAAAAGATGCCTCAATTGTAAAAATCCAAGATGCAAAATTGGCTGTCCCGTTGGGATTGATATCCCGGATTTTTTGACAGCTATTTCAAATCGTGATTTTAAGAAAGCTTTTGAAATAATAAAATCTAAAAATCCGTTTCCGGGAATCACTGGACGGATTTGTCCTCAGGAAACGCAATGCGAAGGCGCTTGCGTTTTAAAAGTAAAGTGTAGTGAAATAGCGATTGGCAATCTCGAGAGATTTGTAGCGGATTGGGCTTTGGTGAATGACATAAAGTTGGAGCAAAAGCCTAGAGAGCGCGCGAGTCATAGAAAAATAGCGATAATTGGGAGTGGTCCGGCCGGGCTTGCCTGCGCCGGCGAGTGCGTTAAACTCGGGTATCCTGTAACAATTTTTGAGGCTTTGCACGCGATTGGAGGGGTTTTGCGATTTGGGATTCCTAAATTTAGGCTTCCTCGAAAAATTTTGGATCAAGAGATAGATTTTCTCAAAAATCTTGGCGTAAAATTTGTCGTCAATACATTAGTCGGGAAAACGCTTACTTTTGATGATTTGAAAAACGATGGTTTCGAAGCATTTTTTGTTGCATCCGGAGCTGGCACACCTTTTTTTCTGAATATTCCCAACGAAAATCTAAAAAATATTTATTCTGCAAATGAATTTTTGACTCGAATAAATCTTATGTCTGCAAATCTTTTTCCACAGTACGACACTCCTATTAATCTCGGGAAAAAAGCTGTTGTTGTTGGTGGAGGAAATGTTGCGATGGATTCTGCTCGGACGCTTGTTAGAATTGGACTGGAGGAAGTTTACGTCGTTTACCGTAGGACAAAAGACGAAATGCCTGCTCGTCAAATTGAAATTTTGCACGCAGAAGAAGAAGGCGTGAAATTTTTATTTCTGACGGATCCAATAGACTTTTTGGGTGATGAACTCGGTAATTTGAAAGGTATAAAATTGCAGAAAATGCGCTTGTCCGAAGAAAAAGATGCGAAAAATAGACGAAAGGTTGAAAAAATAACGAGTGATTTTGAAATGCTTGAAGTCGATATGGCGGTTATTGCGATAGGTCAGGATGTTAATCCGGTTATTGCAAAAAGTTTTGGGTTGGAATTAGATGAGAAACAACATATTGTTGTTGATCCGGAAACTATGGAAACTAGTCAAAAAGGCGTTTTTGCAGGCGGAGATATCACAACAGGTGCTGCGACTGTGATTTCTGCTATGGGCGCTGGTAAAAAAGCAGCTTTTTACATCGATAAAATGTTCGAGTTGCAAACCTAGTTTTTAGCTAAATTTTTATATAAGATGAGAGCTCTAGTCAAAAAAAACTTAGTCCGAAATCCGTAGGTAAAAGCTGCTAATTTTGCTAAACTAAATTTTATTAATGTTGAGGGCAATATAAATTTTATTGCTATTATAAAATTTCTTAACTTATTTTTTTTAATTATGTATAATTGCGAACTCAAAATTTTTGTCAAAAGGAGAATTTTATGAACTTAGGGATTATCACAAGCGGAGGCGATTGCGGAGGATTAAATGCCGTCGTGAAAGGTGCGGCACAAATGGCTCTTAGCAATGATGTAAAACTTTTTGTTATTCCAAACGGATATGCTGGGCTTTATAACTTGCTTGAGTTTGATAAGTTAGTCGAGTTAACCAATGAAAGGGTCGAGGACTTTACGTCAGTTTTGGCTGGATCAGAAGCTGGACACTCTCGAGTAAAAATCAAGAAAATTAACGACGAACATAAATACGATAGAATTAAAGAAGGTTTGAGGAAATTTGATATTGACGGGCTCATAATTTCCGGAGGCGATGACACCGGCAGTGTAATCATTGATTTGTCGTCTAACGGCATAAAATGCGTTCACGCTCCGAAAACTATGGACCTTGATTTGCAAACTTATTCTGTCGGCGGAGATTCGACTGTGAATCGTATTTCGGATTTTGTTTACGACTTGAAAACGACCGGAAGAACTCACAATAGAGTCATGGTCGTGGAAGTTTTTGGAAGATACGCAGGGCATACGGCTTTTAGAGGAGGAGTTGGAGCAGAAGCAGATGCAATTTTGATTCCGGAAGTTCCGACGGATTTCGACGTTTTGTACCAAGACGTGAAAGCAAAGCTTTGCAAACGAATAAAAGAGAGCGATGTTTATGCCGGAACCTACACGATCGTTGTAGCAGAAGGTTTACGTGACGCTAGCGGAATCGAGATTGTCGACGAATCAGCCGGAATTGACGCTTTTGGACACAAAAAATTGGCTGGAGCCGGAAAATATGTTTGTCAGGAATTAACGAAGAGATTTAAGCAAGATTCGAGCATTTTGGATTTTATGGAAGAAACAAAAATGTATGTGAAAGGCTTGTACGAAACGCCGGAAGTCAGAGAAGTTCGGCCCGGACATTTAGTAAGGTGCGGAAAAGCTTCGGCTTTTGACGTGAATTTTGGTAAAGAAGCCGGCGGCGCGAGTGTACTTTTGCTTATGAATGACATTCATGGAGTCACGGTCGTCGACGTAAAAGGCGAAAAAATTCGTTACATGAAAACAAAAGACGCGATAGAACAAAGACATGTTGATGAAAAATTAATAGCATTTCATGAGAATATGGGCGTTTGTTTTGGCAGAAAAAAAGCAAAAGACAAATTTAAATTTGAAGCCATGCAAACAGCTCCTGAAAGGCATCTGTAATTAGGCAAATAATTTCAGTTTCTAATTCAAAACGAGGAGGTCTAAAAATGAGAACAGTAATTAGATATTTTTTAAGACCAGTTGCTCACTGTAAAGGTGGCTGCCGGATATACTCCTAAACAATGAGTCTAAACTGTTTACTGAAGCCAGAGCGAAATTATAAAAGATTTCGTTTTGGCTTCTTTAATTTTAGGCAACAAATACTTCGGTATTCAATATAAATTTTTTACTTTTCGTGAATTTTTCTGGTTTTTCATTTTGCTTTTATTTCAAAAAATTGCGGTACAATTTTTCTAAAATCCTTCGTGAGGAAAAGTGGAAAGATTTGATAAACTTTTATGAAAAGCAAAACCGCAGTCGTTAGCTAAAAGTGAAAAAGTTGAAAATTTCACGAAACTTTTTCTCATTAATTGTCTCTAAATTTAATATACGAACTTAAATACGAACTTAAAAAGATTGGGAGGCGAAAATGTTTTTTTATGGAATTAATAATCATCTCAGAAAAATTTTGTCTATTTTTATTTGCGTTTTATTTTTCATAAATCTTCTGCCGGCCGCTAAAGTAGACGCACGAAATCCGGTTCTGGATACAAAAATTTTGCTTGGGCTTGAAAACGGAACTATTATTGAAAATTACGCTGGTTCGAATGGGAAAACTGTTGTGCTTATCAAGGACCTTCACTCGAATAAAGAAGTTCAAGACAATGTTTTTCAGATTTTGAACGCGCTCCAAGTAAAATATAAAGGGGATTTCACTGATCTTTATCTTGAAGGTGCATGGGAAGTTTTGGATTTGGCACCAATCAAGGCATTGCCAGGTTTGTTTGGAATAAAAAAGAAATTTTTGGATAAATTTGTGAGCGAAGGAGTTTTATCAGGAGCAGAAAATTTTGCTGCTTATAATTTGAATAAAAATGCGATTGGAATTGAAAATCAAGACGTTTATTTTAAAAATTACGCTCTTTCGATTGATGCAATCAAGTCGCGTAAAGAGGCAAATTTTTTTATTTCAATAATTCTTACAAAAATTTTGGAACAAAAAACAAGGGTTTTTAGCAATGCATTGAAAGGGCTTGATAATACAGTTTCGGACTATCGGTTTGGAAAAATTAAAACTTTTGAATATTTTGAAAAATTAAAAAATTTTTCCGAAAAAGCAGGTTTTGTTTTTGAGCTTGAAGCAAAAAATTTGGGTAAAATTTACGAGGCAGAAAAACTCAAGTTAGAAATTGTTGATACGAATTTTGTAGCGGAAGAAGCTAGTAATTTTGAAGCCTTTGTGCTAAAAGATATGTCGCAAAAGGAATATCGTCAACTCGTGAATTTAAAAAATCAAAAAGGAACCAAATATTATTTTTATTTACAGAATTTGGCGAAGAAAAACAAAATAGAGATGCAGGGACAGTTCGAGCTTTTAAACAAATATTTTACACTTTTGAATATTTCTAGTTCCATCGATTCCTCGAGAATTCTATACGAAGAAAAAGCAATCTTGAAGAAATTATATGCTTTTTTTTCGTATTCACATGATGAGAAAAAACTAATTAAACTTGAACAGATTTTGGATGACTATTTCAGGTTTGTGAACAATATTGCAATTCCTGATGAAACTGCTGATATCAAAAAAAATAATTTGAATTATTTGGCGTTATTGCAAGATTTTTTTTATTCGATAAATTCAGACGTGACTAGTTTTAATATCTTTAAAAAGGCATTTCAAAGTTTTAGAAAAAATGTAGATTTGATGCTAGAATTTTATTCGTATGCCAATGATAGGAATTTGATTTTTGCTGAAAATATTTCGAAAAATATGAATGAAAATCACAGAAATTTTGGCGTTACGATTCTTGGCGGATATCACGTGAAAGAGGTCGCAAATCTTCTGAAAGAGCGTGGTTTTTCGTATATGATAATTTCTCCAAGTGTTTTCGAACCTGCGAGTAGATACTTGTATGAATCAAATCTTTTGAAACAAAGCTATATTTTGAATGCTAATGCGCTGGCTCTTGTATCATTTTTTCAAGGAGAGGGTTTAACTCATCCGCAAATACATAAACGAGCAGAGCAATTAGCAAATATTGCTAATCCGCAAGACTTACCTCGAGTACTTGAATTTATGCAAGCCATCACCGAAACACAAGTGACTTCACTTAGTCTTTTTAGTAGTAATGATTTGAAAAATTATTTTTTTATAGCTTTGTTTTTAGCAGAGGCCGAAAAAGCCGGATTAGATGGCAAACAGATAAATACATTGACAGATACTTTGATAAAAAATATGCAGGAAATTTTTGTTATGCCTACAGATAAAGAACAGTTGTTTGAAAGACGAAAGAGAATATGGGCTGTCAAATCTAAAATTCAGCCACTTCTAACTCAAAGAGTGCAAGAAAGAAGAGTGGCAGCAGAAAAAACTGAAGAGGAAACGCTAGCATCATTGTTTGAAGAAGCAGCAACGCCATCAGCACCATCAGCACCATCAGCACCATCAGCGCCAACAACACAACCAACGACACCAGCAACTCCAAAATCAACAACTCCAAAACCAGCAACTCCAAAATCAACAACTCCATCGCAAACAATACAGCAGCAAGAACCACAAGAAGTAGCGCCGGCTTCTTGTGTTTTGAACAATAGAATTGCTGTACATGGAAACAACTGTTTTTTAAATTCCGGACTGCAATTATTGAGAGGGCTGTATGCTAAAGGGTATTTATATATTCCTGATAGTAGAGCAACCCCTTTTGATTTAAAACTAATACTTGAATATATGATAAATGCTCCTACTAAATGTACAGAAAAAAGATTTAATACCGAGCTAGAGAAATTGAGAAATGCGTTGTTGCGAAGCAGAAGAATGACTTTAGGTGAGCAACATGATGCACAGGAAGCTATTTTTGCTGTTTTAGAGATGACAGGAGCGCAATTAAAAAAAAGAATTAAAATTAGAACCACGATACTTTCAGAGGAAAGAGATCCGCTTTCTACAACAAATCCTGAAGACGCAGATCAAATAACTGTGGATCTTCTTACACCTGAAGTACAAAGAAAAATAGCCCTAGATCGGAGGATGCCAAGTAAGTTGGATGAATTTAATTTAGAAGCTTTTTTTACACAAACAGGTGAGGAAATAACTGGTTATAGGTATCAGAATCAAGAAATTAATGCATATAAAGAATTAAACTATACAACTTATGGTAATGACGAAGATATCCCTTCAGTTCTTCCACTTCATTTAAACAGATTTGTATCTTTTAATGGTACCCTTTCAAAAGTTTCCGCAGAAGTAACACTTCCTGATATAATGACGGTAAATATGAATGTCGGGGGAAGACAAGTACCGACGCCGTATCGCTTAAACTCAGTTTTAGTGCACAGCGGTACATTGTCAGGTGGTCATTACTATACGTATGTAAGAGAAGGGAATAGGTGGGTAAAATATGATGATATCGGAGGGAATGAGGTTCTCGCAGAAGGAGTAGACATAAGAAACTTTCCCGACGTTCAAAAAGGTTCTTATTATTGTACTTATGAACAAGTACCTGAAGAAGCAGTAGCCACGGCACTAACAACATTAGCAGTAACAAATATGTTAAGTTCAATAGCAGTAAGTATGTCTGGACAACAACCACTTCAAGTACCTCAAGACCCATCGAAAATGCAACAACCAGCAATCATGGTCAATGCTAGCTTTGGATCGCATTCGTTAGAGGCGCTAGCTTTAGTCCGTAATGCAGTAGAAATTAGCGAAAACGCGTTAAAAGGCGATGAAAAAGAATTGCTTCAAGTGTTGAGACAAAGATTGCCGAGACTTGCTGGAGAAGAAAATGTAAGTCTAAAGTATTTAAACACAAACACGGCTACTGGATTGATTAAAAAAGATGGCGTTTGGTACATCACTAAAAGGGATATTGAAATCATTAAAACTTTGCAACACATAACTGATGGAAGGTATATGCAATATTTGTTAGCGCATGAAACCGGCGAATCAAAAGCTTTTGCTGAAATTTTATCTAAAAATCCCGGAATTTCAGTCGCAAAAGCGCTTGAAATGGCGCACAATGCTATCGTAGAAGAAATTGGTCTAGAACATCAAGAAAAATACGAGAGACTTTACGTATACATAAATAGATTTATTGACCTTTATCGAGGTGATTCAGTGGGAGCTTTTGATTTGTCTCGAGCAGGTGAAATCGTTGATTTCATGATGTCTAGTGATTTTAACATTGAAGAACTCTATAAAACTGACAGTTTGATGAGAACTATGCTCAAAGAAAAATTTGCTGAAACGACTTTTGCTTCGCAAGAAATTATAGTCGAAAGTGAGGGCAAAAGCTTTAACGAAGTTTTGAAAAAACTCTCAAAACTTGGACTTAGAAATACGGCAGATTATGCTAATAAAACTGTTATTGTGCGAGGAGATATTACGGATTTGTTGACTGGAACAAGTCAGCAAGTCGAGGCTGCATTAAAAAAATTGGAACAATTTTCAAGCGAAGTTAGAAATAATGGCGGAAAAGTGAATTTTGTCATCGGGACAGAAATTTTGAATAAAATCGTGAGAAAAGAAATTTCCGTTAAAGTTTTGGCAGATTTATTGGCAAAAAAAATAATTTCTCCGGCAGCGTTTTTTGGAATGTCCAATTCACTCGTAATGACTCCCGGTAAAATTATTGATAAAAATTTATACGAGTATGTCAGAAAAAGACTCGGTATGAATTTTTCAGAGCTTAATGCTGCGAGACAAATAAGCGATCTTTTGCAGCTGGAATTAGCGCAAATTGCAGACGGTAAAATGGCATTTCAAGATTCTTGCGTAGATTTGCTTTTGCGGCAAAATTTTAGCGAAGCTGAGATGCTCACAGAATTAAAAACCGTGAGACTAAGGCAATTTTGTATTACGATGCCAAGTCTAGCTGAAAATACAGTGAAAATCGTATCGGATTTCGTTGAAAAAACTGAACAAATTGAAGTTTTGCAGGTCAAGGAAGCTCTGAAATCAACTGTGATAAAGCTTGATGAGACAGGAACTAGTTTGGAGCTGATGACAGAAGACGCAAAAAAGTTAAAAACAATGGATTCACCGATTGCGTTGGCACAAGATATTACGATGGCTCAAAAAATAGCATTAAAAGCTGCGTACGAGCAAGGCAGAATTAATGCGACTCTGGGCAAAGCAGTTGGGCCTATTGTAGAAAAGCTCATGTTGCCGTTTATGTCGAAAATCAGAAAGCAAAAAGCATTGAAAGCTGACCAATCGATCGATAGTGAATCTGTCAGACTCTTGAAGGAATTGGCTAGCGCGGCATAATAATAGATTTGTTAAATTTTGGAGGAAAAATAAAAATGGAAATCGCGAAATTTTCTAAATCTCACGAGTGGACAAAAAAAGACGGTGATTTGGTCGTTATAGGAATCACAGAATATGCAGCAAAAGAATTAGGAGACGTGGTTTTCGTCGAACTTCCTAAAGTTGGCGATAAGATTCGGTTGGATAAAAGCTTTGGGATCGTTGAGTCAGTTAAATCCGTGTCTGACTTGATATCGCCTTTGACTGGAGAGATCGTTGAGATTAATTCAAGTTTAGACGCAAGACCTGAACTCGTCAACGAAGATCCTCTTGGAAAAGGCTGGATGATAAAAATAAAAATAGAAAATGCAAAAGAATACAACGAGCTTTTGACTGAAAATGAGTATAAAAAATTTATTGAGGAAGAATAGAAAATGGATTTTATTCCGCATACTGAGACGAGCCTCGAAGAAATAAAAAATTTTTTGAACATAAAAAATGTTGGCGAGCTGTGCAAAGCTATTCCTGCCGAAATACTGCTTCAAAAAAATCTCAATCTTCCGTTTGCAATGACAGAAATCGAAATTCAAAATCATTTGAGTTCTATCAAAAAAGCAAATCAAGAGGCGCGTACGAGTTTTTTAGGAGCCGGGATTTACGAGCATTTTATTCCGAGCGTAGTTGATGCTTTGGCGAATAGATCCGAATTTTTGACAGCTTACACGCCGTACCAAGCCGAGATTTCACAAGGGATTTTACAGTGGATTTTTGAATATCAGACTTGTGTAGCCAGGCTTTTTGGAATGGAAATCGCGAACGCTTCGCTTTACGACGGAGCAAACAGTGTTTTTGAAGCTGCGAAATTAGCTTATTTTTACACGAAAAAATCTAAAATTTTTGTCTCGAAATATTTGCATCCGGAATATATTGAGGTTTTGCAAACTAACTTTTCATCTCGTGAAGACGTAGAAATTTTGTTTTTTGAAGATGCTCGAGATTTGGAAAAAAACATAGACGACTCTGCTGCTTGCGTGATTGTCAGTAACCCGAATTTTGTCGGGCAAATTGAGGAACTCGAAAAATTTTCAAAAATTGCTCACGAAAAAAAATCGGTTTTTATCGTTAATGTTTATCCGATATCGCTTGGAATTTTGCAAAATCCCGGCGATCTGGGCGCAGATATCGTTGTTGCCGAAGGGCAAAGTCTAGGGCTTCCAATGTGTGTTGGAGGTGCTACTCTCGGGATTTTTGCTGCAAAAAAAGAATTTGCGAGATTTATCCCCGGCAGAATAGTCGGAGAAACAACGGACAGTGATGGAAAAAAGGGTTTTGTTTTGACTTTGCAAGCCAGAGAACAACATATCAGACGTGAGAAAGCTTTGAGTAATATTTGTTCGAATCATGCGAATTATGCGTTGAGAGCTTTGATTTATTTGGCATCTCTCGGAGATTCCGGTCTCAAAAAAGTTGCTGAAATTTGCGCGCAAAACGCTTATTATTTTGCAAACGAAATATCGAAAATTAAAAATTTCCGGCTTGTTTTTGAAAATAATTTTTTTAACGAATTTATAATCGAATTTTCCGGAAGCAAAAGTGAATTTGATTTTATTGATGAAAAATTAAAAAAAGAAGGTATTGATTTCGGGGTGAAACTTGAAAAATATTATGAAAAATTTAAAAATTGTTGGCTGGTTTGTACGACGGAAATGAAGTCAAAAGAGCAGATGGATTTAGTTGTAAATCGTTTGAAAGAGTTTGCTAGTAAATTAAACGTTAAT
Organism: bacterium; assembly: GCA_031551405.1. Classification (GTDB taxonomy): domain Bacteria; phylum RUG730; class RUG730; order RUG730; family RUG730; genus JAVBNQ01. The sequence continues at coordinate 539 of JAVBNQ010000004.1, read as the reverse complement.
TAAGAGTGAATTTGAAAAATTACTTAAACACATGGACTCGATACGAAAAAACGAATTTTTGAGCAAAAACGATGGGTTTTGTTTTTGAGTTATGCTGAGAAAAAAATAAAGCTAAAAATTTTCATTTTTGGCAAAGCCTGTGGATTTCAAAAAACAAAAGTTTGGTCAAATCTTTATTTTCTTTTTTGGCAACGAGATAAAACTTTACAAAATTTTTAAAAAAATAAAGCTAAAAAATTCCATTTCCGGCAAAGCCTGCAGATTTCTAAAAATAAAAGTTTGGTCAAATCTTTATTTTCTTTTTTGACATTGCCCAAAAAAGAAACAAAAAAGGCTAGTCTGCTGTACCTCAGAGATAGGGAAAAAATTTTATAAAATCTAAATTTCTAAAACTCGCTACAAAAAATTGGGCTCAAACAGTTAGAAATTTTAAACGATTTTATCAATTTTTTCCATCTTCTCTTCGATATGCAGACATTTTAAAAAAGACAAAAAACAGAATAAAGAAATAAAAACCTAGAAAAAGGACAAAAAAATCT
>JAVBNQ010000008.1:0-57876 GCA_031551405.1 bacterium | reverse complement strand
TGTTTGGATTTGTTAGCTCGACTGCTCGTAAATCCACGCCGATTTGCCCCGCTAAATAAATGCTTACCACTAAACTCGCTACGATCTTCCTGATCTTTGAATTAAAAAAATTTGCTTTGTTTTTGTTTAAATTTTCCATTTAACACTCCGGTAAATTTTTCGTTTCTTTTTTAATATATTCATTTTTCCTTCTTTCGCAAAACGAGTTTTTGGCGAATTCTTTACGAAAGATTGGAAATGGAGCAGCTGAGCAGTGTTTATTTACTGCTGCAAAGGTATTTGTGATGTTTTGTAAGATATGTGGAATTAGGATGTGGACCATTCTGTATCACAATAAAAAAGATAGAAGAAGTAGATATAAAAAGGTAGGTATTTTTTGTGTCAGTGTTTAGTCTTTCCCTGGTAGCGCAATTGTTTAGGCCAAAAGCTTCTAGAGCTTTATCATCAGGAAAGATTGCAGAAATTAAAGGTGAGAAGACAACTTTTTTGGATTTGAGCAGTTTCAACGCAGGAGTGAATTGTCCACACCGTGAGCCCAAAAGCGCCCGGTCATTTTTTTTCTACAACGCCTACGTTTTCGTGTCCCAGAACTCCGACATAGCCCATATAGCCCTTTGTTATTTCGTAATTCGTGTTGCAAATTTTGGCCAGTGTTACTCTCACAAGTGCTTCGTCTTTTTGCGGAACAGATTTTACATAATCATCCACAAATTTTAATTCTTTATCAAATAAGCCTGCTTTCATTTAAAAAATTTAAACTCCTTCTAAAAAAATATAGAGAAGTATAAATAAGATTTCATTAGATTTCAGTCACGATTTTATGCAAAAATTTGTAAACGTCCTCGACGTCATTTAGATAAAAATTTGCATAACTGTCATTGGTTGGTCCGACTTTAATGCAAAGCGCGGAATATTTTTTTAGCTCCAAAAATCCAAATTCATCAGTTGTATCGTCTCCCAAGAAAGCTGTTCCATAATTTTCTATCGCAAATTTCGATAAGAACAGTTCGATAGCTTTTCCTTTATTCCAGTCTACATTTGGCTTTGACTCAATTACATCTTTCCCATAAAAAATAGTAAGCTCAGATTTGTATTCAAAATTTTCGTAGGTTTTATTGAAAATATTGTGCAAAGTTTTGATGTCAGATTCGATTAAACCGCGATAATGGATACTAAACGACAACTTTTTATCTTCTATCAAAACGTCAAAATTTTTGAGCTTTTGCAAAAGTTTATCCGTCAGTAATTTTACATATTTTTCGGTTTGAAGCGCTGCCGGGTGCGTGAAAACAAAATCTTTATATTCTATTTCTAGTCCGTGATTCCCGGAATAAAAAATATCGTCAATACCAACTCTTATCTTTAAATTTTCGAGCGAACGTCCGGAAATTATTCCTAAAAAATATTTGTCTCTTAAAACAAGTAAAAGGTCTCGCATTTCGTTAGTCATAAAATTCATTGCCGGTCTTCGATGTAAAATTGCCAAAGTCCCGTCGTAATCTAAAAAAATATAGTTTTTTTGGCGTGAATTTAAATATTTTTTTATTACCTCAAAATTATCGAAGACATACTCCAATTTTGGACTCCCAAATTTTTTGATTGAAATTTATTATGCTGCAGCTGCGATTTCTTTTACTTTTTCAGCTTCTGCTGTAAGTGTTCCTTTTCTTGTTATTCTAAAAATATCTCTCAAATCTGCTTTCAAAAGATTCATACTCTGTAACCCTTCAAAAATTTTTATTTTCATTTTGTCTATTCCTGTTAATGCAGCCTCTAGCCTGGTTCTATCTATTATCGGAGCAGACAGCAATGCTGTGTCAATAGGGACTTCTTTTCCGGTTTCGCTGATTTCTATAATATTTCTTGTGACTCTGCCGTCTAAGCCTTGGAGATTAACGACTAATCTTCTTTCAGTAGGAGACGTCGAGCTGATATCGTCAGTTATTTTCTTGTTTAGGCTTGAATCTGTGCATACTTGCCTTAAAGCTGGATATGCTGTCGTAATCAAGCTTTTTGTGTTTGTGATTCCCATTGCACCAAAAATAAACCGGTTCATACTAATTAACTTAATCGTTTCTTCGTAGCTCATGCCTAAATTTAATGATGAAATTTGAGCTCGCAAGTTAGGATATTTCCTATCGATTGCCTGAATTCTATCAGCCCACATTTCTGAGTCTTTCAGCCCTATTGCTAAATCTTGTAAAATAGCCGCATCGATTTTGCCAATTAAGCCAATATTAAAGTTAAAAATTGTATTCAACTTTTCTTCAATTAAACCCTGACTCATGCCATTATTTTCTGCTTTGAGTTCGTCGAGAGTAGTGTCGCTTATATAGCCTGCTCCGACCAGAAGTCTGCCTGACATGTCTCGTACACAAATTTTTCCAATCCCGCGTTCTAGTAATATTTTCCAATCAGCTTGTGATGAATGAGCCCGCAAGGCTTCTAGTGCTCGTGAACTCATCACCCATTTTACTTGTCCGGGCTGTCCTAAATCCACCAACATTTCAGATGCTTTTTTAAAAGCAGATGCGTCTTCGTAATTTGCAAGATCTTCAACGAAAATAACTCTTATATTTTCACGAATTTTTCCGCCGGTATTTAGTAAGTTCAATTTTTGTAAACGCTCTATTATTTCTGCAGCATTATGATTTTTTAAACTTATAATGACTTCTCTTTGAATTGTTGGGTTTTCATGTAGTAATAATTTCCCCATGTAAAATTTTAGCGGCTTGACCATAAGAATAAGTTGCTCGATAGTCACATCCTTCTCGACTTTTTTAAAAGTTTGTTGAATCCTTTCAAGCCGTTCTCTTATTTTTAACATATCGAAATTTTCTTCAGAAATTCCCATCAAAAACTCTAAATCTTTCACTATCGTATAAAAATTTTTTTGGGTTCCACCTGATACTTCCAGCGCTATCTCGTGAGCTTCTTTTTCAGCTCTGCTCATTGCTTCGGCTTCAGGCATAGTTTTTATGTATTCAGAATAAAGTCGTGTTTTTTCAGAAATTTCTATTTCTTCATGTGTTTTGATTTCGTTGAAAAGTTTAGCGCAAAAATCCTCCCCAAAAATTTTGTACATATTTTTAAAAATTCGGTACATTCCTCGAGACATGAACATTGTTTTTCTCCCATCTCTTGCATCTGTAACCAGCTCTAAAACGTCTTCGTATTTGGCTGATATTCGCAGCTCCCAGTCGCTGGGCATCTGACGGACTAAAAATCGGCGAACTTCCGTGTCTTTAGTGTATAAGAGTTCTTGTAACTGATTTACGCTTAACGGAATATTTTCCATGCCAAGAAAAGAGACTAAGACGGATGATACAGGTCTCGGACGCATAACAGTATCATATCTCTGAATTGTTAAGTGCCTGTCTATAGCTTGGATTAAACTTGATGGGTCAATATCTCTATTTATTAAAATCCTTGAAAGTGATTTTGAATCCCAATATCTTTTTAGTAAACTTTTAGCTAACTCTTGACTTTCAGCTGGGAAAAAACCGCGCGCTATATAAAAATTGATTTCACTGAATTTTGGATAAACTTTTATATTTGCTAATATACTTTGGATCTCTTCCGGAGTAGGTTTTTTCTTTCCTGCTTTAGTAATATGTCGCAGTTCTCGTCTAAGATGAGATAAAAGTAATACGTCAAATTCTTCCGCTTTAGTTCGTGTTTCCGGAAGAATTCCTTCTTTATTAAAAATTTGCCTTGTAGTTGCATCGTCGCCAGTCAAAGTTTGAGCGGTGCCTGCAACTTGCTCTGATAGCAAGGCGTAAGAGTGGGCTGATGCTTCAGCTTTGTCGCGTCTATACTCTAGCGAAAAATCCAAATCATCAAAAATAGCTATTGGGTTTTCGAGAACGTTCAGAAGATCGTAATTTGCCTTGACTCTTGAAATCAAAATAGGGTCGAGGGTTACAGTCATGGAGCCATATTTATAAGGCAAGATTAGCCCTTCGGCTTCAGTGATAGTGTCACATATTTCTTTAAAAAGTTTTCTTTTTTCTGCATCATCTGTAAATTTTTCCCCCAAACGTTCCAGTGATTTTTTTGAGAAGTCAGCTCTTCTTGTATCTTTGTTGTATATTTTTCGTGATAAAAATTGTAAAAATTTAAAAACATCCTTTTCTTCTTGATCTGTCAACTCACGTTCTAATTTTTCAATGACTTTAGCTTTTATCTGTAACCAAAGTAGAGCTTCTGTTTTTTTCCCGCCACACGCTGTTAAATCTTGTGGATTTCCAAGAATATCATGATTTCCGGCTCTTCCTTCTTTGCCCGGAGCAGTGCCTTCTAGCCCGGCCATGAAACCGGCTTTGCCATCTTTTTCGTAAATGTCGTGCAGATACATATGACCGGTTGTCCCGTCATTTTTTACTACAAAACCATTAGCTTTTTCGCCGTAGAGCCCCAAACCTATATTAAATCCAGAGTGATAGCTCATAGTTGTAAAAAGAAAACTTAGAGAATTGAAAAAAAGAAAGTTTTTGGTCACAAAAAAGATTATTGAGTTGATTAGTAAACCAATAGAGATCTCATAAGCTAACGCGACTAGACCAGCAACGATTACTACCAAAAACCTCCAGACTGTTCCAAAAAATCCGCGTCCACGTATAAATGCATATGCCGGACTGATTTTTTCTTCTTCTATTTGTTGGTTATCTTCGTTAAAAACAAGTCCGTGTGTAGCTGCGATTCTATCGTGCAAAATTGGATTTATCATCGCGTAGAAATCGTGTACTTGATTAGCTTCACCGGAAAATAAAACTCTGCCTCCGTGACCAAGCAGATATACGTATCCCGGCATAAAATGGTGTCTTGTTTGCGCTACACTGCCAGCTAGATTTTTAATTTCTATTTTGCCTTCATTTATTGCCTGAGTCAAAGACAGCAAAGTAATGGCATTTTGCCGAGCCTTCCGATATTCTTCTTCTAAAACGCTTAGATTTTTACGATCCGATCTAGTAAGAAAGGCTCTTGAGCGTAAGGAAGCTGCCTCACAAAAAATGGCATATTGATGATAAAGAGTGGCTTCAAATATGAGTCTGTCACGTTCCAATTCTTCCTCAACGGTTTTTGCTGTAGAATTTCCATTTGCATCGTTATATCTTGCGATTTCACGAAGGTAATATCTTTCATAGACTGAGTATTCACTTCTAAAAGTTGTAAGTTGTTGCATCAAACTTTCATTAATTTGAATTTCCGGAGTAAAAACAGTGGCGACTTCAGTTGAAGAAAAATTAAATCTTTTTGAGAGAGATTTTATGATTTGGATTTCTGCATCTTTGAACGCATCTTCGACTTTCAATAAGTGAATTTTTGAGGCTGAAAAATCTGCTTTGTCTGTTTCTACGGCAGCTATGGCGTCAAACGCTTCAATTGCTTCTGGAAGAGTAAATTGGTTAGCAATTAAGGCTTCGAACGACGTTATTTCATCAGAAAGTTTTGTATGTAATGCGAGTATATTTTGAGGTATGGAATCGGGAGCTGTGGCATTAAAAATTTGGCTCGCAAAAGTCATCATGGCTTGATTGGAATTGAGAGACGAAATCCAATATTTAAATTCGGGAACTTGCTGCTTTCTAAATAGGAGATCAAAATTTTTTTCACTAAAAGTAGGAGTTATCTCTTGGGATTTAATTAATTTGTATAAGAATTGTCGTTTAAGCACTGTTTCCGGATAATTTTTCGCTTTTCCTTTTATTTGGGATAATGTTCGTTTCTTTTCTGAATTTAAGTGCTGTAATATTTTGTCGCCATGCGTAAACAAAGACGGCAAGACTAGCCTAAGGACTTCTTGCTGGCTTGGCGTATAAATATATTCTTGCTTTAAGTATAAAAGAATGTTTTGTTTTAAAGATGCTTTAGAGTCTTGTGAGATACTTAAACTATCTATACAAGTTATAATATCACGAGTAAAACGGTCCAAATTTTCTTGAGTTAGGAATATTTCTTCGTTCGCTATTCTTTGAAACTCCTCTTCAGTTCTAATTAAAATTTCATTAAGAGCAGAAAGATCAACCGTTTCTCCTGTAATCTTTTTAAATTCCCCTTGAATATGCGATATTCTAATTCTGATTGCTTCGTATAAAATAGGATCAATCGGAAGACGATTTTTAAAATTTCGTCTTTCATCTGAACTTAAATCTAATTGATTGATAATTTTTTTGCATTTTTCCCCTATTCCATCTACTGCGTTTTTGGCTTCTCTTAGCTTTTTGTAAAACGCTTCAAGTTCTTGATACTTCTGTAAACTGAGCTGTTCATTTACCGTGGTTAAAAGCGTTTGAAGTTGTGTTTCAATTGCGTCTAATTCTGGCAATGCATTAGCACGTCTAATTTGCGCTATTTCGGCTAAATAAAAACGAATTTTTTGTTTCGTGGATTTTTGTATTTCTGTTAAATTATTCTTCATCTCTATAAATCTTTCAACATCTTTTCCCGTACAAGGATCCATGAAAATGGCCTCTGATTGTTTTTGAGTAATTGGTTGAAATTCAAGTTGAGTCCCATTCTTAAAAACTGTGATAGAGACTAGATTTTTTTTTGTTCCATAACCAGGCGTAAATCTGTAGTCGCCGTACATAACTCCGATTAGTTCATAGTCTTTATTATAAATTTTCGTTATTGCGCTGTCGCTATTTTTTGCATAAAAAACTTTTTTCCCATTTTCTTCTCCCTCTCTAATTTCTGTTTTCGAATCATTGAGACGTTCTGTTGATGCGGCAAGGAGATAGTAGGCTGCTAGAGCTTTACTTTCGTCATCAAGTAACTTAGTAAATTTTTCCTTTAGTATTTTTAAATGTCGTTCTTCAGGCACCCTATCGTCTAAACTGCATTTTAGTAAGTGGCTAAAACAAATTGCTGTAGAACTAACTTGAGCTAGCCCTTCTTTCCCTAGATTTATTGCAAAAAGCGGTAATGCAAATTGCCCTATAAATCGTTTGCCTTTCCTATCCGTAATTATTCCTGTAAGAGCTAATGATCTAAAATATTCATATAATTTTATGGCATTTATAGTCACTGCCTTCACTTTTGATGAGCTGTCTGCATAGTCTGTTTTTAAAATATTAATGCCTTCAGTAAATAAGTGATCTAATGTTAAACTTTCAGAAGGGGGAATGGTGCCACTTTCACTAAATAAGTGAGCCAATGCTAAGTTTTCAGTACCAGAAATAATGCCTAAATTTACTAAAATTTCTATGTAAAAGAGAGTATTTTTATAAAATATTTCAACAGTTTTTAGTCCTCCGGCGCGAGTTGTTCCTTCCAAAAATAATAATAAACTAGAAAAGAGTTCCGTAATGTATAAATCATTGGGAAGGCGTAGATTTTTTAAATCTAAAAATAAAGCCTTTTTTTGGGTTTCAGTTAAAGTCTCTTTATTGGCATAAAACTCTACGAAACGGGGAAGAAGAGCATCTAGTGCTTTTTCTTTGCTATCAAACGAACGTGTGAAAACATTTTGATATAGATTATAATAAAGAGGAAATTGTTTTTGAAAATTCAAAATTTGTGTAAGATCTTGCATTTTTTTTTCGGCTATTTCTGTTGAATTTGTTGTTAAAGCGGCGTACCAATCCTGTATGATTTGTTTTGTCTCGGTGCTAACTTGATTCAGTTCCTCTATCAAAAGTAGTATATCGTCATTATTTGCACTACTATTTTGAGCAAGGAAAAGTATCCGAGTGACTCTTTCTTCGTCTGTACTAGGGACAGTGAAAAAATTTGGGAATATGGTATTTAAGAATATGGCTTGCTTCTGAGCATTATCAGCAAGTAGACTAAGGTCGAGTTCGCTAGGAGATGAAACAATAGCTTTAGGTGCACTATCCTGAGCAGATAAAGCTTTTGTTGGTCCAGTTTGGAGTATAGGAAGAACTGAATCAATAAAAGAAACAGCCGGTTGCAATAAAGATTTAAAAGGACTTGGCTGCTTCTCTGTAGCAACTATATTCCCTTCTCTATTTTGGGAAAAAATATAATATTTACCGTTAATTTCTAATTCTTCGATTTGTAATAAGCCCCTGCCTTCACATTCAGTATAAGCTTGGTTGAGTTCTTCAAGTTCCTCGCTTACAGTCTTGTTTAATATTTTAAAACCTCTAAAAAAACGAGAGTTCCCTTCTTCAAGTCTAAACAAGTTTAGATTTTTAAAAAAGTCTGGAGCTCCCACATAACCTAAGGCTGCGAATTTAACTTTAACCTGTTGACCATTGATCCGTCTCAATAGATCGAGGGTTGGCATTGCTTCGAGAGTTAAAGAAGTGCGGGCAATATCGGACACGTTGTTTACACAAAAAGCAAATAGATCTATATATTTTCCGGTTAAAAACGCTCTTTCGCTTTTTTGTAAAGGTGTTGTGCTATACATATTTTGTTGTAAAATCTCTAAGTCACTATACATATTTAGTAAAATAGTACGCAGGGCAGGATTTAATATGTCTGAATCTAAGAGTACTTTAAATGTATCTAGGAATTGAAATGAAAATTCTCCGGACTGCATTATTTCTTCTATATTTATGCTCAATTGTTCTAATAAATAAAATAGCACATCTTGTTGGTTTATTTGATTTTTATTAAGACTGTCTTCTAATAATTTTTTTGATGACCTTGTCTTAAAATAATCTTGAATATATGCAAGTATGTAGATCCTTTCTTTTAGAGAAATTGTTATAAAATATTGCTCCAAAGCATCATCCGACGCATTAACATTGTTGAGGAGCAGAGATTTTAGCTTTTTCTTTAGAAGGCTCTTATCATGAATTTTCGGAAAAAATTCTATTATTGAATTGAGAGTAAGAGGAATTTCTTCGTTGAGTATTACGGAATAATCAGAAGCTTTTTCCGGTGTAATATCGGGCGTTTTTTTGAAGAATGGAAATTTCATATATAAGCACAGCATTTCGTTGAAGCGGTCTAGCTTTTCAGGATCATCAATTTTTGTTTTGTCAAGTATTTCAATATAAGCTTTTTCTGCCTCTCGATCTGTAAAGACAGGTAAGTCTCCGCAAAATTCTTCTAAATTTTTCGCAGCAATTTGAGCAATTAATATTTCAGGAATAAACTTATTTTCCATTTTTAGCGCAACGATAATTTCAAAAATTTCATTGATTGTACCGTCTTTTTCAAATTGAGTTATCGAGGCTTCAATTTGAGCGGCAATAGTGTTACTTTCAGGTCGTATTTTTTCGGCCACAGCTCTTATTTTTGCTAAATCTAAATCTTTTGCTTGTGTCTCTAGAGGCTGTAAATCTCCATACACGTTTTGAAAAAAGATGACATCGCGATTACCTATCTTTTTTTTAATAACGATTTTGCCTTTATAAATTTTTTCTAAATCACTTACGTCTTGTTCCAGTTTTGCTGCTCTAGCCAGTAATCTTTCAACGCCTTCGCTATCTATACCAAAACGATTGAAAGCTTGCCCAAAGCCTTGGCTATTTCTTATCATATTGAAATTCGCAAATGGGCGGTTCGTGACTTTAAGGTCGCTTAGTCCATCCATCTTTGTGAAGTGTTTTTTAATTTTGGCGAAATCAAGAGCAGCTAGACGTTCTATTTGTCGATTTTCTTCATCTGAAAAAGCTTCATTTCCCAGTATTATTTTCATATTTTTTATGCAGTAGTCTAATAATTCAAGATATTTTAATGAAAGAGTCAAATTACGGTTTGTCGCAGAGTCGGGACGAAAAATATTAGCTCTAAATTTTACGATTTCTTCATACATTTCTATTATTTTTGGGTCGTTTGTAATGTTTAGCTCTACCAGAGCCTCAAATGTTTCTATAGTTATATCGGAGCCATCTCTTCCAGAGTCAATTATTTCTTCAGGTGGGTAAGATATTAAATCTAAAAAATGGTAATATAATTCTTTTGGGCTTATTTTTTTAGACATTACAGCATATTTTTGGAGCTCTTTTTTTACTCTAGGATGAGTTCCAGTTTCTTCTTCAAGAGAGTTTAAGAAAAAAATAATTAGGCTAAATTTTTCTCTGAAAGGTAATTCTTTTAAGAGTTCATTACTATGTCTTGGATGAGAATCGTACAAAATATGAAAAAAAGTAAGAGTTTGAGTCGGAACTAAAGTATTAAGGGTCTCCTGGAATGAATCATCATAATTTTTAGATGATAGGAGACTTAGAATTTTTTTAATAGATTCTTCGTTAAAATTCGGTTGATCCATTATTTTTATTATTGCCGCGTAATCTACAGATTTTGTTAATTCAGGTACAGCTGGGGCTGGCTCTGTAGTTTCTCTAAAATACGTATGCTTTTTTACCAAAGTTAGCATTTCAGCTGCAAAAGGGACATCTCGAACGTCGGTAATTTGTAATGAATTGAACAATTCATCATAAGATTTTGTTAGGATCTGCTTATCAAAGATGTCTACGTTCAAACCAAACTTTTCTAAATTTTTTGCAGCTATTTTTAAAATCAAAAGCTCAGGAATAAGTCTATTTTGAGCTGCCAGCTCATTTATGATAGAGATTATCCATCCATGTTGTTGATCTCCTTGGATAGCTTTCTCGTGCCCAACTTCTAATTCGCTTTTCTCATGCGTTGCAGTCGCTGTTAAAATTTGATCATAAACAGTTCTGCTTTCGGCTTTAATTTTTGCTAAAAAAGTTTGCATTTCAGGTGTCATTTTTATGACAATTTTATTACCTTCAATCTGACTTATTACTCCATATCTTTCGGTATCTTTTTGTGGTGTTGATAGTTCGTAAAGGTATAAACAATCATCCACAGCTATGGATGAGTCGTTAAAATCCTTCAAGCTGTTTTTCGTATCAACCAGATTTTGTTGATCATCATACTTATGCCAGCAGCCACCAATTTTTACGTATGAGTAGGCATGATGACTTAATCCAAACCAGCTAGTTCTCCCTACAATGATTGATTTTAAATTATAAGATGATTTGGCAGTTAGATTGACGTGCTCTGGCATCATTGGATTACCTGAATTTCGATGTCTGAGAAAATGAATTGTTTTTTGTCCAGCTGCGCCTTCCTCTTTAAAAGTTTTTATGGAAGGTAACCCAGCTGAATCTATGATTTTGATTTCTGGGAAATTTTGTCTAGCAACAACTGAAGACGAAGATAAAGAAGATGAGACTTCTTGCGCTTTGGGAGCTACCATTTCGAAATCGTCAAGATCTTCATCTGAACTTAATGAAGAATCTGTAGGGGAAATGGCTTTTGGTCCGTCAGTAATAACTTGAGGATTTGTCGGTTTTACAGTATTTATAACAGCGAAACCTTCTTCATCTTCCTCTATTTCTTCGAGGGTCACTATCTCAGCAGAAGTTTGTTGTATAGCAGAAACGGGGCTCGTTAACTCTTGTATAGCTGCGAATATTCCCATTTCTTGTCCCAATCCAAATCTTACCCCTCCTTGTTCTCCTTCACGCGCTACTCTATCTCGTAAACGCGAGATTGGAGTAGCTGAAATAAGGATTTGATTACGATCTGCGGTGCCTAAATATTCAAAAACTGCTCGCAGTTCTTCTTCATATTTAAGACCGGTTAAAGATAAAGAGCCGCTTTGGTATGTGTAGTACAAATATTGTATTACCGAATCAAATACACAATTTTTATTATGATTGTTTTTGTCTATTTCTGAATAAATTCCGTTAGAAAGATTTAGAGCCGGACGTTTAATTTGTCTGTCCCAAACTTGAACCTCAAACTCTGGAATATCGATCTTAGCCGGCCCGGCGTGTAAGTCGACACTACCTTCTTGGACAGCCAGAAAGTCGGCAGTTAATTCGGCTGATACGGTTAAACTCCTAGCGTCCATTGAGTAGGTGAGGCTTTCAGCATTATCAAATAAAGCGCTAGCGCTAAGTAGCATTCGAGACGGAGAAACCGCCGCATACGTAAGAGATGCTATCTCCATTGCGCATCCTACGACGGAAAGTTTTGGCGGCGAATATTCAGTAGGTTTAAGAATTACGACATTCCCATCGTAACTCAAAGCATACGTTTTTCCACCTATTGTTCCTTGCCACAAATAGCTACTTCCTTCGAGTTTCATTAAAGATTTTTCATCTAAAGCGTTCAAATATGACTCTAGAAATTTTAATACTTCTGTTTTGCTTTTTTCTCCAAATTTTTTTGCATATTCTTCGACAACAATATTTAAAATCGTTTGCAATTTATCCAGACTAAAGGCTTCTTCTTCTGTAAAAATACTTTCAACCATCAATTTGTCAGGTTTTAATTCGTGCAGATTTTTAGACTTAATAAGTAAATCTTTTTCAACGATGCGGTTGTATTCCTCTTCCAGCCTGTTTAAATAAATTTTTTTGTCAAAAGATGAAGTAATGCTTGGCCTTATGATTTCATAGCTTATGCTGCGTCCGCGGAGATATTCTGCGATTCCTCGCGAGTGATAACCGCCTACGATTAGAGCTTTTATTTTACCTTGCGCATCGTGACGGAGTATATTTTTTAGTATAAGTTCTTCACGTTTATCGGCTATTTTGTAAAAAGTTTTCATTTTTTCGTGAGATTTTTTTATTTCCGCCAAATGCTTTAGAAAGACGTTTTCGCAGCTTAATAAATTTCCAAATCCTTGCATTAGCATATATAGATCTTCGATATTGGCTGCCAAAAGTTCTGTTTGAGTTTTGCTTGTTTCGTTGTTTAAATATTTTAGCAGTAGGTTTGAGTAGCGTTCAATTTTTAACAATTTTCCGCAATCTTTTCTATCATCGGCTATTTTTTCTTTAATTTCAAAGTCTAAAAGATCTATTTCGTCCAAAAGTTCTAGAGCATCCAAGTTAGAATTCATCTCTTTAAAAAGAAAAAATTTGTTGAGCTCTTTAAACTCCGGAGTTAAAGAAATATGTTTTTGTTTTAAAATTCTCATCACGAAATTTCCAAGCTCATAAGCATTGTTAAAATTTTCGTTAATTTTTAAATCTAATTTTTTTGTAATAATTTTTAATTCTTCTTGTAAAATAATCTCATTTATTTCTTTTTTCAAAACTTCTATTTTCAAAAAAGTTTGTAAATTTGGATAATTTTGATTTAAATTTATTCCATTCGATTCTGCATTTTTTTTCAAAAACTCTATAAATTTTGTGAAATTGTATTTTTTTGTTTCAAATTTTTTCGCGTCTGTTTCATATTTTTTTAACTCGTCTGTGTACAAATAAATTTTTGCTTCATTGATGTCTTTTTGTAAATCTTGCAAAATTTTTTTTACTTTCTCGTTGTATGTTAAATTCTCAAATAGCAAAACCAAGTCTTCGTCGTGTAAATTTTGATTTTCGATGCCGTATAGATCCATACTGTGTTTGTCGTAGTGTTCTATAGCATACAATTCTGCGCCATTTATATAACCTTTCGATATATATTTTTGGATCACAGCCATTTTTATTTCGGGATCCGGCAAAACACCAAAAACTCTTACGTCGATTTCTCCGGAACTTCCTTCTATCCCGATTGATGTAAAATCTGAACCGTAATCTTTTTTCATTTGCCGTATAATCTGAGAGATATTTCGTTGAACTCCTTCGTCGCAATGCAAGTCTTCTATCACAAAAATCTTTTGATCTGAAGTACCATCATAAGATTCAATTATTTGTCCAAAATTTTCATGCAGGTTTAAGATTTTTGTAGTGCTAAAATCTGGTTTGGCTGGATCAAAAATCCCAAGACCGACGCCGTAACTAAAATTATTAAATAAGCTTATAAAAAAGCAGAACAATAAAGTAATAGAGATAAGTTTTTTTATTTTTTTAAACACGGCATTTCTCCATATTTTTATTTTAATATTTTAATTTATTATACAAGAAGAGTGTTTTTTGTAGAAGCGAAAAAATCACGAATTTTTTGTTAATAGTGTTTTAAGAGGTTGTTAAGATTTTGTTAAGAAATTAAGCGTGGAGAAAAACAGGTTTTAGTTTTGTGGCAAATAAAAATGGAGGGGAATTTAGCTAGGACACTTTTTGAAGCTAATTAAGAGTGAAATTGAAAATAAAATAGAGGCTGACACCTAATTATATTTAATTTGCTGAGATTTGTAGCCGATGTCGTTGCCGGGTGGGCATTCGTTAAAATTTTTCGCTTTGTCTCTAAAAATTGGTGTAATTTTTTAAAGTGCCCTTTTATGAGCGAAAGTGAGACAAAATTTTGAAAAAGCGTTAAAAATTTTGGTTCCTATCTCGCGAGTAACGGGCTGTCGTTTCTTTTGGTTACTTTTGCTTTGGATAAGCAAAGAAAAGTAACAAATAAATTTGATAAACTTTTTGTCAAAAGCAAGATGGCTGTCTTTAGGATTTAGATGGAAATTGAAAAGTTTTTACTTATCTTTTTCAATCGCAAAACAAAAAACAAAGACCAAAACAAAATCTTCTCGTTTTTTGCTTCGACAAAATTTTTTGATTTTTCCGTCCACACGTGAGGATTTTCATTTTTTCCGAGCGTGGCGTTCTTTTATCTTTCTTTTTTGACATTGCTCAAAAAAGAAACAAAAAACGCTAGTCTGCTCGACCTCAGAGATAGGTAAAAAATTTTCAAAAAATCTAAATTTCTAAAGATACTCGCAGCCCAAAAAGGGGCTCAAACAAGTTTAGAAATTTTAAACGATTTTTTTCAATTTTTTCCATCTTCTCTTCGCTATGCAGACATATAAATAAGAAGAAAAGAGAAAAAATACGGAAATTGAAAAGTTTTAGAAAACCAAAATCTTTTTTTCGACTTGAATAAAACTTTATTAGATGTCAGCCCCTAAAAATTTTCAGGTTTTTTATGCAGTTTTATTTATTTCCCGACGCAAAAATTACTGAAAATTCTGTTTAAAATTTCTTCGCTGACGTCGAGCCCCAAAATTTGACCAAACAAATCCACTGCTCTTCTCAAATCCATTGCAACAATTTCTAATGCTTCGGAAGAATCCAGGTTTTCTGCGGCAGTTTTCAGGCTTTTTTCTATTTCAGAAAAAATTTTTTCATAACGAACATTTAAAACAAAACTATTTTCAAAAATCTCTCGCGATTCCAAAAAATCGTTAATGCAACAATCCAACAAACATTCGATATTTTCTTTTTTTAGAGCAGAAATTTCAACAAATTTTTTTATGCCAAGCTTGTCTGCGAAATTTTTCAAATTTTCGTAAATTTTCTCAGATTTTTTGTCTTTTTTGTTGCCTACGACGATTACTTTATTTTCGCGAATTTGCTTTTCAACTTCTTTAAAAATTAATTCAAAATTTTCGTTTTCGTTCGACAAATCAAAAATCGAAAAAATATAATCAACGTTTTCAATAAATTCTTTAGTTTTTCTAATTCCGAGTTTCTCTATTTTTACAAAATCGCTAAATTTTTGCTCGTCGCTTGCCAGCTCGCGCTCGGTTTTCATACCGGCAGTATCGATAATTTTAATTTTTATGCTTTTGTGCTCGATCTCGACTTCGACAGGATCGCGCGTTGTCCCCGGCAAATCGCTCACAATAGCTTTTTCTTGGTCAACGATTGCATTGAGGAGACTCGATTTTCCGACATTTGGCCGTCCAACTAATGCTATTTTTAGGCCTTGATAGAAACGACTCGCTCTTCTTCCGACGCTAATTTTTTGTTCCAATTCTGCATTCAAAAAACGAATTTCTTGAGCTAACTTTTGCCTGTTAAATTCAAACACGTCGTCGTGATCAAGCATGACTTCGACATTACTCAAAATATCTAGCGTTTTGCCTCGAAAATTTGCGATTAGATCCGAGAGCCTGCCTTGTAATTGTTTTGCTGCGATTTTTTCCGCAAACTCGCTTTCTGCGCTCAAAATTTCTGCAACTGCTTCTGCTTGCGACAAATCCATTTTCCCGTTCAAAAAAGCGCGTTCTGTAAATTCTCCGGGCTTTGCGATTCTGGCGCCGAACTTTATCGCCAAAGCCAAAATTTTATTTAAAATATGCAAATTGTTGTGAGCTGAAATTTCTGCAACATCCTCGCCGGTGTACGATCTTGGATTTCGCATCAAAACAAACATTACGTCGTCGATAAAATCTTCGCCATCAACGATTTTTGCCAAATACAATTTGTGAGACTCAGGCTCGTCAACATTTTTTGGAAAAACGACGAATTTTTTGATTATTTCGAAAAGCTCATTTCCGCTCAGACGAATGACGCCAATCGCTCCTTTTCCGAGAGCCGTGCTAATAGCGACGATGACTTCACTCTTCATCAATTTTCCTCAGAACTTTGAGCTATAATTTACAAACAAAACGCGTTCCAATTTTACGTCTTTATCGTCCAATTTATTCAATCCTTTGACTCCAATTCCAATATTAAAATTTTCGGAAATGTAAAATCTAAATCCCAAATTTAGGCTAGAGTTTGGAGTGGTTCGAATCGAGTCATATTCGCACATTATCAAAATTTTTTGCATCAAAAAATAGCGGGCATTGATAAATCCATAAAGTTTTGAATCTCCACCAAAATCTTTAATGTTGAGTCCAAAATCCCAAATGAGATCGACCAAAAAAAGCTCGCGCTCAGCCAAAACATAAAATCCTTTCTCGGAGTTTTGATATTCGTTTTTGTATAATTTTCCGTAGCCTTGTCCGAGATATCCAACGCTAATTGCCGGAAAATGTAAATTCCCGGGAAAAATCTCGAGTCTTGCAGAAATTTTAGGATCTCTGGTTTTTGCATCTTCGTCCCCGATGAACCTGTAAAGATCTAGCGAAACTCCGACGTTTAGATATGGCATTATCCCAACGTCAAAATAGTTTACGATTCCGCCGTTTTGATAAACGAGGGCTTCGTAAAAAAATTCTGCGCTATCTAGGAAGCTATTCATTGGAGTGTCGATTAATTTTGCAGGGATATGCGGTTCTGAAAAAACGTGCGAAAAGAATAGAATTATGACGAGTGGAGTGAAAATTATTTTGGGAAGATTAAATTTCGTATTTTTCGTAAAAATTATCATTTATTTTTATTCCGAAAGATTTTAGTAAGTTTAGTCTGAATAAATAGACTGTAGCATTCATTAGTTTTTTCGCAACATCTGCAACTCGTCTGTTTTGTACATCTGCAAGGCTCGTTCCTTTTACCCAATTGTTGAATGCGCCCATCGATGGTCCGCACCATATTTGGAAATCATTTTTTCGCAAAGCATCGTCTTTTCGAGCCCAATACGGCGACAAACCTAAGTACCATCTGAAAATTAGAGCCATTTTCTTTTTTGCGTCTTTTTCCGCTCTTTCTAAAACTTCAGCTCCATTTCGTTTTTTAAAAAATTCTTGTGTTTCATCCCAAATTTCGTCGACTTTTTTTTGAAAAAATTGTGTTTCGATTTTTTCTAATTCGTCTTTTGGAATCTCATCTAACGAATTATATCTCGAGTACAAATCGTATAATTTTTTTGCTCGAATCGGATAAAGCGTATTTTTTTTGAGGACCTGAACATTTACTCCCATCTCAAACATGTCTGCAGCAGGTGCCATGTCGACATCCGTCACTTCTGATTCACAAAGCGATTTTTTTACGGTTTCAGAAGTTCCGGCTTCCACGCAGCTTTGGTTGATAGATCCCGTTACGACATAATCTGCTCCCATCATGAATGCAGCAAGCATTGATTCAGGCGTACCTATTCCGCCGCCGACCCCGACTCGTAGTTTGGTCTCGTAATTGTAAATTTTCTGAACGTCGTCGCGCAAATCACGTATAATTCCATAAATATTGACGAGCGGTCTATTATCTGTGTGTCCTCCAGAATCTGCTTCGACCGTAATGTCGTCTGCCATTGGAACCTTTTTCGCGAGCTCAGCTTGCTTTTCCGTGATCAAGTTTTGCTCCAATAATTTTTTTACAATTTTTTCAGGAGCCGGTTCCATAAATCTTCTTGCGATTTTATCTCGAGAAATTTTTGCAATCACTTTGTTTTTTATATTAATTTTTCCGTTAATTTCTTCTAGACCGGCAACTCTGTAATAAACTAAACTTTGCGTCAAATTTATGAACGCCGAAGCTTCAATTACATTAATGTTGTATTTAAGATATAGATCTACAATTTTTTGCTCCATATCAGGCTCATACGGTGAATGAATTAAATTAAAACAAAAAGGCTTATTTTTAAGATTTGTTTGAATTTTTTGGATTGCTTCCTCGACTTTTTTGGGAGAGACTCCCCCTGAGCCAAATGAACACAAAAATCCTTCTTTTCCAAAGTTTATTACCATTTCAGTGCTCGAAATTTCGTTTGCCATCGACCCGGCCATATAGGCGTAATCTAAATTGTAAGCTTTTTTAAATTCTTCGCTTCCAAAATTTTGTATCGAGAATTTCGGCAGAAAACCAACCACAATTGAAGCATCATTTTCTGAAAAATTTTGTTTTTTTACGAGAGCGATATTATTTTTGTTCTCCACAACAAAATATTCGTTTGTAAAATCCAAAAGCGCGTTTTTTACGTCTTCTTTATCAATTAAAATGTTCTGCGAGTTCAAATTTTTTGCGTCGCCATTTCTAAGTTTAGCTACTAAACTCAAACCATTATTCATCTGAAGTCTCCTTACATAAATCAAGGTACCTACCGTTTAACAAGGCATCTTTTGCAGCTAATTGTTCTGCTTTTTTTTTGCTGTTTTCTTGACCTATTCCTAAAACAATTTTGTTAATTTCTACTTGTATTTTAAAGGTTTTTTTGTGGGCCGGACCGGATTCGCGGACGATTTTGTAGGTGGGCGGAAGTTTAAATAAAGTTTGTAAAGTTTCTTGTAATTTCGATTTATAATCCTCATCTAGAGATTCAAGTTTAAAATTTTCTAATTTTGCAAGGACAAAATTTTCAGCTACTTGGAATCCTTTGTCGAGGTAAATCGCGCCAATCAGGGCTTCAAAAACATTTGCTAAATTCGAAATTCTTTGTCTACCTTTTGATTTTTCTTCTCCAACTCCGAGTTTCAAGTATGTTCCCAATCCCAATTCTTTCGCCCAAAAATAACAATTCTCTTTTGAAACCAATTTCGAGCGTAATTTTGACAATTCTCCCTCATGAGAAGTTGAAAAGTTTTTATATAAATATGTCGATATTGCCAAAGATAAAACAGAATCTCCCAAAAATTCAAGTCTTTCATTATTAACGTACGATTCAAACTTTTGTTCAGAACTGTAAGATTTGTGCATCAAAGCTAAATTCAAAAATTCTTTGTTTTCAAAACTTATGCCCAGATCGCTTTCGAGTTTTGTCAGCGGATCCATTTTAGATTTTTTTTACGACTAAAGTAGAGTTATGTCCGCCGAAACCCAAGGAATTTGAAATTGCAATTTTCACATTCTGGTTCTCGCGTCTCGTGTTTGGGACATAATCCAAGTCGCATTCCGGATCAGGAAATTCGTAGTTGATTGTAGGGTGAATAATTCCGGTTTTGAGCGTCATTATGCAAGCAATCAGTTCCGCAGCTCCTGCAGCTCCAAGTAAATGTCCAGTCATGGATTTTGTTGAAGAGAGAGGGATTTTATATGCTTTTTCGCCAAAAACTTTTTTGAAAATATTTGTTTCAGAAGCATCGTTTAAGCCAGTAGAAGTACCATGGGCATTAATATAATCAACTTCACTTATGTCTACTTCTGCGTCTGCCAAAGCATTTTGGACGCAGCGAATCCCGGCAGAACCTTCAGGATCAGGCGCTGTGATGTGGTAGGCATCGTCTGTCGCGCCATAGCCTTTGAGTTCAGCATATATTTTCGCACCACGTTTTTCCGCATGCTCCAAGCTTTCCAAAACCAAAACAGCAGCTCCTTCTCCCATTACAAATCCATCGCGTTCTTTGTCAAAAGGTCTGGAAGCTTTTTTCGGATCGTCATTTCTAGATGACAAGGCCTTTATAGACGTAAATCCAGAGATTGCAAGAGGGGTGACTGCAGATTCTGCGCCGCCGGTAATTACAACATCGAGATCTCCATAGCGAATTGCACGTAAAGCTTCTCCGATAGCGTGATTTGAACTAGCGCAAGCCGACGTTGTTGCAAAATTTTTACCTTTTATTCCGTACTCAATCGCTATTTCGCCTGGTAAAATATTGGTAATAAGCATTGGTATCAAAAAAGGAGAAACCCTCCGAGGACCTTTTTCTAATAAAATCGTGTGCTGCGTTTCAATCGTCCCGATTCCTCCGATTCCTACACCTAAAATCGATCCGATTCGATATTTGTCTAAAGATGCAATATTTAAATTTGAATCCTCGATGGCCAATCTTGCAGCGGCCATTCCGTAGTGTACAAATTTATCCATCCTTTTTATTTTCTTTTTGTCTTCGATGTAATCTTCTGGGTTGAAGTTTTTGACTTCTGCAGCGATTTTTACTGGATAATCAGTTGTATCAAATGCAGTAATATATCCAACGCCATTAACCCCGTTTATAAGGGCCTTCCAATAATTTTCTAATCCAATCCCTACTGGAGAAACCACTCCAATTCCAGTAATTACAACTCTTTTTGTCTTCATAATATCAATCCTTTGATAGAGACTAAAAATGCTGACAGTCTCATTAGATTAAAAGTTTTGTTCTTTTAACAATGGAAAAAATAGGCGAAAATTTAGGTAATTATAATTAGTTAAAATTCAGTTTGTTATATCAAAACTTGAATTTTTTTGATCACGGGCCAAATAAAAAAACAAAAAAAATTAAAATTGGATTATATCGTTCGGTTTTTTTTTATAGAAAAGCAGCGCTAAGATTGCGCTACTTTTCTATTCAAAAATTATTCACCTTTGTGAGATTTGATATAGTTAACAACTCTTCCTACAGTGTCCATTTTTTCTGCGTCTTCGTCAGAAATTTCTAAATCAAACTCTTCTTCAAGAGCCATGACTAATTCAACAGTGTCTAAAGAATCTGCGCCAAAATCGTTAATGAAGGACGCATCCATAGTGACCATTGAAGCATCAACGCCTAATTGTTCAACTATTACTGATTTTACTCTTTCTTCTATCGATGGAGCCATAATTCCACCCTCCTTTTATTTTTTTATATTATTATACCGCCATCAACCTGTAAAGCTTGACCGGTAATATAATCTGAATCGCTTGAAGATAAAAATAAGCATGCGTTTGCAACATCTTTTGCTGTTCCAAGTCTTCCTAAAACTATTGAGCTTGTAAGTTTTGCCTTTGCTGTCTCATCTAGGAATTCAGTCATTTTTGTGGCAATAAATCCAGGTGCAATTGCATTTACATTTATGTTTCTCGAGCCCAATTCTTTTGCAGCGGTTTTTGTTAACGCAATCACTCCGCCTTTTGAAGCAGAATAATTCGCTTGTCCGGCGTTTCCTCTTACTCCAACGATGGACGCAATATTGACAATTTTTCCATATCTATTTTTCATCATTGGTCTAGACACTGCTTTTGTGCAATTAAAAGTTCCCTTCAAATTTATATTAAGTACAAGATCCCAATCTTCTTCGCTCATGCGCATCAAAAGTCCATCTCGCGTGATTCCGGCATTATTGATTAAAATATCTATTTTTCCGAAATCTTCAATGATTTTGCCGACCACTTCTTCTACCATGCTAAGCTTTGAAACGTCCAGCTTGTATACTTCGGCTTTCACGCCTTTTTGTCTGATTAATTTTGCGGTTTCTTCTGCGACCTCAGTCTTTACATCACTTACTGCGATATTTGCTCCTTCTTCCGCTAGAGTCAACGCGATTTCTCGTCCAATTCCTTGCCCAGATCCAGTCACGAGAGCTACTTTATCTATTAATTTTTTACCCACGACAAATTCTCTCCTTTTAAAAATCAAAACTCAATTTAAAGTAAAACTAAAACTCTAATTTTGTCAAATCTTCGATGGTTTCAATATTATAAATTTTTAAATTTCTGTCAATCTTTTTGTTTAGTCCGGACAAGACTTTACCAGGTCCAATCTCAATTATTGTGTCAATTCCATTTTGCGTCATAAACTCAACACTTTCAGTCCATCTAACAGAATGATTGACTTGTTGGACGATATTTTTTTTGACGCTGTCGAGAGTACTTTCAGGTTTTGCCGTGTAATTAAAAACCACAGGTATATTTGGCGTATTGAGAATATGGTTTCTTAGTTCTTTCTCGAGTGCTGAGCTCGCTGAATCCATAAAAGACGAGTGAAATGGCCCAAAAACGTTCAGTTCGATCATTTTTTTTCCATCGTTTTGCATGAAATAATTCATGATATTTTCTTTCGTTTTTTGATCGCCTTTGTAGCTAATCACAGTTTGAGACGGACAATTGTAGTTTGCGATTTCAACTTTCACATTTTGTTTTTCTAAATTTTGTATCAATGCTGCAATTTTATCATTTTCCATCCCAAGAACTGCGATCATCCCACCTGGGGTTTTTAGGCAAGATTCTCTTATGAACTCACCTCGTTTAGCGACTATTTTTATACCGACGTTAAAGTCAAAAATTTTTGCAGCAGTCAGCGCCGTGTATTCACCTAAGCTATGTCCTGCTACAAATGACGGACGAATATTTTTACTTTTAAGAATCTCAAAAATAGCATTACTTAGAGTGTAAATTCCGGTTTGAGCGATTTCGGTTTTTTTAAGGTCTTCATCGGTTCCTTCGAAAATTATTTTTGCGAGATCAAAACCCAAGGTTTCGCTTGCAATATTAAAATAAGTTCTTGTCGATTCAAAATTTTCATAAAAATCTTTTCCCATTCCGACGTATTGCGAGCCTTGTCCCGGAAAAACAAATGCTAGATTTTTCATCATAATTCTTTTGAAAACCTCTTAACTTATTTTAACGTTTTTTCAATTTCCAAATTAATATTATTTTTTACACAAAAATCTGCGAATCTTATAGCGTTTTTTATCGCAATATCGTTAGAATTTCCGTGAGAAATAATCGTGATTCCATTTGTCCCGAGAAGAATAGCACCGCCGTATTCCTTGGCGTCTATCTTTTTCTTTAGCTCGTTAAAGACAGGAAGTAAAAACATAGCGGCAATCTGACGAAACAAGCTTTTTTTAATATACTTTTTGAGTAGTTTAATGATTACGCTAGCAACACCTTCTGATACTTTTAAAACTACGTTTCCAACAAAGCCATCACAAACTACCACATCGCATTTCCCGGAATTTATATCTTTTCCTTCAACATTTCCGATAAAATTCAAGTCAGAATTTTTGAGTAATTCAAAAGCTGCAAAAGTGAGTTCATTTCCTTTTTGTTCTTCGCTGCCGATAGTCAAAAGTCCCACTTTTGGATTTTTGATTTTCAATAATTTTTGAATGTAAATTGACCCCATTTGTGCGAATTGCAATAAGTGTTCAGGTTTTGTGTCTACATTCGCGCCGGCATCGATTAGGGCTGTGTATCCGGTAAGCGTTGGTAAAGTAGCCAAAATTGCAGGCCGTTTTACTCCGGAAATACGTTTAAGTTTAAGTAACGAAGCAGCCATCGCGGCTCCAGAATTTCCGGGAGAAACATATGCGTCAGCAGTTTTGTTTGCTACTAAATCCGCAGCAACCATAACAGAAGCATTGGTTTTTACTTTGCAAGCCTTAGCAGGAGTTTCGTTCATCTCTATGATTTCATCGGCATGAACTATAGAAATATTTTTTGTTTCTTCGGATGGATATTTTGCTAATTCGTTTCGAATCAGTTTTTCGTCTCCAACTAAAATTACTTCCAAATCATCCCCAAAAACAGCCTTTACTGCACCACGAATCAATAACTGCGGTTTGTTGTCTCCGCTCATCACGTCAAGCGCTATTTTATTTTTTTTGATCATGATTGAAAATGTTAATTTTCCATTTCAGGAGTTGAGACTTGAGGTTCGGAGTGTTTTTCTTTTGTCTTAACTATAAAAGCTGTCTTCCCATCGTAAAAACCGCACTTGGAACAAGCGGTATGCTGCAGTATATCTGCTCCACATTGCGGACATTTACTAATACTGACTTCCTCTAATTTCCAGTTTGCGCGTCTTTTATCTCGTCTCGATCTTGAATGTCTTCTTTTTGGATTAGCCATAACTTTTTCCCCTTAATTTTCATTAAATTTACATAAAGAAATAAGAGTATATTAAAGTATCTTTTTCTTTTCAATAAATTTTTTTAGATTTTTAAATTTTAGAATCATAATTACTTTACTTTATTTTGTCAATATTTTTCCAAGTTATGACGAGAAAAAGTGATTGTTATAAATTTTTTGAAAATGGCAATAACTAAAAATATCGAGTTTTTGAATAAAAATTCAAACTCATTGCGATTAAATACCTTATATTATAAAAGTCAAAATAATTACCTTTTGTAAAAGTCTCACAAACAAAAATAATTCCTTCAAATATACATTAAACTATGCTAATATGTCCCATTTTTTTATATTCTAAATGAAAAAATTATTGATTTCACGGGTCAAGTCTATTATAATAAACGCTTTAATAAAAAAAAGAGGATAATATTTATGAAGGTAAAAATATCAATTGTAAGGTCAGGGACAATTGTCCCAAGTTATAAACACGCAGGAGATGCCGGGATGGATTTAGTTAATATGGGAGAGGACGTAACTATCCAAGCATTTGGTCGAGCGCTGCTACCGACGGGAATTAAAGTCGCGATTCCAGAAGGCTATGAATTACAAATTCGCCCGAGAAGCGGAATGGCTCTTAATCGAGGGATCACGGTTTTAAATACGCCTGGAACTATTGACTCAGGATATAGAGGAGAGATTGGAATCATCGTTTTTAATGCAAATAATGAAAATGTTATTATTACAAAAGGCGAACGAATCGCTCAGGCAGTTTTGAAAAAATTTGAAGCTATTGAGTGGGAAGAAGTAGAAAATTTAGATGACACAACGCGGAATGCCGGTGGATTTGGAAGCACCGGAACTCATTAATTTTAGGGGGCAAAAATGGGAGTTTTTGTAGGACGAGACAAAGAAATTAGACGAGCATATGGTTTTGATGAAATTGCTTTGGCGCCAGGAGCTTTGACTGTGAATCCCGAAGAAGTTGATACGACTTGGACTATTTGCGATCACAAAATCAAGGTTCCGATTTTAGCAGCTGCGATGGACGGAGTTGTTGACGTAAAATTCGCTATTGAAATGGGAAAAATCGGTGGGATAGCAGTTTTAAATCTCGACGGCGTTCAAACTAGATACGAGAATCCTGAAAAAATTATAAACGATTTCATAAACGCAACTCCGGAAGACGCAACGGAAATATTGCAACAAATCTATCGTGAGCCGGTCAAACCTGAATTAATTGAGAAAAGGATAAAAGAGATAAAAAAGGCAAATGTTTTGGCAGCAGTATCCGTTATCCCTCGAAAAGCCGAGGAGTATGGGAAAATTGCAAAAAAAGCCGGAGCAGACATACTCGTAATTCAAGCTACAGTTGTGACCGTGAAACATTATGCGACGCAATATGAGACAGTTGATTTCAAAAAAATTATCGAGACTTTGAATATGCCGATTATCATCGGAAACTGTGTGAGCTATGATGCGGCTTTGGAGCTCATGGAGATCGGAGCTAACGGAATTTTGGTTGGAGTTGGACCTGGAGCAGCTTGTACGACTCGTGGAGTTTTGGGGATCGGAGTGCCGCAAGTGACCGCAACTGTCGATTGCTCTGCTGCGAGAGATTATTTTTTTAAAAAAACCGGAAAATACGTTTCAATAATCACAGACGGAGGAATGGATAGCGGTGGTGACATTTGTAAAGCTTTTGCGAGTGGGGCAGATGCTGTTATGGTGGGTTCTCTTTTTGCCAGAGCGAACGAAGCTCCGGGAAAAGGCTACCACTGGGGAATGGCGACTCCGGACAAAAATTTACCTAGGGGAACTAGAGTAAATGTTGGAGTAAACGCAACGCTTGAGCAGATTTTGAGAGGGCCAGCGAATCGAGACGATGGATCTCAGAATCTAGTTGGAGCTTTGAAGACGAGCATGGGAAATCTCGGAGCCAAAAACATAAAAGAAATGCAGATGGTTGAAATGGTGATAGCGCCATCGATAAAATCTGAAGGAAAATTATTGCAAAAAACGCAAAAAGTTGGAATGGGAAAAAAATAACGCTAGGGAAATTTTTTTCAAAACGGCAATTTTATTTCGAGGGGAAAAATGGACGCATTATTAAAAAATTTATTAGAAACAGCCGGAATTTCCGGATTTGAAGACAGTGTTGCAAATATTTTAGTAAAAGAACTTTCAAAAAGTTGTGACAAAGTCAGAGTTGATAATTTTGGGAACGTGATTGCGAAAAAAGGGAAAGGCAAGAAAAAAATAATGATTGCTGCTCACATGGACGAAATCGGCTTGGCGGTACGACATATTTCAAAAGACGGATTCGTTTATTTCGTAAAGATTGGCGGTATAGACGATCGAATTTTGCCAGGAGAACGCGTTCTTATCCATGGAAAAAAAGGCGAAGTTTTTGGGATTATTGGAACAAAAGCGCCGCATTTGCAAAAGGATGAAGAACGTTCGAAGATTATTAAGTATGACACAATGTTTATTGATATCGGAGCTAAATCACGAGAAGAAGCAGAAAAAATAATTGGAATTGGGGATCAGATCGTTTTCAAAAGCGAGGCCGGGAAATTTAATAAAAATTTGTTTTATGGAAAAGCTGTTGACGATAGACTGGGCTGCTATGCACTTTTAAAAATTATGGAAAAAATAAATGTAGACGCTGAAATTTTCGCTGTCGGAACTTGCCAGGAAGAGGTCGGGTTGAAAGGTGCGAAAACATCATCATTTGAGATAAATCCTGATTTTGCGATTGCATTGGATACGACGGTAGCCGGAGATACTCCGCTTATTACTGAGCTCGAGTCAAGTCTTAAACTTGGCGGCGGCGCGGTAATTACTGCGATTGAAGCTTCAGGTCGAGGGCTAATCGTCCAAAAAAAGATTCGTGATGAAATCGTAAAACTTGCTCAAAAAAATAAAATTAAATACCAAATGTCGATTTTTGATGGGGGGATGACAGATGGCGCGATGATTTATATGAATAGGTCGGGAATACCGACGGCAGTTTTAAGTATTGCGACTAGATACATTCATTCGCCTGTAAGCGTTTTCGATATTAACGACGTAAATAGTGTTGTTTCGCTAGCCATAAAAACCATAGAATATTTTTGTAATTTGTAAAAAGTAAATAATTTTGAGTTTTTTCATACTATTTCCCATCTTCATGCCTAAACCAATTCTTTCAAAATCCCATCATGAAGGAAAGTGAAAAATTTCAGAAAAATATATTTTCGTTTTTTTATTTCAAATTAAATCAAACATAAAAAATGAGAACGAGGGAAAAATGTTAAACATTTTCTACGATAAAAATTTTTATATTTCCGCTTACAAAAACTGGACTTTTAAAAAAGCGCTTTTGCAGCTTCTCATCATTTGTTTTCTCCTCGCGCTTTTAAATGGAATGAAAATTTATCGTTTTTTCAAGCCGTTGACAGATATCGTAAGTTTCACAAATTTTTGCCAGTCTTTGCCAAAAATCATTGAGTTTAAAAATAACGATGGAATGTACATATACGACGACAAAAATGAGCCGGTTGATACTTTCTCACATAAATATTTTACGTTTGATTTTAACAGAGAGAATTTTAGTCGTGAGGATTTTCAGAATAAATATTTTTGCATGAACCATAAAAATTTTTTTTTAACCGCGATCTCAAAAATCAACAATTTCGATATCACAAAACTTAATTTTAATAATTTAACTTTTGATTCACTTAGAATCGAGATAAAAGAGCTGGAATTTTTAGTTTTTGCTAATGGAGAATTTAGGAATAAAGTTACTTTTAATCAAGTAATTGGCATTTTCAAACGAATTGTATTCTTCATAATGTCTGTTTTGATTCTTACAATATTTTTGTCTTATTTCTCGTGGTTTATCGTTTTTTTATTCGCCTTTAGTTTTATAATTTGCAAAATTTTAAATAAAAAAAATCAAAAACTAGACTACAAAAAATTATTTAATAGCCTGGTTCCAATTGGTTTTGTGTATGTAATTGTAACTTTTATATTTTCTAATCTCTTGAATTTTTCGTTTTTTTCAGGCGTTTTCATCTTTGTCTTTTATCTTTTTTTCGTGCCATTTAAATTTTTCGCAAACCTAAATAAACAGGACTAAAAATGAAAGATACATTAGTCTTTTTTTACAATATAATCGTTCCAATCTTCGTCTCGTTAATTTATTTCGTATTAGCACTCTACACTAAAAAAATAAAACCCTTGCGTTTTTTTATTCTCGGAGAAAAAACTTATCAAACGGCATTTTGGATTTTTTTAGTTTTTGCAATATTTTTGCTCGGTAGGCCATTTCAAATTTTATCCGGCAATGAAACGATAACGCTCATCGTAAGTCAAGTAAGAGAATTTTTGATGATAAGTATCCTTTCCCCATTCTTGCTCGTTGGAATATTGACGCACGTTTTTTATGATTCTCGTAAGATTAAAAATATGGCAGCCTTTTCATTTATTTTTTGCTTGCTTTTAGGATTTATTTATGTATACTTTAATTTTAAGAGTATAAATGGGATACATTTTATATTCGAAACTAAATTATTTGGAGTAAATATCAAAGCTTTTGACGGCAATTGGTTTGGCAAAAATAATAAATATTTGCCAATTTTATTTTTGATACGAATTATCTCCCCGGTTTTGATTTTTATTTTTGCGAGTATGGTCGCGATTTTCAAAGCAGTGACTTATCCAAAAAATGGTCTTTATAATAATTTGCCAAAAAAATATTTTCTCGAGGGTATTGCGATTATGATTTTTGTTTTATCAATGTTCTCGACAGGAATGATGGCGTATTTTTGGAATTTTCAGTCGCAATGGTATTATCTTGGAGCGCTGATCGCTGGAATAATCGGGTTTTTCGCACTAAAATTGCCGCCACGAGACTTTATGATAAAAAACGATGTTAAATGAAATTGATTCGGAAAATTTCTCTATTTTGTTCAATTTTTTTTATTTTTTCTACCATCCATCCCACTTTTTTATTATCCCAAACAAATTTGAAAATTTTGATTACAGAGGTTATGCCAACTGACTCATCGAGCGATTGGATTGAATTCTTGGTGACGGCAGGAATTGGCAGTTTAAAAAATTTCAAAGTTTATGCCGGAAATACAGTCGTCAAAACTTTTGGAGATGTAACGGTAAAGACTGGCGATTATTTTGTGCTTAATTTTAACAAAAACTTATCTGACGAAACCTCTAAAAATCCACAAAATTTTTTTGATTTTTTTACAACAAATTCCGGATTGACTGCGACGGATAATATAATAAGGATTATTGATGATGCGGGGAATATTTTAGACGCGCTTTGTTTTAGCAATAACGATGGAACATTTACAACTGCAAACCAAACTTTGCTCAACAATCTGCAAACTGCTCTAGAATGGAGTGGACAAAACAAGCTAGAAACAGAATGTTTTATCTGGTCACAACCTTCCGGGAAATCCATCGCGAGAAAATTTTTACAACCAGACCTTCCTCTCGAAACAAATTCTGATAGCGACTGGGAAACTGTTTCGCCAACAAAAGGTTTTTCGAATTTTATTCCTCCGAAGCCACAATCCAATTTGAACATTTTGATCAATGAGATTATGCCTGAAAATAGCGACAACGATTGGCTGGAATTTTATGTCATGAGTGGAGCCGGCAGTCTCAAAAATTTTACTATTTTTGAGGGAAATACTTTGGTCAAAACTTTGGAAGACGTGATGGTGAGCGAGGGAGATTATTTCGTCTTGAATTTTGATAAATTTGGAACTGACGAGACAACAAAAGGTACGAAAAATTATTTTGAATTTTTTACTCAGGATAGCGGAATCACTGCGACTGATAATGTCATCAGAATTTTTGATGAGGCTGGAAAACTTTTGGACGCGCTTTGTTATGCAAATAACGACGGAACTTTTGCAAGTACCAACAAAACTCTGCTTGAAAATTTGCAAAGTTTTGGCGCTTGGGACGGAACTAATTCTACTGAAGACGAATGTGTAATTTGGACTCCGACGCACGCTAGTTCTATCTCGCGAAAATATTCGCAAAATCAAAGACCTATAGATTCAAATTCGAAAAACGATTGGGAGATCGCAAAACCTACAAAAGGAAAAGCAAAATTAGTTGTTCTCGACGATTTTAATCAAGATGTTGGCCTTGAAATTTTAAACAAACATTTTTCACCATTTGGCGATTACAAATACAACACTATTGGAATAAAATACAAAAACCGAAATAATTCTACTCTGATTATAAAAATCTACGACATAAATCAGCATATCGTAAAAAAATTACTTGAGACTGCAGAAGAATCCGTGAGTCTCATCGAATGGGACGGAAAAAATGAAAGTGGTAGCATTTTACCTGTTGGAATTTATATAATTTATTTTGAGTTTAGCGATAGAAATTCCGGGATTTTGAAAAAAGGTAAAAAAGCAGTTGTACTGGGAAAAGCGTTGTGATGAAAAAACTCAAAAAATTTTTTTTAGTCGCAGTATTATTTTTTTATCCAAACTTTTTGCACGCGGCGTTTGAGTACAAAGAAATTTCCGCAAAAAGCACATCTCTCGCCGGAATAAAAACAGTTTCAAGTGGAGAAGCACTCGCGGTTTTTTATAATCCTGCAGGAATTGAAACGAAAAAAAATTACGAAATCAATACTTTTTATACAAAATTTTATGAAATAGATGAGCTTGGGCTTAGTGCAATTGCATTTGTCCTGCCGTTTTATATCGGGAAAATCGGTTTTGGATACAATTCGTTTGGCGAAACTAATTTCTACAAAGAAGAGACTTATGCTCTGGCTTATAATGTCGAGCTTTACAAGAATGTTTTCCTTGCGCTAGCTTACAAAAATTTGGTTTTAGATTTAGGTGCAATGGGTTTTACGACTAGGCTGGATGCTTTGGATTTTGGAGCAAGATTTGTATGTGATGAAAAAAGTGAGCTCGGATTTTCGTATTCGAATTTTAATTCTCCAAAAATTGGAAAATTCGTAAAGGAGCCGATAGCAAGAGAAATAAATGTTGGCTACAGCTATCTCATAACAAAAAGCGTGAAATTTATGTTCGAATGTTCAAAACAAGAGGGCTATGAAGTCGCGTACAAAACAGGTGTTGAGGCAACTTATTTGGAACGGCTAAGTATGCGATGCGGTTATAGAACGGACAGCGAAATTTTGGCAGTCGGTTTTGGAATAAATAATTTTCTCGAGTATGCTTATAACTATCATTTCGACCTTGGCAACCAGCATTTTTTTTGTGTGAAATTTGGATTTTAGATGAGATAATTATCATTTTTTTCAGATTGCTTTTTTCCTTGTAATAGAAATTTTACTTGCCAAATGTTTTAAAAAAATTTAAAGATAAATAAGAATATTTAAGTTTGAAAGGAGTCCATTTATGATTCAGAAAAGTAGTACTTTGTTTTTTGTAAGTTTTTTGTGTTTAATGTTAAATTCAGGTTGCGTGAAACGAAATGCAGGCATTACACTGCCGACGCCTGACCGAGAATTGATAAGTCAGGGCTCAACAATTAATTTTCTCATGACAGGAAATTACGATGGACTCGAGGTAATCAGTTCTATAAAAACGAAAGGCGATACAGGACTTGGGACTTTTGCTGGATTAGATGGAGAGATGATAATGTTAGATGGTGAAATATACCAGGTTAAATCTACGGGACAAGTTGAAATCCCTGCGGATACTCTCGAGTTACCATTCTATGCCGTAACTTTTTTTGATAGAGATTTGAATTTAGACATAAGTGATGTCGAAAATTTAGAGAGCCTAACCAAAGAATTAGATAAGCTGATTTTAAGTGAAAATTCTTTTTATGCTATCAAAATCGAAGGAGTTTTTAAATATTTAAAAGCAAGAAGCGTCAGTAAGCAAGAAAAACCTTATCCTCTTTTTTCAGATGTAACTAAAAATCAAGCAATATTTGAATACAGCGACATAAAAGGAACTATAGTGGGGTTTTGGTCTCCTGATTGCATAGGGGGGGTGAACGTACCGGGGTATCACCTGCATTTTATTTCAGATGACAAAACAAAGGGTGGGCATGTCTTGGAACTTACAATAGTCAAAGGAACAGTTTCAGTCGATGAGATAAGTAAAATAAAGATAGATTTAGGCGATAAATCAAAAAAGCATTCGGGGAATTAAGGCATTTTTATCGTTGACTGGACAAAAAGTCTGGTTAGATGCCAAATTTAGCTCCATTTTTTAGATTTTTAAAAATTAACAAAATCACGATTTTATTTAAATTTTTTGCAAAATTCTATATAATTAAAAAAATAAAATTATATTCTCAAAAAATTAGTTTTGGCGAAATAAAAATGCAAAAATACGACGAAATAAAAAAAATAAGAAAAATTACGATTTTCGGATTGATAATTAATATTTTCCTAGCTATTATAAAAATAATTTTTGGTTTAGTGGGAAAAAGTTCGTCTCTCGTTGCTGATGGATTTCACACAATTTCTGATTTTATCACGGACCTCGCAGTAATTTTTGGAGCAAAAATTTGGACAAAAGAAGCCGACGATAACTATCCGTACGGCTATTCTCGTTTTGAAACCATTGTGACATTTTTTATAATTTTTTGTTTGTCTTTTGTAGCAACAGGAATATTTTATAATGCAGTCACGAGCTGGATAAAAGGCGAGTATAATCACCCGTCATTTTATACTTTTTTTATCGCGCTTATCTCAGTAATTGTCAAGGAATACCTGTATAGAAAAACAGCAAAAGCCTCTGCAGAAATAAATTCGCCGGCAGTTTTGTCGAATGCATGGCACCACAGAAGCGACGCGTTTTCCTCGATTCCTGTTGTTATCGTGATTTTGCTTTGTCAAATCAGCCCCAAATTTGCCTTTTTTGACTACATAGGAGCAATAATTGTTGCATTTTTTATTTATCGATTCGTTTTTAACATGCTAAAAAATTTTTATGAAGAAATCATGAATAAAACTGCTCCTCGCGATTATATCGAACATTTGGAAAAAATTATAAAATCAATAAAATGCGTAAATTCGTATCATTGTCTTAGGACGAGAAAATTCGGCAAAGGTTGGTTTATTGACGTGCATATTCAGGTTGAGCCGAATATGACGGTTTCTGAAGGACATCTCGTTGCGAAGTGCGTTAAAGACGAACTTCTCAAAAACGGGCAGCAAATATTTGATGTTTTGGTTCATATCGAGCCATTCAATTAATAAGCGTTTATTGTAAAAAAATTAAGGTTTCGGAGGCAAAATTGCTTTGGTCTGCAAGATTTAAAAAAGATTTGAATAAAAAAGTTTTAGATTTTACGAGTTCTCTCGAGCTTGATAAAAATTTTTATAAATTCGATATAAAAGGCTCTCGAGTTCATGTTGATAGTTTACATAAAATCGGTATTATTTCAGCAGACGAGCTGGAGAAAATATTAGATGGACTTGATCAGATAGAAAAAGAGCTGGATAGTGACAATTTTGAGTTTAGCGAAAATGACGAAGACATTCATATGGCAATCGAAAGAAGGCTGACTGAAATAGCAGGAGACGTTGGAAAAAAACTTCATACCGGCCGCTCCAGAAACGATCAAGTGGTTCTGGATACAAAACTTTTTTTGCGATCAGAAATCCAAAATATTTTGATAAAAATTGATGCCTTACTCCAAAACCTCGTCTTGTTTGCAGAAAAAAACAAAGAAGTCGCATTGCCGGGATACACGCATCTTCAGCAAGCGCAGCCGATTTTATTTTCGCACTACATTTTGAGTTATGCTAACAAATTTTGCAGAGATAAAAAACGTTTCGAAAATGTTTTGGAGTTTTTGCAGGTTTATCCGCTTGGAGCCGGAGCATTGGCCGGAACACCCTATCAAGTTGATAGACACTTAGCCGCAAAAGAACTTGGGTTTTCTCAGGTTTCGGAGAACAGCCTCGACGTAGTAAGCGATCGCGATTTTGTTTTGGATTTTTTGTACGCAGCTAGCGTTTTTGCAGTGAATTGTTCTCGGCTTAGCGAGGATTTTATTATTTATTCGAGTCAGGAATTTAATTTTTTGGAAATGGACGACGCGTATACGACTGGTTCATCGATTATGCCGCAAAAGAAAAATCCGGATATTATGGAACTTGTTCGAGGGAAATCGCAACGAATCATTAGTTCGTTGAATGCATTTATGAACGTTTTAAAGGCTTTGCCAATGAGTTATAATCGTGACCTGCAGGAAGATAAATTTTATATTTTTCAAGCGCTTGCGACTACATTAGAATTTCTCGAAATTTTGCCGGATGCCATCAAAACCACAAAAATCAAAGCGCAAAATATGCAGCTCGCGCTCGATAAAGGTTTTTTGTATGCTACCGCAATAGCGGATTATTTAGTTGAGAGAGGAGTTCCTTTTCGAGAGGCTTACAAAATTACAGGACAAATCGTGAATTATTGCGTTGAAAATAATAAAATGTTTAACGAAC
Organism: bacterium; assembly: GCA_031551405.1. Lineage (GTDB taxonomy): Bacteria > RUG730 > RUG730 > RUG730 > RUG730 > JAVBNQ01. The sequence continues at coordinate 23,432 of JAVBNQ010000008.1, read as the reverse complement.
TGAGATTAGATGAATTCAATAATTTTTTTGAAAAAAATAAAAAATTATTCGATGTAAAAATATATGAAATTTTGAATGCGAAAAATATTATTAATAATCAGAAAATTTATGGTGGGACGTCGCTTTCGTCCGTAGAAAAACAAATTGAAAATTTTAAAATGAAGTCGAAAGGGTCGAGAAATCAATGAAAAAAAACGTGAAATTTATTTTATTTTTAATTTTAATCATAAGTTTTTGCGCTTTAACTTTTGCAGAAATTCTCGAGTATACAAATGATAAAAACTTGACCTTAAGCGACAGCCTGGAGTTGGCGCAGCTCAATAATCGAAACCTCGTTCTTGCGAATGAAGAAATGGAGGTCATCAAGTATAAATCCGAGGAAGCTTTGTCTTTTAGATTGCCGCAGATAGATTTTTTAGCGAATTTTGTGCATTATGACCTTGAAACGCCATTTTATCTTTTAAACAATGGATCTTATAATTTTATTTTGGATGGGACGAAAAACTACGATCACAGTTTCAAGCTTGGCTTGTCACAAATTATTTATTCAGGGAAAAAAGCGAAAAATATAAAAAAAATAACAGAATCAAGCACAAAAAAAGCAAAAAGCGAGTATTCAATAATTAGAAATCAAGTTTTTTTGAATATAAAATTGCTTTTCTATAAACATTTACTTTCTAAAAAAAAGGTAGAATTTTTAATGGAAAACAAAAAATATGTCGAAAAAATTTTGGAATTGAAAAAAAATTTTCATATCGCACTTGACGATTCTTTTAAAATCGAGGAATTTTGCAGAAATTATAAGTACGACTTAGAAAAGTACATAAATGACCTGGAAACTACAAAAATGGAATTATTTACGACTATTGGGATCGAACAAGAAAGTTTGCTAAATATCGTCGGAGAATTTAAGCCGATTAGCTCATCTCGTTTTAACCTCAGTGATTGTATCAATAAAGCGTTGTATTTGCGTCCTGAAATAATTTCATCCGAGGCTTTGGAAGAAATGGGTTTCCTGGAAATAAACATATCGAATGAGGAAAAAAATCCGGTTATTGCCTTAGGCGCCAGCTACCAATACTCAAATGATGTTCTTGACGATAGGAGCGCGACATGGCAAGATGATTGGCACGTTGGGATTAATATGAATATTCCGATTTTTGACGGAGGCGCGTGGCTAGCTCGTAATAATCAGAAGAAAATAAATTTGCGTAAACTAAAAATCAGAAAATCTGACGTCGAGGAAAATATTAAACTAGAAATGAAAAAAGTTTTTTTGAACTACGAATTTACAAAAAATAAACTCGCGGTAGAAGAAAAATTTTATCGTGAAAATTTACAAAATCTAAAAATCGATGATACGAATCCAAAGACTGCAAACGATTTTGTCAAATTTTGCGATAGTCTAAAAGTTTATATACAATTAGATATAAACTACTTGAATTGTATTATGGAATATAACGAGAGCTTATTAAGATTATATTTCTGTATCGGTGAGGTTTAATGAAGAAATTTTTATTAATTTTTCTATCAATTTTTATGTTTTTCTACTCGGTGAGTCAAGCTTATAGCCAGAATTATGACGAGGTTTTATGTAGTCAGGTTTGGTGTGATATTGTTGATATGCCAAAGCAGAAACGCCCAAAAATAGCTTTAGTTTTGGGAGGTGGTGGGGCCAGAGGATTCGCGCATATAGGAATTTTGAAAGTTTTCGAGGAAGAAAAGATTCCAATCGATATTATAGTCGGAACAAGCATTGGTGCAATTATAGGCGGATGTTATGCTTCGGGAATGTCATCTGACGAAATCGCATATGCAGTTGAAGATATAAAATCTGCAGATTTACTTGACCTCAATCTGGTTTCTATTTTTAGTTTGCTTTTTAGAGAAAAACTTTTTGAGAGTAAAAAACTCGAAAAGCTTTTAAATTCAATTCTTAAAGGCAAAAAATTTAACGAATTAGATATAGAATTTGCATGTGTTGCGTCAGATATTGTGACTGGGGAAAAGGTTGTGCTAAGAGATGGTGATGTCGCAACAGCCGTACGCGCTAGCGCGTCGATTCCCGGCGTTTTTGAGCCTGTCGAGTATAAGCAGCGCTATTTAGTTGATGGCGGGATAATTGATAACGTTCCTGCTGATGTGGCAAAAAATCTCGGAGCTGATATTATAGTTACTGTTAACATTGAGTCAGATTATACTAGAAATGAGCTAAAAAGGGTCATTCAGGTTTTGTTCCAAGTTGCGTATATTCAAGGCAAGAGACTAAACAGCGCTGTAGCTAAGTGTTCTGATTTTGTTTTGAATCCAAACGTTAACAAGATGAGCGTCCTAGATATGAAAAATAAACAGTTTGCTATTTTTGAAGGTAAAAAAGAAGCCAGATTGAATATTGATAAAATAAAAGTTTTAATTATAGACAATATTTTGAATTCTGCGAGCTTACAATAAAAATAAAATTTCATTCAAAAAAATTTGAATAAAGCAAATTGTATTAACAAGGAATTTTATGCGTATGCAAAAACCCTGCAAAAAATCTAGCCTGGAAAACAGAAAAGGCTGCCCAAAAAACAAAAAACATGCGCCTTGTTCCGGAATTTTCAAAGGAAAATGCGAGGTTTATAATGAAAACTTTTGTATTTTTTATTTAATTTACAAAAAGAAAGGGACAATCTAATGGCGCCTAGCAATCTTAAAAAAAAATTGGACGCTGGCAAGTTTGTGATTACTGCCGAGCTTTTCCCACCAAAGGGAACAGACGTGTCGGGAATGCTGAAAAAAGCGGTTTTGCTCAAAGATCACATCGATGCCTTAAATATTACCGACTGTCAAAGAGCGATCATGCGAACAAGTTCCTTGGCATTGTCGAAACTTATACTTGAACAAGGGATTGAGCCGATCTACCAAATCACGACGAGAGACAGAAACGTTTTGGCGTTGCAATCTGATGTTTTGGGAGCGAGCGTACTTGGAATTAAAAATATATTGATTTTATCCGGCGATCATCCGAGCATCGGTGATCATGAATTTGCAAAACCAGTCTACGACGTGGATACCGTCGGCCTTATCAAAATAGTAAAGAATTTGGAAGCCGGATTTGATGCGGCAGGGACAAAATTAAAAGGCGCGCCGGAATTTTTTATTGGAGCAGTAGTAAACCCAATTGCCACGCCTATTCAGCTTTCTATTTTGAGTTTGCAAAAAAAACAAGAAGCAGGTGCAAATTTTTTTCAGTCGCAGCCAATTTTTAGCATCGAACAATATTTAAAATTCAAACAATCGTTGGATTTTTCGCCGAATATTCTAGTCGGAGTAATGCTTTTAAAATCGTTTGATTTTGCTGAGAAAATTTCACAAATTCCTGGCATAAAAATTCCTGCAGAAATTTTGAAAAGATTGAAAAATTCGAAAAATGAGCTTAACGAAGGAATAAAAATATGTGCGGAAATTATTCGAGAATTAAAAAAACATGCAAAAGGCGTTCATATTTTAGCTATCGGAATTGAGGAAAATATCACGAGAATTTTGGAATTGAGTTAGTCTTGGAAGAAAAAATCCGGCACAGCAAAAAGATAATGTCCAATTCCGGCAAACAAAGTAAAAACGTCCATTTTGTAAAATAAACTCCTAATTTAAAGTTTAGGAGAAAAAAATAACGCCGCACTCGTGAAAAATGAAAATCTCATCGTGAATATTGAAAAATAAAAAAGTTTTATAAAATCAAAAAAAACGAAAATATATTTTCTGAAATTTTAAATCGATTTTGTTATTTTTCCGTCGTGATAAAATAAGAAATTTTTCAACCTTTTTGTTTTATTCTTTCCAAAAGTTTTTGCTAGGTTTGTTCATTTTTTTAGCTCGTCCATAAAGAAAAGTTCTCCTCAAAAAATACTTTTCGAGATAGATAAAAATAGAAAAATAACGCTAAAAGTTTCCATTTTCGGCAAAGCCTACAGATTTCAAAAAAACAAAAGTTTTGTCAAATTTTATTTTTTTTTTTTGACATTGCCCAAAAAAGAACGCCTCGCACGTGGAAAATGAAAGTCTCATAGCGAGGACTGAAAGATAGAAAAGCTTGCCAAAAGCGAAAAAAACGAAAATATAAATTTCTGAAATTTTAAACCGATTTTTTTGATTTTCAATCGTGTAAAAACCAAAAATTTTTCACCTTTATTGTTTTTCGACTAACGACATCTGTTTTATTTTTTCCAAAAGTTTTGTGAGCTTTGTTCATTTTTTTTGCTCGTCCATAAAGAATAGTTTTCCTCAAAAAAATACTTTTCGAGATAGATAAAAATAGAAAAATAAAGCTAAAAAATTCCATTTTTGGCAAAGCCTGCGGATTTCAAAAAATAAAAGTTTGGTCAAATCTTTATTTTCTTTTTTGACATTGCCCAAAAAAGAAACAAAAAAGGCTAGTCTGCTGTACCTCAGAGATAGGGAAAAAACTTTCAAAAATCTAAATTTCTAAAACTCGCCACTCACAAGTGAGGGCTCAAACAGTTAGAAATTTCAAACGATTTTCTCAATTTTTTCCATCTTCTCTTTGCTATGCAGACATTTAAAAAAAGACAAAAAATAGAAGAAAAAAGAAAAACTCATAAAAAGAACAAAAAAAGCTTTCGAGAAAGAGAAAATTTTAACAAGGTTTTTAAAATTTATCGTCTGTAGGCTCCTAAAAGTAGACCGAAAAAACTTTAGGAAGGGGTGGAAGTTCCGGCGGGGGTTAAATAAAAAAACCGTGCGCGCAACTGTATGAGCGAAATGGAATGAAGCGAGTTTTGCGAGAAAAAGCTAAGGAAAGGTGTTAGGAAAAACCAACGCTTAGTTTGGTTTTCCTAAGAAAAAGAACGCCTCTAATTAAAGTTCGAGCTTAAAAGTGCGTGGACTTGAAGCGAAAAATGAAGTTTTGAGTAAAAAAACGTCGGATTTTGATATTATTTTTTTATTTAAGTTAAAAAAACATTTTTCGAGGGAAAAAACGCTGTGCACGTGGAAAATGAAAATCTCATCGTGAGGACTGAAAGATAAAAAAGTTTTTTAAAATCAAAAAAACGAAAATATAATTTCCTGGAATTTTAAATCAATTTTATCAATAATTGGACACTTTTCCTTTGCTTTGACATGAGATAAAAAATCTTCAAGGTTTTTTGAGTTGAACTTCTATAAAAAAAGCGACAAGAGAAAATTATAAACTTTCTCCTGCCGCTAAAAATTGACAAAATACAGATATTTTTAGATTAAGCAGCGCTTGTGAAGTTGCTTATTATTTTTAGCCTTTGTTGTGCCTTTTTAGTAGCTTGTCTTTTTTTGAAGTCTTTCAACATGAGAGAGCTTAAATGTTTGGTCCATACAATTGCTTGCTGTGTAATTGAAAGCTCAGGCATGTCAATTTCTATTGGCCGAACAAACATTTTTTTATCGCGCTCTGCCATCCTAAAATCAAATCCATCACCATTAGAATTTGCGACTGAAGTTATATTTTTTCTACTACAATAACAGCGCTATTTCCTATTACAGCCGTTTCTTCATATCTGAGAGATCCGCCTTGAGAAATAGAATCCAAACGAGATACATCCAAAATATTAGCTTGCGCAGTTGCCAATTCCTGTGAGAGAACAAGTTGACGCATACTAAAGCCTTCAGGAGCTTGAAGTAATGCCGAATTTAATATTTCTTTCCATAAGTTTTCCTGACCGTTCAAGAAGACAAAATTAAGATATTCATTTACATCCTCTGCAGTAAGAGAGTTGAGTTGTTGGTCAGAGGCAGACAAGAGTTGAATATAAGCATTCTTTGTAAGTTCTTTCCAATGAAATACATTCATTAAAATATTTTTTGTGACAAAACCAGCAGCAAGAATTAAAGTGTTAGCGCCGGATTTTGTAGTAGAAATGCGAAAAATTTCGTATTTTTTGAGAGTTAAAAGCAACGGATTTGACATACTAATACTAAGTCCGGTTTTCCCTAAAACCCACTCTATTTTAGAATTTGCAACTTTCTTTACATATAAATCTACTAAAGATCGCATAAATTGTTCAAGTTTTTGGCTATCAGAAGAATTAATTGGATCGCCAATTAATTTTATGTGGTAACCATTTTTAATTTTTCCATTTTCCATTAGACCCAAAGTTTGTAAGTTCCCGATAACTTCCTCAGCTTTGATCTTGCTGATATCCAAAATGATTTCGCGCATCTGAGGAGTAGTTTGGAGGAAGGTGGAAATCATTTCAGAAAGATTTGGAAAAGATTGAATAATTTGCTTTGCGAAAGTGTCCGGTAAATTTAATTGTGTCTGGATGCGCCTAATAAGAGAATAGATTTTACTCAAATCTTTTGGGTTGCTGATTCCTGTTTGAGTAAAACCATAGAGTTCCTCTAAATAAGGTAAAATATTGAAGTAAATTTGTTGATAAAGGCCTGCATTTTTAGGGCATCTTTATGTGAAAATCCTAACTTTTCTAAGAGTTCATGACCTGCAAACTGAGGATACAAGCGGTCTATTCCAGAAGCAAAACCAATGTTCCTAAAGAAATTTTCCGCAATTTCTAACATTTTAATAAACTTTTCAGTAACATAAGACGTGTCATTAATAGTTATAATGTCTGCTACATCTAAACTATTTGCCGGGAAACCATGCTGCTTTCTTAAAGCTGCAAAAGCTGAGTCAGAAAGTTTTCTTAACGTTAAACCTTTTGCTAGGAAAGCCTTTTGCAGTCTTAGTTCCGGAGTTGATATATTTTCTGATATTTGTGTTGAAATACTGTTTAAAAAGGCGAGCGGAATAAAAGGAGTTAATCTATTAACATTAAATAATCCGGCCTCACCTCTGAAAGCTACCAAAATAGGATTAGCTTGTGTTACTTGACCCGCTGTATTTTTTACAATACTTACATTTTCAAGAGTAATTTGTTTTCCATCGGAAGAGAGTGTAATACCGGTTTTATTCGTTAGACTTAATAAATCTTCCCAACTTAAAACTTGTCCGTTTGCAACATCGAATTTTACCTGTCCTTTCAAAACTACTTTGTATTGGTATTTTTGGTAATAATTTTGTGTAACAAATTCTTCATTTTTTGTTAACCTGACTTGCCCTTTTAATTCCAATTTTTTTAGTTCTTTTGTACTTGTATTGCCAAATGCAAGTAACATATCGTGGACGTCATTATAGCCGTCCCAAACTGAAGCGTCTATGGCTATATCCGGTAATCCTAACCTTGGATCTCTAGCGTCTTTTAAAACTCCTGAGGAGTCAAGAACATAAGAATCGCTAAAAAATTGCAGCCAACCATCAAAAGGCACTTTTATTGGGGTGAAAAAAGCTGTTCTTTGTTGCTTTGATAAGTTTATAATTCTAAGCGGAGCTTTTAATGATTCTCGTTGGGTGTCTATATTATATGTGCTGTGAAAATATGCTAAAATTTTTTGTCCTTGTTCACTAGTTGTTAACCATTTATTTAGGTTCAAAATTACAGAGCCTATCGCTCCTTCGAGCTGAATGTAGCTGCCTTTTTTATTTTTTATTAAAGTTGGCATTATGATTTCCGCTAATTTGCCAGGGTAGTTTTTTTCTATTGCGTTTATTATAGGAACCAAAACGTCATAGTTTATTAAAACCATATTTGTGTTAAAATATTGTGGATTTCTGGCACTGTCGTCAAGTCCAGTTTGTTCGAAAAGTTTTTTTTGGCTAGGAGAGACTTGCCCGTATTCCAAAATATCAACGTATTCTTGACCGGCTACATTTCGTGCTATTCCTAATTGTCCGCCTTTCATATCAACACCGGTTTTTGTTGTAGTTACCATAGCAAAGGGTACCCTATTGTGTGCCATCCAGCCAATCATAATAGGATCCGGCAAATTGTTCAGACCGTCTTCATTATAGAAAACCGCTACGCCTGTTTTCCCAGCTAAAGCTTCCATTATCATTTTGAATCCAAATTGAGCGTGTCCACCGGGAGCTTTTCTAGTTGGATCTAAAGCTAAAGGATTTCCGGCTGGATCTACAGATATTACTGGAAACATTGATTGAATCATGGAATCAGATACTCTAGATGAGTCACTGGTTAATTTTTGTCTATATGTCGGAAGATGTGAAGAACTCGAGGAAGCGCTTGGCACAGCTTGAGAGTTAAACATTTCTTGGACTTCGCGTTCAGACTCACTGCTTGTTAATTGTTGCATAATTACACTAGCGTAGGCCCCTGACGAAATTGCGGTCAAGATTCTTTCGAGTTTTAGTGCTGAAACACTCACTAATTTAGTTCCAATTTGGACATATAAATCTGAACCTTTTGTGGCAATTTTAACGTGCCCAGTTATGAGATTCCTCCCTATTTGGGTGCTTTGAGAAAGAGAATCAAGGTAAGTTTGCCTTTTTACAGAAGTCCCAAGCCCACCATTTAGAGGATTTAGGATAAGAATAGTGCTGCTGGCAGCTTTAGAATAGGTCTCTATTTGGTTTTCTAGTGTTGAATACTCTTCTGCTCCCATTTTTTGTCTGACTGCTAAACTAGTTGCTGACGGATAAAAATTTTCATCAATAATTAAATTTTGTTGTTGTCCTTCGTATTTTTCAGGGAAAACAAGCATCTCCATAAATTTTTGATAATATAAGATATCGTTTTTTTGCGATTGCGAGCTAAAATTTTCCCCTTGAACTTTTTGCAAAGCTTCGTCTATAAATAAATTTAGAATTTCTTCTTTAGCTTTAGTCTGGTGAGGTGTTTCCAAAGATTTCACGTAGATTGCATATAAAAAGCCTTCGCTATTTACTATTTCTTTTATGGCTCTTTCGGGATTTTCGAATCTCAAATTAATTAGTCTTTTATAATTTAAAAATGTTAAATTTGTAAGAGCAGATCTTTGTTCCATTAGTTTGTTTTTTTCTGACGTTTCTTGTATTATGCCACTTATCTTTTTATCTAATTCTTCGATTTTTCTTGCTTTTTCTCGTTGAAATATTTGAGACAATAAAAATGTATAAAAATTTAGTTGCAATACATGCGAAGTATCTTCTTTATTTAGTAAAACATTATAATGCGCTTCATAAGGACTTGCTCCTTTTGCTATTAGAGCTTGTTCGTTTTTTTCATGCCCTACAAGCGCTTCAATAAAAATTTTAATAAAGCCAAGAGTATCAGGTTTATTAGAGCAGGATTTAATAATAAAAATTCTCATCGCTTTAAGAAAGCCATACGAAATTTTTACAATCACCTTTTTGTTGTTTTTGTCTATTGTAGTTTCAAGAAAATAATCATCGTCATTAACTACCGAAAACTCTACAGTGTCGAATTGTTTTTCAAGTGCTGCCTTAATGAAGTTAGAATATATCGTATATGAAGGTAGAATATCCGTAGAAACTTTAGGCTCTTTCCCAAATTTTTGAAAAAATTTGCAGTAATAGCGACAGGGGCTTGTACTAAAGTTATCAGTGGAGGAATAATTGTAAATGGAGCAATAATCATAGGTTTTATAGAGGCGGTAGTTATGGCTCCATAATTTTCAATTTGAATCTGGCCTGTTAGTTTGTCGTATGAAATTTTATGTTGATAGGCATCGTCTAAATTTTTTATGAATGTTTCAATTTCATCAGCAGTCAAATATTCGGCAATAGTCTCTAAAATATTTTCGATTTCATTTATTTTAAAACGCAACAGAAAATCTCGTTGTGCTAAAATAGGTATTAATTGCAAAAATGAGTTATTTGTATTTCCGTTTAAATTTGTGTTTTCAGTATTGTTTTTTAGGAAATTGTATTGAGCTTTTACTTTATTCAAATAAATATTTTTGTCATATTGAGTGCCGGGAACCGGAAGAATCAATTGATACGAAATCCCTTTGCTTTTCAAAATATTACAAAAACCTTTTGCGTGATATCCGCCGAGAATCACAACTTTTACAGAATTTTCACTTAAATTTTTTGTAGAATTTTTCGCAAAAATTTCATTTCTTTTTTCTGCAAAATTGTAAAAATCCGACATATTTTTTTCAGCAATTTCAAAAGCTTCTTTGTTTGGAGAAAAATAGTCGTTTGCAAAAACATTTTGCCCGAGATAAGTTAAAAGTTCGTAAGTATAATTTTTATTTTCTCGCCAAATTTCGACTTCCTGACTCGAAATATTAGTCGTGAAGTATTTTTTCATTAATTCAAAATAACGTTCAAGTTCCATTACTTTTTTGCCGTCAGATCGATTCTTCATCATCTTATTTTTTATTGCGTTTTCAAGATTATTTTTCTCTTCCAAAAGCATGATTTCGTCAACAAAAGTAAAATAATCAAGATATAAGAAATATAAATTCAAGTTTGAAAAATTCGAAATATTTATATTATTTTTTTTCAAAATGTCTCGTAATTTCAAATAAAATTCATGTTCCTGTTTTTTTAAACTTTGTAAAGTTTTTACGTCTTGTGAATCAATATTTTTTGAATTTTTTAAAAATTTCACTACATTTTCTGCTTCAATGTTGATTTCGATCATTTTTTTAGAAACATTTTTCTCAATATTTTTTAATTTTAAATAATTTTCTAGTTGTAGATAAATTCTAAAATCTATCTTATATTTTTGACTAAAAAATTTTAAATATTCGATTTGAGAAAAAAGATTTTGCGATTTTTTATTTAAATTTTTTTCAAAATCAATTAATTCAGTTGGAAAAAGATAAATTTTTGATTTTGCGATTGAGTTATCTATTTTTGATAGAATAGTTTCTAATTTTTCGTAATTTTTCAAAGAATCGTACAAAGCGTAAAAGTTCTCCAGATAAATATTTTTATCTTCGAGACCTTCCAATTTTATTTTTTTCGGATTTGTTAATGCGAAATATTCCGGGCCTGTTAATTCATTATTGTTGAGCAAATATTCTGCGATTTTATTTTTGGCTTCTTGATTATTTAAATTTTCTAAGAAAGGCGATTTTATTTCTTCGTCAAAAGCGCCTTCGAGAACAATGGATGAAAGTCTTTTTCCATAAAATTCGTCAATATTTTGTATTATTTTTGAAATGTTTTGTTGAGTTGTTTTTTCAAGATGAAGATCTTGGATGATTAAAAATTCTTGATTTCCAGTTCCAGAAAAAGTTTCTGTGATTTTACCAATTTTTGGAGAGATCAAAAGAGTTTGATTTTGAAGCTGAAGAGCGACTTGATTGGAGTAAGAGAAATTTGTAAATAAAGTTGAAATAAAAAAGGATAGAACTAATCTACTTATCGTTTTTTTTCTTGTTTTGAACATAAATTACCTCATTTTTTTTAAATTTTTGAAAAATGATCATGTAATTTAGCTCATTTTTTATTTAATCATAAATCTATCCTCTAATCATAAATCTATCCTCCTCCAAAATTAAATTAGAAAAAATTGGAAACTTTTCTCAATTTATGAGAAATTTGAGATTTTAAGCGAACATCCTGGCGGTTTGACGAGTAAGAAAGATATGGCAAAATTTAAATAACTTAAAGTACTACATTTTTTTCAATAAGCGAAACGAATTTCTTGCGAATTTTTTGTTAAGAAATCACAGATATACTTTAGTAAATTTTGAAGGTTTTATTCAAAATGGCAATCTAAATAATTTAGAAAAAATGTTTTAGCAAAAATCTTTGAATAAAAACTTATATTTTATATAATACGCGACTTTACAAAACGATTTTAAAAAAATGTTAAAGGTTTAAATAATTCTAGAGACAGTCGTCCATATAAAGCTCTATTCAAGTCAAAAAAAGATTTTTCGAGCCGAGAAAAGAAAGGGTTTTGTTTTTTTTAACTTTTTTAATTTCCGTCTTTTTTTCCTTGTTTTATGTCTGCTTATCTCTGAGATACAGCAGACTAGCTTTTTTTGTTTCTTTTTTGGCAATGTCAAAAAGGAAAGAAAAAAAATATCGCGTTCGGTAAAAATGAAAATCCTGACGTATGGATGGAAAAAGCAAAGATTTTTTTGAAGCAAAAAAAACGAGAGGATTCTCTTTATCGTCTACAAAGCGCAGCAAATTTAATATGTAAAAAAGCCTTTTTTGTTTTCGAAAGCTGAAACCTAAGGCCAAAATTTGAAAAAAACGCAAGTTTTGTGATGCGTTAATAGGAGAAAAATTGTCAGAATTTAGAAAAGATCCGGTAATAAATTCCTGGGTTATAATAAATAGTGAGCGCAGACCTATAAGAAATTTGGAGGTAGTAAAACCAAAAGTTGCGGAATTAGAGAGTTGTCCGTTTTGTGAGAACAACGAATATTTAACTCCACCTGAGATCATGGCTTACGGGAATAGTTTGAGATTTAACCAACCGGGATGGACTGTTCGCGTGATCCCAAATAAATTCCCAATTCTTAAGATCGAGGAATCGCTATCGAAAAAAGGTGAAGGTCTTTACGACAAGATAACAGGCATCGGCGCTAACGAAATAATCATAGAAACTCCGATACATAACATCGAATTTTTTGAACTAGAAAATAAGCAGCTTGAGGACATTTTTACAGTTTACAGAGAGCGGCTTTGCGATTTGAGAAAAGATTTGAGGCTCGAGTATATTCTCATTTTTAAAAATAAAGGTTTCCGAGCAGGGGCTAATATAGAGCATTCACATTCGCAACTCGTAGGACTACCGATAATTCCGCGGAGAATAAACGAAGAAATTAATGGCGCGACAAAGTATTACGAATACAAATCTCGCTGTGTTTTTTGTGATATAATAGACGAGGAGCTCAGAGTAAATAAACGTGTAGTTTATGAAAATGCGGATTTTGTTGCGATTTGTCCGTATGCATCAAAAGTTCCTTTTGAGATCTGCATTTTGCCAAAAGAGCATGAGGCGCATTATTGTAATATTAGAAAAAATCAAATAATCTCACTTGCAGATATTATGAAAAATACTCTAAAAAAATTAGATTTAGCGACGGGTGGAGCACACTATAATTACATTCTTCATGATAGTCCGATTAAAAAAAATGACGAATTTTCTTATCACTGGCACATTGAAATTGTTCCGAGGATGTTTCAAGTGGCTGGCTTTGAAGCAGGAGCCGGAATTTTTGTAAATTCTGTACCGCCTGAAGTAGCTTGCGAATATATGCGTTCTCTTACCTAAAAATATATTTTTAAATAAAAACTTTTTTATTCCATTCAATTTTGGAAAATCTAAACAAAAAAATTTAAAATCTCAAAAAATTCGAGATTTTTTAATAAGAGTTTATTTTTTAATGAAAAAAAAGCGGTTAAAACATTTTTTTTTTGTTCTTGCTATTTTTTTGAGTTTTATCGGCAATTTAGCCTCAGAAACACAAAGTTCGGAGTCTTTAGCTTTTGATAAAAATCTGTACATGGAAATCAGAAATCAAAAAGAAGAAGGCAGTTTCAACCCACAAAAAGACGAAATCAACGAGTCTCAAATTGATTTATCTTACCAAAAAGCTCAAAAAATCGAAGAAATCAAACAAGATATCGACAAATCTTTGATTCAATTCAATCTTCCTTATCAATCAAAACTTAATATTTCAGGTCGAAAAATGGTCGGGTTTAACTATGGATTGATTAATTACAAAAGTGGCGAAAAACGCGATCAAATCGAAGCACCAACGGATATAAAAAATGGCGTTGATTTGCGACAAGAAATGCAAGTGAGAATTAATGGACAAATCGGGAATAAAATTAATGTAAAAGTGAATTACGACGACAAAGATCTGGAAAATAAAGATATTTCGATAGTTTACAAAGGCTACAAGAAAGGCGATGTAATCAAGGGTGGAACCGACGAATACGGGAACAACATTGAGGATATAGTCGTTCAAAAAGACGAAATTATTCAAGAATTGGCATTTGGAGACATTCAACTTGAAATCCCGCAGACGGAATTTATCGGCTACCAAAAAACGCTTTTCGGGTTAAAAGCTAAGGCAAAATACAATAATTTTAATATTACGGCTGTTGCGTCTCAAACTCAAGGTATTTTTGAAAAAAAGGTTTTTGAAGGAAAGACTACGCGAGAACATAAATATATCGAGGATAGAAACTTTATGCGAAGGAAATTCTATCGTCTTTATTTTAGCGCTGCGCAGAGGGGGCAATATTTTCCAATTATCAGAGGTTCAGAGGAAATTTATTTATTCGATCAAGTTGCAAATCCAACAGGACAAACGATTTACGAATTGCCTGCTGAAAGATACGGCGGCGGCCCGGAGATAAAATATAAATTTAGAAAATTACAAACAGGTCGCGACTACGAAATAGATTATGTAAATAATAATATACTTTTCAAGATTTCAATAGCGAAAAACTACGTAATTGCAGTCGATTATAAATCAAACTCCGGAACAAAACTCAGCGAAGATCCTTCGGCAGGTACGGTTGGCAGAATAAAATTATTGAAAGACGAGCTAAACACGATTTCGTTCAACGAGATAAACGAATATTACGACCTTGGAAATGTAAATATTACTCGAGGTGAACTTAATAAAGATTTTATTTTCAGAGTTTTAAATACAAATGACGAGATTTTGAATTTTGGCTATAGCGACATAGATGTTGATTATTACAACGGTATTTTGAAATTCAATCGCGACAAGCCGTTTCAATCCTATTACGACGCCGGAAAATCTATTTATGACGATGAATACGTTACATCAAAAATCAAAATCGAAGTAGAATATTCTTATGAAAAAGCAAATAATTACACTTATATGCTCGGGAAAGCAATAATTAAAGGTTCCGAATCGATTTCTGTGGATGGCAGAAAACTTGAGCGCGATAGAGACTACATTATCGACTACGAAATAGGGTTCATTACTTTGTTATCTACGGAGCTGATTTCGTCAGAATCAAAAGTCGAAGTGACTTATGAATATTTGCCGTTCGGAGGACAGTATCAGCAAACTCTTCTTGGAGCTCGAGCAGAATACAGATTTACCGATAAAGATTACTGGGGAGTATCAACGATTTACAGTGGATCCGCATCTCCAACCGAAGCTCCAAGCGTTTTTTCTCCTCCTAAAAGCATCACGATTGTTGACTCAGATATAAATTTTACTCTCAAAAAAGACGATATTATTTTACCGTTTGATTTGACAATAAAAGGCGAAATTGCGACGAGCTTTCAGAACGCAAACGTTTTTGGAAAAGCAATTGTTGAGAATATGGACGCTTTGAAAGTTAGTGATTATCATGGGCTCGATATAAACAATTGGCAAATCGCGTCAAATCCTAACAACCGCCCTATTTTTGGTGCAGGAAAGTTTGACCTTTTAAATCATGACGTAGATTTACGGCAGATAAATCCAAAAGTTAATCTCGATAAAGAACAAAAAGTTAATGTTTTGAGTTTTAATTTCAATAAAATTTCCCAAAACGAGGAAGTTTCAATCGTTCAAGTTTTGAATCGAGAAGGATTGGATTATTCAGATAAAAAATTTTTGGAAGTTTGGATTTATGCTGACGAACAAGCTTTCAGCAGTGCGCCGTCATTATATTTTAGATACGGAGGAATTGATGAAGACGCGGATAAAAAGAATGGCTTTTCTAAAAAATCCGGAATCTGGAATGTCGGAGATCCAAAA
Organism: bacterium; assembly: GCA_031551405.1. Classification (GTDB taxonomy): domain Bacteria; phylum RUG730; class RUG730; order RUG730; family RUG730; genus JAVBNQ01. The sequence continues at coordinate 7,892 of JAVBNQ010000008.1, read as the reverse complement.
ACCGAGGATTTGGATGGAGACGGAAAACTAGGAGCAACAGAAGACGTTGGCTGGGAGTATTTTCCGGAAGGCTGGACTACTCCGATACGAATCGGCGCAGGGAATGGAATCTTGGATTCCGAGGATTTAAATAGAAACGGAATTTTAGATCCCGACGATGGGATGGGCGCGGAATTTAAGAATTTGGTAGATGAAAACGGAATCTCGCATAACACTGTCAACTGGATTGGCTGGAAAAAATTTGTAATTCCATTAGAAATCACCGACAAAAGTAAGTGGCGAACTATTAAACATTTGAGAATTACAGTTCACAGCAATTCGATGTCAGACATTTCTGGAAATTTGAAGTTTTACGAGTTTGCTACAGTCGGAAATAAATGGGGCGACGTGACACTGACACCTGCAAGCGCAACTACAAAATTTTCTATAAAATCAGTGAGCAAGGAAAATGATAGCAGTTATGTTTCTGTTTTAGACGACGTAGTGACAAAAAGCGAATATCAAAAACTCTACAAAAGAACCACGCAGGACACGTCGCTCAAAGAAGAAGCATTGGCAATGAAATTTGAAAATTTAAATAATGGAGCGACAGGATACGCTATTTATCGACTTCCAAGCGATAAAAAATATAACCTTTCGATTTATAAAAAGCTTAAATTTTTTATATTTGGTGATGACAGTGGCGCGGAATTTTTCATAAATTTGGGCTCAGATGAAAGTAATTATTTCGAGTACGCAACCAAGCTTGACTGGCGCGGTTGGAAAATACCTGAACTAAGCCTGGAAGATCACAAGAATTTATATGGATACAATATTCCTGATGGAATTCCTGACGGTTTTACCAGTTGCGTTGGAGCGCCAAAAATTTCTAATATTCGCTACATGCGTATCGGAATCAGAAATAAATCCGGACGAGTATTATCCGGACAAATATTTTTGAATGATATTTATGTGGACGACGCGCTGAAAAAAGATGGAGTTGCTTACAAAACTGAAGCAATAATGAACTTCAAAAATGACATAATAGTTAGCGGTCTTTTAAAACATATTGACGCAAATTTTGAGACGATTACGTCAGGAACACAGAGCAATGATTTGCTTGGAATTGGTAGCATCACATCAGGGCGAGAAACTGATTCTTATTCTGGAAAACTCGACTTTAACACGCTAAAATTTTTACCGATCACTGTGACTGCAGGACGAGATACCGTAGAAACTCCAAAATTTACAAATACGTCGATAAGCATTCTTGAAGAAGGCAAAATTGACAGCAATAACAAAACTTTAAACACTGCATTTAATCTAAAAAATTTTCCTCGACTTACTTTTTCTTATCAACAAGTTAAAGCTGATTTTTTCGATTTGAATTTATCGAGTAGTACAGACTACAATTTGAATGAAACTAAAAATCATGAGCTTTATTATACGCGATTAGATTATTCGATTCCGTTAAGCAGTAGATTTTACGACCAAAGGATTTTCTCCGAGTTTAAGACCGAAAAAATAAAGCACGATTATTTTGAAGTAGTCACGAGTACAGATATTCGTAATCTTGACGAGCTAAAAGAGAGTTATTCGTTTGGAACAGATTTATCGCTTTTGTCTAGACTGAACTTGAGACCGAAATATTCCTATGCTGAAATTTCTGAGATTTTAGATAACAAGCCGGAGACAGAACGTTATTTTAGAAAACGAGAGGAAAAAGCGGAAGTCTCATCAGAAATTACGCTGCTAAATTGGCTTAGACCAAATTTTGGATATGACTTGGTAAAAACGGAAGATTTCAATATAGTTCAGAAATCGACGTATACGACAAAAGACGTAAGAATCGAAAATTCTGGGAAGGCGGGTTTGGATTTGTATTTTAACGCGATTTTATCCGGATTTAAGCCGACAAAATCATTGAACCTTACTTTTAACTACGAAATAAAAGATATCGAAGCCTGGCGCGGAATTAACGCAGATTACAAATTTTTAGATTTTTGGTTCACGCGGAGCTATGACGGATTAGTAAACAACAAAGCCTTTAATATCGCGCCAAAATTCGGTAATCAGACCACATTTTCGCAAGAAGATATAAAAACTTTTTCTTTAAAATATAGCCCGTTTGATTATCTTGAATTCAAAGAAAAATGGTTGGCCCCTTTGCAAACTTTATCAACGAGATTTTCGTATTCTGAAACTTTTGTCGAAGGCGTTACCTCAGATGCAGCGGTGGTAGTTTGGCCTGAAATATTGACGGAAATCAAAAATTTTGAAAATTTTTTGTTTTTGGATGGATTCGTAAGCAATGGCGAATTAGTCACAAAATATTTGAATAAAACAGAAAACAGCTATGCGATTTCAGATAAATACACGAAAAATTTTGATACAAAGTACAGATTCAAGGTTTTGGAAACATTTGATTGCGCGCTCAACTATCGTGCTGATAATTTCGAAGAATTTAATATTAATAATACTAAAAGTGTAAAAGTTCGTAGCGTAGACTTAAATTCTTACGGCGCACAGTTAGGACTCACTTACAAATCTTGGCGATTTACGACTAGAGGAGATTTCAAAGTTCAAGATGAATTTTTGCTGAATACAAATTCGAAATGGGTGGATGAAAAGATTTTCAGTTTAAAAGCTGACACTGATTTCAGCGTTGAGCGAGGTTTGAAATTGCCGTTCATAAAGAAACGTTTTATTGTTGAAAATCGTATCAAGCTCTCGTCAGAAGTTAAAGGCACGCAAAAACGAGGCGATTTGCTGGAAGATAATAAAGATATTTACGATTTTGTTGCTGACAGCGAGTTCAATTTTACGTCGAATTTCCAATTCAAGTTAGGAGCGAAATTTAGTGATGTGAGATTTCTTCTGCGTGATAAGAGTAATTACAATGCAGTTTTGATTCAAACTGAGGCGTCAATTATTTTTTAATGTTTTGGAGTAATCCATTTAAAACCTTATGATTAAAGTATTATAATAATATAAAAAATTTAAAAAAACATTGAAAACACTAAAATTTTTTGTTATAATATGCCCCAAACATTAGGTTTTTTATAAACTTAAAGGGGGAAAAATGTTGAATAAAAATCTTAAAGATTTAAGGAAGAAGAAAAATTGGTCACAACAAAAGTTAGCTGAAAAAGCTGGCTTGTCCTATAATGCAGTTACAAAAATAGAGCAAGGCGCAGCTACTCATCCAACTATTCAAACTATTATGAAAATAGCGGATGCTTTCGAAGTCTCAATAGATGAATTAGTCGGACGAAAGAAGTCAGCAAAAAAATAAGTAAAAACAATTTTTATTCTTGAAGAAGTCAAAAAGGAAGAGTTTTTTAGCTCTTCCTTTTTTTGTTAATTAAGGGTTTAGATTTGTGTGATAAGTTACGAGACAGAATATGAAAGTTATATAGTCAAGACTAGGAGATTTCGTGTCTAAAAATGTCTGGGCTTGAGATTGGAAAACGGCATTTCGAGATAACAAACGAAAATACGTTTTTCTAAATTTTTCCGCTTTCGCTCACCAAGAGGTTTTGCGTAGAAATTGCAAGACAATTTTTAGAAAAGTAAAATAAAAAAACAAAACAAAATTTAAAAATAGATTTTATTCGATCTCGCTAATAAAATACTTGCTTTTTTATTCAAAATTTGGCATTATTTTTGCGTTCAAAGCCTCCCTTTTTTAGGGTGGCTTTTTTTATTTTAATCACAATGCACAATAATCAATTTTTTGATTTTAGATCGGAGGAAAAACATGGAAAACATGAGCGGAGATTTATCGCCAGTCTTGGAGCAAATAGAGAGAGACAAAGGTATAAAAAAAGAAGAACTTATCAAACTTATCGAGCAATCTCTCGTTTCGACATTTAAAAAGCACAACAGTAAATTCACTGATGTTAAAGCAAAAATAGATTTGGATGCCGGTGTGATTCAACTTTTCGTAACAAAAATCGTGGTCAAAAAAGTTACGGATCCTACGAGAGAAGTAGATCTGACTGAAGCAAAAGAAGTCAAAAAAAATGCACAAATCGACGATGTTTTGCAAGTTCAAATTGATACAGAATCTTTTGGACGAATAGCAGCTCAGACAGCAAAACAAGTGATTATTCAAAAAATGCGAGAGATTGAGAAAGACAATTTGTTCAAAGAATACAAATCAAAAGAAGGAACGATTATCAATGGCATTATTTCCAGGATGGCGAACGAAACCGCGATAATTGATCTGGGAAAAACTAAAGCTGTCTTGCCAAGAAGCGAACAGATTGAAAATGAAAATTATTCTCAAGGCGCGTACATCAAAGCTTATATCGTGAAAGTTGAAGAGGATCCAAAAGGTCCAAAAATTTTGATGTCCAGGAAACATCCCGGATTTTTGCAAAAATTGTTTGAACTTGAAATTCCGGAAGTTTATGACGGAACAATCGATATAAAAGGCATTTCGCGGGATCCTGGGAATAAAGCGAAAGTTGCAGTTTATTCGCGCAATCCAAAAGTAGATCCGGTTGGTTCGTGCGTTGGTTTGCGAGGTTCACGAGTGAAATCTATCATCGACGAGTTAAACGGAGAAAAAATAGATTTGGTGCTCTACAGCGACGATATAAAAATTTATATTGAAAATGCTATAAAACCTGCTCAAATCGACGCAATTTATTTGGATCCGATCAGTAAAAATGCAGAAATTATCATGGCTGAAGATCAATTGTCACTTGCTATCGGGAAAAAAGGCGTGAACATAAAGCTCGCAGCAAGACTTATTGGCTGGCATCTCGAGGTTACAACAGAGGCCAGACGAAAAGAAGCCCGCGAAGCCAAACTTGAGACAGTGCTAAAAGATTTTGAACAGCTCGAAGGCGTATCAGAAAAAATGGCAAATATTTTGATTAATGCCGGCTATTCTAGTCTTGAGATCTTAAAAAATGTTTCTAAAGAAGATTTGATGGGACTTCAGGGAATTGGCGAAAAAACTGCAGCAACAATAATGAAAGCAGTTAAAAAAATCTATAAAAAATGAGAAAATGCGTTCGAGAATAGTTTTGGTAACTTGAAGGTAAATTACGAAAAAATGAGAAGTTTATTACTCGAAAAAGATTTAAAATATATATGGCATCCTTACACGCAAATGAAGGATACAGAAGTGAATCCGCCGATTTTGATTGAAAAGGCCGAAGGGATAAAACTTTTTGACGAGTCGGGGAATTTTTTTTACGATACGATTTCGAGTTGGTGGTGCAATATTCACGGGCACAATCATCCGCACATCAAAAATGCGATAATTGCGCAGCTCGATAAATTAGATCACGTTTTATTTGCAGGATTCACGCATTTACCGGCAATAAATCTTGCTGAAAAAATAATTAATTTAATGCCAAAATATCTTACAAAAGTTTTTTATTCAGATAATGGCTCGACTAGCGTTGAAGTTGCTCTCAAAATGTCGTTTCAATATTGGTATAATCGAGGGCAAAAAAACAAAACGAAATTTTTGTGTTTAGACAAAGCGTATCACGGTGACACAATTGGCACTATGTCCGTCAGTGGATCGAGTGTTTTTAACGACATTTTTTCGCCGCTTCTAGCAAAAAATTTTCAGGTAACGAGTCCGGACTGCTACAGATGTCCTCACAAAAAAAATAAAAATTCCTGTCAAATTGACTGCATTCAAAATTTAGAAACTCTTCTCAAAGAAAAATCAGAGGAGATCGCTGCATTAATTCTAGAGCCTTTGGTTTTGGGATCCGGCGGGATGATAATTTATCCGACGCAATATCTGGAAAAAGCTGCGCAACTTGCAAAAAAATATAAAATACATTTGATACTTGACGAAGTAGCGACGGGATTTGGCAGAACTGGTAAAATGTTTGCGTTTGAGCATACAAAAATCGAGCCAGATTTCGTCTGTCTTTCAAAAGGAATCACGTCTGGAACTTTGCCACTTGCAATGACTATTACGACGGAAGATGTTTTTGGAGCATTTTACGACGATTATTCTAAGAAAAAGACTTTTTATCACGGGCACACTTATACAGCGAATCCGATCGCGTGCTCTGCAGGAATTGCGAGTCTGGAAATTTTTGAGATGGAAAATTCGTTAGAAAAAATCAAACCTGTCGCAAAATTACTTGAAGACGGGCTCAAAAAAATGTTGGATTTTGATTTTGTAGGAGATGTGCGATGCATTGGTTTGATTGGTGCTCTCGAGCTTGTCAAAGATAAAAAAACAAAAAAAGGGTTTGATTTTGACGAGCGAATAGGTTATAAAATATATCAAAAAGCTTTGCAAAAAAATTTGATTCTGCGGCCGCTCGGAAATATTTTATACTTGTATTTGCCGCTAGTCACTACGGAAAAAGATTTGAGCATTATCCTGGAAAAAACTTACGATTGCCTCAAAGATTTTTAGCAAAATTTGAAAAATTAACGAACAAAAATCACGCATTCTTCACGAGGAATAATGTTGCGAAAATTTATAAAAATATTTTTTTTGAGTTTATTTTTCATGCAAAATTTTGCTTTTAAAATAGCTTTTGCCGACGAAATGCAAACCCAAAATCAAGCCCCGTTCTATGAAATCCAAATTACAAATTTTTTAAAAATTTATTATCCGGACAAAAAATATTTCATTGACGTGAAACAAACTGAAGCTATCGAAAATAATGTTGCGATTCAAAAATTTTTACTTGATATTTATATTGATAAAAATGATTTTGATGAAAACGATGAAATTTTTTTGAAATCCGCAATTTTGGCGCAAATTTATAAAACTGAAAATTGTACTTTAAATATTTACAGAATTCCGTTTTCCGGCTTGAATTTTAGTACGAATTTGCAGCAGCAGCCGAAGACGGTTCAGCAAAATTTTACGCCTTCGCCGCCTAGAGAAGAAAAAATCAACACAGTCAATTTTGAAAAAAACAATTTTTATTTTTTGTTTATAATCATTTTTGCGTTTTTAGTTCTCGCGATCTTGCTTTTCACTCTATTTTTGATTTTTTATTTGATCCAAATGAACAAAAAAATTAATTTTTTGATTTTTGAAAATTATGGGCTTAAAAAAAACCTTTTGCTTGTGAATAATTCTGAAAATTTTAGTACAAACGAGATTTTTCCAATTAAAGAAAACACTAGCGACGATGAAATCTCAAATATCTTGAAAGAAATCGAGAAGTTAAATTCAAAAAAATTGAATAAAGTTGAGCCCAAAAAAAACGCGTTAAAAATAAAAAAACAGCCACAAAAATCTTCTGAAAATGACGAGGTTTTTCAAGCAAAAAATAAGAAGATCGAGTTTGAGGATTTGAAAAAATTTCCGGAACAATTGCTTTTTATTTTGTTCAAAGATTTCGATTTGAATGTTTTGTCAGCTGCGATTTGGAAATCAGAGCCTGATTTTGTTACAAAAATTTTCAAAATTTTGACTTTTAATCAACAAAATGCGTTGAAATTTGAACTCGAGAAATTTGATAAAATGCAGATTTTGAATCCTGAAACCCAAATTTTGATGCAGCAAAAAATTGTAGATTACGTCACTAAATTAATCGATGATGGAAAACTCGAGTTAGAAAAATTTTTTTAGATTATTTTTAAGACTAAAAAACTAGAAAACTAAAAAATTTTAGAAAAATAAAGCTAAAAATTTTCATTTTTGGCAAAGCCTGTGGATTTCAAAAAACAAAAGTTTGGTCAAATCTTTATTTTCTTTTTTGACATTGCCCAAAAAAGAAACAAAAAAGGCTAGTCTGCTGTACCTCAGAGATAGGGAAAAAATTTAAAACTCGCCACTCACAAGTGAGGGCTCAAACAGTTAGAAATTTCAAACGATTTTTTTAATTTTTTCCATCTTCTCTTTGCTATGCAGACATTTAAAAAAAGACAAAAAATAGAAGAAAAAAGAAAAACTCATAAAAAGA